>NZ_WAJS01000001.1 GCF_008831045.1 Adlercreutzia muris
CATGGAGTGGGGGATCACCCGATCCCATTCCGAACTCGGCAGTTAAGCCCCACCTCGCCGAAAGTACTGCGGCGCGAGGCCGCGGGAGGACAGGTCGTTCCGCTCGCAGGGGGCGCTTTCCCATCGCGCCCCGGGCCCGCTCCGGCCCTGCGCCGGCGCTGACGCCCCCGGCGAACGGGGCCGATGCCGTCTTCGGCACCCTGCGGGGTGCCTTTTGCTTTCTGGGCCCCTCTGGTCCTCCGGGCGCGGCCAGGGCAACGCCATCGCCGCCGGCGCCCGTGCGGGGCGCTTTTTTGTTCTCGGGCCGGTTTGCCGGATGGGCCGCGCGCCGCCGCGGCGCCGGGACTCCCGGGCGGCCGGTTCCGCGGGAGGGCCCTTCCCGAAATGCATTAGAATGAGAGACGCCGCATAGGGTGTCTTTTTTTGTTTTTGGGGCCGGTTCCCCGGGGCCGTGCTGTGCGCGATCTCCGCTTCGTCGTCCCGGATTGCAGCCTTTGCGGGCAGTGGCGGGAGGTGAGGCGTCGTGGGGCGGACTTGTCGGAAGAAAGGCGTTTTCGAGTGGTAGGACAGAACGAGCGAGTTGCGGCCTATGCCGAGCGCTATGAGTGTCGCGCGATGGTTCTGCGGGAGCATCCTCGATGCCTGCGGGCCCTTGTGATTGCCAATCGACTGCTGACGCTGCTGTTCTATGGGGCCTATGGGGCTTTGCTGCTGGTGGAGGCCCTCCATGCTCCGCTGCGGCTGGTGCCTCTTGCGGGGATCCCGGCCGTGGCCTTCGGGCTCATAAGCCTTTTCCGGCGCCGTTTCAATGCGCCTCGGCCTTATGAGCGCTGCGCATTCACGCCGCTCATTCCCCGCGAGGGAGTGGGGCGGTCATTTCCCTCGCGTCATGCCTTCTCGGCCTTCGCCATTGCGACGTGCTGGTTCGTTGCGAGCGCTTCCGTTGCCGTTGCTCTTATGACCTGTGCGGGTGCCTTGGGATGGTGCCGCGTATTAGGGGGCGTGCACTTTCCTCGGGATATCGTGGCCGGGGCATTGGCTGGTATCCTTACCGGGGCTGCGACCTTCGCCGCGGCTCTGCTTATGGCTTAGGGACCGGACTGAAGGGTGCTCCGCGATGGCGGGTCGCCTCGACGAGATCGATGACTTCCTGTTTCCCGTGGACTCCGAGCTTGGCGTAGACATTGCGGATGTGCATCTTCACGGTGTTGCGCGAGAGTGTGAACCGCTCTTCCATAAAGGCGAGATCGCGCCCTTGAGCCAGCTGCACGAGCACCTCCTGTTCCCGGCGCGTCAGACCCCACGTGCGGGCAAGCTCGGCGCAGGGATCTTCCCAAAAGTGCTGCGTGCTAGGGGCCTCCGCAGCAGCGTCTTCCACCGGAGCGGATGAGGGGTCGCTGCGGCTGCCGTCAGCGGGGATGGCGCTATCAAGAACGGCAGCGCTGGCTCCGATCGGTGCGGCGGCGGGTGTTTCTGGAATGCTGCTCTCGGTGGTGCTCACGATGGCTTCGGCTTGAGGGTCCGCGTGATCCTCCTCTTCGAGGGCTGCATCGCTTTTGGCGACGAAGAGCAGCATGAGCACGAAGAGGAAGACGATAATGAGCCCCGCTCCTTCGGTGGCCTGGGGAATGACGGTGCTTGCCCAGATCGCTCCGACGGCCATGAGGGCTCCCAGGCCGTGACCTGCGACGGCGAGAAGGCGAACGGCCGCCGCCGCTCGGAGGGGTCTCAGTTGCGAGCGGACGACGACGGCGGAGATGACCCAGATGAGCATCTCGAAGAGGGCGGTGCCGATACCGACGAGTAGGGCGCTGCCGTCGAAGGGCAACAGCGCGAGAAGGGGCCCGAAGAGCAATCCTGCCGCCACGCAGATGGTCGCGATGCGAAAGCAGCCGTTGAGATCGAACGCGGGGAAGCGCCGCACGGCCAGGAGCACCCCGGTGAGAACTACCAGGGCGGCCAGCGTTCCCACGGAATTGCTCGGGGTTTCGCCGCTGCGCATGAAGCCCAGCATGAGGGAGGTTACGGCGATGCACAGTATGACGGAGGCGAGCTGGGGCCGCGAGAGGGGCACCGTCTCGCGGGTCTCATGATCGGCATCCGCGGCAGTGCGGGTGCTGTCGAGCAGGGCGAGGCTGACGCTTCCAGCTCCGATGAGGGCCGCAGCTCCGAGAGCCAGGAAGGTCACGGGGCTTGCGCCGACGGTCTCGCCGACCGATTTCGCCAAAGCCTCGAAAGCGAAGGCCCCGGCCATGGCCACGGCGGTGGTTCGCATAACGAGGAGGTGGGGAAGGGCTGCGAATTCAAAGAGGAGGACGACGCTGAGAAGCGGCCCCACGCATTTCATGAGCAGGGCTCCCCCGATGGCCAGGGGGTTTCGCGGGTCGCCGATTGCGAGGATGAGGGCTACGACTCCGATGGCGAACAGAACGCCGCCCGCGATGACGAACTCCACAAGAAGCGTCTTCTTGCGACGATCGGCCCGGGGGCCCGCAATGGGAAAGGAGCCGATGCGCCAGGCGAAGGCGAGGGCCAAGCCGTAGGTGATGAGGGAGAAGAAGCGGATGGAGAGGTAACCTCCGGGCAGATCCGCCAGAGCCAGGGTGGCATTGTCGCACGTCCACACGCCGGCGAACATGAGCGCGAGACCGCAGCCGGCGCCGAGGACGCTTCGGCGCTCCCTCGATGACGTGGGCGACGGGTTCACGGGCTGCCTCCTCTCGGCCGGTTCCGATGCAGATACGGTGCCCCAGTATAGCCTATTCGGGAAAATACACCCATGGTGGGTGTAGCTCTCACCCGGCGTTTTTCCGATGATGCAGGGGCACTGCGGGAGGGCCCGGCTCAGGCTGGCGCCGGGCCCCTTCTCAATCCATTCTCATTTCGGAGGGAGCAATCATGAACGGATTCATCAACGGCATCGCAAGCCCGTCGGGCATGGAGGCATCGCGGCTGCTGAGCCGCCGCGGCTTTGTCGCCGGGATGGGGGCCACGGCGGCGCTGGTGGCTCTCGGCGGTTTCGGTCTGACGGGCTGCACGCCGTCGAAGGCGGCCAGCGAGAGCCCGGCGGAGAGCGAGGACTACGATGCGGTGATCGTGGGCACGGGCGGCGCGGGCCTGTCGGCCGCCATTGCCGCCTACGACCGCGGCCTCACGAATATCGTGATTCTGGAGAAGATGGCCGTGAACGGCGGTAATACCAACTACTCCTCGAGCGGCATGAACGCCTCGGAGACGACGTTCCAGAAGGATCAGGGCATCGAGGACAGCAACGATGCCTTCGCCGCGGAGACGCTGGAGGGCGGCCATGACACCGGCGATCCCGAGCTGGTGCAGTTCATGTGCGACAACTCGGCCGGCGCCATCGACTGGCTGGACGGCCTCGGCATCAAGCTGGACAACATCACCATGACCGGCGGCATGTCCACGAAGCGCTGCCATCGTCCCACGGACGGCTCGGCCGTGGGCCTGACCCTGGTTCCCGGCCTCATGGCCGCCGTGGAGGAGCGCGGGATTCCGGTGAAGATGAGCTGCGAGGCCAAGGAGCTGCTGAAGGACGGCGACGCCGTGGTGGGCATCGCCGTGGATGACAAGGGCAAGGCGAAGAACCTCAACGCCCGCGCCGTTATTCTCGCGACGGGCGGCCTCGGCGCGAACCAGGATATGGTGACGAAGTATCGCCCCGATCTGGCGGGCTATGTGACCACCAACCAGCCGGGGGCCACGGGCGATGGCTACGTCATGGCAGAGAACGCCGGCGCCGAGCTTATTCAGATGGATCAGATTCAGATTCATCCCACCGTTGAGCAGGAGACGTCCACCCTGGTAGCCGAGGGCGTGCGCGGCGGCGGAGCCATTCTCGTGAACACCGAGGGCAACCGTTTCTTCGACGAGATGTCCACGCGCGACAAGGTGTCGGCAGCCGAGCTGGAGCAGCCCGGCGGATTCGCCTGGTGCGTGTTCGACCAGCAGGTCTATGACGCCAACAAGGCCATCAGCAAGTACGACGACGCCGGCATTGTGCAGCAGGGCGCCAGCGTGGCGGAGCTTGCCAGCGCCATCGGCGTGGACGCCGCGGCCCTGGCCGACACCATCGCCGCCTACAACGCCATCACCACCGACGGCGCCGCCGACGAATTCGGGCGCACCGAGGGCTGCATCGCCTTCGTCGATGGCAATATGTACGCCATCAAGGTGGCGCCGGGCATTCACCACGCCATGGGCGGCATTCGCATCAACACGAAGAACGAGGCCCTCGATGCGAGCGGGAACCCGATTCCCGGGCTGTACGCGGCCGGCGAAGTGACCGGCGGCATTCACGGCAACAACCGCATCGGCGGCAATGCGGTGTGCGATATCGAGGTGTTCGGCAAGAACGTCGGCGAAGTGGTGGCCGAGGCCTTGGCGTAAGGTGGGCGATCCCGGCCCCGCCGTTGGTGGCCGGGATCGTTTGGACCCTCCCCGCGGCGCTGTGCCCTCGGGCGCCGCCTGATCCCTCATAGGCGAGCCCCGGCTCCTCCCCGCCGGGGCTCGCCCGTTGCTGGAGGGGCTAAGGACGCAGGGCGCCCCCGATGGGACCGGTCGCTCCTCTGCCGAATTCCTCGGCCACGCGTCGCCGTCGGCCACTCAACTCGGCGGCCATGGCCTTGGTGAGGAAGCATTGGGTGCCGAGGCCCAGTACGAAGCACAGGCGCATGAACTCATCGGTGCGCATGGGGCGATTCTTCCGCAGTACGTACCAGAGGCGCTTGCCGTCGATGTCGGCGCGACGCCCCAGCTCCGCGATGCTCATGCCGCGTTCTTGGCGGGCAAACTCGATTCTTTGGGTGATGAGGTCTGCATAATCCATGGGATTCCTTTCTCCTACCAGCCCTGCAAATATGCCGAAATCCCATTATGCCGCCAGACGCGTGATCTTCTCGGGCCTAGAAGCGCGCGGCCCAGGCAGCCTCAGGGGAAGGGGCTCGTCTGGGGCTCTGCGGGGAAGGAGAGAGGGTCGTCTTGCCGGACGGTTCTCGCCGCACGAGGCTCTCAGTCGCCCATGCGGTAGCCGAATCTCATCACGGTCTGGATGTAGCGGGGGTCGGCGGAACCCGCTGTCGTGCGTGTTCCCGCCCCACTTCGGCGCGTTGGCAAAAAACTGGGGTAAGCGAGGGGCGGTTCGTGGAACAATGGTAGGGAGAGTTCCCAGCGAGCGGAGGCAACCTATGACCACGACTGAAACTGCAACGGAGTTCGCCATCGACGAGCTGCTGTCCGACGGCATCACCAACACCCCGCCGTCGTTCGTGCGCGCCATTCTGAAGGCGGCGTCCGATCCGGCTATCACGTCCTTTGCGGGCGGCCTGCCCAATCCTATTTCCTTTCCCCAGGAAAAGCTCATGGAGTCGATGCAGCGCGTGGTGGCCGAGCGTGGGCCTGAGGCCTTCCAGTACTCGATGACCGCGGGCATTCCCGAGCTGCGGGAATGGATCGCCGAGCGCTACAACCACCGCTTCGGCACCGACTACACCGCCGATGACGTGCTGGTGACCACCGGCTCGCAGCAGGTGCTCGATTTGCTGGGCAAGGTGCTGCTGGACAAGGGCGACGGTGTCATCGTGGAAAAGCCCACCTACCTCGCCGCTATCCAGGCCTTCGCGCTACAGCAGCCGGTGTTCCGCGAGGTGGAGCTGACCGAGGAGGGCCTGAACACCGACGAGTTGACCGCGGCGCTCGAAGCCGGCGCGAAGATGATCTACCTCATTCCCAACTTCCAGAATCCCACGGGCCTGACCTACACGGCCGAGAACCGCGCGAAGGTGCGGGAGATTCTGGCTGATCGCAACATCGTGGTGGTGGAAGACGACCCCTATGGCGAGCTGCGCTTCGAAGGAGAATCCCTGCCCTATATCGGGGCCACGGCGCTGCCCCACGGGGTGGTCATGGGCTCGTTCTCGAAGACGGTGACGCCGGGCTTCCGCATGGGCTATCTGCTGACGAAGGATCATGAGCTGCTGCGTCGCCTGAACACGGCCAAGGAGGCCGCCGATTTGCACACCAACGTGTTCTCCCAGTTCGTGGTGTTGGACTATCTGCGCCACAACGACTTGGACGAGCATCTGGTGAAGATTCGCGACCTGTACCGCGACCAGGCACAGGCCATGACCGATGCCATGGCGGAGTTCTTCCCGGCCGAGGTTGCGTTCACCAAGCCCCAGGGCGGTATGTTCCTGTGGGCGACGCTTCCGGCGGGCATCAACACCATGGATCTATTCCCGAAGGCGCTCGCGCGCTGCGTGGCCTTCGTGCCCGGTGAGCCCTTCTACGCCGAGCCGGGGAGCTATTCCACTATGCGTCTGAACTTCACCAATGCCGATGCCGACACCATTCGCGATGGCATCCGTCGCTTGGGCGAGGTAATTGCCGAGGCGCTATAGGGCTCTGGGGTCTTTCGGGCCTATTGACGAGGAGCAGCCCGCTCGCGCGTTTCGGCGCCGGGCGGGCTGCTTTGGTTTCGGGGTGCTGTGGACGCGCACGATGACGAGTTCCCGGGGGTGACGTGCTCGGCCCGAGCCTGAGCCTATGGAAGCAGCGGCGAATGACCGCGCCGTTCATGGGCATCCTTTCTGGGAGGAGTCGCTCGGGTGGCGCCAACCGGGCCCGAAATGCAAAACGGCCCCGTCGAGGGACGGGGCCGGAGGGTTCGCTGGAGCGGGCGACGGGAATCGAACCCGCGTGGTCAGCTTGGGAAGCTGAAATTCTACCATTGAATCACGCCCGCAGTGGGAAAACATTATACTCTAACCTCCTTAACACCCTTAGGTATTTCAGCAAATCATCACGAGCGTGCGCCTAGGCGGCGGCTCGAAGGAAGCTCATGTAGCGCTTGCCGATCCCTATGCCTGTGTTGGGCGCGTAGGCCGCATAGAGGTCGAGCGTGTAAGCGGAGCTCGCATGCCCCATAAGGACTGAGACGGTTTTGATGTTCTCGCCATAGGTTTCCTTCATAGTCGCTTCCTCTCGAATGTGAGGCGGCCAGCGTCGCTGACCGCGATGATGGGGTGTTTGGATAAACGTCACAACGATGCGAACGCCCCAAGCGCATGCTTGCGCAGAGCGCGCAGTTGTGACACAACTCGAAATGAGTATTCGATGCGGTTATCAAGGTGCCTGCATTCCGTATATATCACCGATAGTTCCGGGGATGCACATTTCACGAGCAAGGCTAAAACTCTGCGATTCATCCGAGAAAAAGATGTTCCAAATTGAGAAGAAGGTGTCCCGTTTCGATTTGCTCTGCCGTGAAACTTTGCAAAGACTTTACGGGCCTCTGACAAGGCGCACTTACAGCTTGGCCATACTTGAGCAGAGCCTCCTCTTAGGCTCCCTCCTGTGAGAGGAGGCGTCTTTCAGAGAAAGGAATCGACATGACCAAAAACATGACAAGAAAAGTACTCACTATCGCTGCGGCGGCGATTCTCACGCTCGGAATGATGAGCGCCTTCGGCTGTTCTTCACCCGAAACCCAATCGGGGAGTCCCAGCGCATCCGAGGCGCAGACGAGCAATCAGATATCGGTTTACTCGCGTGAAGATGGCTCGGGCACGCGCGGTGCGTTCATAGAGCTTTTCGGCTTGGAAGAGAAGGACGCGAGCGGCAACAAGATTGACATGACGACGGATGCAGCCGCCATCACTAACTCTACTTCCGTGATGATGACGTCGGTAGCGAGCGACCCCGACGGTATCGGATACATTTCTCTCGGCTCGCTCAACGATACTGTCAAGGCCGTCAAGATCGACGGCATCGAGGCAACGGCGCAGAACGTGAAGAGCGGCGACTACAAGGTGTCCAGGCCATTCAACATCGTGTTCGCCGAGAACCTCAGCGCACCGGCACAGGACTTCGTGGACTTCATCATGAGCTCCGATGGTCAGGCGATCATCGAGGATAACGGCTACATAGGCGTTGACGAGAATGCGGCTCCCTTTACTGCTACTGGCGCAAGTGGCAAAGTTGTGATCGCGGGGTCCTCCTCGGTCACCCCCATCATGGAGAAGCTCGCCGAAGCGTATAAGGCCGTGAATCCTGACGTAACCATCGAGGTTCAGCAATCCGACTCCACCACCGGCGTCAACATGGCCATCGAGGGCACGTGCGACATCGGTATGGCATCGCGTGACCTGAAGGATTCGGAGGCTTCGTCCGGGGTCAGCGCCACGGCTATCGCCAAGGACGGAATCGCCGTGATCGTCGCCCCCGCATCTGTCGTCGACGGCCTCACCAGCGACCAAGTGAAGGCGATCTTTTCTGGCGAAGCGCTCACGTGGGCAGAAGTGATCGGCTAACTATATGTCGAAGTCTGCAAGGAAAGAAGGCTTTGCAAGGGTGCTGTTCACCCTCGCTGCCGCGATTTCGATCTTGGCAGTTGCCCTGATATGCGTGTTCCTCTTCGCCAACGGGCTTCCGGCGATGTTCCAGATCGGCATCCCCGAGTTCCTGCTGGGCACCACCTGGAAGCCGGGAAGCGACATGTACGGCATCTTTCCCATGATCGTGGGGAGCATCTACGTGACCGCCGGTGCCATCCTCGTCGGTGTTCCGGCGGGCATCCTGACGGCGATATACCTGTCGCGCTTTGCGGGCAGCAGGGTCGCATCCGTTCTGCGGCCGGGCATCGAGCTGCTCGCCGGCATCCCCTCTGTCGTGTATGGCTTCTTCGGGTTGATGGTGCTCGTCCCCTTCATCAGGATGACGATGCCTGGCAGGGGCCTTTCGCTTCTGGCAGCATCCCTGCTGCTGGGGATCATGATCCTTCCCACCATCATCACCGTGGCGAAGAACGCCCTCGATGCCGTTCCGAGAAGCTACTACGAGGGGGCCCTTGCCCTGGGCGCAACCCATGAGCGGGCCGTGTTCCGCATCCTCGTGCCTGCTGCGTTCTCGGGAATCATGGCGGCTGTCGTGCTAGGAGTCGGGCGTGCGATCGGCGAGACCATGGCGGTCGTTATGGTCGCGGGAAACCAGCCCGTCATACCGAACTCCATCTTCGACGGCGTTCGCACGATGACCGCAAATATTGTTCTGGAGATGGGCTATGCCGCCGACCTCCACAGGGGCGCTCTCATAGCAACCGGCGTCGTGCTGTTCGTCTTCATCATGCTCATCAGCCTCCTGTTCAGCGCCATCAAGAAGCGGGGTGAGGAGCGATGACATCGAAGATTCTGCGCGCTCTCGTGTACGTGGGAGCCATCCTCACGGCTCTGGTCCTGGCGGGGATCGTGGGATACATCCTTATAAACGGCATCCCTCATCTCAAGCCCTCCCTGTTCGAGTGGACCTACACTTCCGAGAACGTCTCGCTCATGCCCGCTCTCATCGATACCATCCTGATGGCCCTGCTTGCTTTGGCGCTATCTGTGCCGACGGGCGTTGGCGCGGCAATCTATCTGGTGGAGTACGCGCGCTCATCGAGCCGCTTCGTGAGGGCAGTCCGCATGACAGCAGAGACGCTCCAGGGCATCCCCTCAATCATCTACGGTCTGTTCGGCTTGCTCTTCTTCACGACCATGCTCGGATGGGGGCTTTCCCTCATTTCCGGCGCATGCACGCTCGCCATCATGGTGCTCCCCGTCGTGATGCGCACTACCGAAGAGGCGCTTCTCGCTGTCCCCGAATCCTACAAGCAGGGCGGCTTCGCATTGGGGGCGGGCCATGTCAGGACGATCTTTCGCTGTGTGCTGCCAAGCGCGCTTCCTGGCATCGTGGGCGGCGTGCTGCTTGCCCTTGGCCGCTGCGTTGGAGAGGTGGCCGCGCTCCTCTTCACCGCTGGCACCGTGGCGCAGATCCCCGATTTCGGTGGACAGGGCATCTTCGCAATCTTCGATTCGTGCAGGACGCTTGCCGTCCACATGTACGTGCTCGCAAGCGAGGGCCTTCACATGGACGAGACCTATGCAACAGCCGTCGTGCTCCTGATCCTCATCGTGATTCTGAACATGGGAGCGAACTTCGCGGCAAAGAGACTTAAGAGAGGAATGTAGATGATGGACGCAGTCACAGCACCCGAAAAGAGAATCATGGAACCTGAGAAGGAGCAAAGCATGCAGAGCGCGCGGGCGGAAGCTGCCGGCGCTGAAGCGAAGATGGGCGTTGAGGGACTCGACCTTTACTACGGAGAGTTCCATGCTCTCAAAGACGTCACGCTCGATTTTCCGAAGAACGAGGTGACGGCCCTGATCGGGCCTTCGGGATGCGGCAAGTCGACGTTGCTCAAGACCTTGAACCGGATGAATGACCTGGTGGACGGCTGCCGCGTGGACGGGTGCGTCTCCTTGGATGGCGACGACATCTATGGTGGCCTGCCGGTCAATGACCTCCGCCGCCGCGTGGGCATGGTGTTCCAGCAGCCCAATCCCTTCCCCATGAGTATCTACGACAACATCGCCTTCGGCCCGCGTACTCACGGGATCAAGGGCAAAGAAGAGCTCAACGTGATTGTGGAACAGTCGCTCCGTGATGCCGCCATCTGGGATGAGGTCAAGGATCGCCTGAAGAAGAGTGCCCTTGGGCTCTCGGGTGGCCAGCAGCAGCGTCTGTGTATCGCACGTGCGCTTGCCGTTCAGCCTGAAGTGTTGCTGCTTGACGAGTCCACGAGCGCACTCGACCCGATATCCACGGCGAAGATCGAGGATCTGGTCACCGAGCTCGCATCGAAATACACCGTGATCATGGTCACGCACAATATGCTGCAAGCCATTCGCGTATCTACCAAGACCGCGTTCTTTCTCCTAGGGGAGATGGTTGAGGCAGGTGACACGGATGCGTTGTTCACGCATCCGAAAGACAGCCGAACAGCCGACTATGTGTCAGGTCGCTTCGGCTAAGCAGAGCGAAATAGCGGCACTCCAGGCGATGACGCTTGCGATGATGCCAGATTGCAGATTCGGAGCGTATCACATGAAGAACCTTAGATCGAGAATTGCCATCATCGTCACGTGAATCGCGGCTTTAGGAATCGTCTGCGCCATGCTCTTCGTCTACTCGCAGTTCGTCAACGAGAAGTTCTATGAAGAGGCGAAGCGCAACTTCTCGGAGGTCTATGAGCTGCATCATCAACGGACTGAAGGACGAAGCGAGGACATCAACGGGTGTCTCCAGCATCGTCTACAGATGGCTTGACGAGATTGGCATACCTAAGGGGAGGGGCCGTAAATCGAAGTTAAGGAACGGGCGCATCCAGCAGTTGACGGAGACGCTTGCCATGTTCGACAGGATGGGCTGCCGCCCGACCTCGAAGGAGTCTATCGCAAGGCTCTCGGATCTGAGGGAGCGGTTAGATGACGCCTGCGGCAGATACGGCAACCAAAACGCTTTCGTGTTGTATCTCGGCTTTCTCTCCCGACTCACTGACAAAGCCACGTGAGCCTGTCACTATACTCGTACATGTCAAAGCCTTCGAGGCTTTGTAAGGGCCGGTTCCACCGGGACTGGCTCTAGTTTTATTTAGGCGCACGATCGGGCCACATTCAAGTTGGCGATACGGCGTACATCTAGGCCGCTGCTCTCCCTGGCCGCTTGTTGAGGAGGCGCCTCTAGGCTCCGATGAGTCCGATCATCTCCGCGATGTCCTCGGTGATCATCTGGACTTTGGGGACGGGATCGTGTTTTACCTTCGCGGAGATTATGGCGTACGAGAAAGCTGCCTCTACGCGAACAGCACGGCGTAGCAGACGATGCCGGCGAAGAATGCCAGGATCGCCGCGCCGATGCCCAGCAGCACGCGGATGTACTTGCGCATGGCGGCCTTGCCTCCCTCCACGTCGGCGTAGATGGACGACAGCTGCTTCTCCGACTCGTTCAGGGCGCGCACGTCGCCCACGTCCAGGCCGCGCACCAGCTCGTCGAGGCTGATGTCGAAGTAGTCGGCCAGCAGCACCAGGCGCTGGAAGTCGGGATAGGACTGCCCCGATTCCCACTTCGATACCGTCTGCCGCGATACCCCCAGCTCGAAGCCGAGCTCTTCCTGGGAGAGGCCCCGCTTCTTGCGCAGGGCCATGAGCCGCTCGTTGAATTTCATGGCGCTTCCTTTCCTCGATGCCAGTATGAGCACACTTCGATTCAATCGGAAGGGCCGCCGCGCATCTACCAACCATGGTTGGAAATCTGTCAACCAAAGCTGCCATCTGCAGTGGGTTAGCCGGGAGGTCTGCGCGATTTACCCCGTGCCGCCCCTCTTCGGTGGGAAGAAGATGCCGGCGGGATGTCAAGGGAACCGCCCCCTCGACATCTGTTCATCACCGTGAACATCTACTACCACGGCGCCGACGGAAGCGCCCGGCGGTTCGCCGAGGAGATGACGGCCTCGGGCACGGTGGATGCCATCCGCGCCGAGCCGGGCAACCTCCGCTACGAGTACTTCGTCCCCCTGGCCGGCGGCGAGACCGTGCTGCTCATCGACAGTTGGGAGGACCAGCAGGCCCTCGACGCGCATCATGCGTCCCCGATGATGAGCGCCATTGCCGCGCTGCGCGAGATGCACGACGTGCGCATGACCGTCGAGCGCTACGTGACCGACGAGGCCCACGACGCCGCGGCCGACCGTGCCTTCGTGCGCGAGTAGCCGGCGGCCGCCCCGAACCTGTCTTTCTCGGGTGTCAGGGGAATCGTCCCCCTGACACCCCGCCCGTCAAGGGAACTGTTCCCTTGGCACCTAACGATTGCGGTCAGCTCAAGAGTATGTATTAGGCAGAGGTTTCTGCATGCTCGGCATTTGCCATCTCGCTATCAGATAGAACTCCTTTCGATTTAGCGACAAGGACAAGAACCAGAAGGAACGAGAGCAGGTCTCCGATGGGCTGCGCGGCTATGATGCCCAGAAGACCAAAGGCCCAAGAGCCGATGAGAAGCGCGGGTATGAAGAAGATGCCCTGCCGTCCGATGGCTATGAGCGCTCCCTGCTTCGCCTTGCCAAGTGCCAGGAAGAAAGCGGAATAGACAGCCTGCACACCGAAGGTGGCGAAGCTCAATGCGTTCCAGAACAGGGCGGTCGCACCGATGGAGACAATAGTGGCGTCTTCCTGACTGAATGCCGATAGCAGAGGTTCCGCGAAGATGATGAGCGTCACGGCAGTGATGCAAGCGAAAGCCGTCTCCCAGATGCACGCCGTCTTCGTGGCCTCCCGCACCCGATCGAACCTGCGGGCCCCGTAGTTGAAGCCCGCGAAGGGCTGATAGCCCTTGACGAAGCCGAAAGCCACCATGCTCGCCAGGTTCATAATGCGCGCCACAATACCGAGCGCCGCCACGGCGGCATCCCCGTAAGCTGCGGCGAAGACGTTGGTGAGCCAGAGCGCCACCGAGACGAGCAACTGATAGGTCAGGCTGGGAACACCGATCTTGAGCACCTGCGCGTACATCCCCGCCGTGGGCTTGAGATTTCGCGGCGACAGGGCGAGGCTGCTCTTGCCGCGCAGGAAGTACGAGAGGTAGACGCAGGTGGTCAGAAGGGTTCCCACAAGCGTCGCGACGGCGGCTCCTGTCACGCCCCATCCGAGGGCGAAAATCATGATGGGGTCGAGCACGATGTTGGATATGCCACCGAGCAGCATGGCTACCATGCTCACGGTCGTCGCACCCTCGGAGACGATGAGGTTGTTGGCGGTGGCGTTGAAGGCGTAGAACGTCATGGCGATGAAGAAGGGGACGGCGTAGGCCGCCGCATACGGCATCATGGTGTCCGTCGCGCCTAGAGCACGAAGGAACGGCTCCGCGAACGCGACGAACCCGGCCATCAGCAGGACCGCCACGGCCATCGAGGTCGCCAGCGACGTGGAGGCGCACTCGTTCGCCTCGCTACGCTTTCCCGCGCCGAGTAAACGGGATATGTAGGATGCCGCGCCACCGCCGAACAGGAGGGCCAGTCCGAGCATGGCGGTGGCTATGGGGGCGAACAGCGACACAGCGGCCATCTGGGACCCGCCGAGATGCCTGACGAAGAAGGCGTCCACGACGTTGTAGAGGGCCGACACGCTCATGCCTATCAGCGTCGGTGTTCCGAGCTTCAAAAGCGCGCTCTTCACCGGAGCCGATCTCAAGAGCTCTGTTCTGTCTTGACTTTTCTGCATATGCTTCCTTTCGTATAGTAACTATACTATATAGTATCTAAACTATTAGGGTCGAAGAAAGGGCACCCTGGGGTGCCCGAGGCGGACGCTTTAGTTGGAGGCTTCTTCTAGCGCATCGTCTACCATGGCCTCAAATGAGGCGAGAACCTGCTGCAGGACGGCGAACTCGGCCGCTTTCATGCTGCCGAGGAAGTCCATGAAGTCGCCCGACCTTTTCGCATGGTATTCCCTGTGGGCTTTGTATGCCGCGTGACCGCTCTGGGTGAGCAGTATCCGAACCTCGCGATCGTCCTCGGGGGCGGGCACCTTCTCCACATATCCCTTGTCGAGCAGTCGGCAGATCATCTGCGATACGGCACCTTTCGTTATGCCGTGCATCTCGGCGAGCTGGGTCATGTTGATATCGGGGTTCGTCCCGATGGTATCTATGACGTGAATCTCGCGCTGGGTGAGCCTAATGCCATCCCCATAAGTGAACGGCATCTCTTCGAGCCGCATGTACTTGTGCAGCACGCGCTCGATGGCCTTCGCCTCTTTCACCCCCTTGCGCATGTCTCCGCTCCTTTCAAAATAGTTTATATGCTATACTATTTTAGGATGGACTTCGCTTCTGTCAAGAGCGCTGTCTGTAAACTTCATTTCTCCACAGCGCAAGCGAGCGGAACATGTGCAAGGCTAGTTTGCTATTTGGATGGCACTAGAATCTAGGTCGCTGGTCTCTTTCCCGTTCGCTAGATGACGCGATCTCCGGCAAGATAGTTGCAGGTATGCCGAGGTCTTCGACTCTCTGCGCCCCACTTGATTCCAAAAGACGATTGAACTGCGCGCTCCCCGGTGTCTTCGAGCCTCCTCACTCCGCCCGATCGCAACAACGGCTCCAGCCGCTCGCGTGTCAAGGGAGCCGTCCCCTTGACACGCGAGCGGCTGCGGGGGCCTGCCACCCATGTCGCGCATCGTCGGCGTAAACAACCTATTGGCACACGACACCTAGTGCCCGCGGTGCTTCTGCTTGCGCTTCTCCGTCCGCTTGGCGAACTGCTCGCGCTCGCGCCCTTCCTTCTGCTGCCGGGAAAGCGCCTCGCCGGATTCTATCGCCATGGCGCGCTGCTCTGCGAGCGTCTGCTGCGCCTTGGTCCCGCGCCAGGCGTCCGATCGCATCTCCTTCTCGATCATGCGGCGGAGCCTCTTGGGGTTGATGCGCTTGGACTCCTTGGCCTCGACCTGGACCTCGTGCGTGAAGCGCAGGTCGTTCCAGCGGTCGCGGATGAAGTCGAACACCTCGGGCGTGGTGGGCTCTGCCCCGAAGACGTGCTTCGCCACGCTGTAGCCGTCACCGTCCTCCGTCTCGACGAGGCCGACCCAGAACGGCTCCTCGAAGCGCACGGTGAGTTTGCACAGGCTCATCGTTGTTCCTCCTTTATGTCGATGACGAACCTGAAGGAGGGACAACCAAGGAGGCAGGTTACTGACGGCTCGTCGCAAGAGGGCGGCCGCACCCCGACTACCCGACGGGGTCGTGTTTTTACCTTCTGGGGAAAGTATACCGCAGGAGAAACGAAAAACCCTCCGCCTGAAGATGGAGGGTTTCGGCGAGCATGTTTCTGACTGCCCGTCATGGGCATGGGGCAAGACGGTCGCTACCTTGACAGATTCCTTCGCTCCCACAGCTGGAGGTAGACGAAGCCGACGAGCGCGGGAAGAACCGGTGCCGCCGCCTGCGCCGTGTAGATTCCGATGAAGCCGCAACCCAGGGGGACGGACAGGAGCCAGGCCAGCCCTGCCCTCATGGCGAATGCGTCGATGAGGGAGTTCGCCAGGGCCAGCTTCGGCGCGCCCGAGGCCAGGGCGAATGAGTCGAGGGCGTACATTGCCGCGTAGAAGATTCCGTTCACGCTGCAGGTGATGCGAAGGTAGAGGACTGCTGCGTCGATGAGCTCCCGGCTCGAATCCCCGAAGAGCGAGACGAGCCATCCCGCGCCCAGCTGCACGGCGATCTGGATGCCCACAGTGACGGCAATGGCCATGAGGCAGCCCGACTTGGCGAATGCGACCGCCCGCTCGGGCATCCTAGCTCCGATGCTCTGCGAGACTGCGGCGGAGACGGCCTGGCCGACGCCCCAGCAGGGCAGCCCCGCGATGGTGCTTATCTTGAGGCCGACTCCGGAGGCGGCGGCGATGGTCGGGCCGTAGGAGTTGAGCCACGCGGTCACGAGGACGTAGGAGAGGTTGATGACGGCCTGCTGCACGGCCATGGGGGCGCCCACGCGGAGGACATCCCGTGCGGCCGCGATCGCTTTCCCCCGCTCCCGGGCTTCGCGCATGGAGCGGAGCACGCTCCGGGCAGAGGCGTACCTGCGCCGCGCGAGCCACAGGGCGAAGACCGCCCCCGCGCCCTGGGCGGCCACGGTGGCGATGGCGGCGCCGACCACGCCGAGGCCGGCGCCCGCGATGAGGATGAGGTCGAGGGCTACGTTCGCTGCGGCAGAGACGGCCATGATGGCGAGGGGGCCGGCGGAGTCCCCCTGCGCCCGCAGGAATGCGCACGCCGCGTTGAGCAGGAAGAGGCCGGCTGTGCCCAGAGAGACGACCTCGAGATAGGCGGCTGTTTGGGCGAGCGAGGCGTCGGGAACGCCCATGAGGGTGAAAATGGGCTTCGCGAACGCGCAGCCTGCCAGCGTGATCGCCGCAGCCCCCAGAAGGGCGACCCCGAGAGATGCGGCGAAGGCGCGGCGCTGCCCCTGCTCGTCGCGAGCACCCACGCGGTTGCCCACCGCGACGGTGCAGCCCGACATGAGCCCTATGGCTATCGAGCTGATGATGAAGACGATGGCGGAGGCGTTGCTGATTGCGACAAGCCCCGTCTCGCCGACGACGTTGCCAACAATGCCCATATCGACGAACTGGTAGACGTATTGGAGGAGGTTCGCCGCGACGAGCGGGGCGGAGAACGCTGCCAGGCGCTTCGGGGCGCTTCCCTCCAGAAGGGATGACGTGTGATCTGCAGATGCTGACATGGAAAGCCTTTCGATGGGGTGAGAACAAAAAGGAACGGACGCATGCCCGTTCCCGTGCCCATCGTTCGTCTGCGCAAGCCGAAGCAACCCGTAGCGGGTTGCGGGAGCCGACGATTTATCAGGCTTCGCTCCGGTCAGCGTCTCGTCTGTGTGCTTCCGGAGCCGCCCCAATGCAGAGCTTCATGGCTGTTCCTGTCGATGCGATTACTCAAGCACATGGATTATCTCACCGGGCGCATGGGCTGGCAAGGGACGCTCGCACGCTAGCGCTAGCGGCTCATCAGTTTCACGCCGAGCCTGACCAGGGCCGGGAGGCCGGGAACCTGAAGGCGCCGCTTCACCGATGTCAGCTCGCTGGGGATCCGAATATGCTGGGGGCACTTCTCAAGGCAGGCTCCGCACTTGACGCAATCGCTCGCGAAGCGAGCATCGCCCACCATGGCCCCCGATGCCGTGATGTACTGGTGCATGCCCTGGTACCAGCCGTGAGCGAAAGACGTGTTGTAGGCAGCGAAGCACATGGGGATGTTGATTCCTTTGGGACACGGCATGCAGTACCCGCACCCCGTGCAAGGAATCCGGTAGTTTTGCGCGATGTGCTCACGGGCTTTTTCGACCGCATCCGCCTCAGCACCTTCGAGCGGGCCAGGGAGTGCCGATTCGGCCGTCTCGATATTCTGCGACAGTTGGTCCTGCGTGTTCATGCCCGAAAGCACCACCGTCGCTTCCGGGTGGTTCCATACCCAGCGAAGGGCGAGCCGTACCGGATCGTCGCTCAGGCCGGCATCGGAAAGGGCGCGCCGCGCGCCCGCTGGCAATTCGCCTGCCAGCTTGCCTCCGAGAAGCGGCTCCATGACGATGACGGGCAGGCCACGCTCTGCCGCTGCCATGAGGCCCGCCGTTCCCGCCTGATAGTCCTCGTTCATGTAGTTGTACTGAATCTGGCAGAAATCCCAGCCGAAGGAATCGAGCAGCGCAGGAAAATCTGCCTTGGGGCCATGGTATGAGAAGCCTATGTTGGCGATCCGGCTCGACCTCTTCTGCTCCGCTACCCAATCCTCGAAACCCAGAGAGCTCAAGCGATCCCATGCCGAAGCGCTCGTTACGTTGTGGACAAGATAATAATCAACATGGTCGGTGCGAAGCCTCTCAAGGGAGCGCTCCAGATACGTATCGAAATCGCCTGACGCCTCGCATCGCGCTATCGGCAGCTTGGTGGCGATATAGACCCTCTCCCTCAGGCCGGGGTTGCGAGCGAATATCTCGCCCAGAGCAGCCTCGTTCCCGTTGTACAGATAAGCCGTGTCGAGGTAGTTGATGCCGCGCTCGACAGCTTCCACGATGAGCCGCTCAGACGCGTCAATATCGATGCGTCCTCCAGAAGAAGGGAACCTCATGCAACCGAAGCCGAGCGCCGACAACTCGTTGCCATTCTTGGGATCGGTCCTGAATTGCATCGCGAGCACTCCTTGCGTAAAATTAGTTGCACAATGCAATTAACTATAAGTTGCGATGTGCAACTTGTCAAGGAGGCGGTAGAGCTACCGTGACTGAAGAAGATCGGACGTACCAACGCGCGCGGACGCGTGAGCAGAAGAGCCAAAGGCTCGATGGCATCCTGGATGCCACACGATCGATACTGGATGAAGGCTCGTACCACGATGTCACCTTGAGCGCCATAGCCGAAAGGGTCGGGTGCTCGCGCGCCAATCTCTCGCACTATGTCGGTTCTAAAGAGGAGATACTCCTGCTCCTGTACATCCGGTCATTGCGGGAGATCTTGGAAGCTATGAAAGAGATCGACCCCGGTTCTTTGGACGTGTCCTCCATAACAGGTCTCGAGGCCGCTTCGGACACTCTAGCGGCGATGCTTGCCTCACACAGGGACTTCGGAAGACTTGGGGCGCTTTTGACGAGCATCATAGAGACCAATGTGCGCCTGGAATGCCTCGTCGAATGCAAGCGCGAGATCATCGGAATGATGGCAGATGGATCGAGTCTGCTCGTTGAACGCGGCCTCTTCGACGAGCTGGCTGACTCCACCAGGTTTCTCATGGACCTGTCGGACTATGTCGCTGGGCTCTACCCTGCGACCCACCCGCTCCCCATTCAGCGAGCCGCCTGCAAGGAGACGGGGTATCCGATCCTGTCGTATGAGGAGTCGTTGCGTGACTTTCTGACCGTTCAGCTTGTCGGCTATAAAGTGTTGAAGGAGAAACGGGACGACTCGTGACCCCGCAGGCGGAAGGCCCGCCGACCCGAAGGCCGACGGGCTTGCGAGCTGCTATGCGGCAACCTGCTGGCCGCGCGGCTTGATGCGCGCCGTGCCGCCGTGGACGTAGTTGGTGCAGTTCCACGAGTAGTCGCCGTCGTGGTCGCACTTGGCGACGTATGGCAGGTCGGGGTACGTGACCTCCCTCCTGCCGTTCAGGGCATCGACCTCGACCGCGATGCGATTACCGCTCGGCTGTCCGAAGCCGACGACCGGGAAGACTTCCCACTTGCCGCGAATACTGTCGAACATCCACACCTCATCGCCAACCTCAAGCTCGCTTGCGGGCACGTCCACCGAGTTTAGGAACTCGCCGAGACGAAGCTCTTCGGGCATGGACGCGTCGAAGCTGCGGAGCATATCGTCGAACTTGTGCCAGTCGTGCTCCTCGCCGGGCTCGAACGCGCGCATCCCGACAGCGTTCCAGTCCTCGTCGTACTCGATCCGCAGATGCTCGGAGATCCGCCAGCCGTCGATGACGTAGACGCCGTTGTCGCCGGGGTCCATCTGGCGGTCGGTGGTGTAGGGGTCGATGCCGAGGGACGTGCTTCCCCCGAAGAAGTTTCCCATGACCTGGCACATGCGCGCCCAGCCATACGCGTCTTGGCTCGGCGGCCGGTAGCCCTGCAGCTCGCAGTACTTGAGAAGCGGCTCCACGGTGTCGCGCCCTCCGTTCCAGTGAAGGTAGAGCCCGACCTTGCGCTCGGGCGTGGTGATGACTGCGCAGTTTCCCATGATGACCTCCTGGTGTTCGCGGCGCTCATTAGCTACGCCTATCGGTGGCGGGCTGACAGACGGATGCGGAGGACTTCCAGGTCGCGCGACCACGGCTCGTAGCCGCGCTTGAGGACGCGCTCCGGGAGGCCGGGCACGCAGGCCGGGATGGTGCGCATCAGGATGAACTGGTCGAGGGCCTTAGCCTTCGGCTCCTTGAAGCCCTCCCAGGCGTCGTCGGGCTCGCACTCGTAGCAGGCCTCGAAGGCCTCGTGCGCCCACCGGCGCAGCTTCGTCTGGCCTTTGGCGGGGAACTTCGGGTAGATGGACTTGGCGAACTCCGCGATGCGGCCGCCCATGGCATCGAGCGTCGCCTTGCGCCCCAGGAAGGCCTCCGTCTCCGCGACCTCCTCCGGCGTGGGCTGGTAGACGTGGGACTCGTCGTCGCAGTAGAAGGTGACGTCCGCCCCCTCGCCCCAGGGCTGGGGCCTCACGACGGCCACGAGACCGGGGCGCCCGCAGTCGCCGCTGCATCGGAGACGGGCACGCCCAGCGAGAGCATGGTCTGGATGCTGCGCCCGCGCTCGGCCTCGGTCTGCTCGCGGCGGTGGTTGTTCTCCGCGTTGAGGATCTGCGCGATCCGGGCGTCGTCCCAGCCGTCCATCACGTAGGCGTCGGCCTCTTCGAGTCCGAGCGACTTCATGGCGGCGGTCCTGCGGTGTCCTGCGACGAGCTGGTAGGCCTCGCCGTCGGCCACCGCGATGAGCGGCGTGATCTGCCCGTTCACCTCGATGCTCCGCGCGAGCCCCGAGACGTCGCCCAGCTCCTTGCGGTTCTGGTAGCTGCTCTCGACGCATCGGGAGAGCGGGATCTTGGTCGTTTCCATCTTTCAGACCTCCTTTAGCCTTGTCGGCTCGCCCCCTTCGGGCTCGCCTTGCGGCCGGGCTGGCGCCGTGCGAACGTGCGGGCTCAAGGCGACCGGGGGCCGAGGCGTAGGCGGGAGGCCTGATGGCGCGGCCCGGGTCCCGCCATTGCGTCGATGGTCCGCTTTCGGGAATGCACGGTTCCAAGGCGATGACGCGGCGGGTAGAATGGAAGCATGGAGAAAACGGACAGAACATATATCGCGTGGGGCCTGAACGACGGCGCCCACGAGGCGCGGAACCTCAAGCCTATGCTCACGCCCGAGGAGCAGGTGGAGCTCTTGAAGGCCAAGGGCGTCACGTTCGAGCGTTGCGACGAGGCGAAGGCTACGGAGGCGTTGGCTCGCAGAGGAATGTTCCTGCATCTGACAGCTTGCAGGAGGCTGTTCCAGAGGTTCGCGGACGGTCCGGATGAAGGGCGCTATGTTGGCCTGGACTTCGCGGACCTGTTGGACATGGATGAGCTGGACGCAGCGCTTCGGCGTACCTTCCTGCTTGTGTCCCAGGACGTGGAGCGTCTGGCAAAGACCGCCATCATAACCCGCGTATCCGAGAGCGAGAATGAGGACGGCTACGGCATCGTCGCCGATTTCATGGAGTCACAAGAGCCGCGTTACCGCGGCTACATCGTGCGCGATTTGCGCCTCCGCAGGAGCGAAGAGAGCGAGGGGGACGTTTATTCGGGCCGCATCATCGACCACTATGGAGAGGCCATGCCCGTGTGGGCATTCCTAGAAGTCGTGACGTTCGGCACGCTGCTCGCCTTCTACCTTTTTTGCTCAATGCGCTGGGATGACAACCTGATGAGGGAGGAGCACTACATCCTCAAAGGCGTCAAGACGGTGCGGAACTGCTGCTCCCACGGAAGCTGCATCCTGAACGGGATGGACAGAAGCTATGAGTCTGATTACGCATTGTCGAGCGTCATCTACAATTGGCTCAAAGAAAAAGGTGTGCCGAATAGCAAGACGCGCCGGACGAAGCTGAAGAATCGTCGCGTGCAACAACTCCTCGAAGTGCTGGTGATGTTCGATCGGCTGGACGGGTCGACGCTCTGTGCCGATACCGACGCTATGCTGAAGCGGTTAAAAGGGCGACTTCTCGATGCGTGCGACGGCTACGGGGAGCAAAACGGCTTCGTGTCATATCTGCGCTTCCTGGCGAACCTCATTGACAAGGCGACCTGAGGCTGGCATTATAATCGCAGATTCAAAAACCTTCGGGTTTTGCATGGGCCGGTCCCACTGGGACTGGCTCTAGTTTTATCTAGGCCTGTTCCAAGACCGCATCGAGATCGCTTGCGCAGGCTTCCACGATGCAGCGGACGGCGGAAAGCTCGGAGGCGGTTATCTGCTCGCTGTCGGCCTTGTCTTCGAGCATCTTCATGAGGGATGCCGCCCCTTCCAGCCTCTCGGACGGCTGGACCGCGGCGTTGACCATCTCTTTGGTTGGGGAGCAACCTTGACTTGCTTGAAGAGGTCGAAATCTTGAGGTAGCGCTTTCTCGGGGCCGCCGTTGCGTTTCCTTCTGCGGTTGTCCGCATCGGGAGGCCAGGCGGCCCTCGCGCAATGTGCGATGGGCGTGCGTTTCGCGGGCGCTTGCCTCGCTAGCAGCTTGGGAAGCTTGGGCCTTACCACTTGGCGACGCCCGCGTGCTGTTGAGTTATACGCTATTGATCTTTGTCGGCCCCGACTAACAGATAAAACCACAATTTTGCTCGGCGGAACGGATGTAGTCGATGCACCTTCCCCTATGCCCATGACCGTGTTCGGGGCGTATCCTGTATAGCGGCCGAGCGTGTACGACGGGCTCTCGTGCCTCATGAGCACCGAGGCAGCAGGCCTCGCAGCCGGATTAACACCTGGAAAGCTGCACTACAGTTTTGAAGCCGCCTTCGACGGGAGCTGAGAAGGAGAGATTTCCCTGGTGCGCCCTTATCACCCGTGACGCGATTTGCAAGCCGAGCCCGTGGCGAAGGTCGAGGTTTTCGTCGGTGCTGCTCGCGTGTTCCTGAGATTTAAGAAGGGCGAGCAGGCCTTCTCCGGCCGCCCCCGCCCCGTCATCTTCAATGGTGATGAGCACATGCTCATCGGTCGCATTCAGCCCTATGCGTATGCGGCAGCCTTGCGGGTTGTGCGTGACGCTGTTCTGCAGGATATTCCCTATCGCCCGCCCGAGCAGGCGCTCATCGCACTCAACGGCCGCCTTTTCGGCCTCCTGTTCGATTTCCATCTCATAGGAATACCTCGTTTCCGGGCATGCGTTGATCGCATCTGCCACCGCCTTGCGGACGATTTTCGAGGGCTTCGCTTTCGCCTTATGCAAGGGCTGCATGTCGTATTCTAGCTGGGAGGCAAGATTCAGGTCGTTGATCAGGTTGCTGATCTTGGCGCTCTGCGCGCTGATAAGGGCAGCACGGCCAGACACATCCAATGGGGCAGAGGGGTCGCTGGCGATGCGCTCCGCATTTCCCATGATGAGGGTGAGCGGGGTGCGGATGTCATGGGATATGCCGGCGATCCAGTTCGCGCGCGCCTCATTCTGCTTGGCGATGAGGTCGGACGCGCGAGTCACGCTCTCCGAAAGGTTCGTAAGCGTCCCCTTCGGCAGGGAATGCGCCGCCTTGCCCGTTCCCAGTGCCTCGATGGCATCCTCGATGGGCTCCAATCCAGACAGAGTGCGCCTCTTTGAGAGCCAGTAGGCTAGAAAGAGGCAGCCGACATCGAGGAACGCCATCACCACGAGGAAAGACGGGAGAGCTTGCACCGCCCGCATGGGGATATAGTTGCCCGTGATCTTCATGTAGCTGTCCTTGGGATAGCCCAAGACCAGCAGGCCGGCGTCAGTGACGCGCGTGAAAACAGGATAGTCGGAGATATATCCCTTCGAGAAGCGCGCGACGTCCTGCAGAGTGTAGTGGAGGGGGACGCCCTCGGGAGCGTCGACCGACCACGAGCAGTCCCCATCCGGCTTTATGAACAGCGCCCATAGGCCGTTTTCCCGTAGCTTGCTGTTCGCCTCCGGAGACGCCTCCGATGCGCTTGTTGTGTCCTCAATGGCATGAAGCATGGCCACGGGCGAGGCGTCTCCGGCCTCACGGGCGACTGCTCCGGAGAAGAAGATGCCGAATGCTGCCGCATTGAACGCCAGCAAAGCGACCATCAGGGCGGCGAAGAACGCGAGATTTCTCGCGATATAGGGGCGCAGGGACTTCACGGCATCACCTGCAAACCATCAGCTTGTACCCGAGCCCCTTGCAGGTGATGAGCGACACAGGATGCGAGGGATCGCGCTCGATCTTCTCCCGCACGCGCCTGATGTGGGCATTGAGGGGGTTCTCGTACCCGAATGCGTCCCCGCCCCACAAGGCATTGCAAATGGCATCGGTTGTGACCACCTTGCCCTGATTGCGGGAAAGGATCTCCAGCAGCGCGAACTCCTTTGCCGTGAGCGAGACCGGGCCGTCTTCGCGCACGGCTTCGGCCCTGTCGAAATCGATCACGCAATAATCAAGTTGGACCTTTGGCTCAACCGCGGGGTATGACCTCCTGAGTACTGCATAGACGCGCAGCAAGAGCTCCTGGGGAAGGAATGGCTTGGGAATGTAGTCGTCGGCTCCCAGGCCCAGGCCCGATATCCTGTCGATGGGCTCGTCTTTCGCCGTGAGGAATATCACAGGGATGTCGGACGACTTGCGCACCTGCCGCATGAGCGAGAACCCGTCGCCATCGGGAAGCATCACGTCCAAGATTGCCAGCTCCGGATTAACTTCATCGAAGCGCTCAAGCGCGTCCTTTGCATTTGCTGCGGTGAATATCTCCCCGAACCCCGCGTCGGTCAGGATATCTGACACGAGGGCAAGAAGCTCCGGCTCGTCGTCCACGAGCAAGATCCTTTTGCTGTGCAAGAGAGCGTAATCCACGAGGTGCCTTTCTCAAACCTATCCACTGTACAGAATACAGTCCCGCGCCTGGGCCGTACGCGAAAGTAAGGAAAAAGTCAGGTGCGCAATCGAGGAATGTCAGGCGGGGCGAATACCTTGATCTCCGTCGAAAGGAGCAACGATGAAACATGCGCAACCAGGGCGTTCGGGGCGCCATCCTCTCAGCATCGAGACCCGCAATCTGACGAAGCGCTACAAGGACTTCGTCGCCGTCAACGATGTCTCAATGCATGTGCGGAAGGGGAGCATCTACGGGTTCCTCGGGCCCAACGGAGCGGGAAAGTCAACGACCATGAAGATGCTGCTCGGCCTCACGGCGCCCACATCGGGCACCTTCGAGATCGGCGGTATGCGCTTTCCGGACAGCCGGGTGGCGATCCTCAAGGAGGTCGGCTCCTTCATCGAGTCCCCCTCTTACTACGCCAACCTCACCGGAAGGGAGAACCTCGATATCATCCGGAGGATACTGGGCCTGCCTGCGAGCTCCGTGGACGAGGCCCTGGAACTCGTGGGCCTGTCGGAGTTCGGCGGCCGCCTCGCGAAGAAGTACTCGCTTGGCATGAAGCAGCGGCTGGGGCTTGCCGAGGCCCTTCTTGGAAGGCCTCCGATCCTCATCCTCGACGAGCCGACGAACGGCCTGGACCCTGCCGGAATACACGAGATCAGAAACCTCGTCAAATCGCTGCCGAAGGCCTTCGACTGCACGGTGCTCGTCTCTTCCCACATGCTGTCGGAGATCGAGCTTGTGGCTGACGATATCGGCATCTTGAACCATGGGACGATGCTCTACGAGGGAAGCCTCGACAACCTGCGCGCCCAGGCGCTTGCCTCGGGCTACGCCGCCGAGAACCTGGAAGAGCTGTTCTTGGCGATGATAGAGCAGGACAACCTCTTGCGGAAGCAGAGGGCCGTCCTATGAGCGCGCTGTCGATCGAGCTGCGCAAAGAGCGCAGGACGGGCATCGTTTTCGTGCTCTTGGCGATCGGCGTCTTGGGAGCCCTTTACGCATGCGCGAACTTCCTCGTCCGCGGAGAGGCGCTGCTCGGCATGCCGCTCGACCCGATGGACATCCTGCTCACGCAGCTCTACGGGATGATCGTCGTCATCAACATGTTCGGGGTCATCGTGGCGGCGTGCATGATCTACGGCATGGAGTTCAGGGGCGATGCCATCAAGAAGATGCTCGTGATGCCCATGAAGATGCCTTCGATGTACGTGAGCAAGTTCCTCATCCTCGCTGTTGGGCTGCTCACAGCGGTCGCGATGCAGAACGGAGTGCTCGCCCTGATCGGAGCGAGCAGCCTGCCCGAAGGGGCGTACGATCCTGGCGCTGTGATCGCCTTCGCCGGCTACTCGCTCATCACCAGCATGCCCGTTCTCACCCTCATGCTGCTCGTGTCGTCGCGCATCGAGAACATGTGGATACCCCTCGGCATAGGCGTGGCGGGCTTCTTGAGCGCCATGGCGCTCGCCAGCGTCGACTCGCCCCTCGTCCTAGCCCACCCCTTTGTCCTGATGCTGAAGCCGGCGATCGCCATGAGCGCCCAGCCGGACTTCCTGGCCATCGCGGTTTCGGCGGCGCAGACGGTCATCTTCCTTGCGGCCGGGCTCTGGCTTTCCGGCCGCGAGCGCTACGAGTAGGAGGCAGTTATGGGATTTACAAGCCTTATCGGAATCGAGTTCATGAAGGTGCGCAGGTCGAAGATCGTCCCGCTCATCTTCATCGCGCCCATCCTCGTGGTCGTATCGGGGGTGGCGAACTTGAGCCGCTACTTCACCCCCGAGTACACAAACGCATGGCCCGCGATGTTCGTCCAGAGCGCGCTCGTGTACGCGTATTACCTGCTCCCGCTCAGCATGATCGTCGTGTGCGTGATGATTGCGGGCAGGGAGACGTCGCACAACGGCATCCTGAAGATGCTCGCGCTCCCCGTCAGCCGCTACAAGCTCTCCCTGGCGAAGTTCGTGGTCGTCGCGTTCTTCCTTCTCATGGAGATCGCCGTGTTCTTCGCGGTCTTCGTGATCGTCGGGCTCATCGCCACCCAGATGATGGGGGTGCAGGAGACATTGCCCATCGGCTACCTGCTGAAGTCCTGCGCGGGCCTTTTCCTGACCATGCTGCCCGCCGTTGCCGCCATGTGGGCGATAACGGTGGTCTTCGAGAAGCCCCTCATCACCGTCGGGCTCAACCTGCTTCTCGTCATCCCGGGCGTTCTCGTCGCGAACACCCCCGCCTGGATAGCTTATCCGTACTGCTATAGCGGCTACCTCGTCTCGTGCTCGCTCCATGACTTCACGGCCGGAATGGCATCGACCGCGTTCCAGCCGTTCCCGTTCGTCCTCTTCGCGGCGCTGCTCTTCGCGGCGTTCCTCTCATTGTCGGTGCTTCGATTCGGAAAAAAGGAAATGAGGTAAGAAATGAACACGAAGATCGTTTCACCCTCGGGGCGCAAGAGAGGGCAGGCAGCACGCGTTGGGTCAGTTGCGCATAGGGAAACCGCTCGTCATAACTCAACTGGAACCGTTCGACCATCCGATTTCAGAGTGGCGGAGAGCTCGCCGCCTTCATAATCGACCGACAGGGCAGGCCCTTCCAACACCATCACAGCATCGGAGCCGTCTTTGGCGCAGGCGCAGACTGCATCGCCGTCCAGGCGGTTGACGAAGCAAAGGCCGTCCTCGGTGAGACAGAAGCTGCGGGCGACGATGTTTCCCACGGGAGCAACTTCCCGGGTTTGGGTGTCGTAGGCTTGGAGCCGAGAATCCTCGTCTACAAAGTAAATGGCGCGACCGTCGAAGGCTATGTTGCCGCTGGCGGGGATGGCGAGCGTCTGCACCGACCGCGTGGCTCGATCCACCTCGACGATCTTATCGTTCACCACGAAAAAGAAACTGCGGTCGTTCAGGAAAAAACTGCGGCAATCCGGAAGAAACGCCCAGGTATCGCCGACCGTGTAGTCGATTCCCAGCAGGGAGCGGTCGCTGTCGGCGATCTGCTCGAAAATCACGTGGCGCTCCAGCGTGTCCGCATTAAGGCGCACGATGCTGAACTGCGTGAACGTGCTGTTGTAATTACCAACCCGGTCGATGTATTGTTGGGTTCGCGAAGTGAGGTAGTAAATGCAAGAGCCGGCCACATAGGCGCCCGTCACGGACTCCCCGTCCGAAAAGGCGCCGAAAAGCGGCGATGTTTCCACGGCCATCGTTGCGGCACCTTCGCGTTCTAAGGTGTAGGTTCGGGTTTCGTCGTCGAGCGCCACGGCAAAGCCGTCGCCTGCCACGCTTTGGGCGGCAGAGTTGTAGACCACGGTTTCGGCGGCTTCGGAAGAGCATCCAGTTACGGGCAGCAGAAGAGCGACGGCAAGCAGAAGGGCGGCCGCGGGCTTTGCCTTGCTGCCGAAGCGGGGCCTTCTCTCCAAGAGCCAGCAGTTCGTGCTGCGCCGCACCGTTCCGTACAGCGCGAGCATCGTAAGCGCCGCCGAAATTCCCGTCACCAGCGCGAATTCCCACGGGGACACTTCGGCAAACACGGCGATTGCCTCCCCTCCGTCGCCCTGAGCAAAGCGGCCGCCCTCCAAGAATCCCGTCGCCAGCAAGAACGGCAGGGGAAGGGGCAGGCGGAAGATGAATTGCTCCGGTAGTCCGATGAGGGGGATGAGGGTGGCAGCGGCGCCGATAAGAGCCGTCAGTGCGTACTTCCTCACTATAACCGAGGCGAAGAGGAGCAAGGCCGCGAGCATCACCGCGCCGAAGCAACGGAGGGCGGCGGCCGCTACGAACGCCTCTGCAAGGGAGAGGCTCTTCTCGCTGGTGCCGAAAAGCGGAACGCTCTGGAGGGGATAGTCCCCGTGGGGCAGCCCGTATTTCACCGCGAAGAACGCGAGCTGGAGAAGGGAGAGCGCGACACAAAGGGCAACGGCGGAACCGATGACGATGAGCACCTTGCACCGGGCGCTTGTGCGGCCCTCGGGGGTCGTGCGCAAAAGCGCGTCCATCTGGCAGGCGTATTCCGAGCAGAAAGCCGCGGCGGCCAGATACAAGACGGCCAGCAGCACCGCGAAATCCAGCGTCTGGACAGAGAGAAGCCCGGCCCAGCCGTTCGTCTCAAGGAAGTATCGGTTGGTCGGGTTCTCCGATACATAGAGGTACTGCTGGAAGGCGGCGTCGAAGCCCCGCTCGTGGGCCAGCACCTCCCCGGCCTGGGCCGCCGTACTTTCGTAATCTTCAGCCGAGGTGAGGCCGCTGTAGTAGCTTTCCTGCGCTTCGGCACGGGCGGCTTTCGCTTCCGTGATGGCCTCGCTCTCGTCTTGAAGCCAGGCCTCCTTCTGGTCGTTCAACGCCCCGTCCAGCCTTTCCAGGCACCAGACGTAATCGGATCGGTGCTCTTGCATGGCGATGTTCTGGGGCTGTTCGGTCGCCGCCAGCCAGACCCCGCTGACCACCAGGGCCGCCAGCAGACAGGCTAGCCCTCGCTGCCCGATCATGAGCTTCTTCCATTCGTAGGCGAGCACCATCATTGCAACCTCCTTATGGGGCAGTAGGTGTTTCGCGGCGAAAGCAGATAGATGGCTGCGGCAACGACGAGCCCCGCAACCAGGGAGATTGCGAGCGCTGCCTGCCAGGACAGGACGGGGAAGCCGCCGATGTCCAGAAACTCCGTTTGGGCCAGGAGGGGGCGGCCCGCCAGCAGTGAATAGGGATCGAGCGCTTTCGCCCAGACAAAGTGGGAATAGGCCGCGCTCGCGCCGCCGATGACGAGCACGGCGGTGAGCGCGAAGTTAACGACAAGGGGAATGAGGGCGTTTCTGCCCCGCAGCGACACTGCAAGCCAGACCATGCCCAAAGCCCAGAGTCCGACGCTTCGCAGCGCCGCCGCCAGCACCGCGAATTGGAGGACGCTGAGGTCGATAGGTGCCTCGGCGAAGCTGGGGATGGCGTACACCGGCAAATCCAAGCCCTCTAAGGTGCCGAAGGCGGCCCCGAAGCCCGCCAGGTCAAGCAGCGAGAACCACATGGTCACCAGCAGCAAAAACCCGCTGGCTGCCATCAGCTTCGCGAGAGCGGTGCGGCTGCCGCCATTGGGATTCGTGAGCAGCAACCGGTCCATCTGCGTTTCCCGCTCCTCCACGAAGGTGCCGGCCACGCCGTAGAGTCCCAGAAGCAGCACGAGAACGAGGGAGAAGTCGTAGTTCAGGTAGTAGTTGGCCATCTCCGTGTAGGCGAAGTCGGGCACGGTGCGACCGGCGTAGATCTGGTACAGGGCGGCGCTTTCCCGCTGTTGGTACAAGGCCCCGGCCTGAGCTGCGGCCTCGGCGTTCTGGCGCGCCTTTTCCGCCACCGATGCAGCACGGTCACCATATTCGTAGCAATACTGCATGGGATCGACGAAATACTTCTCCAGTAGATTCCGATCGCTGTAGAGGTTTCCCGTCAGGGAGTTGGCGTCGTCGGTGGCGGTGCTGGCGGTCATGTCCGCCGTGGCCTGGGCCAAAGGCTGCCACGTCGCCAGCAGCTGCTGCACCTTTTCGGGCGTAATGGGGCCTTGATACTGGTCGTAGAGCTGCCAGTGGACGGTGTGCCAGCTGCGCTCGCCGCTTCCGTCGGCCAGAAACGAATAGGCATCCCACTCGCTGTAGATCTTGGCCAGGTTTATAACGCTGAACAGGACGAAGAGCACGAGAACTGATCGCCGACAGAAAAGCTTGGCGAATTCGTACCAGACTAGGCGCATGGTGCATCGCCGTCCTGGCAGAAATACAGGAACACGTCTTCCAGGTTCGGTCGCGCTGGCCGAGCCCCCGCACAGGGGCACTCGTCGCTGACGATACGAAGCGAGAAGAGGGCACCGTCCTGTTTCATGTTGCCGATGCAGCAGCGTTCGGCCAGCCGCCGGGATTGTTCCAGGTCCGCCGTTACCTCCCACACTTTGCCCGCGATGCTCTGCTCCAGTGCGCTCGGGGCTCCCTGCATGAGCAGCTTGCCGCGGCGCAGCAGCAGGATTTCCGTGGCAATGCACTCAACGTCGGGCACGATGTGGGTGGCTAGAAGGATGGTGCGCCCAGGGGCGAAGCGGGAGATAAGGTTGCGAAAGCGGATGCGCTCGCCCGGGTCCAGGCCGGCGGTGGGCTCGTCCAGCACCAGGACCTTCGGGTCGGATAGCATGGCCTGGGCAATGCCGAGCCTTTGGCGCATGCCCCCCGAAAGGGCGCCGATCTTCTTGTCCCGCGCGTCGGACAGATTCACGGTGTCCAGCAATTCCGCCGCGCGGCTTCGCGCCAAAGCCGGGGACAGGCTCTTCAGCGCTCCCATGTAGAGGAGGAAATCCCCCACGGTGAAGTCGCGGTAGAAGACCGGGTACTGCGGCATATAGCCCAAATCGGCCAGAAACGCGCGGCCCTGCGCCCCAACGTCGCGCCCATCGGCTCTCACTGTCCCGCCGTCGGCGCGCAAGATGCCCACGAGGATGCTGATGAGCGTCGTCTTCCCGGCGCCGTTTTCGCCCAGCAGCCCGAAGACGCCTTCGCCCAGCGTGGCACTAAAGTCTTTGAGGGCGTACTTGCCCTTGTAGCATTTCGCTACGTTATCGAACCGAATCTCCATGCTAGGCTCCGAAGCTGAACGTGGCGACTGCCGTGTCGATTTCCTCTATGCCGCAGCCCAGAAGCACGATGGCGGCCTGCGCATCGTCTAGAAGGATCACCTGGGGAATGCGCCCCACATAGCGGGAGTCGTCCACCTCGATAGTCTCGGTGGCCACAAGCTCGCCGGAGTCAACGGCATAGACCCGCACGACGAGCGCGTCGCCCAGTTCGGCGGTGGCGACGTATTTGCCCTGTTCGGACACGTAGACGCCGTCGCCTCCCTCGTCGCTCGCGGAAAAGGCGAGCCGATGCGCGGCGCCGCTTGCCGCATCGACCCAGGGAAGGCTCCCGTCGACATGGGAAATCGCCGGGGGAAAGAACAGCCGGCCGTCGGCTCGCAGCATTTCCTCCACGCCCTCCGATTCCAGCCAGTCAAGCTCAAGCTCGCTGCCGTCGGTGCCTATGGTTCCCCATACCGGCGCGCTGTCTTCGCCATTTCCGCTTTCGGAGGAAAAGCCGTCGCCGAAGAAGGCCACGCGGTCGTCGTCGGGGGTGAATGCGGCGCCGTTCAGCGAGGTCGCCATGCAGCTGGAGCCGCCGATACCTTGGGCAGTGTCGAGCAGGGTAGTCAGCTGGCCGGCCGGGCGGTCGTAAAGGTAGAGGGCGCTAAGGCCTGCGATGGCCAGCCGATTCCCGTCGCTCGACGCCGCCACACAGCCGGGATCGACCACCGGATCGCCGGACAGAAGCTCTTCCAGCGCCAGAGTTTCTTCCAGCTTCAACTCGCTGTCGTAGATGTACGCGATCGCCCCCGCATCGCCCATAACCGTGAGGACGATGCCGTCTTTGAACGGTGCTGCGCCGAAGTCTCGCATCGGTGCCGGAGCCGGGCAGTGGGCCAGCACCGTGCCGGAGGCGGTATCGTAGAGGTACAGCTCATCAGCGCAGACGAGCAACGTGCCCGCCTGGGCATAGGAACAGCCCGTCAGCTTTCCCTGGAAAAGAGCGCTGTCGAAAGCGAAGGAGCCTGACGTTTGGGCGGGGTCATCGTCCTTCATGACATCGGAGGCCGGCAGCGGGGCGGCCGGTGTTTCCGGCGTCGCCTTTTCGGAGTTGTCCGTTGGTGCAGGCGCGCTGCAGGCTCCCAGGACAAGCAGCGACAGGGCCAGTGCGGCGCAAAGTACTTTTCTCATGATCTAGGCCTCCTGGAAGAGCAGTATCGAGTTGGTTTTGAAGAAGGGTGTGCCCGCGTTGTCGGCAGGCACCGCCACGCAGTAGAACGTGCTGAGCTTCCCTAACAGGGACGGGTCGATGACGCCCTCCACCACGGCCACGCCCCCTTTGCTCAGCTCTACGGCGCTCGATGCCTCTCCGTTCATCGCCGTCGGCTGGTGATCGAGGAAAAAGGAGATGTGGTAACGCGCGCCGGGAGTGCCGCACAGGGTGAAGCGCACGGCTACCGGTTCGGTAAGGGGAAGGTTGTCGAACACCGTGTCGCCATCGAGGGTGAGCGTGTAATAGATCCCGTCGTCCAGCGTGTCCATGGTTATATCCGGCCATCCCGCCTGGGCCAGGTCGTTCTCCAGGTACCGGGCCGTGACCTTTTCCTCGTGCACGCTGCAGGAGGAAAGAGCCTCCACCGGGTTCGGCGCCGTGGCGGCAGACGAAGGGGGGTCGGCGTTGAAGCGCATCTCCACACTGGCGGAAAGTGCGTTGTGATACCACCCGTAGCTGGACGTGCTTTCCATGTCCGGCTGGAAGTCGGGGTTCGTGATGCTGACGATAGTCAGGTTCAGCGTGTCGCCGCCGTGCCCGGCCACTGGCTCGAAGAGGAAGGCAATGTCTTGATCCTCTGCCGCATCGAATGTATGGCAAAAGGCATAATCGGACGATTGGCCGTCGATGCGGTAGGGCTGGGGTTTCCCGTCCAAGAACAGGAGAAACCCTACACTTTCCAGGTCTCCGCTGACAGAAAAGCGATAGTCCAGGCGAAACTCTCCGCCATCGTAGGGAAACGGCTCCCGCTCACCGCTGTCGGACAGGGGCGGATTGGCGGCCTCGTGGCTGAGCATGGCCATAAGGCTCGCGTCGTCCTGGGCTTCCTCGAAGGGGTTCGACGCATCGCTTTGCGCAGGTGCGGGAACTTCTTCCGGAATGTCGTAACCGCTGCAGGCGGAGATAGGCAGAAGAGCCGCCCCCAGCAGCATGGCCAAAATAGGTTTCATTCGCATACAGGACCTCCTTTGCATCTTCTGCTCCAGCCTAGGGCGCAAAAGTCAAAAACCGGTCAAGCGGCGAAAAATTTCAGCGATGCTGAAGGAGCGCTGGTGAAGATCGACGGCGGCGGTTTTGCGCTAGCTTTTCCCAACGCTTCCTTGGGGGCGATTGACGGCAATCAGCGCCTTTGCGCAGGCGCCCGTATCGCCGTTCGACAGCTCCAAGGATCCTCCCAGCTTCCTGCAGAATATCCGGCTCATGGTAAGCCCCAGCCCCAAATGGCCGCCGGAGGCATCCTCGGTGAAGAACAAGGCGTCCCTCTTTCGGAGCGCTGTCTCTGAGAAGCCGGGGCCGTCGTCGGTTACCGTGGCCGCTAGCAGTTCCCCTTCCAGGTGGAACTCAAGGACGATCTCGCGGTGGGCGAAGCGCTGGGCGTTGCCCACGAGGTTTTCGAGAATGCGGCACAGAAGTTCGCCGTCGAAGACAGCTGTGCGCTCCGGCACGGAGATGCGGCAGGTCAGCTGCGCGGAACTGCCGCGGCACAGCACGGCCAAAGAATCGCCCAGCCCCTCCAGAAACCCCGGAAGGCTTACCTCTTCGGGGCGAACCTCCACCTCCTCGATGGCTCCCACCTCGCGCATGGCTTCGGTGTAGCGCCCCATGCGGTCGGCGGCGGATTCCAGGTTGGCAAGTGCTCGGTCGAGTTCCTCCTCGGTCAGAAGGCCCGCCTTGCGGCTTTCTTGCAAGTGCTCCACATAGCCTCCCATGATGGCGATGGGGTTGCGCAGATCGTGGGCCACGGATGCCTGGAGGGCTTGGCGCTCTTCCAGCATGTCCCACAGAAGGCGGTTGTTGTCGACGAGGGCCTGGCGCATGCTCTCGAAGGCAACGCAGAGCTGGCCCAACTCATCGGCGGAAGCGCAGCGCACCCGAAAGTCGAGGTCTTGGCGGCGGACGTGGGCGGTCGCGTCGGCGAGCGCGCGGATGGGAGGCTCCAGCTTCTTCCGGTAGAACCATTGCCCCGCCAGGGCGATGCCGAGGATGGCGAAGAGAAGCGGCAGCCCGACCATGGCCACCTGCGAGGCGCGGTAGGAGGCCTTCGCCTTATCCGTGAGCATCGAGAAGCTCGAGTCTATGCGGTCGATGGTGTAACTCGCCGTTTGGTCGGGATCGCCTTCCGCGCCGTCCTGGACAAGACGGCCGAGCGACTGCGCCTGTCCGCCGATCTCAACTCGGGTGGTCGCTTCCGAGACCGTGCCGTCGGCAGCAGTGATCCTTTGGGTGAGCCACGCCTCGTTGGAATCTGGCAGGATGGATTTCTGCAGCTGGCTGCAGCCGAAGATCGCGAGGCCGCTGGCCAGAGCAACGGCGAGCATGGTCACCGCCACGGTTCGGGCGAACTCGCCTTTGAGGGACTTCTTCTTCATGCCTTCCACCGGTACCCCATTCCCCAAACCGTCTCAATGGGCTCGCTGCCGCAGGCCTCCGAGAGCTTCTGGCGTATTTTGCGCACGTGCTCTTTGACGACGCTGGCATCCCCTTGGCCGTCGATACCCCATACCGCCGCGTAAATGCGCTCGCGGTCGAAAACCTGGTTGGGATGGGATGCCAGGAAATCCAAGATGTCGAACTCGCGCTTCGAGAAGGCTATTTCCCGATCCCCGGCGAACACCTTCCGCTGGGACCGATTAATGAGAAGGCCCTGCGCGGCCACCACTTCCGATGTCTGGCGTCCCCGGGCCTCCCGGCGCAGGTGCGCCTCGATGCGCGCCGTCAGCTCTCGCAGGCTGAAGGGCTTCGTGATGTAGTCGTCTCCGCCGACTGCAAGGCCGTCAATCTTGTCCTGCTCGGCGATACGCGCCGTAAGAAACAAAATGGGGCAGCCTATGTGGTTCCTGATGGTCTGGCACAGTTGCAGCCCGTCTGTCCCCGGCATGCCGATGTCCAGCAAGATAAGGTCGGGCTTCAAGCCCAGCTTCGCCAGGGCCTCTTCTGCGTTGTTAGCCTTGCAAACCAAATATCCGCGCTGGGTCAGGTGCGCGTCCAGCAGGTCGGTGAGCATGGGCTCGTCATCAACCACGAGAATCTTTTGGGTCATGCTGTCGCCTCCAATCTTACGAATCATAAGACGGGAAAGTCAAAAAACTGTCAAGCCCGAGCACTTCACTTCCCCGCCGAAGGGCTGTCGGGGAACCTTGCAAAATCGTTAGGCGCGCGTAAGGCGAATCGATGGCGGGAGGAAGTCCCCTCCCTTAGGCTGGTTCCACCCTTGGATTGGAGCCGCCCATGATCTTGAAGCTTGCCATGCGCAACGTGCTGCGCTCGGTGCACGACTACTCGGTATACTTCGCCACGCTGGCCTTCGCGGCCTGCCTGCTGTACTCCTTCACGGCTTCGGGCGACTACCTCCTGTCCCTCGACCTCACCGCCGACCAGCGCGACATCTACGGGTCCGCCTCCATGGTCACCCAGGCGTTCTCGGTGTTCTCAGCGCTTGTTTTTGCCTTTTTGGTAACCTACGCCAACCGTTTCATCCTGCGGCGGCGCTCCCGAGAGTTCGCCACCTACGGGATCATGGGAATGGAGCCGGCGACCATGGCTCGCATCCTGGTCTACGAGGGATGCGCCGCCGCTGTGGTCGCGCTTGGGGTCGGCGTGCTTGCCGGAGCGCTCGCCTCTCCCCTCTTCGGCGCTATCGCCGCATTTGTCTTCGATGCTGCCTGGCAGCCCCTGCTCGTCTTCTCGGCCGACGCCGCCCTCTGGACTGCGGCATGCTTCGCCGGCATTATGGCGCTCGCCCTGGTCTTGGAGGTTCGGAGCCTGCGCAAGCATTCGCTGGTCGAACTGCTGGATGCCGACAGCGCGCCCGAACAGCCGAAGGGGGCCGCCCGGCTTTCCATGGGCCTCCAGACGTCGCTTGCGGCAGTCCTGCTTGCCGTCGTCTGGGGCTCCTGCCTGTTCCAGCCGACGCAGTTCATCGTGTGGATTCTGCCCATGGGGGTCGCCGCCGTGCTGGCCACCGGCATGCTCTTCCGGGTTTGGGCCATCAGGCGGCCGGCCCGCGCGTACCGTCGGCCCGAGCGGCTTCTAGCGGGCCTGCGCCTCTTCGACCTGCGCCAGCTGCAGGCCCGCATGTCCCTCAACGCGAACGCGATGGCATGCACCTGCGCACTTGTGGCCGTGGCGGTCTGCATGATGGTCGCCGGGCTCGCGTTCAGCGTCGGCATGCGGGACGGATCTGGGCGGCTGAGCGATCTGACGCTGGCCCCCATCGGCTACATCGGCATCTTCTACGGGATCACGTTCCTGATCGCGGCCGCCGCCGTGTTGGCCCTGCAGCAACTTGCCGGCGCCGCCGACGACCGGAAGGCCTACCAACTGCTCGGGAATTTGGGCTGCGATGCGTCCGCGATGCGGAAGAGCATCCGGTCCCAGGTCGGCACCTGCTTCGCGGCGCCGCTGGTCTTTGCGCTCGTCCACGACATCTTCGGCCTGGCCCTGGTGGCGTTTGTGGCCTCCGTGCTGGGCAGCGCGCAGTTTCCCCTCATTGTGGCGGGAGTCGTGGGGGTTACCGTCGCGCTTTTGGGCGCGTACTATCTCATCACCTGCAGGGAGTGCAGCCGCATGCTCCTGCCGTCAGCTCTTCTCGAAGGCCACCGCGCCGCCAGCTGTGATTGTGCTATCCTGCGGAAAAACCGTTGAAAGGGTGAGCTATGGGCGTTGGGATGCTGAGTGAAGACGTGCGCGGAGTCGACCTTTGGTGGGCGGGGCAGCTCACGCCGATGGAGGCTATCGAGGCGCGGCATTCGGTGCGCAGCTACACGGAGAAGCCCCTCGACGGGGCAGCCGTCGAAACTCTGCGGGCGGCCATTGATGCCGTGAGCGAGGAAGCGAACCTGAATATCCAACTGGTGCTGAACGAGCCGCGAGCCTTTTCCGGCTTCAAAGCGCGTCTCGTGAATTTCACAGGGGTGCGCAACTACCTGGCGCTTATCGGACCTGAATGCAAGGAGCTGGACGGTATTCTGGGGTATTACGGCGAGCGCCTGGTGCTACTGGCCCAATCGCTCGGCCTGAACAGCTGCTGGGTGGGCGGCACCTACAAGGTGGTGAATCGCGCTTACAACGTGGATCTGGGGGAGAGGCTGGCTGCCGTGGTGGCCTTGGGCTATGGTGCGACCCAGGGCGCGCCCCGCAAGTCCAAGGCTCCTCAGGAGGTGGCCGCGGGCCACAGCGATGCCCCCGACTGGTTTAAGCGCGGGGTGGATGCGGCTCTGCTGGCACCCACGGCGCTAAACCAGCAGAAGTTCTCCTTTGCCCTGGCCGGCGAGACGGAGGCGGGCGCGCCTTTGGTGAGGGCGACGACGCGGCGCGGGCCGTTCACCCAAATGGACCTCGGTATCGCCCAGTGCCATTTCGAGATCGGCGCCGGGGATGCCCTGTTTGCCTGGGCCGATTAGGCTCCTCTGGGCATCTAGAGGCGCCGCAGGAGGTTCCATCCTGCCATGGTGATGCAGCTGGGCACGACTTTTCCGATGAGGCGCAGGGCCGCTGCCTGAGGACTCGCGCAGGCGACGTCCACCAGGGCCCGGCAGTTCAGGTCGACCATGGCGTCCACGGCATGATCGGAAATGGCCTGCCAGTCGCCGAACTTGCCGAAGCCGGCGGCGTTCACGAGGAAGGTGACCCGGGGGCCGCTCGGTGGCCAGAAGGGTGCGCAGGCGCTCTATGGCCTCCGGATCGGTGAGGTCTGCGGCGAGGGGACGAGCCGGTGTGTCAAGGGAGGACGCCACGGCGTTCAGGGCCGTTTGATCCCGGGCTACGAGCCACAGTTCGTCGGCCACTTGCAGGTTGTCCAGCTGACGGGCGAACTCGCGTCCGAGGCCGGAGGAGGCACCCGTGATGAGGGCGACGCGCTTGGAAGCGGCTGGCATGGTCGGTGCGGGTGCGTGTTCCGGTTTCGGGGATTCCATGAGGGCACTCCTCTTCGTCAGTGGATGGACTCACGCTACCAGCCGAGGAGGCTTGGGGCCAGAGGGCTGGGGAAACCGTTACAATTATGTGGCCCCGATAACAGTTTGGAGGGCACGGTGGAGGCCTCGGCCCGTTCGTGGTTTCCTAGGGAGGATGACTGCACGACCCCACGCAAAGGAGCCCCATTCCCATGGCTGCTGAAGAAATGAAGACCCTGGCCCTCGAGCCGCCCTTTGATACGTTCATCTTCGACTTGGACGGCACCCTGCTCGACACCCTCGACGACCTCATGGTGCTCACCAACGATGTGCTCGCCGAGTTCGACATGCCCACGCATACTCGCGAGGAGATCAACTCCTACGTGGGCAGCGGCGCGGCGGCCCTGATCTATCAGGCGGTGCCCGCCGACACGCCGCCGGCAGTGGCCGATGCGTGCCTCGCGCGGTGGAAAGAGGCCTACGACGCCTATCCCAACGACCTCACGAAGCCCTACCCGGGCGTTGTCGCCCTGCTGGCTGCCCTGCGTGAGCGCGGTTGCAAGCTGGGCATTCTCTCGAACAAGTTCGACCGGGGCGTGACGTTCATTGTGGACAAGTGCTTGCCGGGCGCAGTGGACACGGCCCACGGCGAGGGCGGTGTGCGGAACTTCCCGCGCAAGCCCGCGCCGGAGGGTCTGCTGGCGACCATCGAGGAGCTGGGGAGCACGCCTGCGCGCACGGTGTACGTGGGCGATTCGCCGGGAGATATTCACGTGGCCCGCAACGCCGGGTGCTATGCCGTGGGCGTGGCCTGGGGCTACCACGATCCGGCCGACTTCGCTGCCGAGGGCTGGGCACCCGACCGACTGGTGAGCGAACCCGCGCAGATTGCCGCATTGGCTCCTGGGGTCGCATAGCCGTGACCCCGCGAGGAAAGCTCATACTCTCCTGGGCGCTCGTCGCCCTGTGGGCGGCGCTCATCTTCTTCATGTCGGCCCATGCGGGCAGCGATTTCTCGGGCACGGGCCCCTTGGCTGCGGTCAAGGGCTGGCTGGTGAGTTTGGCAGCTCCCGCGTTCGGGGAAGATTCCGACATCGTGAACGTTGCGGCGCATTTCTGCGAGTACCTCGTGTTTGGGATGCTGTTGTTTCGGGCCGTGAGGCTGACGGTTCCGGGTCGTCCCCACTGGTGGGGGGTCCTGGCGGCCATGGCCTTGGCCAGCGCCTACGGCATCACCGATGAGCTGCACCAAGCTTTCGTTCCCGGCCGCCTGTGCGATCCCGCTGACTGGCTCACCGACACCCTGGGGGCCAGCTTGGGCGCAACTTTGGCGGCGATCCTTGTCCGTGGAGACGGGAGGAGAGAAAAGAGGGACGGCCGAGGACCGTCCCAATAGGGTGAGAGGAGCGGGCTTCGGTTGCTCAAGAGGCATCCCCGTATCCGTCGGGGTTCTGGGACTGCCAGCGCCAGCCGTCCTCGCACATACGGGCCATGTCGTACTCGGCTACCCAGCCTAGCTCGTCGCGGGCCTTGGAGGCGTCGGCATAGCACGCGGCGATATCGCCGGGGCGCCGGGCCATGATGCGGTAGGGAATCTCGTGACCGCAGGCCTTCTCGAAGGCGCGGATGACATCGAGCACCGAGGAGCCGGTGCCCGTGCCGAGGTTGAATATGCCCACGCCCCGACGGCTGCCGTCTTCGGCCGGCTTGCCGGCCACGGAGCCCACACCCGCCGCCTCGCCGGTGCCCACGCGCCCGGCCATCCAGTCCAGGGCAGCGACGTGGCCCCGGGCCAGATCGACCACGTGGATGTAGTCGCGCACGCCGGTGCCGTCGGGGGTGGGGTAGTCGTCGCCGAACACGCCCACGGATTCCAGTTTTCCCACGGCTACCTGCGCCACGTAGGGCAGCAGGTTGTTCGGAATGCCCTTGGGATCCTCTCCGATGCGGCCGCTCTCGTGGGCGCCGATGGGGTTGAAGTAGCGCAGAAGCACGATATTCCACTCGTTGTCCCCCGTGTACAGGTCGGACAGGATCTGCTCGAGCATGGACTTGGTCCAGCCGTAGGGATTGGTGGCATCGTGCTTCGGGCAGCTCTCGGTGATGGGGATGAACTCCGGCTCGCCATACACCGTGGCGCTCGACGAGAACACGATGTTCTTGCAGCCGTGTTCGCGGGCCACATCGGCCAGCACTAGAGTGCCCGTGATGTTGTTCCAGTAGTACTCCAGCGGCTTGGCCACACTCTCGCCCACGGCTTTGAAGCCGGCGAAATGGATGATGACGTCTACGGCATGGGCCGCGAAGATGGCCTCCAGAGCCGCACGGTTGAGAATGCTCGCCTCGTAGAACGTGAGCGAGGGTCCAGCGGTGTTGGCGACGGTGCCCTCATCGGCGAATACGGGGGCAATGCCGGTGATCTCCCCCACGCGCCGCACGGCCTCGCGGCTGGAATTGCTCAGGTCGTCTACGATGACAACCTGGTAGCCTTGCTCTAGCAGCTCAACGACGGTGTGGCTGCCGATGAACCCGGCACCTCCCGTCACCAGGACGCAGGTGTCGGCGGCGTCTTTTGCAAGCAGGGCATTGGCCATGGGAACCTTCTTTCTCGCGTTGAAGCGCCGGGCGCTTCCTTTGTACGGCCACCATGGTATCAGGAGCGAGGCCCCCTTCGGTCGTTTTCAAGAGAAAAGCGCGAGGAGGGGTCTCAGGCGACTCCCGTTGCCTCTGCGGCCGACACGTCGATCAACGAGGCGAGAAGGGAACGGTCGGCTGCGGCGAAGGTCTCGATCTGATCGACGAGCAATTGGGGTTGCGAGGGCGCGCCTCGGCTGGCTTCGGGTGTTCGCTTCTCCTGCGAAGGTCGTCTGCCGATCTGCGGGGACGACCGCGTCAGAAAGCGTATAATGGGCCGGAACGACAAGCCCCAGGGGCTATGCGCGGCAATGGGGAAGGAGCGGCCGTGGAGCGACATCATCGGCGGCCGGGTCCGACGCGGCGCCGCAGTATCTACGTGGGAGGCCGGGGCCACTCATCTCTGGGAAGCATGGGGCCCTTCGGCGTGCCCGGGGCCATCGGCGGGGCTCCGGCGGGGAAGAGCGGCCTGGGCCCGCGCCTCGTCGTTTTTGCCGTCGCGGCCCTGCTGCTGTGGTGGGTCGTGTCCTCCGTCGCCTCGTGCGCCGCTCGGCCCGCAGCCTTGTCTGACACGGGGCTGTCCGGCGAGATGGCGAGCGAGCCCCTCGGCCCGACCGTGTCCTTCGTGGCCGTGGGAGACAACCTGCCCGAGAAGACCCTGGGGGCCTACGCCGACAGCCTGGCCGGCGAGACCGGCGATGGCACCTACGACTACCGGCCCATCTACGCGCCGGTGCGCTCCTATATCGAGGGGGCCGACCTGGCTTTCGTGAGCCAGGAGGTACACCTCGGCGGCGACGATTTGGGCGTGCAGGGCTACCCCTCGTTCAACGCCCCCGACGACTTGGCCGATGCTCTGGTGGACACTGGATTCGACCTGGTGGCTTCCGCATCAAACCACTGCTACGACTGGGGTAACTTCGGGGCCGTGGAGCATTCCCGCGAGCTGTGGAACACCAAGCCCGTGGCTTTCACCGGCACCGCCACCTCCCAGGAGGAGGCCGACTCCATTCCCGTGGTGGAGCGCGAGGGCATCACCTTCGCCCTGCTCGACTACACCTATGGGCTGAATGGCTTCGAGCCCGACGATATTCCCTCTTACGCCGTGAGCTTCCTGGACGAGGACCGCATCCGCTCTCAGGTGGCCCAGGCCCATGAGCTGGCCGATGTGGTCGTCGTCGCAGCCCATTGGGGCACCGAGAAGCAGATGGAGCCCGACGAGCAGCAGCTGGCCTACGCCCAGCTGTTCGCCGACTTGGGCGTCGATATCGTGCTGGGGTCGCACCCCCATGTCATCGGCCCCGTGGAATGGGTGGAAGGGTCGGGCGGCCACAAGACGCTGGTGGCCTACGCTCTCGGCGACTTCAAGAGCACCCATGATACGCCGCATCTGGAAAGCGAGCTGGCCGGTATGCTTGCCTGCGATTTCGTGCGCGAGCCCCCTGCGGGCGCCGAGGCAGCGGAAGGCGCGGGGCCGGACGAGGAGGGGGCTGAGGCGCCGCCCGATGCCGGCGCGACCGGCGACGGAGTGGGTGATGACGGGGCCGCCGAGCAGGGGCCGGTCACCATTCAGAATGTGCGGTGGATTCCCCTCGTGAACCATATTGAGGACGGGGCCCATGCGGTGTACGCCCTGGAGAACTACAGCGACGAGCTGGTGGCGCGCCACACGTTCCTCAGCACCCAGGACAACCCGCTCCAGTGGATGCGCGATACCACCGAACAGGTCGTTCACTCCCGCGGTGCCGATATTCCCATTGAAATCTGACGCAACGGGGCGGCCTTCCACTATAATCAACGGCACTGTGCATTACCCGCCTAACCAGGAGGCATTTCATGGCTGATATTCATTTCGGAACCGATGGCTGGCGCGCCATTATCGGGGAGGATTTCACGCCCGATAACCTGATTCGCGTCATCGATGCGGCGGCCCGCATCTTCAAGGAGGAGGCGGTGGCGGCCGGCCGCGATGCCGATGCCCCGGGCACACTCATCGTCGGCCACGATTGCCGCCAGGATGCCCACGGCTATGCCGAGCTGGCGGCCCAGGTGGCTGCGGGCCACGGCTTCACCGTGCTGCTCACCGAGGACTACTGCCCCACCCCCACGCTCTGCTGGTCGGTGGCCCACAACGACGACGCCGTGGGCGGCATCATGCTCACGAGCTCCCATAATCCCGCCGAGTACCTGGGCGTGAAGCTGCGCATGGCCGATGGCGGTGCGAGCCCCGCCGAGTTCACCGACCGGGTGGAGGCGGTGCTGCCCGCCGAACCCACCGATGTGCTGGGCCCCTTCCAGACCGCCGACCTCATGACCGACTACCTCGCCGCCCTGCGCTCGTTGGTGGACGTGGAAGCCATTCGCGACGCGGGCCTGCGCGTGGTATGCGACCCCCTCTACGGCGCCGGTCGTCACTACCTGGCCGACCTTCTGCGCGATATGGGCGTGGAAGTGGTGGAAATCCACAACGGCGAGGATCCCACGTTCGCCGGCTTGCATCCCGAGCCCATCCAGCCCTGGGTTGACGAGGGTCTGGCGAAGGGGGCCGAGCTGGGCTACGATGCGCTGTTCATCAACGACGGCGACGCCGACCGCATTGCCGCCGGCGACGCTCAGGGCAACTACGTGAACGCCCATCGCATCATCACGCTGCTCACCAAGCATATGGTCGACCGCGGCGAGACGGGCCGCGTGGTGTCCACTATCACGGCCTCGGCCATGCTCGACCGCATGTGCCGCAAGCTGGGGGTTGAGCTGGTCAGCACGCCCGTGGGCTTCAAGTGGATCTACGGCGAGATGGAGAAGGGCGGTGTGATGATCGGCGGCGAGGAGTCCGGCGGCATCGGCCTGCCCGGCCATGTGAAGGAGCGCGATGGCCTGCTCATGGCCCTGCTGCTCACCGAATGCATGGCCCAGTCCGGCAAGGACCTAGGCACGCTGGTGGACGAGATGCTCGCCGACATCGGCCGCTTGGAATTCGCTCGCCGCGGGCTTTCCATCACCGACGAGCAGATGGCCCGCTTCCGTGCCGAGATGGTGCCCTCCTACACGGCCGACGAGGTGGCCGGCAAGCGCGTGATCGACGTGGATCGCCGCGACGGTGTGAAGCTCTTGCTGGAAGGGGATGCCTGGGTCATGATGCGCCCGAGCGGCACCGAGCCCTTGGTGCGCGTGTACGCCGAGGCTGCTACCACCGAGGAGGTGGAGGCGCTGCTCGACGCCGCCGAGGCTGTGGTCACGAGCCTGTAGGCCGAGTATTTCGCGTTTGCGCGGGCGGCTGCCTTCTGAGGGGCGGCCGCCCGCTGTCGTTACCGCAGCTTCTTCAGGAGGGCCCAGGCGCACTGCTTGCCGTTGTCGGAGGTCAGGAGCCCTTCGAAGTATTCGAAGATGACGGCGGTGCGCCCGAGCAGACGGTTGGGGGCATCGAGGGTCACGGGGGTGCGGTAGGCGGCCGACAGCAGTTCGGCGGCGAAGGCGTCAGTGGCCACCAGGGCCACGGGATCGAGCCCCTCCACGATGGTGCGGGCGTCTTCGGCGCCTAGCTTGCCCTCCTCGGTTTCGGCGACGACCACGGCCAGGGGCGCACTGCCGAACTCCAGGGACGCAGCCGATTTCTCCAGGGCTGCTCGGGCGGGGGCGCCCAAGGGCGTTTCGCTGACCACCATGAGGGCGGATGTGGGCGCACCCGTAAGGTGAGAACCGTAGAGGGTGAGCACCGACTCGCCCGTTACCTCGAACATGTTACTGCTCACGGAATAATTCACACTCCATCTTGCGCTTCGGGGCCGTTCGCGATAAAAATAATCCTACCTATATAGTAGCAAAGCACTGCGATCCCGGGGCTGGCGGATTGCGCTCGCAAGGGCCGGATGCGGCTCGTCTGGACGCAGCGAAGCCCCGCGACTGCACGGCGCTTACGCTCGGTTCCAAGGAGGAAGCCATGTGCACCAACGGAGTAAACACCGGTCAGCTGGAGATGATGATCGACCAGATCGACGACCACATTAAGCTGGAGCGCCGCCACGCGCACGATCTGGGCCACTTGGCCTCCGATGCCGGCTTTACCACCGTGGGCGAGAAGCTGCACAACGTCATGCACCTGCTCGACGAGGTTCGTGCGGCGTTGGACGAGGCCAAGGAGGCCATGGAGGATGACGCGGAAGACGCCGCCGGCTTCACGGTGCAGCTCGTCTAGGCGGCTCATCCATGAGCAACGATCTGGTTCGGTTCTCCGTTGCGATGCCCGAGGATCTGCTGATCGAGTTCGACCAGCTGGTGGCCCGGCGCGGCCTGGCGAAGAACCGCAGTGAAGTAGTGCGCGATCTGGTGCGTGATGCCCTGGTGGAGGAGGAGTGCTCCACGCCGGGGTCGGTGGTCATGGGCACGCTCACCATCATCTACAATCACCACTCCAACGACTTGCAGGAGAAGCTGCACACCATCCAGCACGACTATTTCGATGCCATCATTTCCACCATGCACGTACATGTTGACCAGCACATGTGCCTGGAGGTTATTGTAATGCGCGGTGAAACGGGCCTCGTGCAGTCGGTGGCGAACCTCATTCTGGGCACCAAGGGCGTGAAGAACGGCAAGCTGGTGCTCACCACAACTGGCAGGCATTTATAAGCGGTGCCCCTGCCTGCGCAGCTGAGGTTGAGTGTAGAGGAGGCGTCGGGTGTTCTGACCGAGCGAGTTCCGCAGCGACTGGAACAGCCCAGTGGGCTGTTCCACAAAGCGAGGACTGTCTGAGCGAATCAGAATACCCGATGGCTCCGACCAGCGATAACGCACGAGAGGAACGATATGGCAGACGAGAAGGTAATGCTGGGGCATGGCTCTGGCGGCTCTATGATGAAGCGCATCATCGACGAGGTGTTCTTTGCGGCCTACGGGAGCGACGAGCTGCTCGTTGGCGACGATGCGGCGGTGCTGCCGGCCCTGGAGCCGGGAGAGCGCCTGGCCTATTCCACGGACAGCTTCGTGGTGACGCCCCACTTCTTCCCCGGTGGCGACATCGGGCGCTTGGCCGTGTGCGGCACGGTGAACGATGTGGCCACCTCGGGCGCCCGGCCCCTGTATCTGTCCTGCGCCTTCATTCTGGAAGAGGGCTTTCCCATGGACGATCTGCGCCGCATCTGCGCCTCTATGGCGGCCTGCGCCAAGGAGGCCGGCGTGCGCATTGTGACCGGCGATACCAAGGTGGTCAACCGTGGCCACGGCGATGGTATCTACATCAACACGAGCGGCGTGGGCGCGCTGCCGACTGACCGGCACCTCGGCGGCGCGCAGATTCGCCCCGGCGACGTGGTGCTCGTGAGCGGCACCCTGGGCGACCACGGCATCACCATCATGAGCTGCCGCGAGGGCCTGAACTTCTCGGCAGATATCGAAAGCGACGCCGCCCCGCTGAACCACCTCATCGCCGATGTGCTGGCCGCCGCTCCTGCCACCCGCTGCTTCCGCGATCCCACCCGGGGTGGTTTAGCCTCTACCTTAAACGAGCTCGCCGAGCAGTCGGGCACCGACATCACCGTGGACGAGGGTGCCGTTCCCGTGAAGGACGCCGTGCTCGGTGCCTGCGAGATGCTCGGTTACGACGTGCTGCAGGTGGCCAACGAGGGGAAGATGGTGTGCGTGGTGCCGGCCGACGAGGCGGAGGCGGCCCTGGCCGCCATGCAGGCGAGCCCCTACGGCCGCGACGGTGCCATCATCGGTACGGTGGCCGCCGCCGATGCGACCCGGGGTCCGAAGGTGTTCCTGCGCACCGCCTTCGGCAGCACCCGCATTCTGGATATGCTCGTCGGCGAGCAGCTTCCCCGCATCTGCTAGGGCGCGCGCTGGCTCAGTGCCGCGCGGCGCCGCTCGCCGGACAAAAAAAGGGTGGTTTGGGGTGTCCTAAACCGCCCCCTGAAAAGTTCCCTATTCCTACTTGCGCTCGGCTGCTTTCATGGTATCTTGCGCAATGTGGTTGGGGCCCTCAAAGGGCTTTGGCCCCTACGACGAGGAATTAATGAACTGAACACGAAGGAGCTTCCCATGTCTCATCCGGTTATTGAAGCTGACGAGTGCATCGGCTGCGGCATCTGCGTTGACGCGTGCCCCCAGGAAGTGCTCGAGGTCGTCAACGGCGTCGCCGACGCCGTGAATGAGGATGCCTGCATCGCTTGCGGCGACTGCGTCGAGGAGTGCCCCATGGGCGCCATCCCCGAGATCGTCGAGGACTAGGCAACGACTCTTTCGGTAGGCATCGGCCCTCGGGTTGCGATGCTCCCAGCGTAGTGCGAGAACCCGCCGTGGCCCCCATTCAAGGGCTGCGGCGGGTTTTTTCACGCTTTAGCAGGGAAAGTTCGCTTTTATGATATATTGAATCTCCAAGGTGTCCTCCCGGCTTCAGCTACGGGAGGGAGCCGACACGCAAGGGAAGCGCGGAGAATGAATTCATGAGGAAGAGCAACGGGATCATCATAGCCATCTTCGCGGCTGCATCGGTCGCGTTTCTCTGGCTGTGGCATACTCTCCGGTTCGACCTTGTGGACAATCCCCTCGATTTGGTGATCGCCCTTGTGTGGTGGGCGGTCATCGCAGGGGTCTGTATCGCCATTCATCTGGTCGAGAAGCGTCGCCAAGAGCGTATTCGCACCATGTTTCTGGCGCCGGGGCTCATCTACAACAGCGAAGCCGGTGTCATGCGCATTGAGCCCGATGCCCCTATGGCCGGCGAGCTGCAGCGCGTGCTCGGCAGCCTCACCTATGGCTTCGAAGTGGCCGAACTGCCCTCAAACTCTCGCGTGCGCTTCCAGCGCATCGTGCGCACCTCGAAGTTCGCCGACCAAGGAGATGTGTGGGAAGGGGAGGTCGTTGAGATGGCCACGCCCGACCGCTCCCAGCCTTTCCATAGCCGCCGTGAGCTGGCGGCGCTCTTGGAGCCCGGGCGCTCCTAGGTCATTGCTCAGTTCACCTGCCAGAAGCCAGACTTATCGGAGCCGATGCGCGTAATGAGCCCCAGCTCGCGCAGGCGCCTGAACGAGCGCCGCACGGTGCTCTCGGAGACCCCCAGATTGCGGGCAATGCGCGGCGCGGTCAGCCTTCCGTCGATGTCGATGAGGGCGAGGACCCGCTCGTCGCTGAACGTGAGGCTCGTCTCGTGTTGCATGGCCGCGGCTCGGGCCGCGACCTGCACGGCGGCCAGCTCCGTTCGGGGCACGGGCGCGGGAGCCAGATGGGGGGACGGTGCCATGGAGGCGGCCAGCAGGCTGTCGTTGTCGGTGGGGAAGCACACCATAGTCTCATCATCGCGCAGCGAGAAGAGGGGCTCGGGCACGCCGGCTTCCATGCAGTGCATGCGGATGGCGCCGATGCCGTTGCCCCACCCGTCGATGATACCGAGGGAGCGCAGGGCGGCCACGAGGCTTGGATTGTTCGGCCGCGAGGTATGGCGCCCCAGCAAGGTTCCCGCATCCCAGGTGCGGGGCGGCCGGCCCACGTTGTCGATGCAGAGGCGATCGGAGAACACGCTGACTTGCACGGGGGTTCCGCTCCCGTAGTTCTTGTGGGCAAGGGCGTTCAGGATAGCCTCGTGGATTGCGTCGCGCGGCGGCAGGGCGCCGTGGGGGCCGGTCGCCGGCGAGCCTGCAAAGGGGTTCATACGGGGCAGGTATTTCTCGAAGAGCAGCTCCACGGTGCCGTGCAGCTGCTCGATAAGCGATCCGCGCACCTCGTCCTCAAAGATGGGGGTGATGCCGCGGGCTCCGAAGAAACCGATGCGCACCGTGGCTCCCGGGATGAAGCGCTGGGGCTGGTCGTGCAGCAGGAGGATGCCGGCGTTGGTGGGGGTGCCCACGCCGGTCATGAGCCCTTCGTGGCGCAGGGCCTCTTCGATAGCGGCTGTCTCGTCGAGATCGGTGGTGAGGTCGGTGTCCCGCGCCGCCCCGGTGAAGCGGGTGACGAGCCCGAGGTTCAGATCGTCCATGCTCGCCTGCACTACGGGGAGCAGCTCCCATTTGATGTCCGGCTCCAAGTCCCGCTGGAGCAGGCGGTCGAGGGCCTCGTCATCGAGCACATGGTTCGCGCCATCCTGGTAAAAGTAGAACACGCCGCGGTAGCTAAGGGGCTCGCTGGCAGGTGGGATCACCACCTCGAGGCAGAAACGACCGCCGTCGAGCACCAGTTCCACGGCGCAGACGAGACCGAGGGCCTGATCGACCGCCGGCGGAATGGACTTCATGATGCGATTGGTGCGGCGCTTGACCGAGCCGCGACTGTCCACATCGGCATTGAGGATGAGCCGACCGCCACCGGCGTTGGCGATGCCGCAGACAACCTCCAGGCAGTCGTCCCGCCACGCCGAGCGCCGGGCGATAGGGAGCATCCTGTCGGAAGCGACCATGGGCTGCCTTTCTCCTTACCCTGTCAATACCCGTGCATCATTATTATAAGAAAGAACTCCACGCAAGGGAACGGGCCTCATCTAAGCTTTCCTAGCTCAGGTTTCGTACAAGTGTTCACATAACCTTCATAGAGGAAGGAAGCGCTCCATGACGGGGATTGGGTGAGGGAGATTCTTATATTCTCCCTGATGACGGCATTGTTTTGGTTCGGTAACAAAGTTTTTCTGATCGGTGACTTCCCGCATCGGGGGGCGTATTGTGCGGAGAAGTGAGCTTTGCTTACTGAATGACGTTGAGGAAACTTGACAGCAGTAGACTAAGGTTTTATACTGCACCCCAATATCATTCATCTGTACCAGAACTGTGAAAGCGAGGCAGTACACAATGGCTAAGATTCTTGGCATCGACTTGGGCACGACGAACTCCGCCATGGCCGTCATGGAGGGCTCCGAGCCCGAAATCCTGGTGAACGCCGAGGGCGACCGCACCACCCCGTCCGTCGAGGGCTTCCGCAAGGACGGCGAGCGCGTGGTGGGCAAGGCCGCGAAGAACCAGGCCGTCACCAACCCGGAGAACACCGTTTCCTCCGTGAAGCGCTTCATCGGCCGCTCCTTCGACGAGACCCCCGAGGAGCAGAAGACCGTTTCCTACAAGGTTCAGAAGGGCAAGGACGGCCGCGCCGTCATCGATATCGACGGCAAGGACTACACCCCCGAGGAGATTTCCGCCATGGTGCTTCAGAAGCTGAAGACCGACGCGGAGAAGCAGGTGGGCCAGCCCATCACCCAGGCTGTCATCACCGTGCCGGCCTACTTCAACGACGCGCAGCGCCAGGCCACCAAGGACGCCGGCAAGATCGCCGGTCTTGAGGTCCTGCGCATCATCAACGAGCCCACCGCGGCGGCGCTCGCCTACGGCCTTGACAAGGTCGACCATGATGAGAAGATCCTCGTGTTCGACCTGGGCGGCGGCACCTTCGACGTGTCGGTGCTGGAGCTGGGCGACGGTGTGTTCGAGGTAGCCTCCACCGCCGGCGACAACCACCTGGGCGGCGACGACTGGGACCAGCGCATCATCGACTGGATGGCCGACAAGTTCCAGGCTGAGAACAGCATCGACCTGCGCAAGGACCCCATGGCCCTGCAGCGTCTGAAGGAAGCGGCCGAGAAGGCGAAGATGGAGCTGTCCTCCACCACCCAGACCAACATCAACCTGCCCTTCATCACCGCCGACGCCTCCGGCCCGAAGCACCTGGACCTGACGCTTACCCGCGCCGAGTTCGAGCGCATCACCAAGGACCTGCTGGATCGCTGCAAGAAGCCCGTTGAGCAGGCGCTCAAGGATGCCGGCCTGAAGATGGGCGAGGTGGATGAGGTCATCCTCGTCGGTGGCTCCACCCGTATGCCCGCCGTGCAGGAGCTGGTGAAGACCCTCACCGGCAAGGCCCCGAACATGTCGGTGAACCCGGACGAGGTGGTGGCCATGGGCGCGGCCGTGCAGGGCGGTGTCTTGGCCGGCGACGTGCAGGGCATCCTGCTGCTGGACGTCACCCCGCTGTCTCTGGGCGTTGAGACCATGGGCGGCGTGATGACCAAGATGATCGAGCGCAACACCACCATCCCGACCCGCAAGACCGAGATCTACTCCACGGCCGCTGACAACCAGACCTCCGTTGAGGTGCACGTCCTGCAGGGCGAGCGCGAGATGGCCGCGGGCAACAAGACCCTGGGCCGCTTCCAGCTGACCGGCATTCCGGCCGCCCGCCGCGGCGTGCCGCAGATCGAGGTGACCTTCGACATCGACGCCAACGGCATCGTGAACGTGTCCGCTAAGGATCTGGGCACCGGCAAGCAGCAGCAGATCACCATCTCCGGCTCCACCGCCCTGTCCGATGACGAAGTGGACCGCATGGTGAAGGATGCCGAGCAGCATGCCGAAGAGGATGCCGCTCGCAAGGAAGAGGCCGAGGTGCGCAACAACGCCGACGCGCTCGTGAACGCCACCCAGCAGACCCTCGACGAGCTGGGCGACAAGGTGCCGGCTGACGCCAAGGCCCAGGCCGAGGAGGCCATCGCCGAGACCAAGACCGCCCTGGAGGGCACCGACATCGACGCCATCAAGGCCGCCACGGAGAAGATCCAGCAGGCAGGCTACAAGCTGGCCGAGGTCGTGTACTCCACCGAGGGCGCGGCCGCTGGCGCCCAGGCCGCTGCTGCCGAGACCGCTCCGGCCGATGACACCATCGAGGCCGACTACGAGGTCGTGGACGACGAGAAGGAAGGGAAGTAAGACCGATGACGACGCCCGATAAGGACCAAGTCACCTCTTCTACCCCTGAACCCGAGGAAGCCGCCCCCGCGGCGGCTTCCCCCGCCGATGGCACCGCGCCGGCGGAGGTTATCGCCGATGCCGAGGTGATCGAGGCCAACGAGGCCGGCCAGCTGGACGAAGAACTCGAGAAGGCCGCCGCGGAAGCCGTGGCCGGCGTAATCGAGGAGTCCGAGGCCGTGGCCGCCGCCAAGGCCGAAGCGGCCGACTGGCAGGACAAGTACGTGCGCCTGCATGCCGAGTGGGACACCTACCGCCGCCGCATGGCCGAGCAGCGCGAGGCCGAGAAGGCCCGGGCCACGGAGAAGCTCGTGGAGAGCCTCCTGCCGGTGCTGGACGATTTCGTGCGTACGGTGGACTACGCCGAGACCAACGGCGAGGCCGGGCTGCTCGGCGGTGTGAAAGCCGTGCAGGCCAAGTTGACCGACACGCTTGCCAAGGGCGGTTTGGAGGTCATCAACCCCGAGGGGGAGGCCTTCGACGCCCTGGCCTGCCAGGCCGTGGGCACGGTGGACGACCCCAGCGTTCCCGACGAGACCGTCGCCCAGGTATACCAACTCGGATACCGCATGGGCGACAAGGTGCTCAGGCCCGCCATGGTGACCATCACCACAGGAGGCCCCAAGCGGGAGAAGCCGGAAGAAGAGTAAGACTGATCGGGGGCGGACTTGCGGGTCCGCTCTCGCGTTCAAGAGACAAAAGTAACGGAGGTGGAACGAATGGCGTCCACGCCTGATTATTACCAAACGCTAGGCGTTCCGCGCACTGCCACGGCCGACGAGATCAAGAAGGCGTTCCGCAAGCTCGCCCGCAAGCATCATCCCGATGCCGGCGGCGACGAGGCCAAGTTCAAGGAGTTGAACGAGGCCTACGAGGTGCTGAGCGACGAGAAGAAGCGCAATCTCTACGACCAGTACGGAACCGCGAACGAGAACCAGATTCCCCACGGATGGGGCGGCGGTCAGGGATTCAACGTCGAGGACATCTTCGGCGGCGGGGGCGGCTCCTACTCGTCCGGCGGCGGCTTCGGCGGCAGCTGGGCCGACATTCTGGAGAGCATTCGCAGCGGTGAAGGTGCGTTTGGAAGCAACTGGGACTTCGGTGGCGGCTTCGGTGGGCAGCCCCAGCCCCGCCGCGGCCAGGATATGAACGTCACGTTGAATGTGACTTTCGACGAGGCCATGCAGGGCACCGAGAAGCGCATCACCGTGCGCATTCCCGGCAAGAGCGAATCCGACACCCACACGGTGAAGGTGCCCGCCGGCGCCGTAGACGGCGGTCGCGTGCGATTGCGCGGCCAGGGTGCCCTCGGCGAGAACGGCGGCTCGGCCGGCGACTTGCTCATCACCACGAAGATCGACGAGCATCCCTACTTCGGCCGCGACAAGGCCGACGTGACGGTGACGCTGCCGGTCACGGTGGCCGAGGCGGCCCTGGGCGCCTCCATCGTGGTGCCCACGCCCGACGGCAAGAAGATCAAGGTGAAGGTGCCCGCCGGCACCCAAGACGGCAAGGTGCTCACCATCAAGGGCAAGGGCGCGCCCGACGTGAAGAACAAGGGCCAGTTCGGCAACTTGAAGATTCGCGTGGCGGTGGAAGTGCCCACCGAGATGAACGAGGCCCAAACCAAGGCCATGGAAGATTTCCAAGCGGCAACGGATAAGGAGATCAGACCATGGGATTAGACGATAGGAACCGGCCGCTGTACATGATCAGCATTGCCGCCGAGCTAGCGGGGGTGCACCCCCAGACCCTGCGCTCCTACGAGCAAAAGGGCCTGGTGACGCCCTGTCGCACGAGCGGCAATACGCGCATGTACTCCCAGGCCGACATCGACCGGCTCAACCTCATCAACGAGCTGACGAGCGAGGGCATCAACCTCGCCGGTGTCACGCGCATCCTTGATCTGCAGAGCCGGCTCGACGAGCGCGAAGGCGAAGTGGAGGACTTGCACGGCCGCGTGCGACGCCTCGCTGATCGCGTGCGAGAACTGGAGAACCGCGCAACCGTCGGCGCCATCGTCCGCGTGACGCCCCGACGACTTCCGTAGCTGCTCGGCGGGAGCAGGGGGTATACCTCCATGCTCAGACAGTCCTCGCTCGGCGGAAATGTCCAGTGGACATTTCCGTTCGCTGCGGAACTGCGCGTGGAGGCACACCCCCTGCTCCCCGCCTGCTCAACCAAGATTGGGCGTAGAGGAAACGGCGGGTGTTCCAACCGAGCGAGTTCCGCAGCGACTGAAACAGGACTTAACGTCCTGTTTCACAAAGCGAGGACTGTTTGAGCGAATTGGAATACCCGGCGGTTCCGACCGACAGAGAGATACAAACAAGGAGATTTCCATGAGACTAGATAAACTGGCGGTGACGGCGCAGGAGGCCTTCCAGAGCGCCATGGGCGTGGCCGGCGAGGCCGATGCCGCTGTCATCGAGCCCATTCACTTGCTGAAGGCGCTGCTCGATTCCGACGAGAACAACCTCGCCGCCATCGTGAAGCGCATCGGCGCCGACCCGGTCTGGCTGTCCCAGAACGTGGCCGACGAGATCGCCAAGATGCCCAAGCAGACCGGCGCCGCCCCCATGGCCATTCCCGGCCAGGACCTCATCAAGGTCATCGACAACTCGGTGAAGATCGCCGAGAAGTTGGGCGACAGCTACGCCACGAGCGAGCACTTGCTCATCGCCCTGTCCGAGGACAAGGGCGCGGCCGGCCGTATCCTCACCACGGCGGGCATCACCCGCAAGAACATCGAGGCGGCCTACGAGAGCCTGCGCGGCGACACCCGCGTGACTTCTCAGACCGACAAGACCCAGTTCGAGGCCTTGGAGCAGTTCGGCCAGAACCTCACCCAACAGGCTCGCGAGGGCAAGCTGGACCCGGTCATCGGCCGCAACGAGGAGATTCGCCGCACCATTCAGGTGCTCTCGCGCCGCACGAAGAACAACCCGGTGCTTATCGGCGAGCCGGGCACCGGCAAGACCGCCATCGTGGAGGGTCTGGCCCAGCGCATCGTGGCCGGCGATGTGCCCTCTTCCCTGAAGGACCGCGAGATCGTGTCGCTCGACCTGGGTGCCATGATGGCCGGTGCGAAGTACCGCGGCGAGTTCGAGGACCGCTTGAAGAATGTGCTGCGCGAGGTGAAGGAAGCCGACGGCAACATCATCCTGTTCATCGATGAGCTGCACACCATCGTCGGAGCCGGTGCCGGCGGCGATTCCTCCCTGGATGCGGGCAACATGCTGAAGCCGGCGCTCGCCCGCGGCGAGCTGCGCGCCATCGGCGCCACCACGCTGGACGAGTACCGCAAGTACATCGAGAAGGACGCCGCCCTGGAGCGTCGTTTCCAAACGGTGCTCGTAAGCGAGCCCACGGTGGAGGATACCATCGCCATCCTGCGCGGTCTGAAGGAGAAGTACGAGATCCATCACGGCGTGCGCATCACCGACGGCGCCATCGTGAGCGCGGCGGAGCTGTCCGACCGCTACATCACCGACCGCTTCCTGCCCGATAAGGCTATCGACCTCATGGACGAGGCGGCCAGCCGCCTGCGCATCGAGATCGACTCCATGCCCGAGGAGGTGGACGCCGCCGAGCGCAAGCTCATCCAGATGCAGATCGAGGAACAGGCCCTCATGAAGGAGTCCGACATGGCCTCCCAGGAGCGCCTGGAGAAGCTGCGCCACGATATCGCCGCCGCCCGCGAGGCGCTGGATGCCCAAAAGGCCGAGTGGCAGAACGAGAAGGACGCCATCGTGGGCGTGCAGAACCTGAAGGCCGAGTTGGAAAGCGCCCAGCTTGATGAGGAGCGCGCCACCCGCGAGGGCAACCTGCAGCTGGCCTCCGAGATTCGCTACTCGCGCATTCCCCAGCTGCAGCAACAATTGCACGTGGCCGAGGAAGCCGTGAAGACGAAGCAGCAGGACGGCGCCATCCTGAAGGAAGAGGTCTCCGAGGAGGAGATCGCCTCGGTGGTGGCCGCTTGGACGGGCATTCCCGTGGCCAAGATGATGCAGGGCGAGATGGAGAAGCTCGTTGACCTGGAGGAAGTGCTGAAGGGCCGCGTTATCGGCCAAGACGAGGCCGTGGGCGTGGTGGCCGGCGCCATCCGCCGCAACCGCGCGGGCCTGTCCGACCCGAACCGTCCCATCGGCAGCTTTTTGTTCCTCGGCCCCACCGGCGTGGGCAAGACCGAGCTGGCCAAGACGCTCGCCGAGTACCTGTTCGATTCCGAGAAGGCCATGGTGCGCATCGACATGTCCGAGTACATGGAGAAGTTCTCCGTGCAGCGGCTCATCGGGGCGCCTCCGGGATACGTGGGCTACGACGAGGGCGGCCAGCTGACCGAGGCCGTGCGCCGCAACCCCTACTGCGTGGTGCTGCTGGACGAGATGGAGAAGGCGCATCCCGATGTGTTCAACATCCTCTTACAGGTGCTCGATGACGGCCGCCTGACCGACGGCCAGGGCCGCGTGGTGAACTTCAAGAACTGCATCATCATCATGACCTCCAACGTGGGTTCGCAGATCATCCGCGAGCACGCCGCCGAGGGCCGTGCCTTCGACGAGGCCCAGGCCACGGGCGGCGAGACCATGGGCGAGATGGCCGAGAAGATGATGTCCATGACGCCCGAGCAGGCCGCCAAGCGTATGCAGGAGTTCGCGAACAAGATCCAGGACGCCCTGTCCTCCACGTTCCGCCCCGAGTTTTTGAACCGCATCGACGACGTCATCACCTTCAACGAGCTGTCCATCTCGGCCATCGAGCCTATCGTGGATTTGCAGTTGGAGGAGGTGCGCGACCGCTTGCAGGCGCGCCACATCACCCTGGACGTCACGCCGGCGGCCATGGAGCACTTGGCCATCGACGGCTACGACCCGGTGTACGGCGCCCGCCCGCTCAAGCGCCTCATCCAGCGCGAGGTGGTGGACCGCATCGCCGAGAAGGTCATTTCCGGCGAGCTGCGCGACCGCAGCCACGTGCTCATCGATCTGGATGCCGAGGGCAACTACGCCTGCCGCATTGAGGGCCCCATGGACCTGGACGGCCTGAACCTGGACGATCCCAGCTTCCTCACCGCCGGGGCCGACCCGAAGGAGGCCCTGCAGGATCTGGACACCCTGTCGGGCGGCGACCTCGGCGAGGATCCCATCGCCTAGTAAAAGGAGGGGCGACCTCGCCCCTCCGCGCACCGGTTTCCGGCATTATCGCCCGAACCCCCGCTCCGCTGTTCTCCTTCGGCTCAGGCGCTTCGCTCCTTCATGCTTTCATGGAGCGACTTGGGGTCGCGGACGGACAGCGTTCAGAGGTCTCGGTCAGCGACACCGGAAGCCGGCGCGCTACTCAACCGCATACCCCTTTCACAGCAAGCGCCCCGGGCAGCCAAGACCCGGGGCGCTTTTGGTCACGAAGGTCCTTCCGTCCGTGTGGATAGCGACATCGTGACCGCGGTGACGATGAAAGCCTCCGTGCTGCGAAGCTGGGGGGTTGGCGCTTACGACAGCGATTCGAGCATATCCAGGAGCTCCTCGCGTGAATGGACGCCCAGCTTCAGGTAGATACTGCGCACCTGGGAGCGCACGGTGTGGAAGGAGACGGTGAATTGCTCGGCGATGGACTTTACCGTGTGCCCCTTGGCCAGGGGAACGAGAACGGCCGCTTCCCGCTCGGTGAGGTCGTGCTCCTTTGCGAGGCGAGCGCATTTGTCCTCGAGCGGCGAGGCGCTGGCGGCCGGCGATCGATGGGGAAGGCCAGTGTAGAAGAACCCGAATATCAGCACGAGCAGGGAGATCACAAGAAAGATCAGGGCGAGCACCAAAGACGAGGGAGGATCGAGGGCAAAGACCGTAACCAGAATCTCGCTTGCGAGGCGCGATGCGAAGAACAGAAACGCGGCCAGGCGAAAGCCGAGGCAGGCGGGTTTTCCGACGGTCCTCGCCAACATGCCCGGCAAAAAGAACATGAGTCCTCCCAGGAGGAACGCCGCCGTGTTGAGGAGAAAGGCGATGAGGTATAAGCCGCTTTCGGGAAACAGGATGACAAGCAGAGCGCTCAGGCAGATAAGCAGCACGAAGCCCGAGGCAAGCCAGAGGCCCGTGCGCAGCGCAAAGGGCCTTCTCTGGAAGTAGAGCACGAAAGCCCCCGTGACCACGACGCCCGCAAACGATGTAGTGGCAATCGAAATACCTGCCGAGGGCGTGAACACGGTGCGAAAGGCAAAGCTGAGCAAACTGTAGGCGCAGATAGCCAGGGGCACGAGCGCCGAGAACTCGGGTCGATCTTCCGGCGCCGCCGGAGGCTCCTCTTCCGGGGGCAGCGGGGCAAGGAGAACGTCAAGGGCGACGGCGACGAGCATCAGCACGAGAAGCCCGAAGCGTGCGGGGACGGCCAGCGCCATGTAGACGGTGAGCGCAAGCACGGCCACTATCCCCGCGCAAAGCATTTGGAGGGATCCTCGCCGAGCCGAAAGGGGTCGGGCCATGCGCGACCAGAGGCAGAGGAGCGAGGCGCAGGCCGCGCCCATGAGCACCTGGCGAAGAACGAGGTATTGGAGGAGCTCGCCGGAAGGAACGAGAGGCTGGGCAACCAAGAGCGTCGCAGTTGCAAGGCCGAACGCGAGGGACGCGAACAGCGAGGGCGCGGGTCGGCCTTTTTTGGCGAGAGGGAGAGAGATGGCGAGCAGGGCGATAAAAGCTATCTGCCACGAGAAGGAAAGCATTGCCGGCGAAGCGTCCGAGCCGGCCCCCGCGATCGCCGTCTGCCCCATGGATATGAGCAGCCAGCCCCAAATGAGGCCGGGCAGCAAGGCGAGCCGAACCGTAGCGGGCAAGATCGACTCCTTCGGAGAATCCTGTTCGCGCAAGTAGCCTTTTTCGCGTCGCGTCATCAAATAACCTGTCCCCACCTGCCATTTAACACAAAATGAACGAGTGAATCGCGGGCATTTAGCTCATCGGGGGCGATGAACTGCCACCCCTTTTCCCCGATTCTCTTCGCGGCGGAATTATACCGCTGCGTAAAGGAAAAGGAAGTATGGATCGAGGAGGGCAAGAATGAAGGAAATTAACACTGCTGAGGTTTTCCCCACGCTGCGCAACATCTCACTTTCGCGTAGGACGTTTGTCGCCTGCGCGGCCATTGCCGCCGCCCAGGCTGCTCTCGTGTCTGCGGGGTGCGCTCCCGAGGTGCAATCGTCGGGAGATGGACTTGCCTCGACCGCGGCGTTTGCCCCGGGGACGTATACGGCGTCCGCGCCCGGCAAGAAGGGCCCGGTGACTGTCGAGGTGCGCATGTCCGAAAGCGCCATCGAGAGCGTCGAGATCGTGGAGTTCGAAGACACCGAGCGCATCAGCGCCCCGGCTCGCGAGCGGGTGCCGCAGCAGATCGTGGAGCTGCAGAGCCTGAACGTAGACACCGTGACGGGCGCCACGCTGACGAGTATGGCCATCATCGAGAGCGTGGCTGATTGCGTCAACCAGGCGAATGGAGACGCTTCGGCGCTGAAGAAGGCCGCATCGCCGGAGAAGTCGGATGAGACCAAGGAGATCCAGGCAGATCTCGTGGTGTGCGGCGCCGGTGGTGCCGGCATGGCCGCCGCCGTCGCCGCGGCCCAGCAGGGCTTGGATGTGGTGGTGTTCGAGAAAACCGCCTATGCTGGCGGCAACGCGCTGGTCAGCGGTGGCTGGCTCGAGGTGTTCGAAGGCGTCGACGACATGAAGCCCGATATGACGGACGGCAACCGCGACATGTTCCACGCGACGCTCCAGAAGAGCCTGGACAATGGCGTTCCCAAGGACTTCGTCGATGCCGTGCAGGCCGACTTCGATGCGTATTTCGCCGCGGGCAACACGAAGGTGTACGACTCCATGGAGTACTACGCCCTGGACTACGCCTCGCGCAATGGCGGTCCGGCGAAGGAGTACTGGCTCCCCTATGCCCACAAGGTGAACGATCTGAACAACTGGCTCTTCGATCAGGGCTACACCGTGAGTGGCACGCTGGTCGGCATCGTCGGGTTCCCGTGGCCGCGCAAGGCCCATGCGGTGGACAAGGAGAACGGCGAGGGCTTCTTCAGCGTGTTCGACAACACGGTGGAGACCCAGAGTCTCCCGATCACCTTCCTCTTCGAGACGCCCGTTTCCGAGCTGATCGTGGATGGCAAGGCCGTGGTGGGGGCCTCTGGCCAGTGCGCCGACGGCACCACCTACCGTGTCATGGCGGACCGTGGCGTCATTCTGGCTACTGGCGGTTATTCCGGCAATCCCGATCTGCTGAAGAAGTACAACGAGATGTGGCCCTGGGATGAGTCCACGGTTATCCCGACGACCAACAGCTACGGCCACACGGGCGATGGTCACGTGCTTGCCGAGGGCCTGGGAGCCGAGCTGAAGAACATGGGGCGCCAGATGGTGTTCCCCATTGCCGACTCCATCGATTACTCGACGGAGACCATCGTCGGCGGTAACGGCCTGGGGCTCTTCGTCAACGTGAACGGCGAGCGCTTCATCAACGAGTCGCTCGATCGCTTCGCCCTGTCCGCCGCTGTGATGAAGCAGCCCGAGGAGAAGCTGTTCATCATCAGCGACGCGCTCACCTCCGGTCTTGTGAACGGCTACAACGAGCAGGGCTACAGCGAGGACAAGCTCATCGAGGAGAGCAAGCTCTTCCGGGCGGACAGCCTTGAGGAGCTGGCCCAGATGATCGGCGCCGACCCCTCGGTGTTTGCGAAGGCAGTTGACGATTACAACGCCATTGCGCGTGGAGACGTGGCGGACACGGTGTTCGGCCGCGAGAACATGAGCGAGAAAGACGCTATCGTCGAGGCTCCCTTCTACGCCTCCCCGCGTACCTGGGCCGCCCATGTGACCATCGGCGGCGTTGCCATCGGTCCCGATTACCAGGCCCTCACGGCCGACGGTGCGGGTATTGAGGGCCTCTATGTCGTGGGCGAATGCTCCGACGGCAACAGCGGTGTCTCCAGCATGAGCACAGGCCTTTCCTGCGTCAACCAGATGCTCGCCTAATCAGCCCCTCCCCATGGACGAGGCCCTTGCCGAACGGTCGGGGGCCTCGTTTGTGCTTGGTGGCCCTATGCCGGTTACGCAGCCACCTTCTCGGCGTTGCGACCTTGATCCAGTCCGCCGAAACGACTTTGGAGCTGTGCCGGCTATGCCGCGGCCTTCTCGGCTTTGCGAGCCTTGCGGGCAGCAGCGCGCTTCTCCATGGCGTCCACGCAGGTGGCCACGGCGGCATCGCCGGTGACGTTCACAGTGGTGCGCATCATGTCGAGGATGCGGTCCACGCCGGCCACGAGCGCCACGCCCTCCACGGGCAGGCCCACCGATTGCAGCACCATGGCCAGCATGATCATGCCGCTGCCAGGTACGCCGGCGGTGCCAATGGAGGCCAGCACGGCGGTCATCACGATGGTCAGCTGCTGGCCCACGGTAAGATCGATGCCGAACACCTGGGCGATGAAGATAGCGCACACACCCTGGTAGATAGCGGTGCCATCCATGTTGATAGTGGCGCCGAGCGGCAGCACGAACGAGGTGACCTCCTTCGACACGCCCATCTTCTCGGTGCATTCCATGTTGATGGGCAGCGTGCCCACCGACGAGGCCGAGGCGAAGGCGAAGCCCATCACGGGCATCTCACCCTTCAGGAACTTGAGCGGGCTCATGCGGGCAAACACCTTGATGATGCCCGAGTACACGAGCGCGATCTGGCAGATCATGGCCACGTAGGCCACCACAATGAGCCACAGCAGGGGCCGCAGCACGTCGATGCCGTTGTTGGCGATGACCGGGCAGATGAGCCCGAACACGCCGAAGGGGGCCACCAGGATGATGCCGCGCATGATGGCGATGCACACGTCCGACAGGGCGTTGCAGATGTCGATGACCGGCTTGGCCTTCTTCCCCGCGGCGATCATGCCGAAGCCGAATACCACGGCGATGACGATCACCTGCAGCATGGTGGCATCAGCCATGGGCTGGAAGAAGTTGCTCGGGAAGATGTTCACGATGGTGTCGATGAACGACGGCGGGTCAGTGGCCTCGTAGGACAAATCGCCGGTGTCCATCACATAGCCTGCGCCTACGTTCATCACGTTGGCGAAGATGAGGCCAAGGGTGACGGCGAAAGCAGTGGTAACCAGGTAGAACAGGATGGTCTTACCGCCGATGGCCCCCACCTTCTTCACGTCGTCGAGCGATACGACGCCGGCGATGATGGAGAACAACACCAAAGGCACGACGATCATCTTGATGAGGTTCAAAAAGATGGTGCCGAAGGGCTTGATGTAGGTGTCGGCGATATCCGGCGCACCCTGGAGGGCGACGCCGGCGAACACGCCCAGGATGAGCGCGATGAAGATCCAGGTAGTCAGCGACAGGCGCTTGAACCAGGGCTTGTCCTTCTTGTCGCGAGGCGCGCCGTCTCCGAGGGCGGGATCGACGGCGGGCTGCACGGTGGCATCGTCGGCCATAACGGTGAGTCCTTTCCCCTATGAATGCACGAGTGCCCTCATTATAAGCAAATTGCCGAGGAAAACCAGGTGGCAGCCGCAGCGATCTAACGGCCCCGCAACAAAACGGGGAACGTGACGCGTTGGTGTCGGGGAAGGGCCATAATGGCAACGATGCTATCTTGGGGACGTTTGCCCCGAAGCTGTGTGGAACTGCAATTGCGGCTCCGCGCGGGCCTCCATCGTGCTATGGTGTCCCGCGTTTCCAGGGGAAACGCAGATATGAAAGGAGCGACCTATGGATCGCAAGGAAATTGTGGCCGCCGCCGGCGCCTATTGGGATGCGAACCGCGACGCCATCGTGGCCGACATCGCCAAGCTCGTGGAGATTCCCTCGGTAGAGGATCTGGCTGCGGCCGCTCCCGGGGCGCCCTATGGTCCCGGCCCCGCCGCCGCTTTGGCTGCGGCGCTGGAAATCGCCGAGGGCATGGGCATGGCCGCCACCAACTGCGAGGGTCATATCGGATTTGCCGACCTGCCGGGCGAGACCGATGCGCAGCTGGGGATCATCGGGCACGTGGATGTGGTGCCGGCCGGCCCCGGTTGGAGCTTCGAGCCCTTTAAGGTGACAGAAAAGGACGGCTATCTCATGGGCCGCGGTTGCCTGGACGACAAGGGCCCCTCGGTAGTGGCCCTCCATGCGGTGAAGTGCCTGGCCGGCCTGGACGTGCCGCGTCCTTACACCATGCGCTTCATCTTCGGTGCCAATGAGGAAACGGGCATGCGCGACGTGGCCTGGTACCTCGAGAACTACGACAGCCCGGCCTTCCTGTTCACTCCCGACGCCGACTTCCCCGTGTGCTATGGCGAGAAGGGCGGCTATGACGGCCTCATTACGAGCGCGCCCATTGCCGATCCGGTGATTCTGGACATCTCCGGCGGCGTGGTCTCCAACGCGGTGCCCGGCGAGGCTTGGGCCGTCGTGCGCGGCAATGCGGACGTGTTGCCCGCGGCCGAGCGCATTGCCGTGGCCGATGCCGGCGATGGCACCGTGCGCATCGACGCCAAGGGGCAGAACGCCCATGCGGCGTGGCCCGAGCGCGGCATTTCCGCCATTCTGCTGCTGGTGAATTACCTGCTGGAGAACGACCTGTGCAACCAGCAGGAGCGCGAGTTTTTGGAGCTGGTGCGCAGCCTGACGAGCGATACCACCGGTGCCGGCGTGGGTATCGCCACGGCCGACGAGTACTTCGGCCCCCTCACGGTGGTGGGCGGCACCATCCGCAAGGAGGGCGATCGCCTGGTGCAGACCATGGACAGCCGCTGGCCCACGTCCATCACCGCCGAGGAGATCACGGCGGCGCTCACGAAGCTGACCGACGACATCGGCGCTACCTTCGAGAACACCCTGCTCATGGTGCCCTTCCTCGTGAAGCCGGAGGATCCCGAGATCCAGGTGCTCCAGGATGCCTTCCAGTTCGTGACCGGCGACACCGAACATGAGCCCTTCACCATCGGCGGCGGCACCTATGCCCGCGAGTTTAAGAAGGGCGCATCCTTCGGCGTGAACATGCCCTGGGTGGAGAACCCGGCCTGGGTCGGCGGCGAGCACGGCCCCGACGAGGGCGTGTCAGAGGAGCTGCTGAAGGCCTCCTTCGAGATCTACGTGTTGGCTTTGGCCGAGTTGCAGGGGCTGGAAATTCAGTAACCGGCGCGTTTTTGCAAGACGTCCCGCCAAGGGGCGATGGATGGGGCGGCCCCCGCGAGGGCGGAAGCCGCCCTTTTACGGTCGGATGCCATCGCCGGACTCGCGGTTCGGGGGCCATCGGTAATTTCAATGCCTCGACGAGGGATAAAGCCGTGGTTTATTCTTGGTCGGGGATGACGGGCCGTCAGCTGTGCTATAGAATGGGCTGGAATTTAACCGAGGGTTCATATTGGAGGACACTGTGCTTAACGCGATTATCGTTGACGACGAGGCGCCTGCCCGTTCTGAACTGCGCTTCCTCCTCGATGAGGTTGGCGGGGTTGAGGTGACGGCTGAAGCCGCCAACGTGCGCGAGGCTATTGAGAAGCTGAAAGAGTACCCCTGCGACGTCATGTTCATGGATGTGAACATGCCCGAGGCCACCGGCCTGCAGCTGGCCGAGGCCCTGCAGCACCTGAAGTTTCCGCCGGCGGTGGTGTTCGTGACCGCTTATTCCGAGCATGCGCTGGACGCCTTCAAGGTCAGCGCCATCGACTACCTGGTGAAGCCCGTGGAGACCGAGCGCCTGGCCCAGGCCATCGCCCGGGTGCGCGAGCACGTGGCCCTGCATATGCAGGCGCATAAGTCCGAGCGCATTCCTGTGGAAAAGGGCGGCAAGAAGATTCTCATCGGCATCGACAAGATCCGCTTCGTCATGGCCCGCGACGATTACGCCTACCTGCAGACCGACGCCGACCGCTACTTCTCTACGGTGAGCCTCGCTCAGCTTGAGAAGCGCCTCGACGGCCATGGCTTCTTCCGCGTGCACCGCGGCTACCTGGTGAATCTGTCCATGGTGGAGGAGATTGAATCGGTTTCCGGCGGCACGCTGCTGCTGACCCTGAATGGCGTGGAGGAGAAGATCCCCGTGTCCCGCCGCCGCGTGAGCTCGCTGAAGAAGGCGCTGAACCTGTAGCGAAGGTCAGCAAGAGAACTGCGAGGAGGGCTCTGCTACGGCAGGGCCCTTCTGCTTGAGCGGCGAGGGGTGGCGAAGCGCCCCTGCCAAGTGTCTGACGGGCCCTCTCATGACGAGGGTCTGCTTTGTCCTTCCGTTCACAGAACCGCCATAGGGTTGCGGGGAAACGGGCGTGGTAGCGGGGCCTTTGATAGAATGTTGCGAACAGATTAACGAGGAGGGTCCCCCGTGCGGGGCTCGTTTGCAATGCTGCTGGCTGGCAGAGGTTGCCCAGAGAGAAGAGGAGCACCATGCTCTCCGTTGACATCGAGAAGCTGTATCCCGCTGCAAAGAGCCTAGTGAAGGCCCGGGCCGCGAGCCGCATCCACGCCAAGGATGCCACGCTCTACGAGTTCTCCGAGGTCGCGCAGCAGTGCGCCGCCGAGTACATGGGCTGGACCGACCTGGCCACGAACCCCCTGTGTGACCTGGCCGCCGTGCAGGCCTTCGCTGACGAGGCCGTGGCCGAGGGCATCGACACCGTCATGCTCATCGGCCAGGGCGGCTCCACCCAGGCCCCTATGACCATCACCAAGTACAACAAGCCGGACTCCAACCGTGTGTCCTTCAAGACGCTGGACTCCGATTCGCCGGTGCGCGTGCGCGAGATGCTCACCATGTGTCGCCCCGATCGCACGCTGGTCATCATCTCGTCCAAAAGCGGCGGCACCATCGAGCCGCGCATGCTGTTCGAGGCCGTGCGCGCCGAGTTCGCAAAGGCCCTGGGCGAGAAGGAGGCCGTCCGGCATCTTGTGGCCATCACCGATCCCGGCAGCGAGCTGGACCGGGTGGCCCGTGAGGAGGGCTGGCGCGCCGTATTTCCCGGTGAGCCCACCGTGGGCGGCCGCTTCTCGGCCCTGTCGGTGTTCGGGCTGGTGCCTGCGGCCCTGGCCGGCATCGACCTGGACGAGTTCATGGCTCACGCTCGCGCTGCCGAGGAGGCCTGCTCCGAGGACGCCATCGACAACCCGGCCATCGGCCTAGCCGCATTCCTCTACGACAACTACCTGAAGGGCCGCAACAAGTTCTCGTTCCTCACCCCCCGCCGCGGACGCGTGCTGGGCCTGTGGATCGAGCAGCTGGTGGCCGAGTCTCTCGGCAAAGAGGGCCAGGGCATCCTGCCGAGCATCGAGATCGACTCGCTGCTGCTGACCGAGGACCCCGGCGACCGCTCGGTCATCATGTACCAGACCAAGACCGACCTGTGGGACGAGAGCCGCAACTTCGATATGAGCCTCGCCTACATCGACAACGCCATCCCGCGCCTGAACTACCGCATCGAGTCGGTCTACGAGCTGGCCGAGCACTTCGTCATGTGGGAGTACGCCATCGCCATGTGCGGCTATCTCATGGGCGTGTGCCCCTTCGACCAGCCCGACGTGGCCTCCGCCAAGGCCGAGGTGCTGGAGATCCTGGAGAACGGCCAGCCTGAGCCCCGCTTCACCGAGGTGTTCACCGAGGCCGTGGACATGGGCCGGGTGGAAGTGACCTACGGGGACGTGTTCGAGGGCTGCGAGGACCTGCACGAGACGCTCTATGCGCTGCTATCCTCCATCCAGCCCGGCGACTTCTTCGCGCTGAACGCGTTTCTGCCCTTCACGGGAGAGGGCCGTCGCGAGGCTATCGAGACCATCCGCCACGGCGTGGCCGAGGCCTTCGGCGTGGTGTCGTGCCTGGAGGTGGGCCCGCGCTACCTGCACTCCACCGGCCAGCTGCAGAAGGGCGGCCCGAACATGGGCGTGTTCCTCATCCTGTCGGCCGACGAGCTGAAGGACATCCCGCTGCCCGAGGGCTGCCCGGCTTCGAGCCTGGGGGCGCTGGCGAAGGCCCAGGCCGCTGGCGATTTGGTGACCCTGGCGAAGCGCGGCCGCCGGTGCGTGCATCTGCACCTGCCCGACAACTCGGGCGTGACCCTGCGCCTTCTGGCCCAGGTGGTGGAAGACGTGATCGCCGACATCCTGACTGATCGGGCCTTGGCCGAGGCTGCCGCAGCAGCTGAGGACGAAGAGCTGGCCGAGGCCACGGTGGTGGTGGAGGCGGCCGGGAGTGCCGATGGGGATGCCGGCTTTGGAGCCGACGGAGCTGCTGCGGCTACTGCAGCTACTGCAGCCGCTGCAGTAGCCGATGTTGAGGGCGCCGATGCGGCCGATGCCGTGGCGACGGGCGAGGAAGCCCCAGGCGAGCCGGCTATCGACTAGGCGAGGCGGCGCGGCGTAGCGCGACATCAGTTTGCGGATGGCGCGCGGCCCGCGTCCTTCTCAGAACAAGAATGAAATCCTCGTGAGGGGCCGCTCGGGTTGCTCGCGATGCAGAAATATGCGATTTCGCGAGTTCTCGGAAAGCTTCAGATACAAGGAAGTGCAGTTTCTTGCGATTTCGCGAGTTCTTGCGCGCTGGAAACTCGCGAAACCGCACATTTCTGCATCATGGCGGCGCTTTTCCCTACAAAGCATCGACCAAGGGGCGCTCGGTGCTCGAGGTTGGGTAAACTAGGGAGGAACCTGATTTTCGTTAGGAGCAGCTCATGATCGACGCGGTTGACATTCATGTGAAGGGCATTGTGCAAGGGGTGGGCTTCCGTCCCTTTGTCTATCGGACGGCGAAGAAGTACCTCATCAACGGCTGGGTGCTGAACGCGGCCGATGGGGTGTACATCCACGCCGAGGGTGAGAGCAAGCTGGTAGACGAGTTCATCATGGAGTTGTCCGACAACCCGCCGGCGGCTTCGAAGGTGGAGGAGATCGACATCAAGGAAGTGCCCCTGGAGGACTTCGACAGTTTTGAGATTCGCTTCTCCGACGACGAGGCCGTGGCCGAGACGACTCTGGTGTCGCCCGAGCTGGCCACCTGCGCCGACTGCGTGAACGAGCTCTTCAACCCCAACGACCGCCGCTACCGCTATCCCTTCATCAACTGCACGAACTGCGGGCCGCGCTTCACCATCATCGACCACTTGCCCTACGACCGCGCCGCCACCTCCATGGCGGCCTTCCCCATGTGCGAGCGCTGCGCTGCCGAGTACGCCGACCCGCTCGACCGGCGCTTCCACGCCCAGCCCGATGCCTGCTCCGAGTGCGGGCCTCATGTCTCGTTCGCCTGGCGGCAAACGGACGAAACCTCGTTGGCTTCCTTGGGCGAACCGGTATTCAGCGAGGATAATATTGAAGTTCACGGCGGATTCAGTGTCGTATGGGGCAAGACCCGCGAGGAATCCGATGCTATTTTCACGGCAGCGGTGGAGATGCTGCTGGCGGGGAAGATCCTGGCGGTGAAGGGGCTGGGGGGCTTCCATCTGGTGTGCGACGCGAACAATATCGAGGCGGTGGCTGAGCTGCGCCGCCGCAAGCGCCGCGACGGGAAGGCCCTGGCGGTGATGGCCCAAGGTATGGGCGATGTGCGGGCGCTCTGCCAGGCGGTCGAGGAAGAGGAGGCGGTGCTCACAGGTTCTGCCCGGCCCATCGTGCTGCTGCGCAAGCGGCCCGACGGGGCCATCGGCGAAGGCGTGGCCGACGGGCTATCGGAGTTGGGCGTGATGCTGCCCTACACGCCGGTGCAGCACCTGCTCATGCACGACTTCGCGGCGGCTTGGTACGCGGCGCATCCCGAGGTTGCCGAAGCGGGCGACGTGCCTGGGCGGCCGGTGCCGCTGCTGGTGATGACCTCGGGAAACGTGCATGACGAGCCCATCTGCATCGCCGATGAGGAGGCTCGCGAGAAGCTGGCCGGCATCGCCGATGCCTTCTTGGGCAACAACCGTCCCATCCTCACGCGCTTCGACGACTCGGTGGTGCGACTCATCCGTGTGGGTGAAACCTCCGAGGGAGCACCGGAGCTCGCGGTGCAGTTTCTACGCCGTGCCCGGGGGTTCGCCCCCGTGCCGCTGTCGACGGCGGTTACGGTGACGGCGGCGTCCGAGAACGAGGAGGCTCGAGGGGCGGCAACCGGAAGCGGCGTCGCATCTGAGGCGGCGACTGGCAGCGCCGAACGTCCTGGTGCGGGCATCATTTTCGCGACGGGCCCCGAGCAGAAGAACACCTTCACGTTGCTTCGCGGCACTGACGGTTTCGTGTCCCAGCATATCGGCGATGTGGAAAACGCCGACACCTACGTTGCGTGGCTAGCCACGAAGGATCGCTTCGAGAGTCTGTTCGAAATGGAGCCCACGGCCGTGGCTTGCGACCTGCACCCTGAGTACCTGACGAGCAAATGGGCGCACCATCAGGATCTTCCCGTGACCGAGGTGCAGCACCACCATGCCCATATCGTGTCAGTCATGGCCGAGCATGGCTTGGCCGATGCGGTCTGCGGTATCGCCTTCGATGGCACGGGCTACGGCGTGGATGGCGCCATTTGGGGCGGTGAGGTGCTGCTCGCGAACCGCACCGATTTCGAGCGCTTCGCCAATTTCGCCTATGTGCCCATGCCCGGCGGTGCAGCGGCCATCAAGCATCCGCTGCGCATGGCCTACGGCGTGCTGTGGGCCTACGATCTGCTGGACCATCCGGCGGCCGTTGAGGCCTTGGCACCCCTCGGCGAGGAGGCCGAGGTGTGCGACCGTATGATCGAGCGTGGTCTGAACACGCCCATGACCTCCTCGGTGGGACGTCTGTTCGACGCGGCCAGCGCCCTTCTCGGCATCTGCGCCGAGCCGAGTTACGAGGGCGAGGGCGCCATTCTTCTGGAAGCGGCCATGGAGGCAGCCGGGGCCGATGCGCCCGGCGCTGCCGCAGTTGAGGAAGCGGCCGGTGTGGCCGGCGAGAACGAGCTGGCGGCTCGCGAGCGTTATGCGGTAACGGCCCAGAAGAACGTTGCTACTGAGACGAGCACCGCCGAGGATACCTCGGTGCTCCTGCTGGATGCCGAGCCCACCTTCCGCGCCTTGCTGGACGATGTGGCGGCAGGCGTGCCGGCGTCGGTGATCGCACGCCGCTTCCACGACGCCATGGTGAGCGCCATCGTGATGGCTGCCGAGCTGGTGCGGGCGCTGTACGGCATTTCGACGGTGGTGCTGTCGGGCGGCGTGTTCATGAACCGCTACCTCGTGGAGCACGTGTTACCGGCTCTGGCCGAGGCGGGCTTCACCGCTGCCATCAACCGCGATCTGCCCCCCAACGACGGCTGCATCAGTCTGGGCCAGGCCACCGTGGCCTCCGCCCGTTCGGAGGAATAGGCATGACAACTGTGATGAAGCCGGAGAACGAGGAGCCCCAAGCCGGCGTTTCGCTGGGGGATCCAATTGGTATTCCAGACGATATGTGGAGCGCGGAAAGAATCGGAACTTCAGCTGCCTGGGATAGGTTTGGATCTAAGCCGCACCCTTCGTTTGAGGATCTGGTCTGTGCTGTCGAAAATGCGGTGGTGCATACTCGCGATTCCGCCGCGCAGGCTGCGAACAAAGGGCAATTGCTTGCCTACTGGACTGTCGGCAAGATGATTGTCGTATACGAGCAGGATGGCTCCGATCGGGCAAAATACGGAGATCGTACATTGGTAAAGCTGGCGAAGCGTCTTACGGTGACGTTGGGGCGCGGGTTTTCTCGCACGAATCTGTATTACATGCGTCAGTTCTATCTAACGCATCAAATTTTCCAGACAGTGTCTGGAAAATTGTTCTGGTCGCATTATTGCGAGTTGCTCAATGTCGATGATGACGCAAAACGGGGCTTTTATGAGCATGAAACCGCCAATGCAGGCTGGAGTGTGCGCGAGTTGCGTCGCCAAATGGACAGCATGCTGTTCGAACGTGTGATCAATGCAAAAGATAGCGTGGATGCGGAAAGCATAAAGGCGCTTGCCTGCGAGGGCATAGCGTATCAACGTCCCGTGGATGCAATGAAATCGCCTGTTGTGTTGGAATTTCTTGATATCCCTGATGTAAGTGCGCCCTACGAGGGGGAGTTGCAGAAAGCTCTTCTTGCGCAGATTGAGAAATTTATGCTGGAGCTTGGTCGCGGCTTTATGTTCGTGGGAAGCAATGTGCGAATCCCCGTAGGGTCGGATAAAGATTACGCTGACATGGTCTTCTATTGCAAGCCGCTCCGAGCTTATGTGATCATAGAGTTGAAGACAACTAAGTTTATGGCTTGCGCGGTTGGCCAGATCAATGAGTACTTGAATTATTATGTAACTGAAGTTAATGACGAGTACGACAACCCTCCCATCGGCATCATTTTGTGCACTGATAAGAATAACGTGCGTGCTGAATATGCGCTCGGAGGGCTAAATAACGCAATTTTCGCGTCGACCTATACTTTGAGGCTGCCAAATGAGGAGCAGCTTATAGAGCAGGTGCGCAAAACCATCGAAGCAAACGAGCCCAAGATCCTGCCAGTGGAAACAACAATTCCCAATTAGTTGGAAAAGAGATCTCGAATCTCGACATTAAGGCCTAAGGCAATCTTTTCTATCACGTCGATAGTGGCGTTGGCCTTTCCGTTTTCGATATTGCACAAATAAGAATAATCGACACCAATCATAAGACCGAGTCGTCTAATCGACAAGCGCTGAGAAATACGCAAATCCTTAATGCGCCTTCCAAGCGCATGCCGCGCAGTATTTTTCGCAAGTTGGCTCACCGCATAAAGACTAGGATAGCTGTGCGTCTAATTGTTGGTGTATAATCAAACAAATGGCTATTGAATCGAGAACATGGGCGAGTTTGGCATGTTCAGGGATCATGGGGAGATAGAAGGATGTACCAGAGGTGCCCGAAGTGTGGAGCGGTGGCTTATGCGCGTTCACTGTATGATGACGGCTACTACTGCTTCCCGCGGCAGGGCGGCTGTGGGGAAAAGTTTCCGCCTCCCCTTGAATGGGATATGGGCCTGCTCTGTTGCAAAATCGGTGCAAACAGGTTTTTACGTAACACGATCGAGTGCTTTTCTCATGGTCCCTACTATGCTGTTCGGCATGGCAAGGGCGATCGATTGAGTAAGCTGATTCTTGAAATTAAGAATTCATTTCTGGAGTCAACGGAACAGCAGGTGCGTCGCGTATGTGATGAGATATCCAGTATTGTTTCTGCGGATTTGGATAAACTGGTTCAGCGGGACGATCGATTTAAAAAAGACCGGCCAGTAGTGATGGCGGTGCCCAGATCGAAGCCAGATGGTTGTTGGCATGCATCGCAATTGCAGTTCCGCGTGGCATTGTCGCTTGCTATCAAGAAAAGTAGGTTAGTAGTTAAGGGCGGCAGTGAGAAGTGGATTATAGATGCCGTTGACTGGATCCAGCGTGTAGCCGAGACGAAGACTACCCACAAGCGGAGAATTGCAGACGGTAAGAACAACGGCCCCGATCCCTATCCAGGAATCACGAGGGACACGTGCCAGATACGAAAGAGTGTTAGGGGGAGGCCGATCATCCTCGTTGACGATATATATACGGCAGATGTGGGTATTGACGAAGACTGTGCGCAATTTCTGCTAGATAATGGAGCTTCAAGCGTGCTTCTTTACACCCTCGGAAAGACTACTATGCCAGAGAACTAATAGGGGCAAGGTGCTGATTATGCAAGATAGGGATTACGATGCAGTATTCTGAAGAAACACTCTTTGTTCTTGCCTGCTCCCTGTGCTCGAAAAATGATGAGTTTGGCAAAGAACGAAACATCGTAAGCGGGCACGCCGGTCTCTCCTGCGCGGATTTCTTCGAGCTTAAGAGAGGGCAATCGTTTCGGGAGTTCCGTGTCCGATGCGAAGAACGGCTCTCAACTGACGTTGTGGATTTCGATGCGTTTAAGAGAGATGTTGCCTATGTCTTGGACGGGGAGTGTTTCGACGATGAGCGCGACTTGGTTCTTGACGATGTTTCTATAAAGGGGTTGGTCTCCTTAAGGGATTCCGTCGATGGGATCATTTCTCCATTTGATCCTGAGTTCCCTCCAATCAATGCAAAGGTGAGGAAGGGCTCGGATAAGCCCTACCTTCTATTCTATAAAGGTGATATAAGCCTGCTTGGATGCATCAATGAAAACGTAGCAGTTGTTGGATTGCTGGATCCTGCCGAAGCGGTCGGGCAAAGAGAGAAAAAAATAGTAGAGGCTCTCGTTGAGAATCAAATGAACATCGTGAGCGGTCTCGCCAAGGGCTGCGACACTATAGCCCACGAGGTGTGCCTAAAGGCCGGAGGCCGAACTGTTGCGGTGCTGCCATCGCCTATCTCTAGTATATATCCAGCGGAGAACAGGGCTCTCGCGCATAGAATCGTTGAGGAAGGAGGACTTTTGGTAACGGAGTACTTTCTTCCACCTCGCAATAAGTTTGAAGCAAGAAAAAGGTTTGTTGACCGCGACCGACTGCAGGCAATGTTCTCGAAAGCAGTTGTTCTTGCGGCCAGTTACAGGGAGGGCGAAGGGGATAGTGGGTCTCGGCATGCCCTTAAAAAGGGAGAAGAATGGGGCCTGCGCACGACGGCTCTCTTTAACGGAGAGAGCGACAATGGGGATCCGCAATTTGGTCTAAATAAGGATTTGATAGCATCGGGGGTCGCTCCAGCCAGCGAGAGAGTACTTAGAGATATTGTTACTTACCGAGTGGAGATGGAGCCATCTGTCCCGCAGTTATTCCTGACGATTTAGCCTTGTGATCAGCCGTGAATAGGGGTGATGGAGTGGGGAGTGTTGCGTTCAGCAAGGTCTGCCCTGAAGATCTAAACGCTGTTGTCGACAGCATTGGCTGTGGCTTCCAGCTTGCATACGAGCTTCTTGTCATTGCAGGGGGTGATGTCGAGCTTGTGGTCGAGGCGGCGAGAGAGGGCGGAAAAATCAGCATAACCAAGGCGAAGATCATTGATGCTAGACTCAACTGTATTGAGCAGAAGAACGGGATCGACAATTGTGGCTGCCAAGATCAAGATCGGCGCGATCTGCATCGTAGCCATTTCTAACCGTGCTGTTGGAGCGTCTGGTGCATCATTATCTGTTTGACATCGATGGCAGCTTGTTTTTCAGCGATGAACTGAATAGGGAGGGCTACAACTACGCATTGTGCAAGTTTGGTTATAAGGCAATCTCTTGCATTGGAAGGCTTACGAGGTCAGTTGTTAAGCGGTGCTACCCTCGAATGAGCGCATATGACCTCGATAGAATAGTTGAAACGAAGCAGGACTATTTCACGGCCAACATTCGAAGCATTCAAGAAAACGAAATGCTGCTCAATCTTTTAAGGATAATCGGTCCTCGGCAAAGTGCACTATGGACAGCGGGGGCCAGGACAAGAATCGAGGAGATGCTCAAGGCCTTCTCTTTAGAAGGTGCATTCTCTCAGAGATTTTATAGTTTGAAGCAAGATATTCCGGCAGATGTAGATCGGATATGTGCTGTTCTCCAATGTAGGAAAGAGCATCTTGCTGTGTTCGAGAATGACGCGGGCGTTGCAAGGCGGCTGTCCAATTATGGTGTTCCATGTTTTTCGGTAATTCCTCGTAAATAGCCCCTGCTCTCGACCGCAGACCTTGCTGGTCGTGCACGTATTGGCGCTGCCGCGTTTCTCGTGGAGCATGGAAGCGGAGCTGTGATAGCATGGCGTAATCAAACAGAGAGAAGTGGAGCAGCCTATGTGTTTGGCAATTCCCGCTAAGGTGGCGAAGCTCGAAGAGGGCAATCTGGCCACTGTCGATATCCTGGGCGTGTCCCGCGAGATTTCCGTGGACCTCACGCCGCAGGCCCAAGTGGGCGACTATGTGCTCGTGCACGCTGGGTTCGCCATCGAGGTAGTGGACGAGCAGTTCGCCCAGGAGACCATCGAGCTTATCAAGCAGTTCCCCGAACTGGCCGACTTGGAAGGGCAGCCGCCAATGAAAAAGCCGTCCCTCGCATAGGAAGAACGGCTCTTCATCACATTAAGTAGAGTAATGTGAAGCAGTCGTGCCCGCTGCACCGGGCTTTCCGCTTGTCCGCATTGTACACCCCTGAAGGAGTGGTTGCAAGAATGGATCATATGCAAGAAGAGCTGAAGGCATTCAAGGATCCGGCCCTGGCGCGGGGGCTCATTGAGTCCATTCAGGCGTTGGCTCCGGAGTCGGCGACGCTGATGGAGGTGTGCGGCACCCATACGGTGGCCATTGCCCGCAACGGCATTCGCGGCCTCATGCCGGAAGGGGTGCGTCTGGCTTCGGGGCCGGGGTGCCCCGTGTGCGTGACGAGCAATCACGACATCGACAAGGTGATTGCCCTTGCCCGCGTGCCCGAGGTGACCATCGCCACCTTCGGCGACATGACGCGCGTGCCTGGCTCCTCTTCCAGCCTGCTGGCCGAGCAGGCGGCCGGCCGCGCCGTGGAGATCGTCTACTCGCCGCTCGACGCGCTGCGCCTGGCCCAGGAAAACCCCGACAAGCAGATCGTCTTCGTGGGCGTGGGCTTCGAGACCACCACCCCGCTCGTGGCCATGGCCATCAAGCGCGCAAAGGCCGCGGGTCTGAAGAACTTCACCGTGTACGGGGCGCACAAGAACATGCCCGGCGCACTGGAGGTCATCATCAACGATCCTTCTCTGAAGCTGGACGCGCTCATTTTGCCGGGGCATGTGTCTACCATCATCGGTGCGGAACCCTATCGCTTCCTGGCCGAGAAGTACGGCATTCCCGGCGTCATCACCGGGTTCGAGCCAGTGGACGTGCTCCAGGGCATCGCCATGATCATGCGCCAGCTGCACGAGGGGCGCGCCGACATCGAGATTGCCTATGCCCGCGGCGTAATGCCCGAGGGCAACCCGGTGGCGCTCGCTGCCATCGACGAGGTGTTCGAGACCTGCGCGGCCACCTGGCGCGGCTTGGGCGAGATTCCCGGCAGCGGTTACCGCATCCGCGACGAGTTCGCCGAGTTCGATGCCATGCGGCGCTTCCAGCCCGATGTGGAGCCGGTGCGCGAGCACGCCGGCTGCCGCTGCGGCGACGTGCTACGCGGCATCATGGCCCCCAACCAGTGCCCGCTCTTCCGCACGGTGTGCACCCCGGAAAACCCCGTCGGCCCCTGCATGGTGAGCAGCGAGGGCAGCTGCGCGGTCTATTATCGGTATTATTAGACAAGCTCCTCGTCCGGAAAATCACAAATGAAAAATTCGGATTTTCTCAAGTGGAAAATTCGGAAAATCACAAATGAAAAGTTCGGATTTTCTTAAGTCACGGGGGAAATACCAGGTAGATGATCTACAATCATGCCATTATCGATAACGCTGAAAGAGGATGCCATGACTGATGATCTTCCTCCTCGTGATGAGTATATTCTCCGTATCGTGGACGAGCAGGTGCAACGCTATCTCGAGGTTTTCGGCGCGGTGGAAGTGGCGGGAACTAAGTGGTGCGGCAAAACATGGACGGCTTGCCGTCATGGTGAAAGCGTGAGTTATGTGGATCAGGCGCTTGCGTTGGCCCAGTCCGATCCTCAGGCGATGCTGGCGGGCAAGCGGCCCCACGTTATTGACGAATGGCAGTTGGCTCCGCTTATTTGGAATGCCGTGCGTCATGCGGTCGACCGTCAGCGAGGCTTGAGGGGCGCATGGCTGCTCACGGGCTCATCCACTCCTTTCAAAAAGGACGATGAGCAGGTGCGTGCTCTTCACAGCGGAGCGGGCCGGATCGGGCGCATTCGCATGCGCCCCATGACGCTCGCCGAGTCGGGCGATTCTACGGCGGCAATCTCTCTAGCGGCGCTTTTCGAAGGGGAATTCTCCCATGCGACAGCGGCTGGTGATGCGGCGTCTTTGGCTGCTGTGGTGTGTCGTGGCGGGTGGCCCGAAGCTCTTGACCTCACCCCGATCCAGGCGCAGCTAACGGCGCGTGAATACCTCAACCTCATTTTCGATGAAAGCGTACCGCGTCACGGCAAAGATGGGGAGGCGGCTCGAAGAATCGCACTTTCATTGGCGAGAAATTTGGGGCAGGCAGCCACCTATAAAACGATCTTGTCCGATATATCCGGCGGCGATGAGCCCCTTATGACTACGACGACACTTGCAACCTATCTGGATTTGCTCAAGAGCCTGTACTTCGTGGAGGAAGTTCCCGGATGGGTGCCGGAGAAACGTTCGCCTAAGCGGCTGTCGGTAAAGCCGAAGCGCTATTTGGCCGATCCATCGCTGGCAGTGGCGTTGCTTGGCATGAACGAGCAGGCGCTTCTCGATGATTGGCAGACTTTCGGTCTCGTATTCGAGAACCTCTGCATGCGAGATCTCATGGTATATGCCGGAGCGCATCCCGATACCTCAGCTGTTCCCGTGCGATATTATCGCGACGACAGCGGCTTGGAAGCTGACGCTATTGTGGAATTGGCGGATGGCCGATGGGCCGCTTTCGAATTCAAGCTCGGGGCAGCCAAAACCGATCAGGGCGTGGCCTCGTTGCGACGCCTTCGCGAGAAGGTGACCGCTAACGAAAAGGCTCGCACACGGCCGCCTGCGTTCATGGCCGTTGTTACGGGAACAGGTGAGTACGCCTATCAACCTGAAGAGGGCATCTACGTGATTCCACTGCGAGCTTTAGGGGCCTAGACGCTATGGCGTCCCATTACATGTACGTGCTGGAATGCGCGGATGGCTCGCTGTACACGGGTTATGCGGTGGATGTGCAGGCGCGGCTCGCGGTGCACAATGCGGGCAAGGGCGCGAAGTACACCCGGGCTCGGCTGCCCGTGAGCCTGCTTGCCTATGCGGAGTTTTCCACCAAGCACGATGCCATGCATGCGGAATACGTCTTCAAGCAGCTGTCCCGCAACGAGAAGGACGCCCTGCTGGCCGTCGCCTCCCATTCCTCCTTCGAGGAGGCGCTGGAAGAGTTGCTCGGTTAGGGAAGGCTGCTTGCGGGATCTTCATCTGGTGCTGGCTGTCGGAAGGCTGTCTCATAGTTGAGGCCGAAGGCCCACAGTGGCACAACGTTGGCAAAGCTGTTGTAATGCGGCTGGGGCATCAGTGCTCGGAAACGGCAGCTGCACTCATTGAGTGCAGGTCGCCTTTAACTCTTTTAGGTTGCTTTAAAAGTTTTAGGTCGCTTTAACTTTTTAGCGAAGAAAGGCCTCCCAGTTGCGGGAGGCCTTTTGGCTCGTGCGCGGGGTGCTTTGCCGGCTGCTGCTAGCTCAGCTTGCTGCCGAGCTCCTTGGCGGCGGCTGCCTTGTCGAAGTTGCCGCCGGTGCGCTTCGTGAGCTCGCCCATCACGCGGCCCATGTCCTTCTTGGTTGCAGCCCCGGTGTCGGCCAGCACCGCGTCGATGAGCGCGATCAGCTCCTCGCCCTCCACCTGCTTCGGCAGATAGCCTTCCAGGATGGCCACTTGCTCGGTGAGGGTGTCGGTGCGCTCTTGGTTGTTCCCCGCTTTGATGGAGCCGTCGAGCGTCTCCTTCGTCTGCTTGATGACGCGCTTGAGCATGGCGTCCACGTCGGCCTCGGTTACCTCGCGCCGCTCGTTCACCTCGATGGCCTTCAACTCGGTGTGCACCTGGCGCAGAATGTCGCGGCGATGGTTGTCGCGCGCCTTCATGGCCGCCTTGATCTCGTCTTGCAGCTGTTGATATTCCATGCTCGTCCTTCCATTAAGGCTCCCGCTGTGTCGTTTCCATCATACCTCGTCGGGCGCCTTCTCGTTAAGACAGGCTCTCATCCTCTTCGTAGCGCTCGGCGAAGTATTCGGGGAAGACGGGCATCTCGAAGCGCACGTAGCCCTTGGCGGGCTCGCTTATGATTCCTTGTTCGAGAAGGCGCTTGCGATACTGCGAAGCGTAATTGCTGCCCACGTCCATCTTCTCGGCTACGCGCGCGAGAGGCACGTCGCGCGGCTCGTTGAGCATGGCGGCAAGAAAACGCTTATCGCCAGCCGAAAGGTCAAGGTAAGTGTAAGCAAGAACGCCATCAGCCATTTCGTTGCGGGCCAGCTCTACGCCCGTAGCGGCGTTCTCGACGTCGATCTCCTCCGCGACTGCTTGGGCCCAGGTGTGGAACCCGACAAGCTGCATCATGTACGGGAAGCCATCGGTGGCCTCGACCGCAGCCGCAAGGGCGGCGGGGCTAATGCGTTTGCCAGCATCTTCGATAGTGGCAGTGAGGGCGTCGGATATCTCTCGGTCGGGAATGCGACCGAGGGTGTGCTTGCGCGCCCTTCTCAAGAAAGAAATGCCGTCGTCTCTCAAAAGCTGGGAAATATTATGGGGAAGCCCTGCCATAAGAAGCGCGACTTGGCGACCTTCCGTGACGAAGTGCTGATATACGCGAGCGAGCTGCTTCATTTCGTCGATCGTCACGTTCACCTCGTCGACGGTTATGAGAAGCCCGACCCGATAGGAGGCGAGCTGGTCGAGCAGCGTGCTCATACGGGTGCGCCAATTGCCCTCCTCCGGTTGCACGTTCTCCCATTCCAGGCTCAGGAACTGACCAAGGCTCAGCCCCCTTAGGCGCCGGCCCCCGTCTTCTTCGACGAATTCCCGCGCGTTGCGAACGGCCTGTTGCAATAGGTCCTCGAGCATGCCCTCGGCAGCGGTAGTTTTCGCAGAAATCCAGCCCTGCGACTCCGCCTCTTGGCTTATGAGGGAGATGAAGGCCGTCTTCCCTGAGCCACGGGCCCCGGAGACGATGGTGCATAAATTAGGGTCGCCTAGGCCGTTGTCGAAAGCTGCTTTCAGCTCCTCTACGAGGGACTCGCGTCCAGCCATAAAGGGAGGGATGACTCCGAATGTGGGAGTGAAGGGGTTGCGTGCCATGGACCCTCTCTTTCTTGTCGGTGCGGTTGCTATTTGGCGGCGTCCGCATGGGAGCGATGCGTCGCTCGTTGTGGATGGCTTTGCAACTTTTGCAAACTTTTTCTAGTTTTGCAAACTTTTTCTAGCTTTGCAAGGGCGATGAGCCTCGCAGAACGTGTGCAGCTATATTTTCTGTGCAAGAACGGTACAAAAAGCTTTGCTGTCTGATGCAAGAAGGGCGGCTCGGTAACGTCCGAGCCGCCCTGGTGGGGAAGCCGCTTTGGTGGTGGGATCCGTAGGGGGTGACTCAAGCCGCCCCGGTAGTGGAGGAGTGTCCTGGTGGAAGGGCGGTCTGAAGCTGCCCCTACGGCGAAACCGTGCCTCGGTGCGAAGCTTACCCCTCGGTGAGGGCGGTTTTCGCGATGCCGCGGGCGGCCAGGTAGGTGACGAGCATGTAGCCGCCGTAGATGACGATGGTGAGCCCCGCGGCCATCATGATGGGGGTGAAGGTGCTCACGCCGATGGCATCGAACATGGAGTCGGACAGCACGCCGATGGCGCAGGCTGCGTGGCACACCGCCAGCGCCAGCGGTACGAGGAAGTACACGAGCACCTGGATCAGAAGCGAGCGGTAGATCATGCCCGCATCGCAGCCGAGCTTGCTCAGGATGCGGTAGCGCGGCGCCGAGTCTGAGGCCTGACTCAGCTGTTGGATGGCCAGGATGGCTGCGGTGGACAGGAGGAAGATGAAGCCGATGTAGAGCGCCAGGTAGGTGATCATGAGTCGCATGCCGGCCGACTGGTCGGTCATCTCGTGGGCTGTGATGATGCGCGTGACCGGCCACAGCAGGTTCGCGTAGGCGTTGCCGGCGCCGCTGCGCCCCTGCTCGAAGCCGCCCATATCCGAAGGCTGCGTGGCGGCTACGATATCTCCCAGGGCCGTATCGTTCTCGGCAGCGGTCTTGCCGTTGTCGGCGTACATCACGTTCAGCGTTTGGGTCGTGGGAATGAGTCCCTCGGCACCCAGGGCCTCCACAGCCTCATCGGGCACCACGAAGATAAGCGCGGTGGCGGCCATGGCGTTGTCTTCCAGCTGGGTGTCGTAGATGGGGCCGGCCACGGTGAGCTCTTGGTCCGCCACGGTGATGGTCGGGGCCGCCTTCGCCACGGCCTCGGCCAAGGCATTGACGATCTCCATGTTGTTCACCAGGCCGCAGGTGCCCGGCTCAAGATTCACGGCCGGCTGCCCCTGCAGGGTGCGGGCGGCGTTGAAGTCGGACAGCGACATCACAGCCACGGCGGTATCTCGCACCTTGCCCAAGTCGTCGATGCGCATGGCCTCGGGGCTCGCCACGGTTTCGGCGGCATCGATGATCGGGTCGTAGGTCATGTCGGGCAGCGACCACATGCTCACCTGGGCCCATGCGCCTATCGTCTCGGCCCACAGCTCGGGCGCGCCTGCTTCCAGAGCGGCGGCCATGTCCCAGTCGTATTCCTCGGCCAGGGCCAGCCGATCGGGGGCATCGGCCTCCATTTCGGCGCGGCGCTCGCGCTCGCCGGCCGACGAGCCCGTGGTGCCATCGGGGCCGTACCATACCCCGGCGCTCAAGGTGGCCGAGTAGGGGTTGGCCTTCTCCACGCCGCCGACGAACACCTCCACGAACCCCATGCCCGACGAGAACACGGTAATGGAGAAGAACAGCAGCACGCACACGGCCCACAGCGACAGAAACGCCGTGTTCACCTTGCTGGCAATCTGGCGCACGGTGAACAGGTTCAGCTTGCGCAGGTACACGCCGCGCAGGCGCGTGAGCACGGCGATGGCGAAGCCGGCCAGCGACCAGAAGAACATGAGCGAGCCCACAAGCATGGCGATGGTGGCGCGCACGAACTCGGGCTGATCCAGCATCACCAGGCCGTTGGCGATGAGCTGCTGGTAGGCGTAGGCCAGCACAGCGATGGCCACGACGAACACCACAAGGCACACCCACGGGTTGCGCACTCCGGCCCGCTCGTTCCTCTCGCCGGCGCGGATGAGATCGATGAGCTTGCAGCGGCTCACGGTGAACGTGTTGAACAGGGCCACCACCACATAGATGGCGGCGAAGCATGCCAGGGTGACCACGAGCGCGTCAGGCGAGAACACGAACTGGTAGTTGCTCATGGTGGTGCCGAACAGCGCCGCGGTGAAGAACGACAGCGCCTGGGACAGCAGCACGCCGCAGATAAGGCCCACGGCCAGCGAGATGAGGCCCACGAGCACCGTCTCGTACAGCACGATGCGCGACACATGGCCCGGCGTCATGCCCAGCACCAGGTAGGTGCCGAACTCGCGCTTGCGGCGCCGGATGAGGAACTGGTTCGTATACAGGATGAGGAAGCCCAGCACGCAGGCCACCACGACCGAGAACATGCCGAGCAGCTGGGTGGTCGACTCGAAGACCGAAACCGAGGCCGAGCTTTCCATGTCGAAGAGGATCTGCTGGCTGCCGATGGAGTTGAACGCGTAGAACACCGCCACGCCGAACAGAAGCGTGATGAAGTAAATGGCGTAGTCGCGTACCGACCGGCGGATGTTGCGCAGGGCGAGCTTAAGATACATGGCCGGCCTCCCCGCCGAGGAAGGACACCACTTCCATGATGCGGGCGAAGAAGGCATCGCGGCTCTCGTCGCCCCGGCGCAGCTCGTTGAACACGGCGCCGTCCTTGATGAACAGCACGCGGTTGGTGTAGCTGGCGGCGAAGGCATCGTGGGTGACCATCATGATCGTGGCGCCCATCTGCGTGTTCATCATCTCCATGATCTCGAGCATTACCGTGGCGGCGCGGGAGTCGAGCGCGCCGGTGGGCTCGTCGGCCAAGATGAGCTTCGGGTCGCACACCATGGCCCGGGCCGCGGCCACGCGCTGCTTCTGGCCGCCGGACATCTGGTAGGGGTACTTGGAAAGCACGCCGTCCACGCCGAGACGCGCGGCCATGGCGTTTACCTTGCCGGGAATGCTGCGCGCCGGCTCGCCCTTGATGGTGAGCGCGAGCGAGATGTTCTCGAAGCCGGTGAGGGTGTCCAGCAGGTTGGAGTCCTGGAAGATGAAGCCCAAATCGTCGCGGCGGAACTTCGCCAGCTGGCGACGGGACATGCCGGTGATGTCGCGGCCGCCCACGATGATGTGGCCGCTCGTGACGGTGTCGATGGTGGACACGCAGTTCAGCAGCGTGGTCTTGCCCGAGCCCGAGGGGCCCATGATGCCGACGAACTCGCCGGCGGCCACGTCGAAGGAGACGCCGGCCAGGGCATGGGTGACCGAGTCGCGGCTGCCGAAGACCTTCTCGATGGAACGCACCGACAGGATGGGGGAACCCGCAGGCCGCGGGGCCGCCGCATGGACACCGTGGGAAGCGGCGGCAGAGGCGCCGGCACCCTGGGCGACGCGGCCCGCGGCAGCCGAGGAGGCGCCGGGCGCGTAGGCATCGCGCGAGAAGGCGGCGGCCAGGCCGTCAAGAGCGCTGCGGTCGTCGGCGGAAAGCGGCAGGGGCGTGCCCGGATCGGTGGGGTTGGCGCCAAAGGCCGAGGGGGTGGGTTCGGTGTACACTTCAGCCATTAGTGGTAGCTCCTCTCGGTCTTGGGCAGCTGGCGGGCGATGATGGCGCCCACCGCCCCGATGATAGCAACGGCAAGCATAATCTTCCCTGACGTCTTCACAATGGTCCTTTCTCTCGAATGCGCGGCCCGCTCTCCATCCCGCCGGAGATGGCTTCGCGGTATTCCGATTCGCTCAAACAGTCCTCGCTTTGTGGAAATGTCCACTGGACATTTCCAGTCGCTGTGGAACTCGCTCGGTCGGAACACCCCGAACCCGTCTCCTACATTGCGTAGGCTGCGAGCACAATTCCATCCTAGGGAAAGGGGCGCGGCGGCTCCATCGATCGGGCTTACGCTTACCTTACGAACGTGTTAGGTAAGCGAAGCTGCCAGGCCCCTTCGAGGACCAAGGGTCGCTAAGTGCGCGCGTATCGCGTGTTTTTCCCTGCGCCGGTTTTGGTCAGTTGGCCAGATTTTTCCATGCGCAACAGCAGCTGCCCGGCTGGGGAGCGGGAAATACCGAGGAGCGCTTCGACTTCCGATCGAGAGATGTATTCGTGCTCTTTGAGGTATTCCAGAACTCGACCCTCCTGAATCCCCCCGGACGCGGTTCCATGCTCTCGTACCGTCGTAATTACCTCTCGATGAGGAGCGAGAAGCGAGGGCAAGGTCGTTCTGAATGAATTGGATGCCACGTCGAACTCGGGTTGTAGATCAGCGCCGGTGTAGCTTTCCATAATCTTTGGGATGCCCGTTCCGTAGGCTTCGATCAGTTTAAGGCGATAAAACGTCATGGCGAGGTGGGGATTTCTCTGGAGAGAGACGCCCATCATGAGGTCATCGGCGGACATGCCGGCCACAAGTCCTCCAAAGTTGACGAATTCCACGCGCTGGTCGAAGACGCTGACCAGAGCGGGAGCGGGAACTGAATAGTCCCGATGGACGAACATATTGAGCAGTGCTTCGCGGATGGCATTTTCGGGATAGTCTCGCCGATCAATGCGGCGCATGTCGGTGCCGATTTCAGATCGAGTGGCATTGTATCGGTTGATGAAATCGATCGTTTCGCGTAGTTGCTTCAAGATGGAGCCGGAGAACTCGAAGCGGTCTTTGAAGATGCTTTTCGTATCACCCTCAAACACCGCCGCCTTCACCGTGACGGGGCATTGATCGGAAAAGAGCAACGCCGTGTTGGTGAACGTGCCAGCTTCATCGATAAAGCCGAGAGAGCACATCTGCTGCTTGCCGAAGGCGATGTCGTGCTCCGAAAAGAAGCGCTGCGCCTCATCGAACGTGAGCTCTTGATCGAGAGAACGCTCGGCGTCGAATATGTCATGGGCGGATTCTCTGATCATGGCGAGAATGGCGCTTTCGGACGCTGAGGCGGTCATGGCTCCCTGGCGAACGAACACTCCCGATGGGCGCACGCCCTTCTCGGCAAGATAATAGGGCCGCGCGGTGCCCCTCTGCACCTTGATCTCTACAACGGGCAGGCCGTCTTTTTCGATGATGTCTGCCCGTGTGCAAAGGGTGATGTCGGGTCGGATGGCATTGGCCGCGACCTGCGCGGCTCTCACAATGCAAGCGTCGGGGTCGTCAAGGCCAAGGATTTCGCCCTCGTCGGAGATACCGATGTAAATGCTGCCACCTTCTGTGTTGGCGAAGGCGACCATAGTTTTCTTGATGCCGTCGGCCCACGTGCTCTTGAATTCGACGTTGGTTCCCTCGTGCATGACGGCTCACTTTCTACCTGATTCTACCTGATTCTACCTGATTCTACCTGATTCTACCTGCGCGGCTGAGGGGAGCGCGGCCCTTACGAGCCGTAGAGTTCTTTGCGGGTGCGGTCGTGGGGGAAGGTGAGGATGACGCGGGTGCCGGTGCCCTCTTCGCTGGCCAGGCCCACGTGCAGGCCCATGGAGGCGCACAAGCTGGCCACCAGGTACAGCCCCATGCCCGTGGCCGATCCGTGGGTGCGGCCGACCTGGCCGGTGAAGCCGCGCTCGAATACGCGGGGCACGTCGGCGGCGGGAATGCCGCAGCCGTTGTCGCGCACCTCCAGCACCGTGCGGCCCCGCGGGGTGCCGGACTCTTCCTCGCGCGCGGTGAACTCGATGCTCGTGGCGCCGTATTTCGCGGCGTTCACCACCACCTGCCCCAGGATGAACACGAGCCACGGTTCGTCGGCCAGCACCGTCATGGTCTCGGGAATGTTGAAGGCGGGGAGTGCCCCGCGTTCGATGAGGAAGCGCGTGTTGCGCTTGCACGCCTCGCGCGCTGCCCCGCCCAGGCTCACCTCGCGGATGGCATAGTCGCGCTCCACCGAGGTCGATCGAGCATAGTACAGCGCCTGGTCCACCTGAGCCTCGATGCGCTCGAGCTCGCGGGCGATTTTCGCCGACTGGGTGCTCGGCTCATTGGCGAGCATGAGCTTTATCGCGGCAATGGGCGTCTTCGTCTCGTGGATCCACAACTCGATGTAGCGACGGTAGGCCGCAGCGTCTTCCTGGAGCTTGTCGGTTTCCGCGGCGGCAAGCGAGCTGATGCGGGCCGCGGTTCCGTAGGCAATCTGCCCTTCCAGGAAGGCGGGTTCGGCGACGAGAGCCGGCAGTACGCGGGCTTGCCGCAGCGAGGCGAGCAACCCTCGCAACTCGTGGTAGAAGGCGGCTTTGCGGCGGTAGTCCAGAAAGCCGGCGCCCACAGCCAGCAGGGTGAGGATGTCGGCCACCAGCAGCACGCCCGATGAGTTCACGCCGAGGGCGGGCAGGATGAGCACGAGGCTTACGAGGCTCAGCACCAGCGCCGCCAGCCCCAGCATGTTGTCGCGCACATAGGCGGCGGGCGTGAAGGCGGCGAGGTCTTCGATGGAGAAGTCGTCGCCAGCGAGGGAGCAGTGGGGCGGCTGGCTCATACGGCGTACCCCACGCCACGGCGCGTTACGAGGAAGTCGTCGGGCACGCCAAGGGAGGCCAGCGTCTTGCGCAGGCGATTCACATTCACGGTGAGGGTGTTGTCGTCGATGAAGGCATCCGACTCCCACAGCGCGCACATAATCTCGCTGCGCGGCACCACGACGCCCGGATTCCGCATGAGCGTCTGCAGGATGCGCAACTCGTTGCGGGTAAGCTCGGCGGTGCGGTCGTTGAAGGAGACGGTGCCGGCGCCAATGTTCAAAGTGACGCCCTTGTGGCGCATCGTCATATCCGCCGCTGGTCCTGCGCTGCGCCGCAGCAGGGCCTGCAGGTGGGCCAGCAGCACGGCAGGGCGGTAGGGTTTGGTCACGTAGTCGTCAGCCCCCAGGTTCATGGCCATCACTTCGTCGAACTCGCTTTCCGAGGAGGTGAGCATGAGAATGGGCACCGAGCTGTTCGCCCGAATGTCGCGGCAGATGGAATGGCCGTCGGCACCGGGCAGCTTCAGGTCGAGCACGATGCAGTCGGGCTCGGCGGCCAGGGCCCGGGCGGCGGTGTCGGCCCAACTTCCCTCGTAGACGCCCACGGCAAAGCCGGAAAGTTCCAGCACGTGGGCCAATTCCGTGCGCAGGGCCACGTCGTCTTCGATGATATAGATGCGCTGGGCCATGGCGGCCGCCTCCTTCATCTTGCCCCCCGGCATCCCGGGGGCGATTGCCAGCCTGCCCATTCTACCGCGATGCCCCTGTCGCGGGAACGGCGACCGCGCACTCTTACAAGAGCGTAAGCGGCCTGCCGGCGATGTTGGTCGGGCCGACCCCTGTTTTTTGCACGAGATTTAGAGTTATGAGCGTCTTCCGAAAGAAAAGGAGGACGGTTTTATTGAAATTCATTAAATCTTAGAGTCTCGAAGGGCTGTGTGACGCTCATAACTCCAAATCTCGCGCAAATAGGGGAGATTGCGTCAAACGAAGCTGGTCATGGATTTCCTCCAAGGTCGAGCAAGTATTAAGTTTTCGCGAGAATTGCTGAAAGTGGGGTAGTATGGTCAGCGCATTTTCAAGCAGCGGTGAGCGTCGTTGGCGGCGCCCCGCGAGGGGCGAAAGGACATATATGAGAGAGATGCCCGCTAACCAGTTGAATCCGCGCATCAAGAACGTGTGGCGCATCAGCGACGCTATTTGGATCGTCATCGCGTTCCTATGCTGCTTCGCGCCGTTTGCGATCATTGCGGCAGTTGAGCCGTCGGAGACCTGGGCGGGGTTCGTGGCCCTTATGGTGGCCGTGGTCTTCGCGGCGCTGTTCGTGTTCTTCGTCGTGGTGTTGCCGCCCATTCGCTATGCCCGCTGGCGCTACGAGCTGACCGACGACTACCTGGACATCGCCCGGGGCATCTTCTGGCGCAAGCGCTTCATCATCCCGTTCATCCGCGTGCAGAACACCGATACGCGCCAAGGACCGGTGCTGCGGGCCTTCGGGCTGTCCAGCGTCACCGTGGCCACGGCCGCCGGTGAGCACGAGATTCCCGGCCTGGGCAACGAAGAGGCCGACCTGCTGCGCGACCGCGCCGCCGAGCTGGCCCGTCTGGCCCGAGAGGATGTCTAATGGAGGCCCCGCAGCAACCCCAGCAACCGCAGCCCGCGCCTCAGCCCGAGGGCGCTGAGCCGGTGAAGCACCACGTCCACCACAGTTACATGTGGCTCGAGAGCATCCGCACCCTGGTGGTGGTTGCCCTGGCTGTTCTGGTGACGAACTTCTCCACCATCGTCGGGGTCATCGCCGATGGAGGCCTCGACGGCCTCCCTACGGGCCTGGCCCTGGCCCTCGTAGCCGGCGGGTCGCTCCTCGCCATCCTCGTGGTCGTCGGCATTGTGGTGGCCATGCGGGTTGTCAGCTACAAGCACCTGTACTTCATCGTAGGACCCGAAGAGTTCACCCTCTGCTCCGGCGTGTTCAGCAAGAAGCGCGTGCACGTGCCCTACCAGCGTGTGCAGTCCATCGATCAGCGGGCCACGCTGCTCCAGCGCATCTTCGGGGTGTGCACGGTGCTCATCGACACGGCCGGTGGTGCCTCGAACAAGGCCATCACCGTACCTTATGTGACCAAGCAGCAGGCAGAATGGCTGCGCGCCGAGCTGTACAACCGCAAGAACCACCTGGCTGCCGTGGCCGCCGGTGTGGTCGGAACTGCCGTGACTGTTCCCGGTGCCCCGAGCGCCTCCGCTGCGGCCAGCCCCGCTGCTCCCGCCGCCAGCCCTGCGGTCGCCCCCGCCCCCGGCATCGCCGCGGGTGCCGCAGCCCCCGGCGCCCCGGCCCCGGTCGGTCAGCCCGCGTTCGGCAACGTGCTCGACATCGGTTCGCAGGCATGGGACGAGGTGGGCGGCCTGTTCGCCGGCGCCGATGTGGACACGGGCCGCGTCACCTACGAGTACGGCCTCACCAACAAGGAGCTCTTCCTCACGGGCCTTTCGGGCTCCACCTCGGCAGGCCTCATCCTTCTCGGTCTGATCGTCGGTCTCTTGCAGCTGGTGGGCAACGCCTTCGAGCTGTTCGGCGATGCGGCGAACAGCGTGGTGGCCAGCGCCGTCAGCTATGCCACCTCCCAGGCCATGGGCGCGGTCGTCGGGCTGGTCGTCGTGCCGTTCATCGTGGTGCTGCTCGTGCTGTGGCTGTTGTCGGCTCTCGGCACCTGCGTGAGCTACGGCGGCTTCAAGGCGCGCCGCCGCGACAACCGCATCGAAGTGGAATACGGCCTGCTCAAGCACAGCTTCCAGGGCCTTGCCGTAGATCGCGTGCAGTCGGTCAGCATCAACCAGACCTTCATTCGCCGTCTGCTCGGCTATTGCGAGATATCCCTGGGCAAGATCGACGCCGCCGAGGGCGAGAGCGCCAACAACAACCAGAACGCCAACGAGCTGCTGAACAAGGGCCTGGTGGTGCACCCCTTCGTGAAGGTCAGCCGCGTGCCGGAGATTTTGGCCGGCCTCATTCCTGAGTTCGCCGACCTGCCCCAGGATGCGAAGCCCGTGGCTAAGGTGGCTCTGCGCCGGGCCCTCATTCGCCGTGCCGTCGTACAGGGCGGCGGCTTCTGGTGCGCCGTGGCGGCCGCGATCTTGACAGCGGTCCTTGCGGCCGTGGGCGCCGCCGCCGAATCGGGAGCGCTGTACCTCGAGAGCGACGACTTGTTCCTTCTGTCCATGGGCTCTGTGGCGGCTATGGGCCTGTTCGTCTGGGCCGCTATCCTCTTCGTCATCGACATCATCGGCGCGGTGCTGTGGGCCCGCGAGTCCAGCTTCGCCTTCAACCGCCGCTTCATGCAGGTGAGCAACGGGGGTCTGTCGCGCACCACCATCAGTTTCCCCCGCCAGAAGATCCAGTTCGGCTGCGCCCGCAGCAACCCGCTGCAGCGCCGTGCCGGCACCCGCACGCTGCTGGCCACCACGGCCGCCGGCCAGGGGGGCACCACCACGACGCTCGTGGACGTGCCGGCGGAAGACGCCGCGGCGTGGCTCGACTGGCTGAAGCCAGGCGGCAACCAGGTCTGCGGCTCGTAGCGCTGCCGGCGAGCAATCAAAAGCGAAACTTACGGGGGCGGTCTCGGGCCGCCCCCGCTGTTTTGCGGCCGAAATATGGTAAAGTACCCGCCATGGCTAAGACAGACGACATATCACCCAAGCCGGGCTTCCTCGAGTTTCTGAAGCCGGGCCGCCGCGACACCGTGTCCGAAGACGAGATCAAGGACATGGTGGCCGACAACGACGAGCTCCTCGACGACGAGAAGCGCATGATCAACGACATCCTCGACCTGGCCGACATGACCGTGCGCGAGATCATGAAGCCCCGCGTGGACATGATCATGGCCGAAGATGTGGAGCCGGCCCGCACCGCCTTGGAGCGCATGCGCGGCACCGGCTACTCCCGCTTGCCGGTGTACCACGAGGAAGTGGACGACGTCATCGGCATCGTGAACTACAAGGACCTCATGGGTCCGCTCATGGACGGTCGCATGGAAGGCCCCGTGTCCGACTACATGTTCGAGCCGCTGTATGTGCCCGAGACCAAGAACGTGCTGGCTCTGCTCTCCGAGCTGCAGGAGGCCCGCATGCAGATGGCCATCGTAGTGGACGAGTACGGCGGCACCGACGGCCTTATCACCATGGAAGACATCGTAGAGGAGATCATCGGCGAGATCGTGGACGAGACCGACCGCGACCGCGAGCTCGTAAGCGCCGTCGGCCCCGACCAGTGGCGCTGCGACGGGCGCTTCCCCGTGGAAGATGCCGTGGAGCTGGGCTGGCCCATGGAGGAGTCCGACGATTACGAGACCGTGGCCGGCTGGCTCATCCACACCCTGGACTTCGTGCCGAAGGTGGGGGACGAGTTCGTCGTGGACGGCTTCTCCTTCAAAGTGGAGAAGATGCGCCGCAGCCGTATCTCGGTCATTCGGGTGCGCAAAATCACCGACGAAAGTTGTGGAGGCGCCTCCGCAACCGTCTAGGCTTCTCGCACACTCTACCTGCGGGAACCTGAGGGAATCGCTTTGTCAAGCGAACAAAACGTGAACATCGGCCGTTGCCGCTTTTGCGCCAGCGGCCAACTACGCTAAAATACGCCCTGTCGAAAACAACATAGAGCGCAAACATCTTGCAGCAAACCACCCACCTTAATCCAGCACGCTGCTGCCGCTTCTGCGGCTGGTTTCGTGCTGTCATGAAAGGAAGCAAGTGGTTACTCGTCGCAAGCAGAGTCATCGGGGGGTCGTCGTTCTGACGATGGCTGCCGCCTGCGTGCTGTCGGTGCTGGCTGTGGGCTTCCTCGGGTTCGGATGGGCCTCCGCAGGTTCCCACGATACGAACGCCACCACCTTCGGTCTGGAGCGCATGAGCTCCGAGAACCGCCCCGAGGGCGAGGTCTCCCCCGAAACGGTGCAGGATAAATCCAATGCCGATATGCTGGCTGTGGAAGACGTGGCCGAGGCCGCCTCTCTTCAGACTGCGTCCTCCCGCGACGTGAGCGCCGGCATCGACGAGATTGCCGCCGAGGAAGAGGCCGCCCGCATTGCCGCCGAGGAGGAGGCCCGTGCCGCCGAGCAACGCGCCATCGCCCGGGCTGACGCCACCCGCTCTGAGTACTACGCCACCTTCGGTTCCCTGCCCGCCGGCGATGTCGACTTCTCCGTCGGCCGCGAGGCCTTCGTCGCCGAATGGACCGAGCGCATCGATGACTATCTGTTCGGAAGCCCCCTGGCCGGCCATGGCTCTACCTTCGCCGAGGCCGCCTGGGAAGCGGGCATCGATCCGCGCTGGTCGCCGGCCATTTCCAACACCGAATCCACCAAGGGCCGCGTGTGCTTCAAGTCCCATAACGCCTGGGGCTGGGACCAGACCCACTGGCCCGACTGGGATACGGCCATTCGCGCCCATGTGGCCGGCTTGGCCCGCGGCTACGGCTTCACCATCAGCTACTCGTACGCCATGCGCTATTGCCCCCCGAATTATGACAACTGGTACAGAGATACGCTCGGCCAGATGCAGCAGATCTAAAAGAATGAGAAAATGGCTTCGGCCATTTTCTTGTATAGGGGCATGGTCGGTCGCGGGCGTTGCTGTATTCCATGGGCGCTCGCGTGCCTATAATGAGTTCACCATCGGCTTGGTAAGGGAGGACTGCGGGCTATGAGCAACGTCATTGTCGTGGGCTGCGGGCGCGTGGGGTCGCAGCTGGCCAACATGCTGTCCGACAACGGCAGCAACGTCTGCGTCATCGACAAGAACGCCGACGCCTTCGCGAACTTGGGGCGCAACTTCAACGGCAGCACCGTGCAGGGCGTGGGCTTCGACGAGGACGTGCTGCTACGGGCCGGCGTGGAGGAGTGCGACGTGCTGGCGGCCGTGACTCAGTTCGACAACGCGAACCTCATGTGCGCCGAGGTGGCCAACCATCTGTTCGGCGTGCCCCATGTCATTTCCCGCCTCTATAATCCCGACCACGAACGGGCCTACATGCAGCTCGGCATCGACTACGTGTGCGGCACGTCGCTCGTGGCCGAGGATGTGTTCAGCAAGATCGTGTCGGGCCACGGCTCCCACATCGATACCTTCGGGGAATTCGAAGTGCTGCGCTTCACCCTGGATCTGTCGAGCCGCGACAACGCCCGCACCGTGCGCGTGTCCGAGCTGGAGCGCGATCACGAGGTGCGCATCATCGCCTTCGAGCGGGCCGACGGCTCGGCTTCCTCTATTCCGACAGCCGATTCCCTGCTCTACGCCGGCGACTCCATTCTCGCCTGCGTGCGCCACGATGTGATCTCCCAGTTCTCGCGCTATATCCTGGATTAAGGACGTCCCATGTACATTGTCATTGCCGGCGGCGGCAAAATCGGTTCCTACTTGGCCTCCATCATGCTGAAGAGCGGCAACGAGGTGGCCGTAATCGAGCAGAAGCTGGCTACGGCCGACCGCCTGTCGGTGCAGTTGGAAGGCCGCTACCTGGTCATTCACGGCGACGGCTGCGATTCCCGCTATCAGGAGGACGCGGGCATTCGCACGGCCGACGTGTTCGTGGCCACCACGGGTCAGGACGACTCCAACCTGGTGTCCTGCGAGATCGCTCAGCGGGTGTTCCATGTGCCCCGCTGCATCGCCCGCGTGAACAATCCGAAGAACCAGCGCATCTTCCGTGAGGTGGGGATCGAGTGCGTGTCCTCCACGACCCTCATCGCGAACCTCATCGAGGAGGAGGCCCTGCTGGGTTCGGTGTCGGTGGTGTCGTCGCTCACCCACGGCAATGTGGCCCTCGCCGAGGTGACGGTGCCGCGCATGCGCCGCTTCTCCAACGAGGACGGCGTGCTCATCGAGGAGATTCCCCTGCCGGAAAACGCTCTTATTGCCGCCGTGTCCAGCGGTGGCGACGTGGAAGTGGCCAACGGTGACACGCTGCTGTATCCCGGGGACAAGGCCATCGTCGTTGCCGACAACGACGTGCTCGACGACGTGCGGCAGGCGTTCCGGAGCCTGTAGTGCGTCAGCGGTCGCGACATAGCCTGCTTCCCCTCGCTGCCCTGGGCGCCGCGGTGCTCGCTCTGCTGTGGGTCGCCGTGGCGCCGATTGCGGCCTGGGCGGCCGACTATCGCTGCACCGAGGTGGACCTCGTGGCCCAGGTGCAGACCGACGGCTCGGTGTCCGTGGTCGACCAGCGTATCTTCGAGTTCGACGGCGCCGAACGCGAGACCCTCAAGTGGCTCTACGAGGGCTTTCCCGAGGATGCCGCCTTGGTGGTGGAACGGGTGCGCATGGCCCCGGCCAATGCCGAGGGGGCCGTGGACGGGGAATGGGTGGACCTTTCCGAGGCTACCTTCCAGCTGCCCTGGCGCTCAGGGGGCGGCCCCGAGAGCGACGCCTGGGCCTACGACCGCTTCCAGCACCGGCTGTACGCCTTCGTGGGTCATCTGCCCTCCCGGGTGGTGTTCGAGGTGGCCTATCGGGTGGAAGGTGCCGTGGTTGCCTACGACGATGCCGCCGATTTCCAATGGCTGTACGTGCCGCGGGACTACGCCGTGGCCCTCGATAACGTGACGGCCGAGGTGGTGCTGCCCCTGGCTGCTGACGACACCGTGCGGGCTGAGGACAACGTGTACGCCTGGGGCCATGGGCCGGCGGACGGCTCGGTGTCCATCGCCCTGGACGGGTCGATCACGTTCACCGATCCCGAGGTGGAGCCCACCCAGTTCGCCGAGGCCCGGGTGCTCTTTCCCGTGGACTGGCTCACCAACCTGAGCGACGAGGCGCGACTGGCGAATCAGGGCAACCCCCAGTATTCCTGGACGCCCCGCTACGAGGCCGAGTGGGTCGATCGCGATACGTATCGCACGATTATCCGGTTGCGGCTCATCATCGGGCTGCTGGGCCTGGCGGCCGTGGTGCTCGTAGGGGCGCTGCTCGTCTACCGACGCTGGGGTCGCGAGCGGCCGCCGGCCTTCACCGATGACTACGGGGACGAGGTGCCCGACGCGCGCCTTGCCCCAGCAGTCATGGGGCGCCTGTGGCGCTGGAACCACGAGAGCCCCGACGACGTGGTGGCCACGGTGCTCGACATGGTGCGCCGCGGGGCCCTGACGGTGCGTCGCGACGACGACGGGCGCCCGGCGGCCCTCGTGCTGCTGCCCGACCTCGGCGCCCGAACGACGTCCCCGGCCGAGGCCGAGGCGGTCCTCGACGGCGCCACGCTGCGTCTGCTGCGCACCCTGGCCGCAGGGGCCGAAGAGCTCTCCGTGGGCGCTGCGGCCGCCTTCGCGCGCTCCCATCCGAGCGAGTTCCTGCAGGCCGAGCAAGCGTGGCAGCTGTCGCTCACGGCCTTGGTGGAGCCCTACTGCTTCTTCGATCGGGGCAGCCGCCGCGCCCAGCGCGTGGTGCTGCTGGCTGCCGCCCTGGTGACCCTGCTGGCAATTGTCTCCTTCTTCGCCCTCGGGTGGCTGCCGGCCCTGCTGGCCCTGGCCGCCGCTGGCGCCACGGCCGTGCTCGGCAACTACACCATGCGCCGCTCCGTGGAGGGGAACAACATCGTCGCCCGCGCCAAGGCCCTGCGCAATTGGCTGCGCGATGGCGATGTGCGGGCCGAGATCGACCGCCCCGAGCTGGTCATCTACGCCTACCTGTTCGGCGTTTCCGAGTACGGGGAAGAGGTGGGCAGCACCGTGTCCGGCCAGCCCGTGGCCGCCGGCATCCTCGTTCCCGCCACGATGGCAGCCACGCTGGCCTACCTGGCGCCGCGCCTGTCCCGAACGTTGGGAGACGCTCTGCGGGCGGCCCACCATCGCGCCGAGGTGTCCTGACCCTATCTGTCCTGGCGGCCCCGGGCCGCCCTCACAAGAAAGGAAGCCCCATGAAAGAGAAGTCCTTCGAGCCCGGCCGCGACAACGTGGTACTCATCGGCATGCCCGGCGCCGGCAAGTCCACGTTGGGAATCGTACTGGCGAAGATCCTCTGCATGGACTTCGTCGATGCCGACCTGCTCATCCAGCAGTCCTGCGACAAGTCGCTCCAGCGGCTCATCGATACGCTGGGCCCCGATGCCTTCATCGAGATCGAGAACCAGGTGCTCTCCGAGATGAGCTTCGAGCACTCGGTCATCGCCACGGGCGGCTCGGCCGTCTACAGCGACGCGGCCATGGAGCACCTCGGCAAGATCGGCCGCATTGTGTACCTCAAGATCAACTTCGACGAGTTGAAGTGCCGCCTGGCCGACTTCTCCGACCGCGGGGTGGTCATGAAGGGTGGCATCGGCATGAGCCTGCGCGACCTGTACGACGAGCGCCTGCCCCTCTACGAGAAGTACGCCGACATCACCGTGGACGTGAACGACCTCACCATCACCGCCGCCGCCCGCAAAGTAGCCGCGGCGTTGAAGTAGGGGGTTGCACGCGGGCCGGCCGACTCATTGGCGGCTTCCCTCGCTCTTCCTGTCTTGCGGCGAGGACGCGTTCGGTTCTCTCGAGGGTGCCGTGGCTCTCGTGGGGCGTACGATGAGGGGATTGCTCCGAAATACCTGGATAACCTCGGAGGTTTGGGGTTGTCCGTCGTGTAAAATAGGGGCACTATCTCGCGCCGGTAGGGGCCGGTGCGCCGTGACCAAGAGGCCGTTTTCCTATCGCGAATCACGCTGACACCGTCCGACGGTGCGCATTGCCCGTGATTCGCGCGCAGAAAGACGGGCCCCGTCTGGGAACGCACGGGCTTGATGTCCGGCGCGTTCCGGAAAGGAGCATCTATGACCGATTTGAACGAGATGCTTGTTGCATGGACCGGCGAGATCAGTGGGTTCATGTACACCTACATCCTGGTGATCTTGCTCGTGTTCGTCGGCATCTATTTCACCGTCCGCACCAAGGGCGTGCAGATCCGCTACATCAAGGATATGTTCACCCAGCTGACGGAGAAGAAGCACGTGGAAGGCGAGAAATCCATCTCGTCGTTCCAGGCCCTCATGGTGTCCACCGCCTCCCGTGTGGGCACCGGTAACATCGCCGGCATCGCCACGGCGGTGGCCACCGGCGGTCCGGGCGCCATCTTCTGGATGTGGGCCATGGCCCTCATCGGCGCCGCGTCGGCCTTCATCGAGTCCACTTTGGCCCAGATCTACAAGATCCGCGGTAAGGAAGGCGAGTTCCGGGGCGGTCCGGCCTACTACATTCAGCAGGGTCTGGGCCAGCGCTGGCTCGGCATCATCTTCGCTTGGGCGCTCATCCTGTGCTTCGCCTTCGGCTTCAACGGCCTGCAGGCCTTCAACATGACCTCGGCCCTGGAGTACTACATTCCCGACTACGCCACCAACGGCACGGCCATCGGCGTGGGTATCGTGCTCATCGTGTTCACCGCTTTCGTCATCTTCGGCGGGGCGAAGCGCATTTCCATCATCACCTCCATCATCGTGCCCATCATGGCCATCGCCTACATCGTGCTGGCCGTGTGGACCACGGTCACCAACATCGGCGAGCTGCCCGCGGTGTTCGGCACCATCTTCCAGTCGGCCTTCAACTTCCAGTCCATCGCCGGCGGCTTCGCGGGCTCGGTGGTCATGCTCGGCATCAAGCGCGGCCTGTTCTCCAACGAGGCCGGCATGGGCTCGGCCCCGAACGCCGCCGCTACCGCCAGCGTGTCGCATCCCGTGAAGCAGGGCCTCGTGCAGAGCCTGTCGGTGTACATCGACACGCTGCTCATCTGCACCTGCTCGGCCATGATGGTCATGATCTTCTGGGTGCAGGACCCCGAGGCCGCCGCGGCCCTGAACGGCATGCCGCTGGTGCAGCTGGCCGTGAACAATGCCGTGGGCGAGGTGGGTATCCACTTCATCACCTTCGCCATCTTCGCCTTTGCGTTCTCCAGCCTCATTGGCAACTACTTCTACGCCGAGACGAACTTCCGCTACATCTTCAAGAACACCAAGTGGGGCATGGTGGTCTTCCGCGTGCTGTGCTTGGCCGCCATTTTCTACGGCTGTGTGAACAGCTTCGATCTGGCGTGGAACCTGGCCGACATCTTCATGGGCTTCATGGCCATCATCAACCTGGTGGCCATCCTGCTGCTGGGCAAGTGGGCTCTGGCCGCGCTGGCCGACTACACCCGTCAGCGCGAGGAGGGCAAAGACCCGGTGTTCTTGGCTTCGAGCGTGCCCGGTATGCCGGCCTGCGAGTGCTGGACCACCGCCGACCTGCCCGATTACGGCGACAACCCGGTGGAAGAGTACATCGAGGAGGCGGCCTCCTTCGAGGTGGAGGGCTTGAAGTAGCCTCCTCCTTTGGCGAGACAACCCCTGGCCTCGCTAGGGAAAGCCCTCGGGCCCGACCATGTGGTCGGGCCCTTTTCTTTCAAGGGGGGGGTGGAACTCGCGACGCGCCGAGGCGGTTTGGCGGTGCGCTGCCTGCTTCACCTCGCAGCGCGGCACAGGACGGCGCTCGCGACCCGCCCCCGTGGTCGGAGCTGGGCGGCGCTTGCGATCAGCCCTCGTTGTCCTCCGGGGCGGCGTGATGGCCCGCGCTCGTGCTATACTGGCCCGGAACTATGACGAGGGGGCGCGACCCGGCAGTATTCGTGCTGCGGCCTGGGGAGGCGGGGCGCTCGCAGAGAGGTTGAGGGATACTATGATCGATATACCGAGCCCGGCCATTGCCATTGTGGGGCGACACAATTCCGGGAAGACCACGCTCATTGAACAGCTTATCGCCGAGTTGGTGGACCGCGGCTACGACGTGGGCTCCATCAAGCATCATTCCCATGCCGGATTCGACATCGATTATCCGGGGAAGGACTCCTACCGCCATCGCGCCGCCGGCGCCTCCGAGACGGTTATCGCGGCTCCGGGCCAGGTGGCGCGCATAAAGACCATCGAGGGCGAAGAGGAGTGCGGCGATCTGGTGCGCTCCATGCCCGGTCACGACATCGTGGTGGTGGAGGGCTATCGCAAGAGCGGCCTGCCCACCATCGAGGTCATGCGTGCGGGCAACGCCGCCGATGCCCACACGGCCGAGGTGTTCCTGCGGGGCGCCCGCGAGGGCGTGCCCCTGGGGGCCGACCACGTGCAGATGGGCCGCGGAGACGGGGCGGCCACGGCTGGGGCCGGCGCCCCCGCCCCCTCGAGCCCTGCTTCCTCCCCGGCTCCGGCCGCTGCTCCCTTCGCCGCCGACGAGCGAGAGAAGATGCCGGCCGCGTCCACCGTGGCGGTGGTCACCGACATTCCCGCGGCCCGCGAGGCGGCGGCGCTCTACGGCATTCCGGCCTTGGGCCTGGAGGACACGGCGGCTCTCGCCGATTTCCTGGCCGAGCACTACGTGCGCCCGCGCGTCACCGTGGTCATTCAGGCCGGGGGCGAATCGCGGCGCATGGGCCGCTCGAAGGCCACGGTGCCCTTCGTCGGCCGTCCCCTCATTTGCCGGCTCGTGGAGCGGCTCTCGCCGGTGGCCGACGAGCTCATCATCACCACCAACGAGGCCCCCAACCTGGCGTTCCTTCATGAGATGTACCCCGACTTGAGCATTCGCCTCGTGCCCGACGCCTACAACGAGCGCGGGGCCCTTCCCGGCATGTACACGGCTCTTTCCGCGGCGCAGAATCCCTATGTGGCCGTGGTGGCCTGTGATATGGTGTTCGCCAGCGCCCGCTTGGTGGTGGCCGAGGCCCTGGCCATGCACGAGAGCGGTGCCGATGTGGTGGCTCCCCACAACAAGCACGGCTTCGAGCCCCTGCACGCCATGTACCGTCGGGAAACCTGCATGCCCGCCGTGCGCCGTCGCGCCGATCGAGGCGAGAAGCGGGTGCAGAGCTTCTTCGATGATCCCGAGCTTTCGGTGCTTCCCTACACTCAGGACAAGGTGCTCGCGGTGGAGCCCCGCGGCGGCTGCTTCATCAATGCGAATACGCCGGAAGAATTGGCTCGCATCGAAGATTCCTATCTGGGAGAATAGGGGCGCACGAAAAACCGGCTCGCGCCGCCGAGGGGAACCCGCGGCCCTGCGCGCGGGGCGCGGCCTGCTCGCAAGTGGAAGGAACGGACGTCATGCCCAACCTGAACGATATCATGGAGATGGTAGACGCCTTGGAAACCAAGGCGGTCATTACGGCGCCCACCCGCTGCGTGGCCGTGCGCAACCGCCACTCCACCTGCCGCAAGTGCGCCGATGTGTGCATGGCCGATGCCATTGAGATCGAGAAGAACGAGCTGGCCATTGACGCCGGGGCTTGCGTGGCGTGCGGGGCGTGCATTGCGGTGTGCCCCACGAGCGCCCTCATTTCGGTGGATCCCATGGAAGAGGAGCTGGCTGCTGCTGTGGCCACCGCCACTGCCGCTGCCGAGGGCGTGACCGTGATCGCCTGCGCCCGCAAGGCCGCCCGCCAGACCGGCGATCCGGACAAGTATGCTGTAGTGCCCTGCCTGGCTCGCATGGACGAGCGCCTGCTCGTGGAACTGGCCGCCCGGGGCATTCGGGACATCCAGCTGGTGGACGGCACCTGCCGTACCTGCAAGTACCGCGCCGCCGCACCGTGCATCGATGACACGGTGGAGTCTGCCCGCACGCTGCTGGAGGCCGTGGGGTCTGCCACCGCCATCACCCGCAGCGACGACTTCCCCGAGGCCGTGAGGGTGGCCGATCTGCACAAGGCCGTGGGTGCTGCGCGCCGTGAGTTCTTCACCTCCACGGGCCACTACGCCAAAGATGTGGCGAAGACGGCGGCCGAGAAAATGGTGAACGAGAAGCTCAAGCAGCTGAAGCTCCAGAAGGAGGAGCAGTCCCTGCGGGAGAAGCTCGGCGTGAAGAACGGGGCGGGGAAGATGCCCACCATTGAAGCTGGGCGCAACCTGGAGATCCTCGATGCCATGAGCCGCATCGGCGAGCCGGAGGTGCCCGAGATGTTCACGCGCATCTTCGGCGACATTGAGATCGACGTGGAGAAGTGCAACGGCTGCGGCATGTGCGTGATGTTCTGTCCCACCGATGCCCTGCGCAAGAGCCTCGACGTGCACCCGGACAAGACCCGGGGCTATGTGGAGTTCTCCATGGCCGACTGCACCCAGTGCAACCTGTGCGCCGATGCCTGCCTGAAGAAGTGCATCGAGATCATCCCTGTGGTCCCCATGGCCGAGCTGTTCGACTTCGAACCGCGCCTCGTGGAGATTTCCGCCTCCAAGAGCGGCAACAACAAGCTCTTTAACCGCAAAAAGTAGCGGGTTCTGCCGCTTCCCGTGTTATACTTGCCAACACTTCAGTACTTTAGTACGCTAAAGAGGTAAAGTGAACGGACGCGCCGGATAAGCGGTGCGACGGAAGCAACGGACAAGGGGCGAACGAAGGGTTCGCCGCCTTCAAGGGAGGAACCTATGAAGAAGATGACGAAACTGGCGGCCATGGCCGCGACCCTGTGCCTGGGCGCGGCGCTTCTGGCCGGTTGTGCCGGTGCGGGCGACAATGGCGCGGCCGACAACGGTGCCGACAACGGTGCCGCGGCCAATCCCGAGGCCACCACGCTTATCGTGGGTCTCGATAACGCCTACCCGCCCTACGGCTTCATCGGCGACGACGGCAACCTGACCGGCTTCGATATCGACCTGGCCACCGAGGTGGCCGCTCGCAACGGCTGGAACCTTGAGCTGGAGGCCATCGACTGGGATGCCAAGGACGCGCTCTTGGGCCAGGGCACCATCAACTGCATCTGGAACGGATTTACCATGGAGGGCCGTGAGGGTAAGTACGCCTTCTCGAAGCCCTACATGCACAACGAGCAGGTCGTGGTGGTGAAGAAGGACTCCGGCATTAGCAAGCTGGAGGATCTGGCCGACAAGAACGTCATGACCCAGGCCGACTCCGCCGCCCTGGACGTGCTCGAGGGCGATCAGAAGGCCCTGGCCGACACCTTTGCCGGCGGCAAGGCCCAGACCATCGGCGACTACAACAACGCCTTCATGCAGCTGGAGTCCGGTGCCGTGGATGCCGTGGCCTGCGACCTGTCCATTGCCGACTACCAGATGGCTGCCAAGCCGGACATGTTCGTGAAGCTGGAGCCCCTGTCCACCGAGAACTACGCCGTGGGCTTCGCGAAGGACGGCGATACCGCCATGGTGGACGCCGTGAACAAGACCTTGAAGGAGATGTACGACGACGGCACCATCGCCCAGCTGTGCGAGAAGTGGGGCGAGTACGGCATCAGCATCGACAACTGGGTTCTCGTTGACTAATTGCTTTCGCAATTAGTCAACGCCGACGCTGCGGTTCCGACAGACACCTGGCCTTCGCATTCAGGGCTTTCCCTCGTGGCACAAAGACAACTGGGTGCTGACTGACTAGCCGGTCGCAACCTCGCTGACTTCCTTGGGCGCACCCCGGGAGTCGGGAAAGTAAATGTATAGGGAGGGCGAAGTCCTGACGGGCTTCGCCCTCCGTGGCGCTGGGGTGCGGTATCATGGGCACCCGGGTGTAGGCCGGACGGCTAGAGAGGAAGTGGAGAGGCGTGGAATTTCCCGTTATGATGGGCATTCTCATGGAAGGCTTCGGGCTGACGGCCCAAATCTTCGTCATTACGCTCGTGGGGTCGCTGCCCCTCGGCATTGTGGTGGCCCTGGCCCGCATGAGCCGGTTCAAGCCCTTGGCTTGGCTCGCCCAGCTCTACATTTCCATCCTGCGCGGCACGCCGCTCATGCTGCAGCTCATGGCCATCATGTTCGGCCCCTACTACTTGTTCGGCCTGAACATGGGCAGCGATTGGAAGTTCTGGGCCTGCGCCATCGGCTTCATCCTGAACTATGCGGCCTACTTCGCGGAAATCTACCGCTCGGGCATCCAGTCCATTCCCCGCGGCCAGTACGAGGCGGCCACGGTGCTGGGCTATTCCAAGGCCCAGACCTTCACGAAGATTGTGCTGCCCCAGGTCATCAAGCGCATTCTGCCGGCCATGGGCAACGAGATCATCACCCTGGTGAAAGACACGTCTCTGGCCTTCGTGCTCGGCATCATGGAGATGTTCTCGGCAGCCAAGGCGCTCGCGGCCAGCGAGGTGTCCATGATCCCCTACGCCATCGCCGCTCTCATCTACTGGGTGTTCTGTCTGGTCATCGAGTTTATCCTGAACCGCGTCGAGAAGAAGCTGGATTATTATCATGACTAACGCTGTTGTAACGTTGAACCACGGCAAGAAGGCCTTCGGGGACAACGAGGTCCTGAAGGATATCTCGCTGACGGTGAATAAGGGCGACGTGCTGGCGGTCATCGGGCCGTCGGGCGGCGGGAAGTCCACGCTGCTGCGCTGCCTGGCGCTGTTGGAAACGCTGAACTCGGGCGACTTGTCCTACGGCGATTTGGTGGTGTGCTCCAACAACGCCGAGGGCCGCGCCGTGTACGGAGATGCGGCCACCATCGCGAAGGCCAAGACCCGCTATGGGCTCGTGTTCCAGAACTTCAACCTGTTTCCGCACTATACGGTGCTGCAGAATGTGACCGATGCCCTCATCTGTGTGCAGAAGATGCCGAAGGACGAGGCTTTGGCCCGGGGGCGCGATCTGCTGGCGAAGATGGGCCTGGCCGATAAGGAATCCATGGTGCCCTGCGATCTGTCCGGCGGCCAGCAGCAGCGCGTGGCCATTGCCCGGGCGATGGCCATGAACCCCGATGTGCTGTACTTCGACGAGCCGACGAGTGCCCTGGACCCGGAGCTCACGCGCGAGGTGCTGAAGGTTATCCGCGATTTGGCGGCCGAGCATATGACCATGGTGATCGTCACCCACGAGATGGGCTTTGCCCGCGACGTGGCCGATCAGATCATCTTCATGGACGGCGGCGTTATCGTGGAGCAGGGACCGGCCAGCGAGGTCATCAACAACCCCCGGCACGACCGCACCCGGGCCTTTCTGGCGAACTACGACCGAGATTAGCCGCACGTCATGGCCGTCACCTTCTACTTCACCCGCCACGGGGAAACCCAGTTCAATGTTGAGAACCGCGTTCAGGGATGGTGCGACTCGCCCTTGACGGAGAAGGGTGTGCGCGATGCCCGCCTGCTCGGCCGGGGCTTGGCCGATCGGGATTTTGCGGCCGCCTATGCCAGCGACGCCTCCCGGGCCCGCGATACGCTGGCCCTGGCCCTGGAAGCCCGGGCAGAGGCGCGTGCCTGCGAGGGACGGGCTATTGCGCCCGTTCCCGTACGCGAAGATGCACGGCTGCGCGAGTGGTGCTTCGGGGCGCTGGAGGGGGAGCCCTCCGAGGCCATGCGCCAGTGCCTGCGGGATCTGTTCGGGGAGGATCTGCCCCGGGAAGCCCAGAATCGGCGCCTCAACGAGATCGCCGACTATCTGAATGCCACCGATCCAACGGAACGGGCTGAGAATTTCGCTGCCATAGCTGCCCGCATCGAGGCGTTCCTGCACGAATGCGGCCGCGCCGTGGAGGAGGCGGGCGGTGGCAATGTGCTCGTGGTGTCCCATGCCCTGCTCATCCGCGCGCTGGTGTTCCTGTACGTCCGCGATGGCGTGCCCTTTCCCTCCAAGATCGAGAATGCCTCTATCACCGAGGTGGTGTGGGATGATGGTGCCATTTCCGTGGGGGCCATCGGCGCCACCGATCATTTGGCGGGCTAGCTGCTGGAGTTGCATCGGCTCCCGCCCAACGGTGCAGCGGGGCTCTTAACGAAATGTTTCGTTCCCGAGCAAAGACGCTTTGTTGAAAAATCGTCGGGTTGGCGTATACTGTGCGACACCTATACCGACGATTACGTTTGCGTCTTCCTCGGTCCATCGGCTGTGGAAGGCCAGTTGGGAGCAGCAATGAAAGAAAACGTACCCCAAAAGAAGCTGTTTCGTTGCATCCTGGCGGTAACCCTGGCGGCGGGCTTGACCCTGCCGTCCGTGGGTGCATTCGCCTACGGAAGCCCTGAAGAAACATCTTCCGATTCGCTGACGGTGAACGACCGTCCTCTGGATGCCGGCGAAACTGGCACTGGCGAGGCCCTGCCGCCCGAATCTGATGAGCACGCCGACACTTCCGCTGGTGGCGATGGCGTTGCGCCTGACAGCTCGGCACCCGGCGATGGCTCCGAAAACGCCACGGGGGGGGGGCGCTTCTAAGGAAGAGGTAGCCGATCCCGCTGTCGATGCCGCCGACTCTGCCGACTCTGCCGATGCCCCGGCTGTCGCTGCTCCCGCAGCCGATGACGGCATCGTCGCGGCCTCCGAGGAAGGCGAGCCCGCGCCCCAGGCCGACGGTGACGGCTTCACCGACTACGGCGGACTTTCCATCCAGGGCGGCACGCCCGGCACCGACTACGATTTGGAGACGGTGACCTATACCCATTACTGTCGGAGTAGCACGCGTCCCGCTGGCTCGAACAGCGGCCGCGACATTACGGTGTACCCTCAGTACAAGGCCGAAAACACGATATCCTCCCTCGTCATCAAGAAAGACGGCACCTATCGTCTGAGGAATACCCAGGGGGTTGATACGGCGGTGTCCACCTCCATCCGGGTCGAGCCCGGCGTGAAGGCCGATATCACCTTCGAGGGCGTGAACATTCGCAGCGAGCTTCCCTTCAACATCGTCACCAACAGCACCGATAATGGCTCCTACCTCACGACAGAAGTGTCTGCCGACGACGTGAAGAACAAGACGACCGTGCACCTCACCCTCGCCGATGGCACGGTGAACACGCTCTACGCCAACCAGCACCTTACAAAGACGGCGAATACTGCCACCGACCCCACGCGCTATCAGCAGTACCCGGCCCTTCGCTGCGGCGAGGGCTCGGTTCTCGTGGTGGACGACGCGGTCCGCAACGTGGACACGGCCGGCAGGGCCATTGTTCCCGAGCAGGGCATGATTCCCGCAGGCACGAAGTACCGTGATAAGGACGGCGACACGCAGACGGCTACGGCCAAAGGCTCCGATCTGGTCAACAGCCTCTCGAATCTCGACAGCCGAAATCCGGGAGCCTTGAACGCCTATGGCGGTATTCGTGCGGCGGCCATCGGCGGCGGCCCTCTGGAGAATTCGGGTCACATGACGTTCAACGGCGGCATTATCCATGCCGAGGCAAACGACAGAACTGGCAACGGCGCCGGCTGCGGCATTGGCGGCGGTCACGCAGCGGGCAGCACCGAGACCGTCTTCAACGGCGGTGAGGTGAAAGCCTATGCTTCCTATCATGGGGCGGCCATCGGCGGCGGCTGCACCTACGAGGGCGGCATGTCCCTGGGGACCCAGTACACATTCCCCTTCCAGGATGCCCTTATAACGCGCAATGCTCACGCCACGGTGGCTGGCGATATCACCATCAACGGCGGCTTTATTGAAGCCTTTGGCGCAGAGCACAGCAATGCCTTCGGTCAGGGTTGCGCGGGCACCAATGCAGGAAAGACCATTCTCATCACCGGCGGCACGCTGCTTCCCCATTGGGGCAACGGCGCCGGCTATCTCGAAATTGGTGGCAATCAGGGCTACGTGATCATCACTGGCGGCTCGGTCTACTGCACGCTTTTCCAGGGCAACGACAATGATGGCCTGGCCTATGGTGACGTGGAGAAGACCAAGAAGGTCGGCATGATCACCGTGGATGTGAAGTCGAAGATTCAGGCGGCGGCCGATAAGGCACAGGTCACACCGGACTTTAACGCCAAGATGGAGAGCTGGGAGCTTCTGCTTGACAAGAAGCTCTCCGACCCGCGCTATGGGGCACCGGCGAATCTGAACGACGGCAAGCTGTATCTCTGGCTTCCCCAAGGCACGAACGACGACCATCAGATCGATGCGAACTTCTCCTATTATGTGGGAGACAAGCTGCTCACCTCCAATACTACCCTTCCTCCCGGATCGGTGGGCGGCGGTGACACCAAGCCGAAGGAGTGGAACGTCTTCAAGCTGGACGAGACCTTCGTGCAGGAGAACTGGAACAAGTACTACGATGGCAAGGAGCTTGAGCGGGTAGATGTGGAGAAGACCCCCATTCCCGTTGACGATCCCATTGACGGCAAGCTGAACCAGAACAAGTTCATCAAGTACTACTATTGGCAGGTCGATGAGGACGGCGAGACGGTCGGCAGCGCATCGGAGAACACCAAGACGCCCGCTGCTGCGGGAACCTACACCATCGAGGTGCGCTCCAACCAGTACGCCTCCGACCCGAACTTCAACATGACCTACTGGGGCCATGCGGCTACGGGTAGTGCCGTTATCTCGCCAGTGACCTCGAAGACCTCCTGGGAACTGACCGAACCGCTGAAGTTGGAGATCACCGACGGCGAGGGCAACAAGGTGGAGAAGGAGTACACCGGCCCCACCTGGGCCCAGGATGAGAACGCCGGCAACTTCAACACCGCCACGAACAACCATCTGGTGGTGCCTGTGGACGTAACCAGCGACAAGCTGCCCTTCGGCGACACCTACCCCGACGGCTCCAATATGTCGAAGACCACCTGCGCGGCACCGACGGGCCGCTTGCAGCTCTACATCGACGGACGCGCGGTGCCCGAGAGCCTCGGCGGCGTCATCGAGTTCGATCGCGCCAAGCTGGAAGACGCCACCTTCGAGAAGGCGTGGATCAAGAAGGACACGGATGGCCGCGAGCACACCATGGCCTACTTCAACCTGACCCGCGGCCAGCTGGAGGCCTTCGGCCTGGAGGACAAGAGCGCCGAGGGCAACGAGCACCGCGTGTATGTGGAGTACACGAGCGCCCGCCCGGGGTCCGACCCGCGCGACGAGGCCGCCGCCGGTGCCGCTGTGGCCTCGGCCCTGGCCCGCATCATGGGCACCGAGCCCCGCGAAGCCTGGCAGCCGGCCCACAACGATTCCGCCTACGTGAACTACTACGAGTCGGCCAACGAGGCGGCGCCGGTGGAAATTGAGCTGGCCACGCCCGACTTCCGCCTGTTCAACATGAAGGATACCGGCTATGTGCCCAACGGCGAGGGACTTAGCGACGCCGACCAGGCCGCCAACGAGGCTACCGTGAAGGCCAACATCAACGAGAAGACCGAGCGCGACTGGATTGACCCTGCCACCAAGGAGCCCCGCGGCAAGCGGGAGGAGACCGACGTGTCGAAGTTCCGCGACGAGACCGACGAGGACGGCACGGTGATCGCGACCCATGCGGATTGGTTCCCGCTGTACGTGCAGTCCAATTCCATCGGCGACATCGTGTTCACCAGCTCGAACCCGGGCGTGATTAAGATCGAGCCCAACGACTTCACCACGAACCGCCCCTATGTGGACGGCAAGGTGGATTACGGCGTGGGTGCCGTGGCGCGGGTGATGTCGGCGGGCAAGACCACCATCACGGCCACCATCAAGGGCACGGGCGCCTACAGCAGCGTGACCAAGAGCTTCGACGTGTACATCTTCCCCGATCTGGCCAAGGAGCCCGAGCTGGCCATGACCGAGACGGCCTACGACATGTCGCGCACCGACGGCACCATCCGTCCCGGTGACACCTTGCGCTACGTCGTGACGGCCACCAACGAGAAGAACGACACCGCCTGCATCAATCCCGTGTACGAGCTGGGCATTCCCGGCGACACCGACTTCTCGGCCCTGACCATCGTTGACCCGGAGGGCAACGAGGTGCAGGCCGATTACGAGGTGGTCGGCGACAAGGTGGTGGTGAAGAGCCTGCCCACGCTGTTCGGCGGCCAGTCCTACCGCTTCAAGCTGGATGTGGTCGTGAAGACCGATGTGCTGGACAAGCAGCCGGGCGAGAAGCCGGAGTTCCTGAGCCATTCCGAGGTGTCGGGCGTCTACGGCATCGATCCCGATGCCTTCGACTGGGATAACCGCATCGATACCGAGAACGGCGTAGAGGTGACTCCGGCCGAGGCCGAGGCCAATCCGACCCTGCCCCCGAGCCCCGATGCCGCCCCCGAGCCGGAGCCGGAGCCCATCGTGCCCGACCCCGACACGGCCACCGAGATTCTCGGCGGCGACCTGGAGGATCCGGAGCCGGAAGATCCGAGCGACCCCGACAGCCCGAAGAAGCCCGGCGTGCCCGTGGGCCCCGTGAAGCCCGGCTCGCCCTTCGACGAGGCCGTGGATGCCGATCCGGACGATCCCACGAAGCCGGCTCCGCCGACCGATCCCGATGCCGACCCGGACGACCCCGATGCCCAGCCGCCGAAGCGCCCCATCCAGGAGGGCGATGTCATCGTGCAGTTCGGCGACAAGAAGGATCCGCAGTCGCCCGAGGATATTGCCAAGGAGTTGGACGAGCAGATCAAGCAGAAGCTGGAGGAGGATCCCGAGGCCGACCACGTGGATATTCCGGTGACCATCGAGCGGCCCAACCCCGATGACCCAGATGGCGACCCCCTTCGCGAGGAGGTCATCGTCACGGTGCCCATTACGCCCGAGATGCGCCCCGACCCGGTGGACCCCGATGCCCGCGACGACCACGATCTCATCATCGTGCCCGACGATGTAGACCCCCGCCCCGGCGGCGACATCACCACGACCAAGACGGCCGAGAACGTGACCCCCGGCTTCGCGAACCGGCCCAACCAGGCATCGGCCCTGGTGGGCGATACCATCCGCTTCACCATTACCGTGGCGAACTCCAAGCCCGGCAGCTCCTACTACGACGTGGTGGTGAAAGACCCGCTGCCCCAGGGTCTGGCCTACGTGGCCGGATCGGCGGTGGTGACCGATGCGGCCGGCAAGGAGTACCGCGACTTTGAGGCTGACTGGGATGAGAATTCGCGCATTCTCGGTTTCTGCCTGGGCGATGTGCCGGGACTGAAGAGCGCCAGCGTTACCTTCGAGTGCACGGTGACCGGCGAGGCCCTGGACGGCGATGGCAACCTGTCCAACATTGCGGCGCCCCTGGGCACCCAGCCCTCGCAGACGGTGCCCGAGCCCGATCCCGACAACCCCGCGCCGGGGCCCATCGTGATCGATCGTGAGCCCACCCCGCCCGGCCCCTACAACCCCGAGGACCACGGTACCACGTGGGAGGACAAGGAGAAGGACGTCATCGACGAGATCAAAGACCTGTTCCCCGAGATTCCCGAGGACGAGGAGATCGTGATCCCGCCCTCCGAGCCGGCCGACCCCGGCACGGCGAGCCCGTCGGATCCGAAGCTGGAAGATGACGACGAGGGACCGGCCGACGTGAAGCTGGTGAAGACGGCCGAGAACCTGGACCGCAGCGACGGTAGCACCCACGTGGGCGATACCGTGCGCTACATAGTAACGGTGAGCAACGCCAAGCCGTATTCCATGTGGTACGACGCGGTCGTTCGCGACGAGGTGCCCGAGGGGCTGGAGGTGCTGGAGAAGAGCATCAAGCTGACCGATGCCGCCGGCACGGTGCACGACGTGCCCGATTCGGCCTACGATGTGCGCAGCCGCGTGCTGGCCGTGGCCTGCGGCGACTTGCCCGGCGGTGCCTCGGTGTCGGTGACCTTCGACGCCCTGGTGACCGAGGACGCGGTGGGTAAGGACGTGGGCAACACGGCTTCGGCCCACGGCACGCTGCCCTCCACCCGCGAGCCCGGCGGTGCCAACACGACCCCTGGCGGCCCCTTCGTGCCCTCCGAGGGCTGGGAGTCCTTCATCGAGGGGCATCCAGGGGTGAGCAACCCCGACCCGGTGTACCCGTCGGCCGATGTGAACGCCAAGGGCGGCATCATCGGCGGCGATGTGGGCGACGATAAGAAGCATCGCACGCTGCTGTATCTGGCCCAGACGGGAGATGCGGCCCGCGGGGCCCTCCTGGTGGTCGCGGCCTGCGTGGCCGGCTGCGTGGCCGTCATCGCCCTGGCGCGGTCGCGGCGTCAGAGCCGGCGCAGGGCTTAGGGCTTAGGGGCGGTTCCGGAAGGGGCCGCCCCCTTTTTCGTCGAGTGCCACATCCGCGCCCGACAGACCGCCCTTCTTCGCGCGGAGGGGGTCGCCTGCGTTCCGCTGGCCGCTCCCGGATGTACACCAGGTGGTGTATCTCCGTGACGCAAGCGTGACGATGGGTTGCCAGCATGGTGGATTCTCTCAGGGGCGTGCTAAGGTTTGCCGCAGCATACGTTGCAACCCTTCTGCAAAGGAGACCCCTATGACTGACATGAACGGCACTCCCGCCCCCGGCGGGGGCACTCCCGCCCCCGATGGCCAGCCCGGCCAGCCGAGTTCCTTCCAGCCGGTTCACCCCGCCCCGGCCGCTTCGCAAACCCACAGTGCTCCCCATGGCCAGCAAGCCTGGGGGGCGCCCCAGCATGGCTACGCCGCGCCCCAGGCCGGTGCCCAGCAAACCTATGAAGCCGAGCCCGTCCATGCCCAGCATGCGGCCCAGAAGAGCTCCGGCGGCAAGACCTTCCTCATTGCCTTCGCCGGCGCGCTTGTGGCCTGCGTGCTCGCCTTCGGCGTGTGGGGGGCGGTGGATGCCATGACCGGTTCTTCCCCGGCCACCACGGTGACCGATCCCAACACCGGCCAGCCGGTGGTCATCTCGCCGAGCGAGGATGCCACTCTGGCCGAGGGCGTGGCCGCGAAGTGCCTGCCCTCCGTGGTGGCCATCGACGTGTACGCCGCCCCGCAGTCTATGGGCGGCATGGGCGGCCTGGAGGAGCTGTTCGGCTACAACTACGGCTACGGCACCCCGCAAGACCAGGGTGGCCAGGAGCTCCAGATGTACTCCCAGGGCTCTGGCGTAGTGCTGTCCGAGGATGGCTACATCATCACGAACAACCACGTGGTTGAAGGTGGTGCCGCCTATAAGGTGACCGTGGCCGGCGAGACCTACGACGCCGAGCTGGTGGGCACCGACGCCTCTTCCGACGTGGCCGTACTGAAGGCCAAGGATGCCAGCGGGCTTACCCCCATGGATATTGGCGATTCCGACAATCTCACCATTGGCGAGTGGGTCATGACCCTCGGCTCCCCCTTCGGTCTGGAGCAGTCGGTGGCCACGGGCATCGTATCGGCCACGAGCCGTTCCCAGATCATGGACGCCACCGAGTCCATGCAGTCCGGTGGCTCGGGTGAGGTGACCATCTATCCGAACATGATCCAGACTGACGCGGCCATCAACCCCGGTAATTCCGGTGGCGCGCTCGTGGACGACGAGGGCAAGCTCATCGGCATCAACACGCTCATCACCTCTTATTCCGGCAACTACTCCGGCGTCGGCTTCGCCATCCCGGTGAACTACGCCATCAACCTGGCCCAGCAGATCATCGCCGGCCAGGAGCCCACCCACGCCCAGCTCGGCGTGAGCCTGTCTACCGTGAGCGCCCAGGCGGCTCAGCGCTACGGCCTGGCCGTTGACACCGGTGCCTACGTGGCCGGCGTGTCCGAGAATTCCGGCGCCGCGGCGGCCGGTATCGTGCCCGGCGACATCATCACCGCCTTCGACGGCCAGCCCGTGGAAAGCGCGAGCGACCTCATGCTGGACGTGCGCACCAAGAACCCCGGCGACACCGTGACCCTGACTGTGAACAGCGGCGGCCAGGAGAAGGAGGTCCAGGTGACCCTCGGCGACGACGCTGCCACCCAGCAGCAGAAGAAGGCCGAGACCGAGCAGCAGTCCATGGATCAGCCCCAGGGCGGCATGGGCGGCCTGAGCATCGAGGACATGCTGCGCCTCTACGGCCAGCAGCAGCAAGACGCCGCGTAGGCTTCGAGCCAACCCGCATCTGTTCCGACGCCTCGGCGCGGCGAGTGCTTCAACTTGCAGCAAGGCGCTCCGCCGCGCCAGTGCGGTGAACCGCTACGGCACCAGGTGCCTCGCCTAAGCACCGCCCATGCCTCGCAACCCCAGCGGGCCGGCTCCCTCCACGGAGCCGGCCCGCTTTGCGTTTGACGGAAGGGGGTGTTTGTCGGCTGCGAGGAAAAAGCGCCGCAGATAGCCCTGCCGCCCGCAGAGGAGGGAGCCGCAGATAGCCCTGCCGACGGCAGAGGGGGGGCTGCGGATAGCCCTGCTGGCTGTAACAATGGCCACGCAAGACCCTCTGCGACACCAAACTGCCCGTTTCCGCCAACCTCAGGGAGGTTTCTGGCGGAAACGGGCAGTTTGGTGCCATTTTCTTGGCGAAAAGCAGGTGTTTGGCGCTTCTGCCTAGAGGAACACCAGGTCACAGCATCGCTAAAAAACTGTCCGTGATACCAAACCCCTCATTTTTGACAGGAAAGCCAAGAAGGATGTCAAAAATAGGCGATTTGGTACCCAGGGCTCCACCTGCACGCCCTATGTGCAGGAGCGCTGGGAGCTGGTGGCCTATGTGAACTCCACGGTCATCGACGATGTGGCCCAGCCCCTGGCCCGCGAATCCAGTGTATCGGGCGCCCTGAACGACACCTACGGCCTGGGGCGCCTATCTGCCGTGGGCGGCACCGAGGCCGTGCCTGTGGCCGATACGTACTTGGAAGACGGCTTTGGCAGCGTGAGCGCCGTAATGGCCGGCGACGGCCGCATCGCGGCCAGCTACGCCTACGCCGAGGGCAACCCGGTGGCCTCGGCCGACCCCACGGGCCACGTGTCCGCCGCAAAGAACCGTTACAAGCAACAGCAGGCCGCCAAGAAGCGGGCGACCAAGCAGTCGACGGCTCGCAAGAGCACGATCCAGAAGCTGAAGAAGACCTCGGCAATATCGAAGATCGTCACGACTGTCAAAAGGGTCCAGAGCGCCCGGAAGGCCAAGACCATATGGGCCCCTCTGAAAAAGGCGAACCAGAATATCGCGAAGACGGTGAGGCAGTTGGGCTACAAGTCGGGCGGCTCCGGAAGGGGCGGCAGCGGATGGAGCCCGGGCTCCTCGTCCTATAGGGGCGGCAAGTCGACGTCGCGGTCGGCCTATCGGGCGGCTGCTGCGAGTCGGTACGCGAAAACCTTTGAGGCTGTGACGCGCACGCTGTGTGGCACGGCGTCCTACATGGGCTCATCCCAGGCGAGGGCGTCATTCAGGGCGTGGTGATGGAGGTTGAGGGCACGCCGGCCAGAGGCGCCGCTGGCGATGTCGTCGCCAGGGAAACGAATGCCTTCTACTACGGCCTCGGCACCCCCGAGGCACCTCGGCTGCTTCGGCACCGTCAAGGCGTCTCGCCGCCCGAGGTCCTGGCGGTCTTAGCTGCCCAAGTGGTCGCCTAGGTCCACCAGTTCCTGTCGGGAGTGCACGTCGAGCTTCTTGTAGATGCTCTTCGTGTGGCCGCGGGTGGTGTTCTCCGATATGAACAGCCTCCCAGCGATGGCCGACACGGTGTGCCCCTTCATGAGCAGCTCGGCTACCTCGATCTCCCGCGGGGACAGGCCGCGCTCCCTCAGGTACGCGACCACGATGGCGCCACGGTCTTCCCGGGCCGGTGTCGCCTCGGTGCCGGGGGCCGTCTCGGCGCAGGCCTCCTTCTTCGCCGACGACCGCGCCGCGCGATTGAGGAGCTCGGCATCGGTGAGGGAGGCCGACGCCTCGCCCTTCCCCCTCGCCACCAACACGAGGGCCACCGACAGCAGCACGATGCAGAACAGGATGACGCTCGCCCAGTGCGCAAAGTCGCTGGAGGGGGCCGGGCCGAGCAGGGCGCCGGCCACGCCGCCGAGGGTCATGGCCAGAAGCACCGGCGCGATGCAGAGCGCGTACAGCGGCGAGGGCGGCAGGCCGTTGCGCACGGTGTACACCGCGCAGGTGATGATGAGCAGCAGGTTCAGCACCTCGAACCCGAACATGAGGAAGGCGTCCAGCAGGGGCGCGTACTGCTGTCCGAACAGCGACGGCAGCAGGAACACGATGGTGAGCGCCGGGAACAGCAGCTGGTAGATGTGCAAGATGTCGAAGCCCTTCGACAGGAACAGCTCGAGCGCCACCACCAAAAGGGCCGCCGCCGCAAAGCCGAGCAGCACGGCGAAAGTGCTTCCGGCCCCCGAGGAGCCCACGCTGCCGACGAGCTTCTGCGCGAATCCCAGAATGCCCACGCACAGCGCAGGGCGCCACAAATCGCCGATGGCACGGCGCAGGCGCGGACGCGTGAGGGCGGGCACCGCGTCCATCTCGATCTCCGCGAGGCTGCGCTGCAGGCTGACAAGCGAAAGGAAGGGCAGCACCGTCACCGTGACGAAGGCCATGGCCACCGCGGGCAGCATGCCGACGATGAGGTAAAGCGCCACCGACATGGCCGCCGACAGCGGAATGCAGATGAGGGCCCGCTGCTGGCCCTCGGTGACGTAGAACAGCTCCCAGAGGAGGAAGAACAGCGCGCAGGCGCCGCCCATGAGCAGTCCCGCCGCCACGGCGAGCAGGTCGCTTCCCTCCCCGAAGCGGAAGGTGAGGAAGTATAGCAGCGCGGCCCCGCTGAGCATGAAGCTGGCGGCCGATGCCGCGCCGTGGGGCAACTCGCGGCGGCGCAGCGCGCAGACGAGGCCGAGGGCGCCCACGGCCGCGGGCAGCAGGATCTCGTCGGACAGGGCGTAGAGGTGCCACGGCCCGGCGAGCACGCCGCCGTCCTGGAACCCCGTGAGGGTCACGAAGGTGACGGTCCAGAAGAAGCCGAATCCCAGATGGTGAATGCGCAGCCCCTCGATGAGCCGCTTCGCTCGTTCCATGATGCCCTCCTTCCCTGGGTGCATTGTAGCAGCCGTCGGAGCCAGCCGCGGGGGCCGCTGTCAAGAACTTCGGGACGATAGGGGGCCCTGAACAGGCGGTTTCCAAAAACAACCCAAAATATGTCCCCCTCAAAAGTGTGATGGGGCACCCGAAATGCGGCGGTTTCGGCACGGCAAAATACCCAATTTGGTGGCTTACGCATCGGCGTCGAAACGGGCATAGTGGCCCTCGATCCCGGCAAGGAGAAAGCCGGGGAGGGCCGGCACCTGCTCATGCCGCCCGCGGATGCGCGGGCTGCGATGGTGCCGGCGCGCAGGTCATACGAGACTATGGAGGGAAACATGACTGCAATTTCTCGACGCAATCTGCTCAAGGGTGCTGCCTTCAGCGCCGCCGGCGTGGCCGCTCTCGGCATGGCCGGCTGCGCGCCCCAGGATAGCGGGGCCGCCGACGCCGTGCTGTCCGAGACCGGCGAGGCTGCCAAGCACACCTGGGAAGTGAAGCCCGAGCCCATCGCGACCGACCAGATCGGCCAGACTGTGGACACCGAGGTGCTCGTCATCGGCGGCGGCTACTCCGGCGCCTGCTGCGCTCTGTCGGCGGCCGAGAACGGCGCGAAGGTCGTGCTCGTGGAGAAGGACGCCGTGCTGAACGGCCACGGCGTGGGCGGCACCGGCGCCATCGCCTCGCGCGCCCTGGACGATTTGGGTCTGACCTTCGACAAGTCGCTGGAGATGGAGCGCTGGGTGTCCACCTGCGGCAACCGCTGTCGTGAGTCGCTCGTGGCCAAGTGGTTCCGCGAGTCGGAGCGCTGCATGAACTGGTTCCTCGACATGGCTGAGGCCAACGGCGCCCAGTGCATGGTCACTGTGGGCTCCAATTCAACGGTGCACCCCGAGATCGCCTGCTACCACTTCATGTTCGGCGGCCCGCTGTACGAAGAGCACACCATGGCCGACTTCGTGGAGTACATGTTCGAGGCTGAGGCTCTGAAGGCCGGCGCCGAGTTCGTGTACGAGATGCCCGCCGTGCAGCTGGTGCAGGACGAGTCCGGCCGCGTGACCGGCGCCATCTGCCAGAACAAGGCTGGCGAGTACGTGCAGTACAACGCGAGCAAGGGCGTCGTGCTGGCCACCGGCGACATCAGCTACAACGACGAGTACATCAATGAGTTCGCTCCCGTGGCCAACCGCGTGTTCACGCGCCTGTGCTCCGACCAGGGCAACGTGGGCGACGGCCACAACATGGCCGCCTGGGCCGGCGGCGCCTTCCAGGAGGGCCCCTGGCCGACCATGATGCACCCGCAGGCGGCGGCCACCTTCCACGGCCCCTTCCTGTTCGTGAACCCCGACGGCAAGCGCTTCATGAACGAGGCCACCTGGGTACAGGGCAAGTGCTTGGGCGTGATGTACAACGGCGGCGCCGACCATGCCTGGTCCATCTTCGACGCCAACTGGCAGACCGACCTCTTGGGCTCGCTCGAGCACGGCGGCGGCATGTTCTGGGACACCTTCCGCCCCTATGGCTCCGACTACCAGGCCGCTGTGGACGGTCACACCGACACCGTGGAGAACGGCATCGCCGAGGTGCCCGACTACTACAAGCGAGCCGACACCCTGGAGGAGCTCGCCGAGATGATTGAGGTAGATCCGGCCGAGCTGAAGGCCACCGTGGAGCGCTACAACGCCCTGTGCAAGGCTGGCGAGGACACCGACTTCTACAAGGAGAAGCACTTCCTGTTCCCTATCGAGGAGGGCCCCTTCACCGCGTGCATGGTGGCTCCGGGCCTCTTGTCGGTGGTGGGAGGCATCCACATCTCGGACAACTTCGAGGTGCTGACCGCCGAGGACGAGCCGATTCCCGGCCTGTACGCCATCGGCAACTGCGCCGGCGACATCTACGCGGTGGACTACCCCATCAACATCCAGGGCAACAGCCACGGCCGCTGCCTGGTGGAGGGCAAGTGCCTCGGCGAGCAGCTGGCCGGCGTCTACCAGGAGATCTAGTGACCGCCGCTGTGACGGGGGCCGAGCGGGCCTGCGGGCTTCGCGGCTCCCGCGCCGGGGCCGACTCGGCGGCCGGGGCGACCTCGCCCGAGCAGACCTTCGAGCAGTTGGAGCGCCTGTACCAGCAGCTGCCGGCCATGGAGGCCAAGGGCGCGGCACTGGCGCGGGCCCGCTCTGCCGCCGAGGTCGACCGCTTCGCGCGGACGGCCGCCTATCGGGCCGCCGAGCTCGACCGGGCCGAGGCCCAGGTGGCCGAGGCAAAGGCCCGCGTGGCTGCGGCTGGCTCCCAGGTTGGGGGCGATGCCAGGACCGACGGCGGGGCCGAGGATGCGCGGCGGGCGCTCATGGCCGCCGGCACCTGGCGCGGCCTGCGCGTGGGCCCGGCGCGCAACGCCGAGCGGGCTTTGACCCTGGCGCTGGAGGCGAGCCCCTTCGCCACGGTGGAGGAGGCTCGAGCGGCCCTGCTGCCGGCCGATACGCTGGCGGCGCTCGCTGCCGAGGTGGAGACTTATCAGCGCGACTACGCCGAGGCCCTGGCGGCTTGCCAGCAGCTGGAAGGCGCCGCCTAGCCTGGCCGCCGGTCGCAGCCGTGGCGCCCCGCTGCCTGGCGGGGTGCCCCACTGCGGGCCGGACGCCCTGCTGCGGACCCCTTCAATAACCTATCCCGCGCGGGACGCCAACCCTCCCTGGCGTCCCGCTTTCTCATGTCCGCCCGTGCGGACCGCCGATTTTTGGCCAGAAGCGACCTTCCACGACGCTTTTCGCTGGCATCTTGGGCAAAATCGCCGCCTTCGCTCGTGCAAACCGCTGATTTCTGGCCAGAAAGGTCTTTCCGGGGCGATCTCGATGACCATTTCAGGCGAAAACATCGCTTCTGCCCGTGCGAACCGCCGGTTTTTGGCGGGCCCTCTTTTCGGATTCGGTCAGTTTTCCGCTTGAAGAGGCGGCGAAGGCGCCCAAGGGGCCGTCTGTTTTTCTCAGGTCTTGGGGGAGCGCGGCGGTGCGGGGGCGCTATTTCGGGTAATATGTATCCGTTTAGATAGAACCTGCCGATGAAGGGATTTGCTCGATGGCGAACGAATATAAGTACGATCGCGTTCTGCTGAAGTTGTCCGGCGAGGCGCTGGCCGGCGATCTCGGGTATGGAATCGATCCGAAGGTGGTCGACGACCTGGCCGAGGAGATTGCCGAGATCGTGCACGACGGCGTGCAGCTGGCCGTGGTCATCGGCGGCGGCAACATCTTCCGCGGCTTGGCCGGCTCGGCCGAGGGCATGGATCGCGCCCAGGCCGACTACATCGGCATGCTGGCCACGGTGATGAACGCCCTGGCCCTTCAGGACGCCTTCGAGCGCCACGGCATCTTCTCCCGTGTGCAGAGCGCCATCAACATGCAGGAGGTCTCGGAGCCCTACATCCGTCGCCGCGCTGTGCGCCACCTGGAAAAGGGCCGCGTGGTCATTCTGGCTGCCGGCACGGGCAATCCCTATTTCACTACCGATACCACGGCCGCCCTGCGCGCCTGCGAGTTGGACGTGGACTGCGTCATGAAGGCCACCAAGGTGGACGGCGTCTACGATGCCGACCCCACGACTCATCCCGAGGCCCAGCGCTTCGACCGCATCAGCTACATGGACGTGCTCAGCCGCGGCCTCAACGTGATGGACGCCACGGCCACGTCGCTGTGCATGGACAACGACGTGCCCATGATCGTGTTCAGCTTGACCACGCCCGGCAACATCAAGGCCGCGCTCCAGGGCGAGCCGGTGGGCACGGTCGTCGAGTAGCGCGCACGGCCGCGGCCTTCCCGGTCGCGCATTTTGTATCCGAGGAGCCCGCGGGCTCTGTTCCTAAAGAGGGAGGAAACCCCAATGGCAGATATCGATGAGATTCTCATGGGCGCCGAGGAGCGCATGGAGAAGGCCGTGGCGGCCTTGAAGGACAACTTCATCGGCGTGCGCACCGGCCGCGCCAACGCCATGGTGCTCGACCGCATCAAGGTGGACTACTACGGCGTGCCCACTCCGGTGAACCAGATGGCCGGCGTGAAGACGCCCGAGGCGCACCTGCTGGTCATCGAGCCCTGGGACAAGGGCGTGCTGCGCGCTATCGAGCAGGCTATCCTGGAGAGCGATCTGGGCGTGACCCCGAACAACGACGGCAACGTCATCCGCCTGCCGTTTCCGAGCCTGACCGAGGAGCGCCGCCGCGATTTGGTGAAGCAGTGCAAGACATTCGCCGAGGAGGCCCGCGTGGCCGTGCGCAACGCCCGCCGCGATGCGAACACCGCGGTTGAGAAGGCCGTGAAGAACGACAATCTTCCCGAGGACGAGTCCAAGCGCGCCGAGGCCGAGATTCAGAAGATGACCGACAAGTTCGTCGCCGAGATCGACGAGGTGCTGAAGAAGAAGGAAGCCGAGGTCATGGAGATCTAGCTGGTTCCGTGGGCGAACCTGCGAGAAATGATATGGCTAAAAGTTTGGATTACATATTCCCGAACCCGCCCGCGGGGCTCGACCCTGCGGCGCTTGATCGTGCGCGGGTGCCCGAATCGGTGGCCATCATTATGGATGGCAACGGGCGCTGGGCGAAGAAGCGCGCGCTCAATCGCCTGCGCGGACACAAGGCCGGCATCGAGGCGGTGCGCGAGACCATTCGCTGCGCGTCTGACCTGGGCGTTCGGTACCTCACCATTTACTCGTTCTCTACGGAGAACTGGAAGCGGCCCGAAGACGAGGTCGTGGGGCTCATGGATCTGTTTGCCAAGACCATGCTGGCCGAGGTGGACGGGCTTCATGCCGAGGGTGTGCGCGTGCGCACTATCGGCGATCTGTCGCCGCTGCCTGCAGAGACGCGCGAGGCCTTCGACGCCGCCTGGGAGAAGACCCGCGACAACGAGGGAATGACCCTGGTGGTGGCCGTGAACTACGGCGGTCGCCAGGAGATTTTGCGGGCCACGGCCGTCTGCATGCGCGAGGCGATCCTGATAGCCGAGGAGACCGGCGAGGTGCTGGAGCCTACCGAGGAGATGTTCGAGCGCGGGCTGTACACCTGCGGTATGCCCGATCCCGATCTGGTTATTCGCACCTCGGGCGAGATGCGCGTGTCGAATTTCCTGCTGTGGCAGATCGCCTATAGCGAGTTCGTGGTGACCGATGTGCTGTGGCCCGACTTCGACCGGTACGAGTTCCTGCGCTGCCTGCTGGCGTACCAGGGCCGCAATCGCCGTTTCGGGGGCGTGGCCTAAATGAGAGGCGGCATCTCCGACGACGAGAAGAAGAGTCGCGCCCGTCGGGCCCGCGAGCGGTTGCGCCAGAGCGCACCGAGCATCAAGGGGGCCCGTTGCGAGCCCAAGGCCGACCATATCGGGTTCGGCCTGCTGACCGATGAGGATGAGGAGCGCGAGCTGCCCCCGCTGGCCTGCGACCCCGCCTCGGCGCCTCCTGGGCCGCCGTGGCATTACGACCTTTCCGAGGAAGAGGAGCAGGCTCGCCAGGAGAAGCGCGAGACCCGCCAGGAGAAGCGCGACCGCCTGAAGCGCAAGGCCCTCGACAAGGCCCCGCAGAAGCTGAAGAATCCCTCTGATTTGCAGGTGCGCTTCCGTACCGGCGCGGTGTACACGGCAGTGACCGTGGTGTGCGTGCTGGCGGGCAACATTCCCATGGTGCTCATGCTCATGGCCGTGGCAGGCATCTGCGCTGGGGAGTTCTTCTACATGCTGCGCTCCGATGCGAAGCTGCCCAACGAGATGCTCGGCATTGTCGCGGCGGTGCTCTATCCGGCGAGCGTGTATCTGGCCGGGCTCATCGGCGCCATGCTCGTGAGCCTGGGGCTGCTGCTGGCGCTGATCGTTTGGTACGTGTTCTGGCTGCGGGCCCGCATTCCCGATGTGGGCGTGAGCTTCTTCGGCGCAGCCTATACCGGGCTTTTGCTGTGCGGTCTCATCGTCATCCGCGTATCGCTACCGGAGCCGTGGGGCGGCATCGTGGTGCTGTTGCTGTTCTTGAGTGTGTGGGCCAACGACGCCTTTGCCTACCTGGTGGGCAGCAAGATCGGCCGTCACAAGCTGGCTCCGCGCACGAGTCCGAAGAAAAGCTGGGAGGGCTTCTTCGCGGGGCTCGTGGGCTCGGTGCTGTTCTGGTGCGCCATCTCCTTCGTGCCAGGCGTGACCATGTCCGTCGTGCAGGCGGTGGCCTTCGGGGCTATCGCCGGCTGCATGGGCGTTCTGGGAGACTTGGCCGAGAGCCGCATCAAGCGCAACTCGGGCTTCAAGGATTCCGGCACTATCATGCCCGGCCATGGCGGTCTGCTCGATCGCAGTGATTCGCTGTTCCTCACCTCCATTACCGCCGCCATCCTCATGGTGGCCGGCGGATGCATTCCCTACGTCGTCTTCTAGGGCGGCATCCCGCCTTCTGTTCCCGACCTGAAAGGCAGGCCCATGAGCAAGCGCCGCATCGTCGTTCTCGGCTCGACCGGCTCCATCGGCACCCAGACACTGGATGTGGTGCGTCAGCATGGCGACCAGCTGGAAGTGGTGGGGCTCGCCGTGCATGGGAGCTTGGACGGCCTGCTCGCCCAGGCCCGCGCGTTCGGCGTGCGCCATCTGGCCGTGGGCGACTCCTCTCTGATCGACGATCCCCGTTGCGATGAGGCGCGCGCTCTGGTGGCTGCGCTGCCCGGCGCTGTGGGTGAGAGCGAGGCCTCTTTCGCCGTGGGGCCCGAGGCGGTGGCGGCCCTGGCCCAGCTGCCCGAGGCCGATGTGGTGGTGAACGCCCTGGTGGGCGCTGCGGGCCTGCGGGCGAGCTACGATGCCCTGGCCGCTGGCAAAGTGCTGGCCCTAGCCAATAAGGAGTCACTCGTGGTGGGGGGCGACCTCATCATGCCCTTGGCGGCCCGCCTCGACGAGCAACGCCGTGCCGATGGCGCGGCTCCGGTCACAGGCCCGGCGGGGGCGCTCATGCCCATCGATTCCGAGCACGGCGCCATCTACCAGTGCCTTCTGGGGGAGAATCCCCAGGAGGTGTCCAAGCTGTGGGTGACGGCATCGGGCGGCCCCTTCCGCGGGAAGACTCGCAGCGAGCTGACGGCCATCACGCCGGCCCAGGCCCTGGCCCATCCCACCTGGAACATGGGGGCCAAGATCTCCATCGACTCCTCTACCCTCATGAACAAGGGCCTGGAGGTGATCGAGGCGCACCATCTGTTCGCCATGGCCTACGACCAGATCGAAGTGGTGGTGCAGCCCCAGAGCGCCATCCACTCCATGGTGGAGTTCACCGATGGCTCGGTGCTCGCGCACCTCGGTACGACCGACATGCGCATTCCCATTCAGTTCGCCCTGTCCTACCCGGCTCGCTGGGAGGCTCCGGTGGCTCCTCTCGATTTCCGCACCCTGGGCACCTTGGAGTTCGCTGCCCCCGATACGGATACGTTCCGCTGCCTGCCCCTGGCCCGCCATGCGGGCGAGGTGGGCGGCACGCTGCCTGCGGTTATGAATGCTGCCAACGAGGTGGCCGTGGCGGCGTTTCTGGCCGAGCAGATCGGCTATTTGGACATTGCCGCCTGCGTGGAGGCCGTCATGGAAGCCCATGAGCGTGCGGGCGTCCAGCCGGTGGAGAGCCTCGATCAGCTAGAGGCGGTGGACGGCTGGGCCCGCGCCCAAGCCCGTTTGTGGTGCGCCGCCCGCTAGCCTTGCCGTGCGCGGCAGCGCTCCTCTGAAATGGCCTGTATGGTTAGATAGAGATCATGTAGATATTAAATTGATTTCAAAATGATATAGATCATTGAGGTGATGGGTAGGGCGGCCTGAGGCCGCCCTACTATGGCTACTTGTGACGGTTGCGGAAGCTGTGCCAGGCAAGGGCTCCGCCGAAGCAGGCGGCCAGGGCTGCGATGCCGATGGGAATGAGGTTGTTGTCGCCTGTTTGGGCCAAGCGCCCGGGAGCGGGAGAGGCGGCCTGACTCGGTTCGGGCTCTTGGGGCTCGGGCTCCTCGGTGCCGCCCGTGGGAGGTAACGGCAGGTCGGGGTAGCCGTAGGTGACCGTCTGCCCCTCGTCCTCCAAGTCGGCGTGGAGGGCCACCTCCGCATCGCCATGGTAGAGCGACTCGAAGACGACGAGGCTCGCGCCATCGAGGTCGGTGCCGGGGATGGTGATTTCCACTTCTACGATGCCATCGCTGTGCTCGGGCACGAAGGTCTTCTCGGCGGTGATGATCTCATCGCCAACGGCGAAGGGCTCGCCGCTCTGCTTGTCCATGAGCAGGGCCACAAGACGGTATTCGAAGCCCGGGGTGAGGCCCTGGTAGCTTACGGCATCGACGATCGTGACCTCTTCGGCCGGTTCGCCCTCGTGGGTGCCGCTCACGCTGTCGCGGGCGGAGGTTGCTATGGTGATGGGGTTGGCGGTGATAGTCTGCTTGCGATCGTCGATATCGTGGTGGGCGGCCACCTCCGAGCCGTTCTTGAGCAGGGTCTCGAACACGACCAGCTCGGTGGATTCCTCGATGCCCGAGGCATCGAAGTGCAGCTCGATGTTCTGGTAACCGTTGTAGTCGTTCGGCGTGAAGGTAGCGGATGTGGCCACTTCGGCGTCATCGGCGAGGAAGGGCTCGCCGGTGGATTTGTCCATCAGCACGGCCTGCAGCTCGTAGGGCTCGCCCGGCTTAAGGCCGGAATAGGTCACGCGATCCACAATGGACACATCGGTATCGGCGCTGATCTCGCGGTCGCAGAGATCGTTGGAGATGCCGTCGTAGGCGCTCGTGCGGATGGAGGGGCGCCCAGCAGCAGTGTTGTTGAGCGTGCCCAGGTCGATGGCGAGGTCCTGGTCGCTCTCGTCCACGACGATCTCATCGTGGATCATCTGGAACAGCTCGTTGGCGGGACAGCGCAGCTCTTCCAGCTCGTAAGTATCGAAGGGCAGCGCTCCGTGCTCGTTGTCGGGATCGATGGCCGTGCCGTCGGCTCGTAGACCGAACCACGTGCCGGCGGTGGGATCGAGGGCATCGACATCCAGGGTGAGGGGCATGCGGAAGCTGCCGTCGGGGGCGCGGAACTGCTCGTCGTTGCTGTTCGTGCGTTGGTCGTGGGGATGGGCAGCGGTGGACTCCGTGGAGGCGAGGCCGTTCTTGTCGGTGACGATGATGTGCCACTCGCCCGTCGTCTTGGAAGTGAGCTTGAAGGGAATGCCCGCTAGCTTGGCAGCCCCTTCGGCCCGCTTCATGAAGCGCAGATCGGAGCGCACGACCTGATCAGTTACGAGATCGCCGTTCTCCTCGGCGTCATAGGTCTCGATGATCTCGCCGTCGTGGTCGGCATCGGTGATATGGCGCACGCGCACGGTGGGATCGAGTCGGTAGCCCTCAGGGGCCTTCACCTCTTGGATGGCGTAGGTGCCGATGGGCATGGCGATGGTGCCGTCAGAGAGCTTGTAGAAATCGGATCCACTCACTTTGTAGGGGAGCTGCGTCTCTTGCCCGTTCTTGTCCATGTGCGTGAAGCTACTTTCCGCGTCTTTCAGTACGAACGCGCCCTCATCGTTGGTGCGCACGACCCAGCTGGCTCGCGGCGTTAAGGGAGCGATGGACGACGCTGTGCCGCCCTTTACGTCATGATAGTCGATACGGAAGTGCGCGTCCCCCAAGGTAGCCGCACCTTGGGCAAAATTCTCCTTGCTTTGGGCATCTCGCTTCTGGATGAAAATGGACAGAGGGTTTAGCTTCGCCTTGTCGGTGACGGCCGTGGTGTTGACGCGGGTCACGGCTCCGTCGGTGACGATGACGGGGTAGATGCGGGTATCGAGGGCGAATCCCTGAAGCGGGCGCTTCGTCTCGCGTACCCAGTAGGAGCCGATGGGCAGCCCGTCGGCTCGGGCATAGCCCTCTCCCTCGGCCGTCAGGTCGGTGCGCAATTCGCGAGCGAGCTGCGTGCATGCCTCATCGCGGTAGATACCGTAGGTGGCGCCGGCGAGGGTATAACCGGGATTATTGCCGGTCAGTTCGGGATAGTTCGACTGCTTGAGCAGGTCGATGGAGCCCTGCTGGGGCACGTCCTCGAAGACGAGGGAGCTTATAGCCTCGGCATCGCTTGCGGCTTCTACGGCGAGGGCCTTGACCGAGGGGGCCAGGCGGAAGCCGGGGGGCGCGAAGAGCTCGGCGACGTAGTACGTGCCGGCCTCGATGTCCTCGACGACGTTGCTCGCGCCGTCGCTATCGGTCACGAATGTGAAACTCGCGTTCTGGTCGGCCCAGGCGCGCGCCTCCTCCCAGGTACCCCAGGCACCGTTCTGGGCCTGGCGCGATGCCGCCTCGGCAGAAGATTGCCCATCGAAGGCGGCGAACACGCCGTGCTCAAGGGAGTAGTTCCCATTGGCATCGGAGATGGCCGGCTCGGTAGACACCTTGGTAAGCTGGGCCTTCCCGGTGGTTACGGGCGCAGCGAGCAGGTAGCCCACGACATCCTGGAACTCGTTGCCCGTAGCGGCGGACATGGCGTCGAATTTGTAGTAGAACTTATACCAGCCCTGGTACTGCGTCTGGGGCCCCGTGTAGGTGCCCTTGAACACGATGTAGTTATCACCGGCGGGGTTGGTGGTGACGGCGCCGTAGCCGTTGTTCACATTGGATGATCCGCAGGTGCCGTGGGCCATGGCGCGGTTGGTGGGCGCAGTGCCCGAGCTGATGCCGGCGTCGAAGAAATCGCGGCCGGTGGTGACGTAGCGATCGTAGTAATGGCTGCCGGTCTGGGCTGTGGCGAACTGGGCGGCCGACCCGTTGCGGGCCGCCACCGTATCCCACAGGTAGAGGTCCACGGCGGCGTCGAAGGAACTGTCGTTCACATCGAGGAACCAGTCGTTGAAATTGGTGCTGTTGGGCTTGCTGTTCTCCCATACCTGGGAGGCACTGAAGAGCACGCCGAAGCCGTAGCTGCCCACTTTCTCCGGCGGGAAGCCGTAGGCCTTCTGCTTCTCGATCTGCTGATCGGTGAAGTTCTCGAGGCGCGTGTGGGGGTTCAGCTGGTAGCGCTTTTCGGCCTGGCCGGGGAAGGCGCGAGCGCTCTCGCCGGCTTCCGCGGCTCCCGTGGCTGCGCGCACGAGGTCGGGAATGTCGGAGGAGAAGGTGATCTCCTGGTCGTCATAGGTGATGGTCACGTCGTCGGTGTCAAGGTCGGCCAGGACGTAGCGCTCGTAGGCGGGATGGGCGGGTGAGAGCCAGAAGACGATTCCGAGGCTGTCCCGTCCCTCTTCGTAGACGGCCGGGAGGCGCACCGTGCCTGTCTCGGCATCGTAGGAGCACTCGGCGGTGATGTCGCGCTGCTCGTAGTTGAAGGCGGCGTAGTTCTCGTATACCTCGAAGGACAGATTGTCGCCATAGTGCAGGGTGGCCGGATCGTCGTTCACCGTTACGACGAGGTCATCCCCATCGCGCAGGTAGGGAGCTTCGTAGCCGGCGTAGTCGATGGTCTCCCCGGCTTCGTCCTTGAAATGGAGCATGACGGGCACGGTGCTCTGCTCGTCGGCTTGGGCGACGACGGTCGCCGGCGTGGTGAAGGGCATGATGCACGCCATGAGGAGGAACGCCATAATGGCGCTGATGATCTTTTGGGTGCGGCCCGGAGCGGGCCGCGCGAGATCTGGACGGGTGGGATCCATGGAGGGCTCCTTTCTGCGCTGGCCCGGAAGGCGCGCGGGTCGATGGAAGTGCCGAACGCGAGGGATGGCCCGATGTCCGAAGGGGAAGAGGGGGGGGCTGTGCCGGCTCGCGTTCGACGGCGCCTACTGTAGGCTCCCAAAACCGTAGAAATGTCGCGGGAACGTCGCACCTGATTCCCGCCGCGCGCCGTCCCGGCACCGTGCCAGAGCCTTCCCCCGTACGTCCTTGCGTCGCGGTGGGGTCGTCGAGTCACCCGTCCACAACACTTGTCCTCGCCACCCGAAACCGTCCGCCATGCCCGTCAGCGTCGCGCTCCGAGCCGCTCCGGCCTCCGCTTTCGCCGTAGCTGTGAAGGGCCCGTAGGCCCCTTGTAGTTATTTCAAGGGCGACCCCGGTGCGAGGAGGCGCGATCGGGAGCGCTCCCTATAATGGGCGGCGATACACGCCCGTCGGCCCGCCTGGGACGGAGGCCGGCGAACAACGATTCTCGTCTAAAGGAGTTAGTGAGTGGATATTCTCATCATGCTCGTGTGCGCCGTCATCACCATCGGCTTCCTCGTGTTCATCCACGAGGGCGGCCACTTTCTGGCGGCTCGCGCGTTCGGCATTCGCGTGACCGAGTTCATGCTCGGTCTTCCCGGCCCGTCGGTGGGCTTTACCCGGGGCGAGACCCGCTTCGGGGTGACGGCTGTGCCGCTGGGAGGCTATGCCAAGGTGTGCGGCATGGAGGCCGGTCCCTTGCAGCCGCACCTGCAGGAGGTGCTCGCGGCCCTGTATCGCCGCGGCACGGCCAACATGGAGGACGTGGCTCGCGATTGCGGCATTTCCGACGATGCGGCTTACGAGGCCCTGGAAGAGTTGGTGGAATGGGGCAGCGTTGTCGGCCCGCAGAAAGCCGATCAGTTCAACACCTACCGCGCTCCGCGCGTAGCCCCCACCAAGCGCCAGCTCAAGAAGGCCGCTGCTGCCGGCGCGCCGGCGCTGCCGAGCTACGAATTGGGCGAGGCTCGCCCTGTGCACGACGAGCGCGCCCTCTACGAGAGCGAGTATCGCCAGCAATATCGGTCGCTGCCTTTCTGGAAACGCTCGGTCATCCTGCTGGCCGGCATTGCCATGAACCTGCTGTTCGCCATGGTCGTGTTCATCCTGGTGTTCTCGGTTATCGGCTTTCAGGTGGCCCACCCCGAGACCGGCGAGGTCACCACGATTCACGCCTCGGTGCTGCAGGCGCTGCAGGCCGGCTTCATGTACATCGGCATGGTGGTGCAGGCGGTGGCGGGCCTGTTCAATCCCGCGACGGCGGCCCAGACCGTGTCCGACTCCACGTCCATCGTGGGCATCGCCGTCATGTCGAAGGACTTCTTCCAGGCCGGCCTTGTGCAGGGGCTGGAATTTATGGCCATGATCTCGGTGTCGCTCGGCATTATGAACCTGCTGCCCATTCCCCCGCTGGACGGCGGCCGCTTCGTGGTGGAAATCTTCCAGAAGGGAACGCGCCGCACGGTGTCCCAGAAGGCCATGAACTACATGTCCATGGCCGGTATGGCCCTGTTCCTCGGCTTTTTCGTCATCATGCTGAACCAGGATATCCAGCGCTTCGTCTTCGGGAATTGGTAAGCCCTGCCGCGCACAGCGAAATGGATGATGTATGGGGACGGCCTGCGGGCCGTCCTCGGCTTTATAATAGATAGAACTAGTTTCGTTCTCAGTAAGGAACGCCTATGAGTGATGCGTTAAAGCCCTGTGCTGCCGGGGCTGTTTCGACGGCTGCGGCTGGCAATAAGCCTTGCAAGCCCCACGCCCGCACGCGCCGCGTGATGGTGGGCACGGTTCCCGTGGGCGGCGGGGCGCCGGTGGCGGTGCAGAGCATGTTGAATGCCCCGGCCGACGACGTGGAGGCCAACCTCGCGCAGATAGAGGCGCTGGCGGAGGCCGGCTGCGAGATCGTGCGCATGGCCATCCCGCGCCGCAACTGCCTGGACGCTTTCGAGGCCGTGTGCGCCGCGTCACCTCTGCCCGTGGTGGCCGATATCCACTTCGACGCGCGCATCGCCATCGAGGCGGCTCGGCGCGGGGCGGCGAAGCTGCGCATCAACCCGGGCAACATCGGGGGCCTGGAGGCCACGCGCGAGGTGATCGCCGCGGCCCGTGCGGCGGGCATCCCCATTCGCATCGGGGTGAACGCTGGCTCGCTCGATGATGCCCTTGCGGCCCGCGATGACCTCACGCTGCCCGAGAAGCTGGCGGCTTCGGCTGTCGAGTACGTGCGCTTCTTCGAGGACGAGTGCGACTTCCGCGATATCGTGGTGTCGGCCAAGGCCCACGACGTGCAGACCACCATCGACACGTACCGCCTGCTGGCCTCTGCGTTGCCGCAGGTGCCGCTGCACATCGGCGTCACCGAGGCGGGCACGGCCTTCCAGGGCATCATCAAAAGCGCCTGCGGCCTGGGAGTTCTTCTGGAAGAGGGCATTGGCGACACCATGCGCATCTCGCTCACCGACGACCCGGTGGTGGAGGTGCGGGCCTGCTGGACGCTGCTGGGCTCGTTGGATCTGCGCCGCCGCGTCCCCGAACTCATCAGCTGCCCTACCTGCGGCCGTTGCCAGGTGAACCTCATCGGCCTGGCGCGCGAGGTGGAAGAGCGTCTCGCTACCGTGAGCAAGCCGGTGAAGGTGGCCGTCATGGGTTGTGTGGTGAATGGCCCCGGCGAAGCCGCCGATGCCGATATTGGGGTGGCCTGCGGCGCAGGCTCCGGGGTTGTTTTCTCCCATGGTAAAATCGTTCGCAAAGTGCAAGAGGCGGAAATCGTTTCCGCCCTGATGGAAGAGTTGGAGAACCTATGATTCAAATCCTGCGCATGAGCAATCTGTACGCCCCCACCCTGAAGGAAGACCCGTCGGACGCCGACATCGCCAGCGCTCGCCTGCTGCTGCGGGCCGGCATGCTGCGCAAGACCGCCTCGGGCGTGTACACGTTCTTGCCGCTGGGCTGGCGCGTGCTCCGCAAGATCGAGGATATCGTGCGCGAGGAAATGGACGCCGCCGGTGCCCAGGAGATTCTCATGCCGGCCCTGCAGCCGGCGAAGCTGTGGCACGAGAGCGGCCGCTGGGACGATTACGGCCCGGAGCTCATGCGTCTGACCGACCGCCACGACAACGAGTTCTGCCTCGGGCCCACCCATGAGGAGCTCATCGTGGACTTGGTGCGCAACGAGCTGCGCTCCTACAAGGAGCTGCCGGTGAACCTGTACCAGATTCAGACGAAGTACCGCGACGAGATTCGCCCCCGCTTCGGCCTTCTGCGTTCCCGCGAGTTCATCATGAAGGACGCCTACAGCTTCAACGCCTCTCAGGAATCGGTGCAGGAAACCTACGACGCCATGGGCGAGGCCTACAAGAAGATCTGCGACCGCTGTGGTTTGGAGTGGCGCGAGGTGGAAGCCGACGGCGGCCAGATCGGCGGCAGCGTGACCGCCGAGTTCATGGCCCTGGCGGAATCGGGCGAGGCCGAGCTGGTGTACTGCTCCTGCGGCTATGCGGCCGATGCCGAGGCTGGTGCCTGCCTGGCCCGCCCCACGCTATACGAGGTGGATGCCATGGCGAAGATTGCCACGCCCGGCGTGCACACCATCGCCGAGCTGGCCGCGTTCCTGGACATCCCCGAGTCCTCCACGGTGAAGGCCCTTTCGGGCAAGGACGCCGAGGGCAATCTCGTGTGCCTGTTCATCCCCGGCGACCACGAGCTGAACGAGCTGAAGATCGAAGGCGTGGTGCCCGGATTTGCGCTGCTGACCGATGAGGAGATGAAGGACTTCGGTCTGTGCAAGGGTTCCATGGGCCCGGTGGGGCTGCCCGAGAGCGCGCGTGTTATCGCGTGCGCGAGCCTGCAGGCGGTGCCCCAGTGGGTGGTCGGCGCCAACGAGGACGGCTTCCACTATGTGGGCGCCCGCCTCGGTGAGGACTTCTCGGTGGACGAGTGGGCCGACCTGTCTACGGTCAAGCCCGGTGATGGCTGCTCCGAGTGCGGGCTGCCCCTCGATGGGGCCCGCGGCATCGAGGTGGCCCAGATCTTCCAGCTGGGCGATAAGTACTCCCGCGCCATGGGCGCCACGTTCATGGACGAGGAGGGCAACGAGGTCCCCTTCTTCATGGGCTGCTACGGCGTGGGCATTTCCCGCACCATGGCCGCCATCGTGGAGCAGCACTACGATGATCACGGCATCATGTGGCCGCCGTCGGTGGCTCCGGCCCAGGTGTGCGTGGTGCCGCTGACCGTGGGCGACGACGAGGTACAGCCCATGGCCGAGAAGATCGCGCGAGATTTGGCCGAGATCGGCTTCGAGGTGGTCGTCGACGACCGCGACGAGCGCGCCGGTGTGAAGTTCAACGACGCCGATCTCATCGGCTGGCCCGTGCAGATTGTCGTGGGCAAGCGCGGCCTGAAGGAAAACAAGGTGGAAGTGAAGCTGCGCCGCACCGGCGAGAAGAAGGACGTGTCGCTGGACGTGTTGGCTGAGCTCATGGGCTTCGCCCGCCGCGCCATGCGCAACAACACCCATACGGGTGCTGGCTACGGCAGCTTCGACGCCATTTTCGGCTAGGAGCGAGGCTTTTCAATCAGAGGGAGGCCCCGGAAGGCAGCCTATGCTTTCCGGGGCCTTTCTTGTTTCGCGCCGAAAGGACGCGAGCCGCACCGAATGGATGCGAAATCTCTGCGCGTCGAATGATGTAAAGCACCAGTTCAGAACCCCTGTCAAAGACTTTTGGCAGGGGTTTTTCATTGGATGGGGGGCCATGTCAAAGAGTTTTGGTGGTAGGGTGGCACCCGTCATGTCACTCTGATTGCGAAAGGACGGAACAGTGGAGCTGAAGGAATCGTTGAAGGAGCATCGGGCCCGCCTCGGTCTGTCTCAGGAAGAATTGGCGGAGCGCATTTTCGTGTCGCGCCAGACCATATCGAACTGGGAGACTGACCGAACCTATCCCGATGTGCAGAGCCTTCTGTTGCTAAGCGAGCTGTTCGAGACGTCCATCGACGAACTCGTGAAAGGAGACGTGGCAACTATGGAGAAGACCATCAAGGAAACCTGGAAGACGATGCAGAATTGGGCGCTGGCCGCCTGGGGCTTGGTGGCCGTAGGATTCATCTGCCTGATTGTGGGATTCCTGCTGCCGACGGGCCCCTCGTCGCTGGCGGCCAACTGCACCGAGGGCGAGGTGCTGGGCATCGTGCTGTTCGTGGCCTTCTGGGTCATGGGCCTTATCGTTATCAACAAGGTGGAGATCATGAAGAAGCAGAACGACCTGGTGACTTACCGGGAGATTGTCGCTTTTTCCAAGGGCGAGGACATAGAGGCTGACGAGCAGGCATTCAGCCGCCGTCACCCGGCGCTTTCCAACGGCCTGAAGCTGTCGGTGAGTGCGATTTCAGGCTTCGTGGTGATGTATGTGGTGATGAAGATATTTATGGGCTAGGTGGTTGCCGGGCGACTGCTGCAGTGTGGTGAGGCGGTCGAGGCCCGTTGCCGGCGCAGAGTCGCGTGCCGCTGCCTGCGGGCTCGGCCAAGGGGCACCGTGCCGTCCTTGGGCGCATCTGCGGCTCCGTGTCGCCATCTGCGACGCGGCTGAGGCGAGCGGCCGATGAATATGACCGAGGCAATCATCTTCTGACGGGGCGGTAACGCTGTCGGCCTTTGGGGTGCGGGGCCTGCGGAGGGTCGTATAGTGGAAGGCGCGAAACCGCCACCGAGATAAGGGAGGCCCGATCATGACAACGATTGCCGACGGACTGAAGGATGTGTTCCTGGCCGGTGTGGGCGCCATGGCCCTAGGGGCTGAAAAGACCCAGGAGCTGGTAGAGCAGCTCATCGCCAAGGGCGAGATCACCGTGGAGCAGGGCAAGGAGATCAACTCCGAGGTGCTGAAGCGGGCTCAGGCCACGGCCGAGCGCGTGGGCCAGCAGGCTCAGGCCGCGGCCGACGAGGCGGCCCATCAGGCGAAAGTGGTCGCCAGCCACCTGGGCGATCAGGCCAAGACTGCCTCCGAGCTGGCGAAGGAGCAGGCCGAGGCCGCGGTGTCCATGGCCCGCTCTCAGACCGAGATGGCCGCCGATGCCGTTCAGAAGGCGGCCGGGGAGGCCAGGAAGGATTCCGCCGACTTCGCCGCCGCTTTGAAGCACGACGTGCTGGAGGCCCAGATGGCTGCCATGACGCCGGAGGAGCGCACCGCGTTCGCGGCCAAGGCCGCCGAGATCGCCGCTCGCGATGCAGGCGCGAAGGCAGAGTAGCTGTTGGAGTCGCTTCTTCTCGGTATTGTACTGAGCCCCGAATTGACGATGTGAACGGCACAACCGTTAAAACGGGGCGGGAAATGAGCCGTAAAGCCGATAATGGGCGTAGAAGCGGGCTCGAATTTCCGCTTCGCACGGCACAACCGTCAGTTTGAGGCGGAAAAGGATTTGGAACGAAAAAAGGGAACCCACGCGATGCGGGTTCCCTTTTTGGGAGGGGAGGCGTGTTCGGGGCGGCCTACCAGGTGCCGTTGTGCAGGTTCTTGCCCAGCAGGTAGCCGAAGGTGGTGCAGGGGCCGCCCAGGTTGATGCCCGGCACGTGGTAGTCGTACACGTCGCCGTACATGTCGCCGACCACGGTGCCCACGCCGTACAGGCCGGGGATGGGGTCGTTGTTCGCGTCGCACACGTGCATCTGGATGTCGGTGTTCAGACCGCCGGTGATGCACAGCGTGTAGGGCTCGTTGCGGATGCCGTAGAAGGGCGGCTGGGTGACGGGCAGCAGGAAGCGCTTGTCCTTATGGAACTCGTCGTCGAGCCCGGTCTCGCAGTAGCCGTTGTAGCGCTCCACCTGGGCGAGGAAGGCCTCGCGGGGCAGACCCAGGCCGTCAGCCAGCTCTTCCAGGGTATCGGCCTTCACGGCGGTTTCGGCCATGGTGGCATCGAAGCCGGCGTACTCGTCAGTGGTGGTCCAGTCGGTGTTGGGATTGAAGAGCATCTCGATGGCGTCCTTCACCTCCTGGGTGTCGCGGGGCTCCCCGCCGATGCGGTCGCCCTGCCACGGGGCCGAGGCGTCTACCCAGTTGGCGTCCCAGATGAGGAAGGCACACCCGTCGGGCTGCACGCGCTGGGGGTAGGGCATGTAGCCGTAGGTGCAGTTCTCGTTGGAGTAGCGCACGCCCTTGTTGTTCACGAGCAGGCCGGGGAAGGTGGTCAGCGCGCCTTCCGCCCACCAGCGGCAGGGGAGCACCTCATCGCCCATGGTGGCGAGCATGGGGGCGTTGGGGGTGTACTTCTGCCAGGCAGCGCCGATCCACAGGGCCAGCTTCAGGCCGCTGCCGTCGTACACGCCGCCGTTGCCGAAGGGCAGGGCGATGGGGCAGTACTTCGCCACCATGTCCCTGTCCTGGGAGAAGTCGCCCGTGGCCAGCACCACGCCCTTCGAGGCCACGTAGCGCACCAGCCCGTTCTCGCCCTCGGCCACACAGCCCGTGACGCGGCCGGTGTTGTCGTCCTCGCGGTCGAGCTGTACGGCGGTGGTGTTGTAGAACACGCGGCCGCCGCCCTTCTGGATTTCCTCGGACAGGGCCTCCACGACCACCTGCTGGGAGGCGCCGGCGGCCTGGGCGCCCTCGGCCACGAAGGAATGGGACACGTTCAGGGTCTTCGGCGGACCGCCGTCCCACCAGTTCTTGCCGCCGTCTTGCTGGTTGTTCTCGATAACGGCGGTGATGCCGTAGGGCTCCACCTTGTCCATGAGCCAGTTCATGGCGTTGCCGGACTCATCGTAGACGAGCCACCACTTGTCCTGGTCCAGGCGGAAGCTGTTGGCGGCGAAGATCTCCTGGAAGATGGGCTCGATCTCCTCGCGGCTGTAGTCCATGCCCAGCTCATGGGTCAGGCGCGTGTTGAAGGCCGCGTTCGAGCCGCCGCGGGACACCGCCCGCGCTGGAGGCGATGAGCACCACGTCGGCGCCCTCTTCCACGGCGGGGTCGGCCTCGCCGTTCGGACGCCCGGCCCTCTTCGATGTGGGCGTGGGGGCGCTGTACTTCTTCACGTCGCACATGGTCATTCGCGCCCTGTATTATGTGGGCATCGACCGCACGCCCTGGGAGCTGACGGTCTTTTTATTCACGGTGGTTCTCTCCATCATTCTCGCCCTGGTGGCCCTGGGCCGCAGCGCCAAGTACATTTCGGAAGAGCTGATGGTGTCCTACAACACCACCCGCACCCACGTGCGCCACATCTACGAGAAGCTCAACATCCACAGCAAACAGGAGCTTATCGATCTGGTGCTCTTCGGCTCCGGCGTGATGTAGGGGTGCGCTCCCGTGACGCTTTGGCGCGGTTGGCGGGCCGGGCGCGGGTGCGGAGCTGGGCGCGTGGTACACTGCTGCGAACGAACAAAAGGCCCCCGAGCGGCCGTCCGGGTGCCGGCGCACGGCGCGGCGGAGGGCGGCGGCCCCAACCAACGAAAGCGAATCCATGGCTGATTTCATTGAAGGCAAGCGCCCGGTTATCGAGGCACTGCGCACTCACGTGCCCCTGAAGTACATCCTCATGGCTGATAACCTGAGTCAGGGCGACAGCATCGTGCGCGACATCCAGCGCAAGGCGAAGAATCGCAACATACCCATTAAGAAGGTGTCGAAGAAGAAGCTCGACGAAATTTCCGAGCGCGGCAGCCACCAGGGTGTCATGGCCGAGGCCGAACCCTTCGGCTACGTGAACGTGACCACCATTCTGGAGGCGGCGGCGAAGTCGGCCGAGGAGCACGACGGACGGGCGCTCATCGTGGTACTCGACCACATTACCGACGCCGGAAACCTGGGGGCCATCGCGCGCTCGGCCGAGTCGGTGGGCGCTGCGGGCATCATCATTCCGAACAAGCGGGCGGCCCGGGTGACGGCGGCCACCTACAAGAGCTCGGCCGGGGCCATCTCGCACATTCCCGTGAGCCAGGTGGCAAACATTACGAGTACTCTGGACCGCCTGAAGGAAGAGGGCTTCTGGGTGGCCGCTGCCACCGAGCACGCGAGCGACTATATTTGGAATACGAACCTGAAGGGCAAGATCGTGCTCGTGATGGGCAACGAGGGCGAGGGCGTGTCGCGCCTGGTGCTGGAAAGCTGCGACTTCGGTGTGAAGCTGCCCCAGGTGGGCGAGATCTCCAGCCTGAACGTGGCCCAAGCCTCCACCGCCTGCATGTACGAGTGGCTTAGGCAAAATTGGGCCTAGCTTGCGGGTGGGAATGTGGCGAAGCAACGGAAGAAACTGCTGATCGTCGATGGGTACAACGTGCTGCGGTCGGGCAGCCGGTACCGGTGGCAGCCGCGGGCCGATGAGGACTACACCGACGACTTCTTCAACACGGCGCGCGAGCGGCTCATCAACGATGTGGTGAACTTCGCGGGGCGCGACATGGGCGCTGTCATCGTGTTCGACGCGGGCGACAACGAACTTTCCCAGGGCAGCCGCACCAAGGTGGGCGGCGTGGATGTGGTCTTCTCGCCGGCGGGGCAGTCGGCCGACAAGGTGATCGAGAAGCTGGCCTACGATGCCGGCAAGCGCGGCGTGGAGACCATGGTGGTCACGAGCGACGCCGCCATCCAGGACACGGTGTTCGGCGGCGGCGTGGATCGCATGAGCGCCGAGGGGTTCTCCCATGAGATGGGCGAGTATTACGAGGACGCGCGGCTCGACGACACCCCGAAGGTGGCCCCCAAGCGCACCGTGGCCGATCGCATTCCCGCCGGCACCTTGGCGAAGCTGAAGGCCCTGCGCGACAAGAAGTAGATGGCGGCCGGCTGGCATCGTGGTGTTCGGCGGTGGGCCCCTTCGGCAGTATTCGCGCAAGAGAGGACGGTGTTTTCCCAGGTCAAGCATTCCGCAACCAATAATTGCGGGAAATGACAACGGGAATTGGTCGCGCGGGCGGCGGCGTTTCGGTAGGCTCGAAGGCAGTCGAGGAAGGCAAACGCAGAAGAAAGGGACCACACCATGAACGTTGAGATTGCCGAGCGCCTGGCCGCGCGCCGCAAGCAGGCAGGGCTGTCCCAGGAGGCCCTGGCGGAGAAGCTGGGCGTGTCGCGCCAGGCCGTTTCCAAGTGGGAGCGGTCGGAGTCGTCGCCCGACACCGACAACCTCATTGCCCTGGCGAAGCTGTACGGGGTGTCGTTGGACGAGCTGCTGTACGTAGACGACGCCATTGCCGACGATGTGGCCTTCGAGGCGGCCGACCGGGCCGCGGGGCACCGGGGCGCGGCGGGCGCGGTGGCTGGCGGGAGCACGGTGGGTGCGGTGCCCACGACCGCCGATGCCGCTGGCGGCGCAGGCGAACCTGCGGCCGATGTCCGCGACAACGTGTCGTTCGGCCTCGATGGGATCAACGTCGAAGAGGAGGGGCGGGGCCACGTGCATGTGGGACCCGACGGCATTCGCGTGAACGACGGCAAGGATCACGTGCTGGTGAGCTGGGCCGACGGCGTGCACGTGCGCGACCGCTACGGCCAGGAGGTGCACGTGGGCTGGGACGGCGTGCGTGTGAACACCACCGAGCCCGGGGCCGCCGACCACATCTTCGAGCACGCCTCCTTCGACGACATCGATTCCGACTTCGCCAAGCGGTGGATGAAGTTTCCCTTCTGGGGCATCGTGCTGGCAGCCTACCTGCTGCTCGGCCTGGTGAGCGGCGCGTGGTGGCAGGGGCTGTTCTTGCTGTTCCTCATTCCCGTGTACTACATCGTGGGCGCGGCCATCGTGTCGCGCCGCGTGGCGCCCATGCTCTGCGGCCTGTATCCCGTCGGCGCCACGGCGTGGTTCTTCTGGATGGCCTTCGTGGTGGGCCAGTGGCATCCCGCGTGGGTCATCTTCCTCACCATCCCACTTGCGGAGATGATCATCGTGAAAACCTCCGAGCGCTGGCACCGCCGCCGGAATTGCGAGGCCGTTGTCGAGGAGGTGTCTTAGACGCGTGCCGTGCCGACGGCTCGAAGGGGCGACGTTGCGCCGAAGCCGACCGTCGCCCTTCCCAAACGGGCCGCTGTTGCTCCGAGCGAGTCTCCGCTGCCTCGAGCGGGTTGCTGTCCCGCAGTCGGACGCCGCCGCCTTCCCTCAGCGCTTGGGCACCCCCGGTTCCTCGGAACACGGGGGCTTTTCTTTGGTATGCTGGTATCATTGAGAAAGTGATTGGCATTTTCCCAGGTGGCATATGGGGCAACCGCTGGTTGTCGCGGCAATGTTCCGCAGGATTTTGAAATTGACCACAAAGGGTGCTGGTGCAACTTCCGGGGAAACCATAGGGTGAAAGGCGAGACGTGACAACACGCAGGACACGAAAGGGAACCATGATGAACGTGGAGATCGCCCAACGCCTTGCCGAGCTGCGCCGCGAGCGCGGTTTCTCCCAAGAAGGCTTGGCCGAGCAGTTGGGGCTGTCGCGCCAGGCCGTTTCCAAATGGGAACGGGCCGAGTCGGCGCCCGATATGGGGAACCTCATTGCCTTGGCCGACTTGTACGGCGTGACGCTCGACGAGCTGTTGCGCGTGAGCCCCGAAGTTGAGGAAGACGTGCGCTACGAGTCGCAGGAGCGCGCCGAATCGGCCGAGAGCCAGGCGGCGGAAGCGGCCGAAGCGGCCCGCGCGGCGGCCGAGCGCGCCGAGACGGCAGCCGTGGCGGCCTCGGCGGCTGCCGAGAGCGATGGCGCCCAGAAGGTGGTCGTGGAGGTGAGCGCCCCGGCGCCGGGGGTCGGAGTGAGCGCGGGCGCCCGCGGAGTTGGTGCAGCCATGGGCGCTGGCTCGATGGCCGGCGGTATGCCCGGGGTTGCCGGTGCGCCTGCTGCGCCGCCGTATCCGCAGGTCGCTTCCCCCGGCGGACCGTCAGTGCCGGGCGGCATGCCGGGCGGGGTGATGCCCGGCTACGGCGCTCCGCAGGCTCCCGTGCCGCCAGTGGGGGCAGCACCCTTCGGGGGCTCAGCCCCAATTCCCCCGGCGGCTGCGGTACCCATTGCGCCGCCCGCGCCGCCCCAACCGAAAGACCCGCTGCGCAGCTTTCCCTACCCGCTGCTGTGCGCTGTGCTCTTCTTGCTGGCCGGTTTCTGCTTCGGATGGTGGCATCCGGGCTGGATCATCTTCCTTACTATTCCGTTCTACTACTGGATTGTGAGCACGCTGGAATCCGACCCCGCCTATCGCGAATGGGTCGTCGAGCGTGGGCGCGCGGCGCAGGATGCGGCCCGTGAAGACGCCTCGTCTGAGGGAGGTGCCCGATGAAGCTGGCGACGAGCACGTGGGTGAAGATCGCGCTCATCGGGCTTCTGTGCCTGGGTGTGTGCGGATGGCTCGGCGGCTGCGGGCGGGGTGGGTGGTTCGCGAGCTCGCCGCTGTGGCCCGGCGGTGTGCTGGGTTGTGCTGGCATCAACGCCGTAGATGGCGCGCTGTCCGGCCTGGCCCAGCTTGGCAACTACGAAACCACTACCGAGGGAACCCGCTTCGAGGCGGATGCCTCCGAGGTGAGCGCCATCGAGGTGAATTGGCTGGCCGGCTCGGGGCAGGTGCGGGTGGCACCCGATAGCGAGACGGGCGGCAAGGTGATCGTGGAGGAGACGGTGCGCGGTGGCTCGTGCCCCGTGATGGTGTGCGAGGTCGAAGACGGTACCCTGTCCGTTTCCTACATGGAGGGCCATGGAGGCCTGTCCGGATGCTCGCAGAGCTGGTTCGGCCAGAAGGACCTGACGGTCACGGTGCCCGCGTCCCTTGGCGAGAAGCTGGAGCTGTTCGGCTTGGAGGCGGCTTCGGGCCGCTATACCGTGGAGAATCTCAACTGTGGTGAGCTGGAGCTGGGCGTGGCCTCGGGCGAGGTGGATATGACGGGGCTTGCGGCCAAGCGCGCGGAGCTCAGCGTGGCGAGCGGTCGGGTGCGCGTCCAGGGTGCCATCACCGAGAACATCGGCCTCGACCAGGCATCGGGCGACGTGAGCCTCTCGCTGCCCGACGCAGCGCCTGCGGAGGTGACGGGCAGCATGGCCTCGGGCTCGCTGACGTTGGAGCTGCCCGCCGACACGCAGCTGGCGGCCGAGGTCGACAAGACGAGCGGCAACTTCAACAACGAGTTTGCGAACCAGGGAAATGGCAACGGAAAGCCGTGCAGCCTCTCTTTCACCATGATCAGCGGTGCCTTCACGGTGCGTCCCGCAGCTTAGGGGCGATGGGAACGGCAATTCGCCTCGGCGCCAGGACGTACGGGCCCGGATTGCGAGGAAAATGACGGTTCTCGTAGTTTCGGCGAGAGAGGTGCGGGCGTTTTCCCAGATCGCTTCTTCGACTCGCGGCGCTTTCGGCGAAAAGGCTACGAGAAACGGCATTTTCCTCGCATTTCAGCAAGCGCAAAAGGAAGTGCCCTCCGCGGAGGGCACTTCTGCGTTTCGGGCTTGGTTGGTGCGCGTTGGCTGTGCGGCTTAGCGCTGGCCGAAGAGGTCGTCCAGGTTCAGGCCGCGGCCGTCCTGGCCGTAGGGGTCGCCGTATCCGTAGCCGTTGCCGCCGTCCTGGCCGTAGCCGTAGCCGTCGCCCTGCTCGGGCATCGACTGCTCCAGCTGCTTCTTGGCCTCGGCTGCGGCCTTCTGGCTGGCGGCGTCATCGCCGAGGGTCACCTGGATTTCCTGCTCCTGGCCGTTGCGGTTCACGGTCAGCGTCACGGTGTCGCCCGGCTTCTCGCCGCGCACGGCCAGCATAAGGTCGCTCGCGCCTTCCACCTTCTCGCCGTTGAGGGCCGTGATGATGTCGCCCTCGGCCAGGCCCGCAGCCTCGGCGCCGGAGCCCTGGGCCACGCTGGCCACGTAGGCGCCGCTCTCGGCAGGCAGATTGTAGCTGCCGGCCATCTGGTCGTTCACCGTGGACAGGCTCACGCCGAGCTGGGCGTGGGTCGGGGTCTCGCCGGCGATGATCTGCTGGGCCAGGTTCACCGCATAGTTCGCGGGAATGGCGAAGCCCACGCCGGAGTAGTTGCCGGAATAGGAGGTGATCAGCGTGTTGATGCCGATGAGCTTGCCGTCGGCGTCCACCATGGCGCCGCCGGAGTTGCCCGGGTTGATGGCCGCATCGGTCTGGATCATGTTCGGGTAGATGGTGACCTCGCCCGATCCGCCGGCCTGGGCCGAGGTGCTGGCGTCCATGATCTGGGAACGGCTCGTGGCCGACACGATGCCCGTGGCCACCGACTGCTCCAGGCCGAAGGGAGCGCCCAGGGTCATAACCCACTGGCCCACGGTAAGGTCGTCGGAATTGCCGATCTCCATGGGGGTGAGGCCATTGGCGTCCTTGGCCTTCAGCACGGCCACGTCGGAGGACGGGTCGGCGCCCACCAGCTCGGCGTCGTAGGTGTTGCCCTCGATAGTCACCTTGAAGGCCTGGCCGCCGTCTACCACGTGGTTGTTGGTGATGAGGTAGCCGTCCTGGGTCATCACGACGCCGGAACCGGTGCCCATGGCCTGGAGCTGGCCGCCCGCATCGGCGTAGGTTTCCACGAACACCACCGACGGCAGGCACTTGGCCGCCACGGCCTCGGCGAGGGTCTCGCCATTCTGGGGCGTGAGGGCCGCCTGGCTCATGGGGGCGGGCTCGTTCGCGGCCTCGGCGGTGGCGGGGTTGATGACGGCGCCGTTGATGCCGAGGGCCAGCATGCAGGCCATGGCCGCGCCGGCGAAGCCCGTGAGGAAGGTGCGGCTGCGCTTCGACTGGGCGCCGGGCACGGTCTCGGCCACCGACGCGGCCACCGAGCGGTCGATATCGAAGGCGGGGACGCTGTCCGCGATGAGCTCGGCGGGGCGAGCGTGGTTGCCGCGAGGAGAAGGATTCGTGTTGAAGTTCGTCATGATGGCTCCTTTTTGAAGGGGTCTGTCTTTTGCTGGAGCGCAGACTATCACGGCGAAACATGGAAGATCGGCTGCGGCAACCCCTCGTCATGCTCCCGACACGCAGATACACCAACGAGAGTAGTCCGCAGGGATGAGGGGGCCGCCCTTTCCCGGTGAGCATGGATCACTGTTCCGAAAGAGGGACGCCTGATAGAGCAAGGAGCCGGGACGCTCTTACCGGGCAAGAGCGTCCCGGTCTGCCTGGGGGCGGCCGCGCGCGACACGGCCGCGGCGCTGGCAATTCAGTACTTGTCCACGAGGTCGATGAGCTCCTGCTTGGAATGGATGCAGGTTTTCTCGAAGATGCGGCGGGTGTGGGTGCGGATGGTGGATTCCGATACGAACAGCGCCTCGGCGATAACCTTGGCGGAGCGGCCGCGGGCCAGGTAGGGGAGCACTTCGGCTTCCCGGCGCGTCAGGCCGTAATCCTCGGCGATGAGGGCGAAGACGGCCTCGTCGGGGGCATCGTCGGCTGGGGGCTCCTTTTCGGCGCCTGCAGCGTCGGTTGTGGCATTTGCCATGGCAGCTTCGGCATTTGCCGAGGCGATTTCGGCGCCTTCGGCTGAGAAAGTGCCATCGGTGCCGTTCTCGTTTGCGGACGGTTTGCTGCCGAGGTTCACGCAACCGTAGACGATGGCGGGGCCGGTCAGGGAGGGGGCAGGCTCCGCGTCGTCGTCATCCTCGGGAACCTCGAAGGACGGGTGCTTGGCGCTGTGCCAGAGAAACCACAAGAGCATGACCAGGAGATACACCGCCGCAATGCAGACGCCCACGATGGCACCGCTGGCTACCTCGGGTACGAGCATGACCAAATAGCCGATGCCAATGCCGATGAGCCGCGCCAGAATGGAGAAGGCGCGCACGAGGCCGCCCACCACGAAGCCAGATACAGCGAAGTCGTAGGCTGTAGCCGCCACCATGTACCAGATGATGACATCGAAGACGCCGTAGATGGCGCTCATGATGGCATTCAGGATCACCGGATGCACGGTCCAGAAGAAGGGAACGACGGCGAAGAGCGCGATAGAGACGGGAATGAGCAGCTGGTAGGTCCAGGACAGGTTGATGTGGCGTCGCGAAGCGATGACGAAGACGAGCAGCCCGAGGGCCGCGACCAAGTTCAGCACCAGGGGAAAGCCGTGGGCATCGGTGGCTGAATCCACGCTGAGCACAGCCGTTTCCCACATGAACCCGAACAGGCAGGAAAAGATGAGGGCAGCGATGATGAGCGGCACGAGGGAGGTGAGGGCGCTCAGATAGCGCCTCCCCTCCGCCTGGGGCTCGGGCTCGCAGGCATCATCGGCACGGCAGCGCGTAAGGCAGAGCAGCGAGATAACGGGCAGAGGCGCCATGAGCAGCACCGGTGGTACGGCGGCCAGCGATACTGCCAGGCTGATGCCCAGGAAGAGGACGGTGGTGAGGAAGAACGCCGCGGGCGCGTAGAGCACGGTGCGCGAAGGGTGCATGCGCCCGAGCACATCGGCCCAGCTTCCCCAGAAGTAGCCGTAGCCCACCCCGGCAAGGGCTGAGCCGGCCACGAGGGCGGCCACGAGACCGCCGCCTTCGAAACTGGCGCCTGCTAAATGGATGAGGGCGATACCGGCGATGATGGCGCCGCAGAATAGCCACGGGGAGAACTTCGCCAGGTTCTCCGGTGTGCGTTCCACGAGGGCCGAGATACTGAACAAAGTGGTCATGTTCGCGAGGAACGAGACGACCACCACCAAGGTGTTGAATTCCGGTGTGTCGGCGTTGCCGGTCAGCAAAATGGCGCTGCGGAAAGTGAGCATGCTGCACGCCCAGAAGAAGGCAAGGCCGAGATAGCGCAGCCGCAGAGAACGCGGGGATGACACATCGCCCGTGCGGGAGAACTCAATCATCGTTGCCATTGGCCCTCCCCTCCTCATACCATGCTCTATCTGGGCATTTGCTGGCGTGTCATCTATTATGACCGACTTGCTTTCAGGCAAATCATCAGAAACTGATGATATAGAGCGAGGCCGACGATTCTAGCATGGGTCGCCATCGAGAGGAGGTGCGATCATGCAGAAGCGGGCAAATTACGTGAGGGCCTTAGGAGCGTTGTTCGCGCTCTGGGGTGCCGATTATCCCGCAGCCTATGAAGGAGCTCAAGCGGCGGCGGTCGATGGCCTTGCCGCTCCCGCACCCCCCTCGGCGGCAGTGCGCCGCCGTCTTGAGGACGAGGTGCTCACCTTGGGGGCCCTGGCCGCAACCCTTCCCGTGGAATCTCTCTATAAGCCGTGGGCCTCTATGTCGGGAGGTGACGGGGGCGGCCCGGCGCAGTTCGGTGCCGCGCGGAACCTGCTGCTTGGAGACAGCGCCCAGCATATGCGCGCGCTCTACGATGGGCTGGAGTTGGAGGTTCCTCCCGCCTACGAGGCCATGCCCGACCATGTGGTCCTGCTGACCGAAGTAGCGTGCCTGTACGCAGAAGCGGGCAATGGCGAAGCGGTGCGCGCTCTGCTGGCCGACCACCTCGATTGGCTCAGCGCTTACGAGGAAGCCCTGGCAACCCGACTTGCGGCCCTCAAGGCACGTCCGTTGCCCGTGGCGCGGCATCACGATGAGCTGACGGCTGCCCTGGCCCACGGCCGCGAACTGACGGGGGCCCTGACCCGGGCGATTCACAATCTTTCCCAGAGCCTTCGGTAAAACGCCGAAGGGCTTCAGAGACAAGGAGAACGCAGACATGCAAGAGAAGGAGGCTTTAATGCGCTGCAATCCCACCAGGCGGACCTTTCTGAAGGGCACCGCCGCCACCGCCGCGCTGGCTGCCGTGGGCACCTGCTCGGTGGCCGCGTGGCAGGCCGAGCGGGCTGAGGCTGCCGGGGCGAAGACCCAGGGGGCGTCGCTGTGCAACGGCTGCTCAAGCAAGTGCGGTCTGGTCGCCACTACCCTCGATGGGCGCCTGTGGACCGTGGAGGGCATGGAAGAGCATCCCTATTCCAAGGGAACGCTGTGCGGTCGCGGTCACGGTACGGCCCAGTGGGCCTATTCCGATGGTCGCCTGACCCAGCCCATGAAGCGGGCCGAAGACGGCAGCTTCGCCCCCATCAGCTGGGACGATGCCTTTGCCGAGATCGGGGCCAAGGTGCAGGAGATCCTGGCTGAGGCGGGACCTGAGGCCCTGGCCATCGTTCAGGATCCCCGTCCCTCGGGCAAGTACTACAGCAAGCGCTTCATGAATGCGCTCGGTTCGGCCAATGTGTACACCCACGCCGCTGCCTGCAACCTGTCTAAGGAAAGTGGCATCCAGGAGGCCACGGGCGCATCGAACTATTCCGTGGATTTCCCGAACACCAAGATGGTGGTCTTCATCGGTCGCAGCTACGGCGATGGCATCCGCCCCTCGTCGGTGAAGAGCCTGGCCGGGGCTGCCGACAAGGGCGCTCGCGTGGTCATCGTGGATCCGCGCTTGAACAACACCGGCATCTTCGCCACCGATTGGGTGCCCATCAAGCCTGGCACCGACATCGCCCTTCTGCTGGGCATTGCCAACGTGCTGGTGACGAACGATTTGTATGACCACGAGTTCATCGAGCAGTTCACCGTGGGCTTCCCGGAGTTCGCGGCCCAGGTGGCCGAGTACACGCCGGCGTGGGCCGAGGGCATTTGCGACGTGCCGGCCGACACCATTGTGGAGCTGGCCGAGGCCCTGGCTGCCGCAGCGCCCGCCTGCGCCATCGAGCCCTCCTGGCGCGCGGCCTTCGGGTGCGCCTACCAGAACTCCTTCGAGACGGCCCGCGCGGTATGCGCCGTGAATGCGCTTCTGGGCTGCTGGGGTCAGAAGGGCGGCGCGCTCATCACCTCCTCGCCCAAGGCCGGCGATGTTGATCCGGCGAGGTTCCCCGAGGTGCCCAAGCCCGCGGCCAAGCGCGTGGGCGACGCCGAGTTCCCCCTTGCGCTGTCCGGCACCGGCACCAACCTGGCCGTGCTGAACGGCTGCAACGACGGCACCGTGCAGGGCGTGTTCTTCTACAACTCCAACGCGGTACAGGGCTATGCCCAGCCGGCGAAGTGGCGCGAGGCTCTGGCCAAGGCCAAGCTGGTGGTGACTATCGACGTGCAGATGAGCGAGACGGCCCTCGCCTCCGATTACGTGCTGCCCGAGTGCACCGTGCTCGAGCGTATGGAGCTGCCCGAGTTCATTGGCGGCAAGAAGCACTATGTGGCGCTGCGCACGCCGGTGATCGATCGCGTGCACCCCGAGACCAAGTCCTGTGACGAGATCTTCGTCGGCCTGGCCGAGGCCTGCGGCGTGGGGCAGTACTTCCCCTTCACCGTGGAGGAGCTGGCCGATGCCCAGCTGGCCACGGTGGGCACCTCCCTTGATGCGGTGCGCGAGGCCGGCATCGTGGAGTTGGCCGATCCGGGCTTCGAGTTCGGCACGCCCACGTTCAAGACTCCCACGGAGAAGTTCCAGTTCACCTCGGCGAAGGTGGCCGAAGCGGGCTTGAACCCGGTTATCGGCTATGTGCCGCGGCTGGTGGAGCCGGCGGCGGGGGAGTTCTCCCTTATCGGTGGCAAGCAGGGCATCCACTCCCACACCATGACGCTGAACCTGGAGGCCCTGAACGCCATTTCCCGCGAGTACCAGCTCGAGCGTTTATGGATGGCCGCCTCCGATGCCGCTGAGCTGGGCATTGCCGATGGCGACACGGTGGAGCTGTCCTCGAGCGAGGCTTCGGGTCGTGTGGCCGTCAAGGTGACCGAGCGCTTGAAACCCGGCGTGCTGTTCTTGCCCACGCACTACGGCAGCACGTCGCCCTATCTCACCCGCGCCCAGGGCTTCGGCCTGAACATGATGGACTTCATCCCGCTGCATCTCGAGCCCGCCGTGGGCTCCACCATGAGCCAGGAAGTGGCGGTTACGGTTAGGAAGGTGGAAGACTGATGACCCGCTATGGCATGCTCATCAATACGAAGAAGTGCGTCGGCTGCTATGCCTGCCGCATCGCCTGCCAGATGGTGAACGGCCTCGATCACGAGGAGGCGTTCATCAAGTTCGACGAGGTGGAGCAAGGCGCGTATCCCAACGTGTATGCGGAAGTGGTGCCGGTGCAGTGCATGCACTGCGAGGACGCCCCCTGCGAGGCCGTGTGCCCCACCCACGCTACCTACACCACCGATTCCGGCGTGGTGCTGGTGGACGAGGGCAAGTGCATCGGCTGCAAGTACTGCATGGCCGCCTGCCCCTACGGCGTGCGCGTGCAGATCGAAAAGACCGGCGTGATCGAGAAGTGCCGCTTCTGTTGGTACGAGGGCCAGCCGGGCAACCCGCCGCGCTGCGTGAACACCTGCGTCTCCGGTGCCCGCATCTTCGGTGACCTGGACGATCCCGAAAGCGAGATCTGCCGGGAGATCGCCCGCACGAACGCTCAGCCCCTGGCGAGCGACTTGACCGCCGCGAAAATCTACTACGTGAGGTGATGACCAATGGTTTGGGGATCTATGATCGCATGGTACCTGTTCTTGGCGGGTGCATCCGCCGGGGCCTTCCTCACTTCGGCCTTTGTGGAGGCGAAGTACCCCGATAGCGTGAAGATGCGCGTCGCAGGCCGCATTATCGCGCCGATCTTCCTCGGCATCGGGCTGCTCATGCTCATGCTGGATGCGGAGGCGGGGCTGCATAACCCGCTGCGCTTCTTCTACCTGGTGATGAACCCGGGTTCCGTAATGACCCTCGGCGTGTACTTCATCTGCGTGTTCATGCCGGTATCGGTGGTTGCCGCTCTGCTTGAGGTGCTGCGCCGTCCCGTGCCCAAGGGGCTGACCTGGGTGGGCATCGTGTCCGCCTTTTGCGTGGCCGCCTACACGGGTTTCCTGCTGGGCGTCGTGAAGGCCTATCCGCTGTGGAACAACGCCATTCTGCCGGTGCTGTTCGTGGTGTCGGCCCTCTCGGCCGGTCTTGCCGCCACGAGTTTGGTGGGTCTGGTGACCGACCGGGAGCGTTTCGAACACATGTGGCTCATCAAGAAGAGCCATGTGATCCTGTCGGCCATCGAGATGGTGGTGCTCGTGACCATGCTCGTCATCGTGAGCTCGGGCAGCGCCGAGGGCGCCGCATCGGTGGCCTCGCTGGTGTCGGGTCAGTACGCGCCCATGTTTTGGGGCGGCCTGGTGCTGCTCGGCCTGGTGGCGCCCTTCGCCATCGAGGGATACCCCGTGTTCATCACGCGGAAGGTGGAGACGTCCACCACGTCCATGGTGGTGAGTGTCATCGGCGAGGGCGGTGTACTCGTGGGCGGCTTCATGCTGCGCCTGCTGGTTATTTTGGCGGCCCTGCCGGTGGTGTACCTGTAGACCCTTCAATGATGGGGCCGGGACACCTTACCGGGTAAAGTGCCCCAAAGTGTCCCGGCCCTCGAATCCTGCACAGTGGGACACCTTACCCGGTAAGGTGTCCCACTTCTATCGGGGTGCGCCCCTACTCCTCTTCCAGGGTGATGCGGTCGATGCGGGCGGCCAGGTCGCTGCCGCGCTCGTAGAACTGGAGGTTCTGGTTGTGGGCGAAGTAGCGCTCGCAGCCGTGGTCGTTGATGAAGGCCATGCCGGCGCGGTTGACCGATAGGTCGGTTACCAGCATGAGCATCTCCTGGCCCTCGCCGAAGGCCTCTTCCACGAACCTGAACACGTTGTCCAGGGCGGCTGCGGCGTCATCGATGCTGCCGTCCAGCGCGTCCAGCCGCGCATTGAAGCGCTCCCGCAGCAGGTTGAACGTGGGCCCCTCCGGTCGTTCGGCCCCGGTGCGCAGTACCTCGTCCAGCAGGCCGATGGCCCGCTCGAAGGAGCGATAGCGCTCCTCGGTAAGCAGGCTCGCGGCCCGCTCCGTATCGCGGTCGTGGGCGAGGGCGGTGGCGGTGGCGCGCATGAGATCGGCCCCGTTGCCATCCTCTGCCACGCCTGCGGTAGCCAGGCGCGCCTTCAGGTCGGCCAGCACGCCGTGGGTGAACGCCGCGGCCTTCTCTTCCATAACGGCTTGGCGCAAACGGCCCACCGTGGCATCCACGATGAGCCCCATGACGGCCACGCGCTCGTCGAAGGGCGCCCGCCGTGCCCGCTCGGCCAGGCCCGTATCGGCCGTGCCCTCGAGAATGCGGTCGATCTGATAATCGCTGCGATACTTCGTGAACAGGTCGTAGTACATCGCGAACCGCTTCGCGATGTCGCCGTTCTGCACGTACTGTTCCACGAGCAGCTCGTCGACGGCCAAGCCCTGGGCCTCGTAGAGCTTGATCATGGCCGACAGGTCGTCCCAGCCGCGGGCTGTGACGAAGGATGCGCCGTCGGGCGTGGCCTCCACGGCGTAGAAGTGGTTGCGCTCGATATCGAGGTAGGTGATGACGGCCGGGTGCACTTCCGCCGACACGGCGAATTCGCGCCACACATCGTAGTCGGGCTCCACCTCGATGCGCTTCAGGCGGTCCCAGGTGGCGATGTCGAAATCGTGGGCCGTGCGGTTGTACTCGGGCGGGTTGCCCGCGGTCACCACGATCCATCCGTCGGGCACGGCATGGCGGCCGAACACCTTGTACTGCAAGAATTGCAGCATGGCCGGGGTGAGGGTCTCCGACACGCAGTTGATCTCGTCCAGAAACAGGATGCCCTCGGGACGGCCCGTGGATTCCATGGCCTCGTAAACCGAGGCGATGATCTCGCTCATGGTGTACTCGGACACCTGGTATTCCACGCCGCCATAGGTCTTCGTGGCGATAAAGGGCAGCCCTAAGGCGCTTTGGCGCGTGTGGTGGGTCATGGAATAGGACACGAAGCCCACTTCCAGCTCCTGGGCGATCTGCTCCATAATGGCCGTCTTGCCGATGCCCGGGGCACCAAGCAGAAACACTGGGCGCTGCCGGGCGGCCGGCAGCCGGTAGTTGCCGAACTCGTCCTTGGTGAAATAGGCCACCATGGCGTTCTTAATCTGCTGTTTCGCTTCGCGGATGTTCATAGGGGGCTCCTTTACGGACGGCGGTTCGTGAAATGGCGGCGAGGGAAGAGCTATGGTCAGAGGGGCTCCTCTTCTAATACGAAGGTCTCGTCCAAAACGACTTTCATGGCCCACGGAGGCACCGGGGCGCTGGCGGCGGCATCGTCGGAATCGAGGAAAACGAAGGCGGTCTCAAAGGCGGGGCGCCGGGCGGGATAGGTGCCCTGGCCGTCGGTGAAGTAGAGGAGGCCGCCGAGGTCGTTTAGCTCGCCAGCTGCGAGGGCTTCGTCCACGTAGGCGAACACGGGACGGAAATCAGTGCCCCCCAGGCCCTTGATGACAGGATTTTCCAGGTAGTCTTCCAAATCGCGCAGGCAGGTGATGCGGGCCACGTCGGTCACGGCGGCGTCGCACTGGATGACGAGCACGTTCATCTTCGAGAAGAAATTCGTCTCGTCGGCGAGGATAGAATAGGTGCGCTCGATGAAGCGCCGCACGAGGCCGTCTTTGGTGGAGGCCGAGGTGTCGATGGCGATGACGAAGTCGCGGATGCGCTTCTCCTCGGCGAATTCCACCGGCTCCACGAGGGGCAGGTTGCCGTACAGCTGAAGGCCGTAGGTGTAGAAGACGTAGTCGAACTCGTCGTCGTTCACGCGAATTTGCTCGCCCATGCGGGAGAACTTGCGCAGGAAGGCGCGGTAGTCGTGCTTCTCGCGGGTGACCTTGCGCAGGTTCATGGCCAAGTTCGAGCCCTCGATGCCCCACAGCTTCGCGTAGGCGTCCAGCTGAACGCCCATTTCCAGGGCGGCGTTCTCCCATTGCTCGCGGGAGCGGTCCAGCTGCACCGTGTCGGCGAAGCGCTCGCCGATGGCCCGGGCGGCGTGCTCGGGGGCCTCCTTTTGGGTGATGTCGGCGGCATCCATGGCCCGGTGGGCCTTGTGGCTGTAGGGAACGTCGGCGGCCTCGTCGGGAATATCCATATCGGTGCCGGGGGTATCGGCCGCGCCGGCGGCGGCTCCGCGTTGGCCCGTGCCCTCAGCCGCCTCGCCCTCGGCCCGGGTGCCGTCGTCTCCCTCGGCCACGGTGACGGCGTGCCAGGGGCGATGGTCGTCCACGGAGAAGCGAGCTGCGAGGCGAGCAAGTTCCTCGGCACTTGTGCCCGCAGCACGGCGCTCGCGCAGGGCCGCGTAGACGCGCTCGGCGGTCATAAGGCCGGCTTCTTCGGCCATGCGCTCTAGCTCGGGGCGCGAGGCGGCGGCCGTTGCCGTGCGCGTAGCGGGAAGATCCAACTGGTCGATGACCGATTCCACCACCATATCGCAGGCGATGTCCCACAAATCGGGCTCCACATTCGCGCCAGGATACAGGTGCAGGAACACATTGTGCAGCACCACGTGCAGGTAGGAGCGGGTGGCCTCGGCGCTGTCGCGGGCATAGGTGCGGGCCCAGATGGCCGGGTCGAAGCGCAGGTGGGCGCCATCGGTGGCGAGGGTGGCGCCGGGAGTGGGCAGGGGAACCAGCCGCGCGAAGGCGGCGCTCATGAAGCGCAGGTTCACCAGAAGGCCGTTGCGCACCAGGTCGAGCGCATCGCAGGCCAGCGCCTCCATCTCGCGTTCGTGCACCGTGCCCCACTCCTCTCGCCCTCGCGCGCCGCGCCGCGCCCCTCTCGCCCTCGCGCGCCGCGCCGCGCCCCTCTCGCCCTCGCGCGCCGCGCCGGGCTCCTCTTGCAAGGAGAGCACTCTCGACTTTTCTGGCCAAAAAAGCTTCGAGTGAGCTCTTTCTCTCGTGAAAAGCAGAGAAACGAAGCCTTCTTTGCGAAATCTGGCGACAAAACAGGGCCAAAATCGCACGAGAACGCCGTTTTGCGGGTCAAGAGCGCTCACTCGAAGCCTTTTTGGCCAGAAATCGGCAAAGTGCTCTGTCGTTGTGCCGTTTCGTGGCGTAGTGTAGCATGGGGCGCACACGGGGTAAACAGCCTGCGAGCATCGGAATTGGGAAGGTGCACAAAACTATGGACGGTAATGCTCTGGTCTTTCGCGACGCAACTTCTTCCATCGACAATCTCATTGCGCGGGCGCAAGAAAACCCGCTGGCGCTCTCGCTGGCCGATGTGATCCTGGAAGAGCCAGGCCACGCCATTGAGGGCGAGAACTGGCGCCCGCAGCTGGCCCCCTACAAGCCCTGGGTACACGATGCGGCCCTGGACGAGACTGACGAGCTTGATGGCACCGACGGCGATCTGCTGATCGTAGGCGCTCTTGGCATGGGCATCTCAGATGAGGAGCGCATGGCGCTGATCGGCGACGCGCTGCGCGGGGAGGCGGCCGGCGCCGCCGGGGACGAACGGCCGCTCACGCCCCACGAGCTGTGGACGCTCGGGCAGACGCCCCGCTGGATTCCGCCCCATGAGCGTGAAACATCGCAAAACCGTGAAACACTTGAAAATAACCGTGGAACAACAGATACATGCCGTGAAACAAATTTGGCAGCCTGTGAAACATCAGGAATATTGCGTGAAACATCGAGCGAAGCTGACGAAGCACCGAGCGATCCCTATGGAGTGGCGGCCACTGACTATTTCGCTACCATGGTGCCGGTGCAGGTGCGCCGCGACGGTGGTGGCTTCGCCCTGTCGGCCGTGCACCTGTCGGCTTTGGCCGACCATGGGCTTCCCAGCGATCAGCTTATCGTGGCGATACCGGCGTTCATCGACGGGGTGCCCGTGGTGCGCATCGCGTCGGAGGCCTTCGCCCGGCGCTTCACGAGCGGGGCATCGGTGCGGCTGCTCGTGGTGCCCGACACGGTGGAGGTGATCGGCGCCCAGGCCTTCGGGTCAGTGTGCGCCGAGGTGGTGTACTTGGGCGCGGGCGTGCGCGTGTACGACCCGGCGCCGCTGGACTTGGCGCTGCCCAACCCGCGGCTGACGGCCCGGCGCTACCGGGTAAGCCCCTCCAACGAGCGCTTCGTCGTGGTCGGGGACTGTTTGCTGGAGCGAATTGGGGCCGCTTCGTCCTCGAGCGTTGGGGTTGCCGCAGGTAACGCGGACGGGGGAGGCGGCAACATCGGCGATTGCCCCATCAATGGTGCAATCGGGCGGCGCACTGCTGTCAGTGGAGGCCCCGTGGCCGATGACGACGGGAGCGTTTTCCGCCTGTTGTTTGCGGAGGCGCCCTATGGCGAGCGGCTTGCCATGCCCGATGGCGTGCAGATCGTGGGGCCGGCCCTGCTGGCGAAGGGGGTGACCCCTCCCCACGTCATCGATGCTCCGGCATCGCTGGTCCGTGTTGACGGCGCCGTGCCTCCCGAGACCGTGTGGCGTGGCGACGACCCGGCAGCCCTTGCCCGGGTGGTCGCGCGCTGCGGCGGCCGCGTGACCGACTTCCAGGCAGTGGACGATGCGCAGTGCTGGTACGGTTTCGCCGCGCCCGCGCCCATGGCTGCGCCTGACAACTGCGACGCGGCCGTTGCCGGCTCCCCGCCGGCATCATTTGCGGCCGCTTCAGCGTCGCCCGCCTCCCGCGAAGCCCATCTGGTGGCGGGGCCGCCGGCGCCCGATTCGGTGTCGCGCCAGTTCTCGTCTGCGGCCCACGCGCGGATGCGCGGCGCGTCCGACGTGTCGGCTCGGGAGGCGGCGGCCAGCGCGGCCAGCGCCATGGTGGCGCCCGTGTCGGCGGCCGACCGTCTGGCGCTGCCCCGGACGGTAGAGGGCGCCCCGCTCACGGTTGTTGCCGAGCGGGCCCTCATCACGGCACCGGCCACCCTTGCCATCCCCGACACCGTGCGCGCAGTGCGCGACGGCAACGCCTGCAAGGGCACGCGCAAGCTCATGCTGTCCGAGGGCCTGCGCACCATTGGCGCCCACTGCTTCTGCTCGCGCACACTGGCGGGGCCGGTGCTCATTCCTGCTAGCGTTACCAGCATCGGCGAGGGCAGCTTCGAGTACGCCGTGGTGCGCCTGGCTGCGGCCGATGTCGTGGTGCACATCACGTCTGACCAGCTCATGAGTTGCTTCTTGGCCACGCCCGACGACGGCGTTCCCTTCGACTTCGCCCGCTACGACGATCAGCTGCTCACAGGTCGCGGCCTGCCCGATCACCTGGGGGCACTGCTCCATCGCCTGGCCGCCCCCTTCCGCTTAGCGCCCGCGATGCGCGACCGTATCGTGGAAGCCCTGCGCGAGCGGGCGGTCGAGGCGTGCCAATACGTGGCCCGCGAGGGGGACATCGCCATGGTGCGGGCCCTCGCCGACGCCGGCTTCCTCGATGACGGCGATCTCTTCGACCGTCAGATCGAGCGCCTGCGCGCCAGCAACCGCACCGACTGCGTCCTGTTCCTCATGAACTGGCAGCACGACCGCACCGAGGCCGCCCGCGCCACGGCCCCCCAACGGGCTCGCGACCGCTTCGCGCTGTAGATGCCGACTTGATCTCCGGAGGTGCACTGCGTGGCAAAGTGCTTCGCAGATCAACGGCCGCAAAATACCGATCTGATCGCGAAAAACGATGTTTTTGGCCGTTTTCTCGTGATTTCAAACCGACTGCAACGGAAAGCTGCCCCGAAGTGATGATGCGCCCGTTCGTATCGTCGATTCGCGCCCAGAACTGCATTATGCACCCCCTTTCGGGAGAGAAATAGCCCCGAAATAGCGATGCGCCTGAGCGCACCGGTGTTTTGCGCCCAAAAAAAGCACGCCCTTCCGGCGAAAGCGGCCCTTATCCGCTAAAGTGGATATCGCACATGAGGAAACAACGGCGCGAAGACAACGGCGCGAAGACAGCTGCGTGAAGACGGCTGTGCTCAGGCGGCACAGGCGCCATCGCCGGGACAGGGCTGCGCGGGTAACAGCAAGGAGCGGCAAACAACAAGAGGCAGGCGCGGAGCGGTAAGCGACAAGCATCATCCGATACGGGGCAGAAGAGGGGGCGGTTGTGGGAAAACTGGCGGCGAAAGCGGGGCGCGGGGCGCTGTTCGGGGTGCTCACGGTGGCGCTCGGCGGGTTTGCGGGGGCCTTTGCCTGGGCGTTCTTCTTTCTCATGAACCTCGGTATCGATCTTCTGTGGGTGAAGGCCCCGGCTGCCCTGGAGGCTCAGGGGCTTCCCGCCGTCGTGTATCCGCTGGCGTTCTGCCTGGCGGGCGGTGCGATCATCGGGCTCTTCCAGAGGCGATGCGGGGCCTATCCCGAAGATATGAACACGGTGATGGCCCAGGTGAAGGCCACGGGCCGCTACGAGTACCGCCATCTGGGCGCATCGTTTACAGGTGCGCTGCTGCCGCTTTTGTTCGGCGGCTCCATCGGCCCCGAGGCGGGGCTCACGGGTGTGATCGCGGGGCTCGCCACCTGGGTGGGCGACAAGATGCGCTTCATGGGGTCGCAGGTGCGCGAGCTGTCGCAGGTGGGCGTGGCGGCCGTGGTGTCGGCCACGTTCTCGGCGCCCCTGTTCGGCCTGGCTGCGCCTCTGGCGGGGTATGCCGACGAGTCTGCGGGAGCGGCTCCGTCGACCATCGAGGTGCCCCGGGCGACGAAGCTGGTTGCCTACCTGCTCGCCATCGCCGGGGCCCTGGGGGCCATGGTCGGGCTCGGGTCTCTGTTCGGCCAAGGAGGAGGCCTGCCCCATTTCTCCACCATCGCCATTGGCGCTTTGGAACTGGCCTGGGGCATTCCCCTTGCGTTGCTGGGGGCTGCGGCCGGCTGGCTCTTTCACGGCAGTGGCCGGATCGTGCGCGGGCTGGCCAGCCGCCTGGGGGATCGCCCCGTGGCGAAGGCGGTGGCGGCCGGAGCGTTCCTCGGCGCCGCGGGCGTCGTGCTTCCCTTCACGATGTTCGCCGGCGAGGCCCAAACCGAGCAGCTCGCGGCCACGTGGACCACGTTCAGCGCGGCGGCCCTCATGGCCACGGGATTCCTGAAGGTGATCGTCACCCAGGTTTGCCTGGGCCTGGGCTGGCGCGGCGGCCACTTCTTCCCGATCATCTTCGCTGGTATCGCCATCGGCTACGGCGCCGCGGCGCTCACGGGCGTCGATCCCGTCTTCGCCCTGTGCGCCGCCACTGCCGGCCTGACTGGCTGTGTCATGCGCCAACCGCTCATGACGGCGCTGCTGCTGTTTCTGGTGTTTCCCGTGAAGGCCGCCTTCGTGCTTTTGGCCGCCGCGGCCATCGGTGCCCTCGTTCCCGTGCCGAGAGGCTGGCTGGAACGATAGCGGCCGCACCCCAGGGAGAGACCTTGTGCGGGCCGGCGTTTCATCCCGGCGTGGTAGAGTGGGCGAAGAGCATTCAACGCGGAGAAGAGAGGGGTGGAGCGATGCTGGAAGTGCGCAAGGCGCGAGTCGATGAGCTGGATGCGGTTTTCGACTTTTACGGGCAGATGGCTGACCAGATGGAAGGCACCGACTTCGACGTGCAATGGCGGCGCGGCGGCCATCCGTCCGCAGAGCTTCTGCGAGAGTCGGTGGCGGCCGGCCAGGTGATTCTCGGCGTGCTCACCGGGGATGCCGAAGGGGAGGACGTGGAAGCGGATGCGTGCGCCTCGGGTGCCGGCGGGGCTAAGGGCGCCCGGGCCGAAGGCGGCAAGGGCGCTGCCGGTTCCCATCCCGTCATCGCGAGCGCCATGGTGGTGAACCACGAGGGGTCGCCCGGCTACGAGGCGGTGCCCTGGGCTGTGGATGCAGCGCCCGAGTGTGTGGGCGTGCTGCACGTGGTGGCCACGCTGCCGGCCTATCACGGCCGCGGTTTCGCGCGACAGCTTCTGACCCAGGGCATTGAGATTTCCCGCGCCGATGGGCTCGCGGTTCTGCGCCTGGATACCTTCCCCCACAACAAGCGGGCCCGCAGTCTCTACGAATCCTGCGGCTTCGAGGATCGGGGCGACTGGACCGTGTACTACCCGGCCCTCGGCGACATCCAGGTGTCCATGTACGAGCTGCCGCTGTAAGTTTAGCGAGGTGGCGGGGCCTCGCGTGATGGAGGCTTGGGTGGTGGGGCCTCGGATGATGGGGGCTTGGGCCCGCACCGTTTCCGAGGGTCTCCCCGCAGGCCGTGCCGCTTTCCGGCTGCGGGAGCGGCCGCCGCACAGCGACGTCTTCTACCTGCAGGCCTCCGGGTCCAGGCGGTAGCCGATGCCCCAGACGGTCTCGATGATGCGGGGCTCGGTGGGGTCGGCCTCTATCTTGGCCCGCAGCTTCTTGATGAACACGGTGATGGAGCTGGTCTCGCCCACGAACTCGGGGCCCCAGGCGGCTTCCACTAGCTGCTCGCGGGAGAGCACGGTGCCGGGGCTCGCGGCCAAGGCGGCCAATATCTTGAACTCCTTCGGGGTGAGCGCCACGGGCCTGTCGCCGAGAGTGGCCCGGTGCTGGGCCATATCCAGCGAGAGGCGGCCCACGGCGATGGTGCCGCTGGCCGGCGCGGTGGCGGGGCGCATGGCCGCGCGGCGCAGGTGCGCCTCGATGTGCATCATGAGCTCGCGGGGGTCGAAGGGCTTCACCATGTAGTCATCGCCCCCAGCGGCAAATCCCACGCCCTTGTCCACGATGTCGCCCTTGGCCGACAGGAAGATGACCGGCACCGTGACGCCCCGGGCCCGCAGCTCGCGGCAGGCGGTGAAGCCGTCCATCTTCGGCATCATCACGTCCATGATGACAAGGTCGGGCGCGATCCTCCCCTCGAGCGCCAGCGCGTCCGCGCCGTTCTCGGCGTAGGCGAACTCATAACCGGCGCCCTCTACCATGTCGCGCACCAGCTTCTCGATGCGCGGCTCGTCGTCGACAAGCAGAATCTTCGCCATCATCGTCCTCCTTCGTCACGGGTTGCGGTGGGAGATGCGTTGAGGCCGTCGCCCCTCTGCGCCTGTGCCCCAAAAGTGCGATGTGATCGTGCGCAGAGCGTTTTTGGGGCAAGAAACCGGGATGAATTACCGCAGCGGGCTTTCTTTCTGCCCCGAATGTGCGATACGACCGTTCACATCGCGCATTTGCGACGCAATCTCGCGCAAAGGGGGGCCGCCGAGGGGTTCGCGATGCCCCGAATGTGCGATACGACCGTTCACATCGCACATTTGCGACGCAATCTCGCGGAAAGGGGGCCGCCGAGGGGCCTGCGATGCCTCGAATGCACGATGGACGCGGTCGCATCGCCCGTTCGGGGCTTTGGGAGCGTTGGGAGCATCGAGGGCATTGGAGGCTAACGGGGGAGGGCTGTGGCGCGCTTCTCACTCTTCCTCCTCTTCCGGCACGGGCACGGCGGGAATGCGCACGGTGAAGGTGCTGCCCTCCTTCACACGGCTCTCCACGGCAACGGTGCCCCCGTGCAGCTCGGTCAGGTCCCGCACCACGGCGAGCCCGAGCCCCGTGCCCCGATAGCGGCGGTTGGCCGACTGGCCCGCCTGCTTGTACAGCTCGAAGATCTGATCCAGGTCCTCGGCGGCAATGCCCATGCCGTCGTCGCTCACCCGCATCACGATCTCGCCGTCCCTCGCGTCGCCACCGTCCCCCGCGCTGTCGCCGTCCCCCGCGCTGTCGCCGTCCCTCGCGTCGTCGCCATCCCCCGCGCCGCCCTCGCTGGCTTCGCTGCCCGTGGGCTCGAACGTGATGGCCAGGTCCACGAAGCCGCTGCGGTGGGTGTACTTGATGGCGTTGTCCACGAGGTTCTCCAGCACGCGGCGCAGCTTCTCCCAATCGGCCATGGCCAGGGGCACGTCGGGGGCTACCGAGCAGGTGAGTCGCACGTCCTTGGCCGCGGCGATGGGGGCCAGGGCCTTGCGCACGAACTGGGCCAGGTCCACGAAGTCCACGGGCTCGGGCACAAGCTCGTCCTTCTGGGCCGCGTGCTTGGAAATGACGAGGATGTTGTTCACCATGTTCAGCAGCAGGGTGGCATTCGACTCTATCTCGGCCACGGCCTCGCGGGTCTTGGGCGCCAGGCTCTCATCGCCGTTCAGGATGCGGGCGTAGGCCAGGATGCTCGTGAGCGGCGTGCGCAGCTCGTGGCTCACAATGGCGAAGAACTCGTTCTTGTAGGCCACCTCCTCGCCGAGGCGGTCAAGGGCTGCCTTCAATTCCCGTTTCTGGTAGTTGAGCAGGTCGTTCAGTACCATGAGATCATCGGTCTTGGAGCGCACCTGGCCTTCCAGGTCGGCATAGAGCGCCTCCAGGTCGCGGGCCATGCGGCCGAACTCGCCCGAGAGCTCGGTGATCTCGTCACGGGGCCTGGCCCGGGGGTCGGGCACCGCAAGCGTGTAGTCGAAGTCGCCCTCGCCCACGGATTTCGCCGCCGCGCGCAGGGCATCGATGGGCCGCAGCACCAGCCGGCTTGTGACGAAGTAGAGCCCGGCGAAGGCGGCCACCATCATGAACAGCACCATGACCACCTGCTGCACCATACTGTTCTGGATGCCGGCGGCGTAAATGTCCATGGGCTCGGTGATGGACATGGCACCGCCCACCTGCCCCACGGCCATGCCCTCCTTCGGGTAGCCGTACTGATCCGGCTCGCCGACCGGTTCGCCGTGGCATTCCAGGCATGACTCGGTCACGTACAGGGGCTCGAGGTAGCGGAACACCCGCTCGCCGTCGGCGCCGGCCATGACGCGCCAATAGGCCTTCAGCTCCGGGTCGGCATTGAAGGCGGCCAGGGCTTCCTGCTCGAAGGCGTCCGGGGCGTTGGCCGCCTGGCGGGGCGTGTCGTTGGTGAAGCGGATGGAATAGTCGGTTTCCGTGGTGAACAGCATGGAAATGGACTTCGCCGCCACCACGCATACGAGGTGCTTCGTGCGGAAGCTGCCGTCCTCGGCGCGGTTGATGACGTTCTGGTTCCTATCGACGAAGTCCCAGGCGGCCCGCATCTCGGCGGCCAGAACCTCGGCCTTCTCTCGGGCCTCGTTCTCAGCCTGGGCGTTTTGCAGCGACAGGTTCCACAGGATATCGACGCCCATGAGCGCAACCATGATGACGCCGATGGATACGGCGATTTTGAAGCGTATGCCGAAGCGGAACGAGCGTTCCGACGGTTGTTGCGCCATGGATCCCCTCCTTGCCAACCACCCTATTATGCCCGATGGGGAGGGGCGCGGGAATAGCTGATGGGGAAGGTAATTCTTTTTTAATATTTGTCCCGAATTCTTAATGGAAAGTTCCCTTCCCGACCATTGCGACCGATCCTCGGCAGCGGCACAATGGGCCTGTGCGCTGGGGGTCTCGGTCGAGGAGGGCCGCCGCCCCGCAGACAGCGCCCCTCGGTGATGCGCGTCGCAGTCGGCGCGACGGACGGTGGGGGGCTGTCGGCACAGCGCCGCGAGGAAATCCTATCTGAGGGAGGAGAGTTCTATGACGAAGAACAGCGAACGCGCCGCAGACGCCACGCTCACCCGTCGCGCCTTCGTGGGGGCCGCGGCCGCCACGGCAGCCGCCGCGGGCCTGGCCGGGTGCGCGCCTGCGGCCACCGACGACGCGCCCGCCGAGGAGGGGCTGCCCGCGACGGGCGAGGATCCCTACGAGGGCGCGGAGATCTTCTATTCCACGTGCCCGCCGGAGTGCCAGCATCACAACCTCAAGGGCTATGTGGTGGACGGCAAGCTGGTGAAGGTGGAGTCTTCCGAGCTGAACGACTGCGCTGCCTGCGGCCGCGGTATCGCCCGCGCCTACATGACCAACGACCCGGAGCGCCTGACGGTGCCGCTGCTGCGCGACGGGGACAAGGGCTCGGGGAAGTTCAAGGAAATCACCTGGGACGAGGCCTTCGACCTCATCCAGCAGAAGTTCGACGAAGCCATCGCCACCGACGGCGTGGAATCTATCTGCTACGTGACCGGCTCCGGCAACTTCGGGGCCATGCACGGCCCGGTGGCCAACGCCTTCTTCGCCCATCTCGGGGGCGCCTCCACCACGGTGGGCAGCCTCTGCTGTGCGGGCACCACGGCGGCCATCGTGCCCATCTACGGCCAGCGCTTCCTCGATTGCCGCAATCAGATCGAGAACTCCACCTACTGTGTGATCTGGGGCAACAACCCGGCCATCTCCAAGCAGGGCTACTTCCAGCGCTTCGAGAAGGTGGTGGAAAACGGCGGCAAGCTCGTGGTCATCGACCCCATCTACACCGAATCGGCCGCCAAGGCCACCGACTGGATCGCTCCCTGGCCCGGCACCGACGCGGCCTTGGGCCTCGCCATGCTGAAGACCATCGTGGACGAGAAGCTCTATGACGAGGAGTTCCTGCTGGCCCACACCTGCGCCCCCTGCCTTGTGGACAAGGCCACGGGCGCGCCGGTGCTCGAGAGCGCCGAGGACCCGGCCTCGTTCATGGTGCTCGACACGGCCACCGGCACGGTGGTGCGCCACGACGCCCCCAACATCACGGCCGCCCTCACCCTGGAGGGCACGCCCCAGGCCGAACAGTACAGCACCGAGTTCGAGCTCATCTACGCCAACGCCGCCCCCTGGACCGCCGAGGCGGCCGAAACGGAGTGCGGCGTGCCCGCGGCCGACATCCAGCGCATCGCCCGCGAGTACGCAACCGCCGAGCACGCCATGATCGTGCAGAACATGGGCGGCTTCATGCGCACCGAGAACGGCACCTACGCCACGGCCGTAGGCGCGTACCTGGCGGCCTTCTGCGGGCAGGTGGGCCACGTCGGCGACGGCGTGTCCGATGCCGGCGGCATGAACGAGGTGAAGACCGGCGCCCCCATCCCCGTGCCCGAGCTCGACCATAAGGTTCCCGCCATTCCCCGCTTCAAGTTCGGCGAGGCGGTGCTGGCCGAAGATCCGCTGAAGGTGAACGTGCTGTGGTCCATGACCGGCAGCCCCATGACCCAGTGGCCCAACACCACCATGGTGAAGGCGGCCCTGGAGGCCATTCCCTTCGTGGTCACCGTGGAGCACTGCCTCACCTCGACGGCCCTCTACTCCGACCTGGTGCTGCCCTGCACCGGCATGTTCGAGATGGAAGGCGTGCTGGCCAACGCCCGCTCCCACTGGGTGCAGCTGGTGGAGAAGGCCGTGGACGGCCCCGGCCAGTGCAAGTCCGACCTGGAGATCTTCACCGAGCTCGCGAAGCGCTACGGCTTCGGCGACGCCTTCGACGTGCCCATGGACACCCTCATCAGCAATGTCATCGAGCCGACGGGCATCACCCTGGAGGAACTGAAGGAGAAGAAGGCCATCGACGTGGTGGGCCCCGACTACATCCCCTACAAGGACGGCGAGTTCCTCACCCCCTCCAAGAAGGCCGAGTTCTGGGTGGCCGCTTGGAAGGAAGAGGGCTTCGACCCCATCGTCACCTACGCCCGCTCCGAGGAGGACGCCCGCAACGACAACGAGCTGGCAAGCAAGTACCCGCTGTTCGCCGTGCAGCAGAAGACCTATCGCGGCGTGCACTCCACCTTCCACGCCCTGCCGTGGATGGACGAGATCTGCGACACCGAGCCGCACATCCTCATCCATGCTGATGACGCGGCTGCTCGCGGCATTGCCGACGGGGACGCCGTGGTGGTATTCAACGATCGCGGCGAGCACCGGGGCATCGCGCGGGTGAACAAGCTGCTGAAACCCGGCGTGATCGGCCTGCAGAACGGTTGGTGGGAGCAGCAGGGCGGCTCGTCCAGCTACGTGACCAACGACAAGTGGAAGACCCTCGGCGGCACCCACTGCTGCAACCAGACTCTCGTCGACGTGAAGAAGGAGGCGTAAAGCCATGGCCATCGGATTTTGGATGAACAACAAGAACTGCTACGGCTGCAAGACCTGCTCCATCGCCTGCAAGAGCGAGAAGCAGCTGGATCGCGGCGTGCTGCTGCGCACCGTGACCGAGATTCGCCAGGACGACCCGACGGCCTTCGCCTTCCTCTCCATGGCCTGCAACCACTGCGAGGAGCCGGCCTGTGTGGAGATGTGCCCCGTGGGCGCCTACACTAAGCTGGAAGACGGCACGGTCATGCAGGATCACACCGTGTGCATCGGCTGCAAGACCTGCATCTCGGCCTGCCCCTACGGCGCTCCCAGCTATGATGAGGCGACGAGCACCACGTTCAAGTGCGACGGCTGCTACGACCGCCGCCAGCGCGGCGAGCTGCCCGCCTGCGTGGCCGCCTGCCCCGGCGCGAACCTGGCCCTCGATGAGATGGACGCGCTGCAGAGCGCTCACGCAGCCGATATTGTGTCCGACGAGAATTCCGGCACCAAGCCCAACTTCGTCATCACCGTGGATGCGGCGCTTTCCGAAGAGCCCGACGACACCGTCGTCGCCGCAGCCGCCGAGAAAGCCTAAGGCTCCCCCGTCGGCAGCAGACCGGCGACACGCCGACGGCACGCCAGCGGCGGCCCGTCGGCAAGCAAGCCCTCCCAACGGTGCCCCGACCCTTCGTCGGGGCACCGCCCTTTCGAGGCATGGCTCTCAGGAAGCGACCCGGCGGAAGTTCCCCAGGGCGCTATCGACAAGGACCTGGACACCGGCGAGGTGAAGAGCGATCCGGAGAAGTGCATCGGCTGCGGCACCTGCACCATGAGCTGCCCCTACAGCGCCCCGAAGGTGGCGGAGGCCATGAAGTCCGTGAAGTGCAACATGTGCGCCGAGCGCGTGGCCGAGGGCAAGCAGCCCATCTGCGTGGAGGCCTGCCCCCTGCGCGCCCTGGACTTCGGCGACATCGAGGAGCTGCGGGCCACCTACGGCACCGACGCGGAGATCGCGCCTCTGCCGGCGGCCAGCGAGAGCCAGCCGAACCTGGTCATCACCGTGCCCGTTGATGCCAAGCCTGCAGGCGCCTGCCGGAGTCTCGCCGACTTCCTTAGGCGCACCTGAGTGGGGTAGAATGGCAGCGACGGTTTCAGGGGCTTAGGAGAGAATGGGCGCCGTGCAGTACGGGTTCCACTTCAACGGCCGGCGGTGCGACGGGTGCACCGAGCCCATCGCCGCCGGGAGCGCCCCGGTGTGCGCGGAGGCCTGCCCTTTGCGGGCGTTGGGCTTCGGGCCCATCGATGAGGTGCGCGAGCGCTTCGGGGACCGGGCCGACCTGCCGCCTCTGCCCGAGGCGACGGTCACCGCGCCGCACCTGGCCATCACGCTGCCCGTCTGCGCCGAGGCCGATCCCGGTCGCGTTCGCGCCGAGGGCCGCGTGCAGAACGGCCGCGAGATCGTATAGGGAAGGGGGCGTCGCGTCCTGCCCCGGGAGGGGCGCGGTGCCGTCGAGGAAAGAGGGCCCGAGCCCGGTCAGAGTGGCCGAGCCTGCGGGCAAGCACAAGAGAGAGGGAAGCCATGACCGAAGCTACTGAGCCTGTGGACGCCATCGTTTTCGCGGGGGCGAGCCTGGCGCCGTTTTTCCTGAACGACCCCCGCACCGGCGATGCCGCCGATGCCTTTGCCGCCCTGGCCGAGCTGGATGTGGCCGCTGCGGCTGCGCAATGGCCCTTCGCCGGCGATGAGATCGCTGCGGTGGAGGGCGCCCTGGCCGCCATGAAGGAGGGCCTGGCCGCCGGCGCCGACCACGATGACGTGGTGTGGGAGTACCGCCGCCTGTTCGTAGGGCCGGGGCATCTGCCCGCGCCGCCCTGGGGCTCGGTGTACACCGATCGCGAGTGCGTCGTCTTCGGCGAGAGCACCCTGGCCCTGCGGGCGTGGATGCGCGCCGTGGGCGTGGAGCGCCTGGCCGACGAGCGCACTCCCGAGGATCACATCGGCCTCATGCTGGCTCTTTTGTCCTTCCTTGCCGCCGAGCGGCCCGAGCTGGTGGACGACTACCTGCGCGACCATCTGCTCACCTGGGCGCCCCACTATCTGGAGGCCCTGGAAGAGGCGGCCGAGCAGCCCTTCTACGTCGGTCTTGCCCGCTTGACGCGCCTCACCCTGGTCGGCCTCCAGCGGGAGCGCGGCCTGACAGTCGAGCTCCCGCGCTTCTACCGCTAGGGCGCCAGCGTTCCATGGACGGCTTCGCCCCTTGCCATAAGCGAGATCACCCTGGCGCTCTTCACCACCCTGGCGCCGTCGGGAGCGATGGCCTACCTGCTCATGAGCCTGCCCGTGCTGACGGGCCGCGCCACGGGGGAGGAGGCCGCCGCCTTCGTCGTGCTGGGCCTCGCCGGCGTGGTTGCGGCCTTCTGCGGCGTGCGCGCCCACAACTCTCGCCGACGCTTGGCGGCTGCCCTTACACCTCCAGCAGCACCTTGCCGTCGAGGTTCTCGATCCACGTGTGCAGCACGCGGCCCTCTGCCACATCCATCTTCGCGATGGTGCGGCCGAAGTCGCTGCGGGGGCGGAACACCGCGCCGGGACACATATATATAGCCGCGGGCCGCGCCTCGGGCCCGACGATCAGCTCCGGCACATGGGTGTGGCCGTGCACGATAACGTCGGGAATGGGGTCGCCGGGGCCGAGGCCCCGCGAGGCACCCCCGCGGTTCACGCGCACGTCACCGGGCTTGTGGCCCACGAGGAACTTCACGCCCCCGATCACGGGCCGGGCGAAATGGTCCACGGCGCTGCCGTATTCCGCGAAGTCGTTGTTGCCGAGCACGGCGGTCACGGGGGCCAGGGTTTCCAGCTCTCGCAGAATGGCGGGGCCGCCGATGTCGCCGGCATGGATGATGTGGTCGCAGTCCGCCAGGGCCGCGTAGGCCGCCGGGCTCAAGGAGCCGTGGGTGTCCGAGATGATGCCGATGCGCATGGGGCCTCCTGTTTTTTTGGGGAGCGTTCGTTCTTGCAACGATAATAGCCGTTTTTGCGCAGCAAAGTCGAAGCAAAACGCTTATAAATTATCGGCCGCGCGCCCTCGTTGACGCAGCGTCCCTGCTATGATGGGGGTACCAGGCGGGGAGTACCGTCGATGGGCGGCGCCCCCGCGCGAATCCGCTCGAGAGAGGACGTCCCATGGGTAAGAAAATCGACGAGGCGCTCGACATCGCATATGAGGATATGCCCACCTACCTGCACGCCAACCACTCCGTGTACATGGAGACGCCCGCCGGGCTGTACTATCTCACCGACGTGAACGACCGCTACTGGCGCGTCCAGGACACCGAGCGCTTCAACGAGAAGGGCCACTACATCGACTGCAGCCCGCTGGTGCCCACTATCGGCGAGTTTCTGGAGCTGCCCTACAACGACGAGGGCCATACCATCAAGGGCGTCTTCGCCGAGGCCACCTTCTATCCATCAGGCGATGGGAAGGAAATCGTGGAGGTGGAAAACGCCGCCGATGCCGAGGCCGCCGAGGAGTAGAATCAGCGGCATCCACCCGCGCGAGAACAGGAGCACCCATGGGAAAGAAAGACGTTGAGGCCCTGGACATCACCTTCGACGAGCTGCCCACCTACCTGCACACGAACCACTCTCTGTATATGGAAGTGGCCGACGGCCTGTACTACCTCACCGATGTGAACGACCAGTACTGGCGCGCGCAGGACACCAACCAGTTCAACGAGAAGGGGCACTACGTCGACTGCAGCCCCCTCGTGCCCACCATCGCCGAGTTTCTGGAGCTGCCCTTCCACGAGGGTAAATCCGTGCGCGACCTGGCTGAAGAGGCCACCTTCTACGCCTCGGGCGACGGCAAGGACATGCCCGAGGACCTCTAGGGGGCGTCGCTGTCGGCCCTCAGGGGCCCGACTCCGCCCAGCCTCTCGCAACCCCCGAGGAAATGCACCCTGCACCTCGGGGGTTGTGCTATGATGCCCCACGAACTATCTTGGTTGCGAATAATGCAACCGCCTGAGAAGAGAGAAAGAAGGAATCATGGCAGAAGAATGCTCCCACGAGTGCTCCAGCTGCGGCGTGTCCGGCTGCGGAGACCGCACTGCTGAGGCGGGCCCCTCTACGCTGGAGGCCAATAAGCGCTCCAACATCAAGCACGTGGTGGGCGTGGTGTCTGGTAAGGGCGGCGTGGGCAAGTCCCTCGTCACGAGCCTGCTGGCCTCCGAGATGAACAAGCGCGGCTACAAGGTGGCCATTCTGGACGCCGACATTACCGGCCCCTCCATTCCGAAGTCCTTCGGCGTGGATGCCCGCCTGACCGGCGATGCCGACGGCATCAATCCCGCCGCCTCCGCCAGCGGCATCAAGCTCATGTCCGTGAACCTCATGCTGCCCGAGGGCGACATGCCCGTGGCCTGGCGCGGTCCGGTGGTCTCCGGCGCCATCAAGCAGTTCTGGCAGGAAGTGAACTGGGGCGACGTGGACTACATGTTCGTCGATATGCCTCCGGGAACCTCGGATGTGTTCCTCACCGTGTTCCAGTCGCTGCCCGTGGACGGCATCGTCACCGTGTCGGCGCCCCAGGAGCTGGTGGCCATGATCGTGGGCAAGGCCGTGAACCTGGCCCGCTCCCTGGAGGTGCCCGTGGTGGGCCTCGTGGAGAACATGGCCTACTTCAAGTGCGACGACTGCGGCAAGGAGCACCATATCTTCGGCGAGCCCCAGGGCGCGGCTGTGGCTGAGAAGTACGCCATCCCCGCCGTGGCCACCCTGCCCATGGACCCGAACTTCGCCCGTTTGGTGGACGAGGGCCGTGTGGAGGCCTACGACGTGGAAGGTGCCCTGGACGGCATCATCGAGCAGGTGGAGAAGGCCGCTGCCGAGGCTGCCGAAAAATAGCAAAAACTTTTTCAAAAAAGTACTTGCGCCCCCGACCCGTTGTGCTATTATATTCCTCGCACTTTTACGGGGCCTTAGCTCAGCTGGGAGAGCGCATGGCTGGCAGCCATGAGGTCAGGGGTTCGATCCCCCTAGGCTCCACCATAGGAGAATTAGACGAACACCGTTTTAACTGGTGTTCGTCTTTTTTTGGCGGCGTGAAATTGTCGCCGTAATAGTCAAAGGCGAAGTACAACCGCACTTCGGCTTTGTCGATCTGCACCGCCCGCACAAACATTGTTAGGATTTCTTGCGGGTTCATTTCTTCGGCTACATTGTCTAGCCAGTCCATCAATTCCGAAAAGCCCGGTTCAATGTTTTCATTGGCCTTGGCTATCTGATATTCGGTTTCCAACGCATCTTTGCGGGCTTTCAAATCCTCAATGCGTCCTTTGCCGCCCGGTGGCGCTATGCCGTCTTCTATGGCTTGCCAGATTCGTTCAAACGCGGCATCAATCCTTTTTATTTCCTTGCGTAGGCGCTCGCTTTCAAGCGGCGCATCTTCCATAGTGGCTTCATAGGTTGCCATGCCGTCGGCAATGCGCTTGCGCACGTCGGGGCGCTCTAGGGCGCATATGGTCATGTCAACTATGGCATCTTCCAAAATGTCGCGTCTGAAAGTGCGCTTGCACTTCTTGCACTTGTAATAGGCATAGACCGTGCCGCTTTTGCCGGTGCCGGACGTTCCGGCAAGAGTGTTGCCGCACTCTGCGCAATACAGCTTGCCGGTTAGCGGCCATTCTGCGGCGTGGTCTACGCGGCGACGCGGGCGCGGATTTCCTAAGATGCTTATTAGCATATCTTGTTCAGCTTTCGGCCAGAGCGCGGGCATTCCACCTTCAACCACGTGCCCGGCGTAGCTATACGTGCCGCCATTTTGCGGGCGCAACAACAGCTTCTTAGCGCGATCATGGTTAATGGGCTTTCCCTGACGTGTGCGCACGTTTGCAACAGCCCTGACCACTTCGGCGATTATCGAACCTGCAAACACCATGTTTTTCATTTTGTGCAGCACCGCAGCTTCGCGGTCATTGATAACGTAGCGCCCTTCTACAATGTCCCAACCGTAGAGCGTGCGGCCATTCGCCATGCACCTTTGCACGTTCTTCTGTATGCCGTCAATGATGCGTTCGCTGTCTATGGCGCTTTCCCATTCGGCCAGCACTTCGAGCATTCCCAATTGCAGCACGCCAGCCGAACCGCTGGCGATTTCCTCACCGGCGTAGAGTATTTCAACACCGGCTTTGCGCAGCATGATGCGCGTTAGCGCCATTTCGTCACGGTTGCGCATGATGCGCGGCACCTTGTAGATCACCACATAATCAAACAGCCCTAACCGGGCATCGTTCATCATCTGTTTGTATTCGCGCCGGTCAGTGTTGCGCCCCGTCTTGGCGTAGTCCGCATATATCTTCACCAGTTCAAGGCCGTTTTCAGCTATGTAGCGGGTGCCAGCGTCAACCTGTATTTCGATGCTTTCCGACCGTTGGTTGTGTGACGAAAAGCGGGCGTATATAGCCGCTCTACGTTTGACCATGATAAAATCACCTTGCCTATTTGGTATTGCCCCGCGCCAGCCGTCAAACCTGCGCGGGGTTTTTCTATTGTTCGGGAATCGTGATTGTGTCCGACAGACCAAGAATGAAATCAGCGGAGCAATGAAGCAGGTTAACTAGCAACCTGATTTCCTCACCATTGGGCGCACGTTTCCCGCTTTCCCAACGTGAAATAGTCTGCTTATGCACGCCGATTGCTTCCGCTACTTGATCTTGATTCAAGCCAGCGGCTTTGCGTGCAATCGCTATACGCGAACCAATCAGGCGTTTTACATTTTCGTTATCCATTTGCCTAACCTTTCCCGCTTGTGAGCCTTGCGGATAATTGTATACAAAATATTGTTGACGCGCTAGACCGTTCGGCTTATTATCTAAACCACAAAGTAAGCCGTTTGGTTTATTTTGGAAACACAAAGGCTTATACGAGCAGAAAGAAAGGGGGTAGGAATTATGGGCAACTATCGCAAAGCACGCGAGCGCAAGGGCTATACCGCCCAAGAAGCGGCAACGCGCCTTGGCGTATCCATCACCACGCTTGGTTCATGGGAGAACGGGAAAACGTCACCCACTGCGCAACGCCTGATTCAGCTTTGCAAGTTGTACGAATGCACGGCAGACGAATTGCTAGGCATCGTGCCTTTTGCAGCAGCTTAACGGGCATCGGTCTAGCGCGTTGGTTCTAAGAAAGGAGAAAAACCAATGACCAAACCACGACCGAAAGCGAATGTTAACCACCATGAAAACCAGCGCTAAAACCTTTGGTTTTGATAATGGTTACCGACCGCGAGGGCGGCAAGCTGGATGCAACGCAAGCGGCTTTCTTTCAAAGCCTTGCAACCGCTTTACGATGCCGCCACAAAAACGAAGCAAGCGCACGGCTGGAACCCGCACGCTTGCACGTCAAAAATGCTGGCCGCAATTTGACGAAGAAATCTTAGCACGTTGGCCGCGCCTTTGGCAGCGCATTGCCGTTATGGCTTTCCTAGCGCTCACAATGTCCGGCATCTTGCCCATGGCCGTTGCCACCTTCCAAATCTGGCTTGGCGACACCTACGGGCTTTGGCTGACGGCTCTTTGCATCGTCGTTGACGCTGCCGTGATCGTGTGGCTGGTGAAGCGCTATGCCTAAAGCCACATTCGAGCGCGACAAGCGCGGATTCTGGACGGCCTACATTGAGCAGGGCGGCGGTGTGCGCGTTCGCCACCCGTTGCCGGTGCCGTTCACTGCCACGTATGAGCAAGCCCGCTTCGCCTTTGATTGCTTGCTGGCACGCCTTGAAAGGCAGCACCGCTATGAACGTTGATGACTACACGCAGCCCGTGGAAGCCGTCATAGCCCAAGAACGCGCCTTTGTGTTCCCGGTGCCGCTCAAAGCTGAAAGCTACCGCGAGTTGTTCAACGAGTGGTTGCGGGTCAATCCCAAGGCGGCGCACGAAATCGAGTTGACGGCGCTTGCCATCCACCGGCGCGGCTTGCGGGTGTCCACGAAGTACCTAATTGAGCGCGTGCGATACGAGAGCGCTTACAGGCTTGTAGCGGTGCCCTACACCGACCAGCACGGCATCACGCACCACTACAGCATCAACAACACAGTTACCCCGCTGCTTGCGCGGTGGCTGCTTGAAAACAACCCCGACTTGCGCATAGAGACGCGCAAATCAATGTTCGACAGGAAGGACGAAAAGAAATGATGACCAACACGAAGAAAGCCAAAGAGCGCATCACGGACACTTTCGCGCTGCTTGATTGCGTGGGTGCCGATGTTGCCATAGTCAACGCCGATACCGGCGAAACCATCAAGCTTGATTCAACGGCGCTGTTCGCCGGTCTGCAAGCCGGTTTGGTTCTCGCGGCGGCGATCATCGAAGAACCCAAGTTGACCGAGCAGCGCCAAATGGCCGCTGTCACCGGCAGCATCAAGCAAGCTGGCGCAATCTACCTTCGCCGCAAGGACAGCAAGCACGACGAGGTAGCCGCGAGGGTTGCCGCAATGCACGCCGAAGCAGAGGGGCGCGAAGATGCCTAACGCAAGCGAACTTGCGCAAGACCGCTTGGCGTACTTCCCGCACGATTCCAACGCGTCCAATGACATTAAGTGCCAGCGCCTTATCAGGCGGCTTGGTTGGAGCGGTTACGGGCGTTGGTGGCGCGTGTGCGAACTTCTGGCATCCAACAAAGGGCACGTAATCCCGTTCAGCACCGAAGAAGATAAGTTGATTCTGGGTGACGTGCTGCAATTCGGCGACGGCTCCAACTTCTGCGAACTGCTTTGCATCGAAGAGGTTACGGCGTTCGTAGATCAGTTGCTAAGCATCGGGCTTTTGCAGACCGATGAAAACGGGTGCTTGGAAAATCCCCGGATGCACGAAAACGCGCTTAGTTTCGGCAAGAAACGTGCAGCCGGACGCAAGGGCGGCAGACCGCGCAAAAACCCACAGCCAAACCAAAACGCCTGATAGACCCATGAAAAGCGCGAGAACGAAAACCACACGGAAAACCTAGGGTTTCCGATATGCAAAGCCGACCATTAAAAAACTGCGAAAGCAATATCTATGTCTAAGTCTAAGTCTATGTCTAGGTCTAAGGCATTCGGTTTCGGTCATAAAACCGAAACCGAAACCGAATGCCTGTTGCTTGTGACGTTGACTAACAAGAAAGTTTCTCTTTCTTGGTTCTTCTTTCTGGGCATGAAATCGCTTCCGCGTTCCTTAAAGCCTGATTTTGCAGTTTTCAACGCGTTTTCCACAAAGTTTTACACATTCGGCAAGATTGGAGATTTTGACCATGCCAGTTCATTACGAAAACCACGTTAAGACACGGGAATGCCCGAAGTGCGGCATTCAACGCCCGCTTGATTGGTTCGCCAACGAGGGTGAACCGTGCTGGAAGTGCAAGAACCTTGCATGGAAGGACAAGCGCACGCCCGAAGATGGCTTGCTTGGCTCAATCAGCAAGCGCCACGGAAAGCACGCGAAGGGGGCTTGTGATGACCTTATCGGATAAGTTGACGCGCGATCAGGTGCGCGATGCGTTCAACCGCAACTTGACCTATGCGGACTTGTGCGGCATCGACATTCGGGCTTTGCAAGGTTTCATAGCCATTGAGTGCGCAAGGCATGACCGCAAGCTAGCCAGCAAGGGCGAATTGCTCATGCTCATGCAGCCGTCATGTCTCAAAAAGCACGCCCCGAACATCAGTGCATCAACGGAACGTCCGGGGATTTACGAAGCGTTTTTGCGCGTCGATGGCCGCTATTGGCAAGGCCGCGAAGCGGTCAGCTTCAACGGCGACGGCTTCATAGGCATTGCCGGTTGGGCTGATGACAACAACGTGCAACCGTTCTTGCGCGGCTTCATGCGCTGGCTCAAAGAGTGGATGAATTGCACGCGCGGCATTCCGCGCAGTGCGATTGCAGACCCGGCGGCATACGCTGCCGCGCTGGCTTGTTAGGGGGTATCTCATGGGACTTTTCAAACGCGTTGAATGCAATGAGGAAGCCGAGCAACCGAGCATGAGCGCCGCCGAACTTGAACAGATGGTTTATGCGACCTACCAAGAAAAGCTTGATCTTGCGAAGCAGCTTGACGGCGCGAAAGCCCGTATTGAATCGCTTGAAGAGACGTTGCAGGAAAAGACAACGAAGCTTCGGGCGGCGGAAGAGTTCGCGCGGCAAAGCGAATCAGAGCGGAAAAGCACCGCATCAAAGATCGAGCCTTTGGAGCAGAGCAAGAAGCAGCTTCAAACCAACCTAAAGCAGGAAAAGGCACGCGCCGCCACGCTTGAAGTGCGGATTGAGGAATTGGAGAACGCCAGCCGTGGCCGCATGGCGGCTTACCGGCGTGAACTGGTTGAGGAAATGCAGCGCCAAGCCGTCTGCGCAAGCGGTGGTTGGTCAAAAGCCCGCGTTCTTGGATTCCTTGGTGGTTTCCTGCCGGAAACGGAAGAGGTCACTTCATACGACGGCAGCTTTGTTGCGGAATGCGACAGCGAACCAGAGCCGCGCAGAAGCGCCAAAAAGGCGTAAAGGGCTACAGATACCCACAAAACACCAAAAGACGGCCACAGCGGCCACGAGAACCGCGAATGCGGCGAAATCTAGGAAGGTCAGAATATGGCAAAAGACACTTGGCCGGATTTAAGCACCCGGCAAGGCTTCATTGAAGCCATTGAGCAAGCGGGGGAATACATACGCGACCACGCAAGCAATCTGCTTGGAGAGTACCCAAGCTTGCTTTGCGAGTTCGACATAACCGCGCGTTTTCGCTTCGATGCCGTGCCCACCGTGGAGATCAGGCGCGAGCATATAGCGGCACCGCTGGACGAATACCAGCAACGCCGCGCGGACGTTGATAGCGTGGAAAAGGTTTGCCGCGATATGTACCGGGAAATCATCGACCACGACGCGAAGCACCCGGACGAAGTACCGCCAGCAGATGACACACGCGCCCTTTATGGCGACCGTCTGCGAGCGCTGGGGGTGGCGCTATGAGCGACGTTAGCTTGCAGCAGATCGAAGCCGCCAAAGACGCGGTTTCGCACCCTAGCCACTACACCAGCGGCGGCATTGAGTGCAAGGACGCTATGGCGGCGATGATGGGCACGGGCTATTGCTTGCAGCCATGCGCCAACGACGGCAAGGCCGTGAACCTTGCGCCCATCGCGCTTTACTGGTGGGGCTGCGCGTTCAAGTACCTATGGCGCTGGATTCGCAAGAACGGCGTTCAAGACCTGAAAAAGTGCAAGCAGTGCATTGATTTTCTGATTGAGGAAATCGAGCCGAAGACCACCACCGAAACCAAAGGTTTTGATACTGCTTGGTACGCCAAAGGCGGCGTGTTTGAGGATGGCGGCAATGAGTAACAGCAATCAACCTGAAAGCCAATGGCTCATTGCGTCCGTGTCGTGGGGCAAGGACAGCTTGGCGATGCTCCATTTGCTGCTGGACGAAAAGAACACGCCAGACCTTAACGAAGTTGTTTTCTTCGATACCGGCATGGAGTTTGAAGCGATCTACCGCGAACGTGACCGTATGTTGCCGGTGCTTGCTTCAATGGGCATTGAATACACGGAGTTGAAGCCAAAAGAACCCTTCTTGCACAAGATGTTCGTTCACCCGGTGAAATCGCGCGAGACGGGCGAAATACACAAGTACGGCTATGGATGGTGCGGCGGCGCGTGCCGCTGGGGCACTACCGAGAAGACCGCAGCCCTAGACCGCTACGCCGAGGGCAAAGGCGCAATCGTCTACGTTGGAACTGCGGCGGACGAAGAAAAGCGCCTTGCCAAGCAGCACAAGCCCTATAAGCGCTTCCCGCTTGCGGATTGGGGCTATACCGAAGCGGATTGCTTGGAATATTGCCGCGCCTACGGTGCCACGTGGGAGCAAGACGGCGTGTGCCTTTATGACGTGCTAGACCGCGTTTCGTGCTGGTGCTGCCGGAACAAGAACCAACGCGAGTTGAGGGCTATTCACGATCACTTGCCGCGCTACTGGCAACAGTTACTTGCGCTTGAAAGCCGCTTGGGCACCATGAAGAGCAAGCCGCTGCCTGAAATAGCGGGTGCGTAGCCATGAGCGCTTGCAAGGTCAAATGGAGCAAGGCGCGTGAAGTCTGGTACGCACGCCCCTACCTTGGGCAAACGCCAGAAGGTAAGAAGATACAGCCCTATAGAGAGTTCCCGGCGGCGCACGACGAAGCGGAAGCGCAGGAAATGGCTAACGCTTGGGCGGCTAACCTTACGGCTGACGGTCTAGTAGCAAGTGCGCTGATTGCCGACCTGCTGGACGATTACACGGCCATGAGGGAGCGCAACGGCGCAAGCCCTAACAGCGTGCGCAGCTATAGGCTATTTGCCAAGTATGCCCGGAAGTACCTTGCAACCTCAAACGCCCGTGATTTACGCGTCGCCGACTTCAACCGCTACGAACAACGCTTGATGGTGCCAAAGGAACTAGGCGGGCAAGGCTTGTCCCGCAATAGCGTTATCAATGTCCATAACTTCATGCGCGGCGCATATAAGTTCTTCGTGAAAGCGGGCATATGCGAAACAAACCCGATCATTGACGTTGAGAAGCCAAGCCCTGAACACCACGAAGCGCAAGCGCTCAACATCGGCGATTTCCGCAAGCTGGATGCGCAGTTAAAACCACTGCTGAAACCAGAGGTTTTGAACAAGCGGACGTGGCGCAAGGCGCTGAACGCCTTTGCCGCGTGGTTCTCGCTTAGAACCGGCATGAGGGTTGGCGAGGTGTGCGCGTTGCGTCCGGGCGAGATTTACCGGGCTGCAAAGTACGTCCACGTGGGCGGCACCGTCATTGAGAAGAAGGGCAAGAAGCCCTACAGGCGCGACGTTACCAAAGGCCGTAAGTGCCGCAACATCGGCATTACCACAAGCGACATTGAAACCATTGATGCGTTCATGGAACTTCGCCGGTTGTTCTGCGGCGATCTGCCGAGCAACGCGCCGTTGCTCACGGTTGATGGCGGCTATCTTCGCCCTAACAGCGTTTCACGCGCATTCACGACGTTTGCCGGAAAAATCGAAATGCCGCAAGGCTTCGTCTTCCACGACTTGCGGCACACGCACGCAACGTGGCTTCTGACCCACGGCGTAGACCTGAAAACCGTTTCGGAGCGATTGGGGCACGCAGACGAAGCAACCACGCTTCGCATCTACGCCCACGTCTTGCCGGGACGCGACGCATACGCCGCAAGCGTCTTCGAGCAAGCGGCCATGGAAGCCACGGCAGACCTTGAAGAGGTGTTGCAATGAAGTTGCAATGGCGCATTTTGAACGCGCACCGCGCACCACCGTAAACGCGCAGGTGCGACACCGAAAAGGCTTTCAAGACAAACAGCAAGTGACTGATAAGAAGTAATTATCAAGCACATAGGAAGAAAGAGGGTAAAACGATGGTTCCCGAACTGACCAAAGAACAGAGAATTGCCAACCTTGAAAAGGCAAAGCAGATGCGCAAGGAACGCACCGAGTTGCGCAGCCAGCTTGCAAGCGGCGTGCTGAACGTCTGCGATCTAATCAACCTTGCAGAGCGTGGCGACAAGGCGGCATCTGGTATGCGCGTGAAACAGATGATTAGCGCCCTTCCGGGCTACGGCTTCAAGAAGACGCAAGCGCTTATGCACGCGTTGAGCATCGCCGAAAGCAAGCGCGTTGGCGGTCTTGGCGTGAAGCAAGCCCAAGCGCTCATTGACCGGCTGGGCGGTGAATAGCTATGAGCCTGAACACCTGCACCATTTCCGGCAACCTTGGCAAGGCCGCTGAACTTCGGTACACGAACAGCCAACTTGCCGTGGTGTCGTTTTCGGTGGCCGTGAACGAGCGACGCAAGCAAGCCGACGGCAGCTATCAAGATGAAGTGAACTGGCTTGATTGCACCATGTTTGGCAAGCGTGCCGAAGCCCTGCAACCCTACCTTGCGAAGGGCACCAAGCTTTCGTTGAACGGGCACCTTCACAAGTCAACCTATGAGCGCGACGGCAAGCAGTACAGCCGCGTTGAAATCATCGTTGACGAAGTGGAGTTGATGAACGCCCGCCGTGAAGCCCAAGCGCCGGAAGCCATGCCGCCGCAAGCCGTGGAAGCTGCCAGCGTCTATGACAGCGACATACCGTTTTAGGGTTGGTGGCTTATGCAATGTTTCGTGAGCGGTAGGCGTACCGGCAAGACCACGCGGCTAATCATGCTTTCGCACGACACCGGCATACCGATTTACACGCGCACCGCGCAAATGGCGGCGTTCGTGGAGCATCAGGCAAGAACCTTGGGCGTGACGATACCGAAGCCGATTTGCCGGACACCAAAGCTTATAGGCTTGCGCCCAAGCAAAGTGATCGTGGACGAAGCGGGCGGCGTGCTTGAAGACGTGTTGGGCGCAAAGGTTGTTGCCGCGTCAATCGACGGCGAAGCCCTGAACCCTGCAATACCAGACCTTGAAGCAATGGGCTTTCTTGATCTGCTCCGCGCATGGCGCAGGGCACGCAAGCGGAAGGGCAAGCAATGAGCCTTGAAGACTGCGAGAACCGGGGCGCGGTGCTGGACGGCAAGAAGTGCTTTTGCACGCCGTGGAACTGCTGGACTAACTGCCTTGAAGTTGGGCATTGCATCTATGAGAAATGCCGCAAGCCAAAGCAAGGCACGCTATTTGACGAAAGCGAGATTGAAGAATGATTGGACGCAAAATGAACGTGAGACTTTTGGACGGCGCGGAACTGCCGCGCTATGCGCACGACGGTGACGCGGGGCTAGACCTTCGCATTACCCACGACGTGACACTAGAGCCGGGGGCGCGTGCTACCGTTGGCACGGGTCTTGCGGTTGAGATTCCGCAAGGGTGCGTGGGGCTGGTGTTCCCGCGAAGCGGCCTTGCAAGCAAGCACGGCATCACGCTTTCAAACAGCGTGGGCGTGATTGATTCGGGCTATCGCGGAGAGATCGGCGCAACGCTGCTGAACCAGTCGGACGAAACCACCACGCTTGATGCGGGCACGCGCGTTTGCCAGCTTATCGTTATGCCGTTCGTTCCGTGCGAGTTGGTGCCCTGCGAAGAGTTGACCGAGACAGAGCGCGGGGCGGCTGGCTTCGGCAGCACCGGCATTGCGTAGGTGAAGCCATGAGAGCGCAAGAATACTTTGAACAGGTGCGCGAAGCCGTGTTGGAGATTGAGCGCTCAAAGGAAATGTTGGCACGAATGTTGGCATCAGAGGGCGCGAAGATACAGCGCTACGGTGAGCAGCAGGGCAACGGCAACAGCGATGCGATGGACAGGGTTAACCGGCGCATTGAGTTTGAGCAGAGATTACAACGCAGAATCAACGAAGCATCGGAAATGCTGGACGAAGCAACCGCGCTACTGTACGGCGACGATGACCACGGCGGCTTGGCGAAGCTGAAAGGCAACCGCTACGCTGACGTGCTTTGCATGGCCTATTGCCAAGCGATGGCATGGCATGAGGTTGCCGAGGTCATGCGCTGTTCGCAACAGTGGTGCCGCGAACTTTCGCGGGCTGGGTTCAAGTATATTGACGAAGCGGGCTTTGCGAAATTGAAGACCGCTTGAAAAGATTTTACTTGCGTCCACTTTCCGACTTCTGCTAAAGTTCGCTAAGGTGGTTAGAACTATGCAAAGCGTCACGGACTTAGAGCCGTGGCGCTTTTTCTTTTGGGGTGGTGGCGCATGGCTAAACCGTTTAGTGACGCGTTCTATCATTCCAAGGCTTGGGAGCGTGCGCGGGAAGATGCGCTAAAGCGCGATAGCTACTTGTGCCAACGCTGCCTTGCCAATGGAGAGATCACACCGGCAACGATGGTTCACCATATCGAAGAACTGACACCGGCCAACATCGACAACCCGGACATTACTTGCGGCCTTGATAACTTGGTCAGCCTTTGCGACCTATGCCACAAGAAAACGCACGGGTGGGCGCGTGCCGGTGCGACCCGTCAAGGGCTTGCGTTTGATGCCGACGGCAACTTGATTTGCCTTGCCGAATGATCGGCGCGACGAGAAACGCAAACCAAAGGAAAAATTACAGAACACAAAACAGCAGGTCAGGGCGGCGGGCAATCCCCCCGGTTTGAATCTGCGCAATGATTCCTTGGGCACCAACGCCGGGAGTCAATTTTATTCGTGCGCCGACTTTTCAAAGGGGGGTGGTCTTGTGAAGAAAGAAAAAGTATGCGATAGTTCGCAAGTTTCGGGCAAAGTTGCCGAGAGTAAGCCGAAGCGCAAGCCCGCCACCCCGCAAGCGAGGGTTGACAGCGAGTTGCGCAAGCTTCAACGCCTTACCAAAGACGCGATACCAGAGGACAAGCGCAACGTTGTGCTTGGGATGCTTCCCAACCTTGCGTTCATGAAGTACAAGTTGGACGAAGCCCGCAAAGATTTGCTTTATGAAAGCATCTACACCGAGTATGACAACGGCGGCGGGCAATCGGGCTTGCGCGAGCATCCCGGCTTTCAGGCATACAACAAACTTTTCACTACGTTTCAGCGCGGCATCAAGCAGCTTTGCGACATGATGCCGACCGGCGCGGCGGCTGCTGATGCGCTCACGGACTACCTAGCTGAAACGCGCTATGACTAAGGCCGCTAAGGCTGGGCGGTGCGAGAAAGCTATACGTGAATATTTCGGCGGCGTGCTGGACGGGTCTATAACGGCCTGTCGCAAGATCAAGCAGGTAGCTGCAAAGATTATGCGCGACATGGACAACAAAGACCCGCTTTATCCGTACCATTTCCGCGAAGAGTACGCACAGAAGCACGTTAACTTCATTGAACGCTTTTGCCGCCTACCATCCGGCAAGCTTGGGCACGCTTTCAAGCTGGAATTGTTTCAACTTGCCATTCTGTCCGTGATTTTCGGCTTCGTTGACGCAGAGGGCTTGCGGCAGTACCGCGAAGTGCTTTGGGTCATGGGCAGGAAGAACGGAAAGACCGCGCTTGCGTCCGCAATCGAAATTGACTTGCAGGTGAACGATGACGAGGGCGCACCAGAGGTCTACAACGTCGCAACCGCCCACGATCAGGCGGCTAAGGGCTTCAACAACGCTTGGCGCATGATTAAAACGTCACCGGCGCTGTCAAAGCACATTCGCAAGCGCGTGAGCGACCTATATTGCGATTTGAACATGGGCACCATCAAGGCGCTTAGCGCAAACACGAACCACCTTGACGGCTTGGACGTGTCGGGCGCGATCATCGACGAGTTGGCGGCCATGCGAAACCGCGACTTGTACGACCTGACCATACAAGGCACGTCGGCGCGTAGGCAACCGCTGGTTTTGGAGATCACAACCAACGGTTTTGTTCGCGCTGGCATCTTCGATGCTCAATACCAGTACGCCGCGAAGTGGCTTGACGGTCAGGCAACCGGCACGGACGCGGAACGCTTCATTGCGTTCATCTACGAATTGGACGAACGCGAGGAATGGGAGCATGAACCGGCTTGGGTCAAGGCGAATCCGGGCTTAGGCACTATCAAATCACTGCCAGCGCTTCGCAAGAACGTGAGCAAGGCCAAGAACGACCCTACGTTTCTGCCGACGCTGCTTGTTAAGGATTTCAACCTGATTGAGAACCAAAGCCAAGCTTGGCTTACATGGTCAGAGATTCACAACGACGCGACATTTGACCCGTCGGACGGCTTCACATATGCGATTCTGGGCGTTGACGCTTCGGACACTACCGACCTTACGGCGGCGTGTCTGCTCATGCAGCGCCCAAACGACCCGAACATATACGCGCTGCACATGGCGTGGATTCCGCAACGTGCGCTAGAGCAAGCGGAGCGCGAGGGACGGCGCGGCGGGCGCGACGGCGTGCCCTATGATGCGTGGATTGCCAACGGCTACTTGCGCACGTGCCCAACGCCGATTATCGACAAACGCACGGTGCTTGATTGGGTGGCCGAGATTCAGCAGAAATACGGCATCTATGCCGTTGCTTGCGGCTATGACCCGTGGCATATGCGCGACGTGCCGACCGTGGAAGCTTACGAAGGGTACTTTGGCGCTGACTACTTCCGGCGCGTCGTGCAGGGTGCGCAAACCCTGTCAATGCCCATGAAGGAACTGCGGGCGCTTTACCGGGAGAACCGAATAGTTGACAACGCCAACCCAATTGCGGAGTGGTGCCGCTCAAACGTGGCCGTCAGATCGGACGCGAACGGCAACATTGCGCCGGACAAGAAGAACCAAGACCCGCGCAACCGCATTGACGCATGGGCGGCGGAGTGTGACGCGTTCGTAGTCCTTAAAGACATGGCCGACGAATACCAATCGATGATAGGGGGCTGAAACCTTGGCAAGACTGAAACCGCGCTTGCGCTCAATGTTCGATTCCGTGTTTCACGGCAAGCAGATGCAAGCCGTAAACGGCTACTTCTCAACGTTCACGGCCTACCAACCAAGCTTCACCACTTGGACGGGCGGCATTTACGAAGCGGAGTTGACGCGCTCAATCATCGAGAGCGGCGCGAACCACGCAAGCAAGCTGAAACCAGAGGTGAGCGGCACCGCGCAGAGCCACGCCACGGCTTCGCTGGCCTACCAGCCCAACCCGTGGATGACAACGCCGCAGTTCATCAAGCGCATTTACACCATGTTGCAGGTGAACGACACGGCGTTGATTATTCCGCTGTTCGCCGATGACAACACAACGCACGTTGGCTATTACCCGGTGTTGCCGAGCAAATGCACGGCCTATGACGTGGGCGGCGAACTTTGGTTGAAGCTGGACTTTCCGACTTCTGAAAGCGTGTACGTGGAATGGTCACGCGTCGGCGTTATGACGCGCCACCAGTACCGAAGTGATCTTTTCGGCGACGGCACCAACGTGCTTAATCCAACGCTAGAACTGATGCACGCGCAGACCGAAGGGGAAATGAACGCCATTAAGCAAGGCGCTTTCATCCGCTTTATAGGCAAGTTGAGCCAGAACCGCAACGACAAGGACAGGGAACAGGCCGCAAAGGACTTCAACAAGCAGCTTGACCCGTCTAACGCGGGCGGCATCGCCGTGTATGACCGTATCTTTGACGATGTGAAGCAGATTACGCCGTCAAGCTACACGGTTGACGCGGCGCAGATGGAGCGCATCGAGAAGAGCGCCTATAGGTTCTTCGGTACCAACGAAGATGTGGTGCTGAACAAGGCGAACGAGGACACCTATAACGCGTTCTATGAAGGGAACATTGAGACGTTCGCCGTTCAGCTTGGCTACGTGCTAACCGCGATGACCTACAGCAGGAACGAGATTGCCCACGGAAACGAAATCATGTTTTCGGCAAACCGCTTGGAGTTCGCCAGCAACACCACGAAGCTTGCCGTTTCAACGGCGCTTTTCGACCGTGGAATCTGGAACGGCAACCAAGTTGCCGACGTGTTCCAATCGCCGCACTACGAGGGCGGCGAGCGCCACGTAATCCGTGGCGAGTATATCGACCTTGGGTTGATTAGCGAGCATACGGCAGAGCAAGCCGCGAGCGCCGCGCAGACCAACGCCAACATTGCGCTTTCAGAGCAGATAGGCGCACCAAAGGACAAGGGACAAGGGGGCAACGATGCCAAGCAAGCCGAATGAAAGACAGTACCGAACATTGACCGCCACGCTCGCGCCGCTCAAACGCGCAGACGAGGGCGGCGAAGAGCCGAAGAAGCGCTTTGACAGTGATTACTACGTCGAGGGCTACGCAAGCACGTTCAATGACCCCTACCCCATCTATTGCGACTTCGCGGGCAACGAGTATTTTGAGATCATCAGCCCCGATGCTTTCCGCGAAGCCGATATGTCGGACGTGATTTTGCAGTACGACCACGAATGGCGCGTGTACGCCCGCACGAGTAACGGCACGCTGCTTATCGAGCCGGACGAACACGGCTTGTTCATCGCCGCCGACCTGTCGCGCAGCCAAGCATCGCGCGAGCTTTACGAAGAGATAGCCGCCGGACTTATCACGCGTATGTCATGGGCGTTCACCGTGGCCGCTGACGAGTTCGACAGGGAAACCCGCACTACCACTATTACGCGGGTCAAAAAGGTTTTCGACGTGTCGGCGGTGAGCCTTCCGGCTGACCCCAACACCGAGATTAGCGCACGCAACTTGCTTAACGGAGAGATTAAGCAGACGCGCAAGGAGTTTGCGCGGCGGCGCATGACGCACGCGAGAGCGTGCGCCGTAATGGCAATTGCAAACGCAAGAAAGAAAGGCTAGAACCATGGATGAACTGTTGAAGGAACTGCAAGCGCTGATTGACAAGTACGCCGAGGGAACCCCCGAGGGAGTGACCGAGGAAGAGGCCAAGCAGGACGAAGAGCGCATGGCCGAACTTACGGCGGAGATCGAGCGCAAGACCACCGAGCAGGCCGAGCAGCGCAAGACCCGCGCCGCCGCTGTCGCCGCCGCCCGTTCCGCTATCGAGAGCGGAGCCGCGCCGAAGGTTTCCACCGTGCCGCTGGCACGCAGCGCGAGCGCTGCCGGTGCCGTCGTGCGCGACACTACCGACTACGAAGCCGCAGCGAAGCGCGGTTGGCTCAAAGACATTGCGACCCGCGCGGGCGTTCAGCTTGGCGGCGGCAACGAGATGACCACGCAGGAGCGTGCGGCGTTCACCGCGCTTACCACCAACACAGATGCCGTTATCCCGAAGGAGATTCAAGGCCAGATCATCAGCCTTGTTGACAATTCGGCGGTGCTGTTCGGCGATGTGAGCCGCTCAACCTTTAAGCACCAATTCGAGTTGGTGCGCCACACCGGCATTGCGCAGGGCGATGCCGAGCAGACCGACGAGGGCAAGGCACCCACCGACGAGAAGAACGAGTTTGACACCATCGGGCTTGTTGGCGTGGAGATCAAGAAGACCGTTAAGCTGTCCCGCAAGATGGCCGTTCAGTCCATTGACGGCTTCGAGAACTGGCTAATTTCCGAGGTTGCCGCCCGCATCGCCGTTGCGGCAAACGCTTTCGTCCATACGCGCCTTGACGATGCCAAGTTGGGCATGGCGGTTGATAACAAGCTGACCGTTGCAAAGGCCGGAACGCTCACCAAGGCCGACATTGTGAAGACCCTTGGGCTGTTGAAGACCTTTGCGAACCCCGCGCCGAAGGGCTGCATTATCTACGCGAACAACAACACCATTTGGAACTACATTGCCATGGTTGAGGACGCTAACAAGCGCAGCTACTTTGTGGACGAAAAGAGCGATGACCCCGCCGTGCAAGGCCGCATCTTCGGGCGCATCGTCAAGCAGGACGATGCTTGCGGCGATGGCATTATCAAGGTTGGCTATCCCGACCTTATCAAGGGCAACGCCTTTGACGGCGTGGACGTTACGGGCTACGTCGCAACCGACGGTTCGCAGAACCATTGCTTCGACGGCTACTTGCTCTATGATTGCGGCCTTGCCGTCCCGCAGTCTTTCGCGCAGCTTACCATCGGCGGCGCATCCGCCTAAGTGATCTAAGGGGGTGCCACCGATGGCAGACGAAAACAAAGCCGACCTTCTGGCGGCTTGCCGTAGCGCCCTGCGCATCCCTGCCGATTACACCGGCTATGACGAAGAGATAGCCGACCTTGTGAGCGCCGCCCGTTCCGCACTGGTTGCGGGCGGCGTTTCCGACGCTAAGGCCAACAGCGACGATGACGCAAGCGTGCGCGTCGCCGTGAAAACCTACGTCAAGGCTAACTTCGGCATGGACAACCCGGACGCTGACAGGCTCATGCGCTCATTCGGCGAAATGCTTTGCCGCATGGCCGGAAGCACCGAGCATGGCGGCAAGCCAGAAGCGGGCGCGCAATGAGTATGTGGGCTGGCACGTGCCAGCTTGCCACCGAGACGCAGACGCGCGACAAGCGCGGCGTTGTGTCCACTTCGCTTGCGTTCCGGGACGTTCCTTGCAACGTCTACAGCATCAGCGCGGCAGCTTACTACGCCGCCAGCGCGGCGGGCATCAAGCCGCAAGCGGTAATCGAGTTGAGGGCGTGCGCCTATCGCGGCGAAACGCTGGTGAAGTTCAACGGCGCGTTGCTTGCCGTTGAGCGTGCGGAGCGTTCGCCGGACAACGTGCGGCTAACGCTTGTTGAGAGGGTGGGCGACCGTGAGCAGGGTTAGCAACGACATTGAACGCGAGATTGCCGCCGCCATGCGCGACTGCATAGGCGAAAACGAAGCGGTGTTGGAGCAGAGAGCCGCCGCCGCTGGCAAAGAAGCAGTGAAGCGCCTGAAAGCCGAGAGCCGCAAGCGTTCCGGCAAGTACGCGAAGGGCTGGACTAGCACCGTAGACCACGCAAGCTTGGAACAGGGCGTTGAAGTGACGGTGCATAACAAACAATACCAGCTAACGCACCTGCTTGAAAAAGGCCACAAGGTCAAGAACCAGACCGGCAAGACCTACGGTGTTGCGCCGGGTGACGGCGTTATTGCAGCCGTGGCCGAAGAGGTGGGGCGCGAGTTCGCGGCGGGCGGTGATGCGACGTGATAACGCTTGACCAGCTTTGCGGCGTGCTTGACGGTCTGGGCATCCCTTGGGCTAACGAGGGCTTTTCAGACGATGACAAGCCCGCCCCGCCCTACATGAGCCTTGAAGCGGGCTTTGGCGAAACGGGAGTTAAGGCTCAAAAAGTGTGCTCCCCACGATGAGTAACCGCGAGGTCGTGCTCGATAAATCGACGCCGCAAGTTGCTCCGCGCCAACTTCTCACTGGCTCAAAAAGCGTGCTCCCGTAGCTGTTG
>NZ_WAJS01000002.1 GCF_008831045.1 Adlercreutzia muris
CGCCCGAGAACTCGTCTCGGGCTCCATCCTCAGTATCCGGTTGTCAAGGTTCCGCGGGCCTCGCCCGCCGCCGTCTCTCGCGAGCGGCGCAAGGAAGTACTTTACAGGTCGGCTCCGGTCTTGTCAAGAACTTTTTTCGAAATTCTTTCGGAGCCGCCCCCCCGCCCGCGGCCCTGGGGTCCGGCGGCCGCGCCTTCCCCGAGCGCGGACTGCATATGATACACCGTCCGGCGGATCGCGCAAGGGGGGATTTTCGGCTTTTTTGGAAAAACTAATTTCCGTGGCGGCCGTGACCGCCGTGACCGCCTCCACGGCCCTGATGCGCACCGCTTCCGGAGGAAGCGATGGAAGCCTCGTCTCCCGCGCCTTCGCTGTGGCAGGCATCAATGTGATCGCGCAGCTGGCGCATGGACATGGAAGCGCAGTCTTCGAGCGTATAGGAGGGATCGAGCTCCATAAGTTCCTGGGCCGCCTGGTAGCGACCGACGCACAGGCCCACCTCTGCCGCGGCGTCGCGCGTGTCGGCGTCGGTGCGCTGACAGGCGTGCTCGCAGGGCATGGAGGCCATGGCGGCATCGCTCTGGGCCACAAGATCTGATCCCAGGCGGTCGTTCTCCGACACGACATTGATGTCGATGAAGGCATCGGCGTCAGCATAGGAGGCGAAAACCTCACTGGCCATGAGGGCATCGATCGCGTCCTTGTAAGAGCGATGCAGCACGGGCACCGCGTCAAGCACCGTGCGACCGTCATCGTTGAGGGCGTCGGCGCCGATGACCACACCGAAGGGGTTCACGGCCAGTTCGATGGCCGGGTTCACGTCGATATCCACATAGGCCGAAGGCGTCTGATAGACTCCGTAGACGCCGAAAGCTGCCAATACGAGCAGCAGGCACGCTGCCAGTGCCGTCACGAAACGAGCGCGCGGCCGGCGACGAAGAGGCGCAGACGCGACGGCTCCCCGGACCGGAGCTTCCGTCTCAGCGGGGGAAAGGGCGGGGAGCGAGAACGGGCTCGCCACCTCGGCTGCCTCGGCCTGCGAGGAAAGGCCAGCGCACGGCTGGGGGGAAACCACCCGACCGCCGCCCTCCTGGCAATGACGAGCCTCTTCAATGGCGGCGAGGGTGCGGGCACGCACGGGGGCGGGAAGATGCTGGGATTCGTAGGCTTCGCGCAGGCGCTGTTCGATATCGGTCATTGCAGAGCCTCCTTCAGCGTCTTCTTGCCGCGGGCGATCCAGCTGTAGACGGTGTTCACCGGGGCATCCATCATGGTGGCGATCTCAGGGGCCGTATAGCCCTCGTAAAGGGCGAGGTACACGGGGGTGCGGGGCGGATCGTCGAGGTTGTTCATGGCATCGAGCACCTCGGCGATACGGGAATCGGGCTGGACGGCGGGGTCGCTGGACACGGGAGTGTCGGCGGTGCAGCCCTCCGCCTCCAACGAAGGCGCGTTCCATGCAGCTCGTCGCTGCATATCGCGACAGGTATTGGTGGCGACGCGGATGAGCCACGCCTTACGATGCTCCTCGTCGGCAAAGGCCTTTTCGTCGGCGAGGGCGTACTTCAGAAACGCATCCTGAAAAGCGTCTTCCGCATCGGCAGAGCGGCACAGGGCATTAAGGCAGACGCGCCAGACGGTATCGCCGTGGCGCGTCATGGCTTGCTCTATGTCGTCAGCGGCCCGCACCGATCGGGGACAGCCTAGCGCATGCACCCGTGGCCGCGACCATGACCACCGCCATGGTGGCCGCGACCGCCGGTGCCGTTCTCGTAGTTGTCGCAGACATCGTTATCGTTGTCGTCCACGTAACCACGGCCACCGCCGTTGCCATTGCCAGCGCCATTACCGTTACCAGTACCGTTGCCGTAGTTGTCGCAGACGCCGTTGCCGTCGGCATCGACGTAGCCCGGGCAAGCGGCTCCAGTGGCACCGCAGCTGTCGCAAGCGCCATCGCCGTCGGCATCGACGTAGCCACCGCAGGCGCCGATGTGATTCTCGGGATGGTGATAGCCGTAGGCACGGGAAGCGTCCTGGCCCTCGGGAGCCGGCAGGGCCCCAGACTCGGGAACCGCCTCGGGCTCGGGGGCCTCGTCCGCCGCAGCGACCTTCTCGGCCTCGGCCGGAGCCTCGGGAGCTGGATTAGCCTTGGCCTGGGCGGCCGGCTTGGGAGCCTGGGCCGGGGCAATCGGCTCAGCCGCAGGGCTCGGAGAAAGCGTGGCAAACGCCACTGCCGGCACACACAGAGCCGCAACGAGCGCGATGATAATGGCGAATGTGGACTTCTTCATGGTTCAAGCTCCTCCTTGAGTTCTCTTCCGTCTCTGCAAGTAACACGATTCAGCCTTGCGAATCCTTGCAAGAAATTTGAAAACTTTTCGGAACGCCCGCTGCCGACGCGAGAAGGCCTACACGAGGCGGACGAACTTGCGCTTGCCCACCTGAATGACGGCCCCCTCCAGCAGGGCCGGCTCCACATTGTAGGCCTTGGGGGCCAAAGCCTCGCCGTTGACCTTCACGCCGCCCTGATCGATGAGGCTGCGCGCCTCGCTCACGCTGCTCGCGAGCCCCGCCTGGTGGATGAGGCGCGCCACATAGACGAGCCCCTCGTCGTTGGGGGTCAGGTCGGCGGCGAACTCGGCGATGTCCTCGGGGACGGCATGCTGCTTGAACACGAGGTCGAAAGCGGCCTCGGCCTCCTCAGCCGCAAGATTACCATGGTAGGCGGCCACGATGTTGCGGGCGAGCGCCCGCTTCACCTTGTTGGGATGCAGCTCATCGGCCGCCAGCCCCGCCTCGATGGCGTCAATCTCGTCGACGGACTCGGTGGAGGCCAGGCGGTAGTACTTCACCATAAGCTCGTCGGGGATGGACATGACCTTGCCGAACATGTCGGCCGGCTCGTCGGTGAGCCCGATGTAGTTGCCGTAGCTCTTCGACATCTTCTTCACGCCGTCGGTGCCCTCCAGAAGCGGCAGAGTGAGGCAGACCTGGGGCTCCATGCCCATTTTCTCCATGAGCTCGCGGCCGGCAAGCAGGTTGAACAGCTGGTCGGTGCCGCCGAGCTCCACGTCGGCCTTGATGACCACGGAGTCGTAGGCCTGCATGACCGGATAGAGGAACTCGTGCAGGCTGATGGATTGCCCGGACGTGTAGCGGTTGTGGAAGTCGTCGCGTTCCAAGATGCGTGCCACGGTGAAATTCGCCAGCAGCTTCAGGAGCTGCTCCATATCCAAATCGAGGATCCACTCGGAGTTGTAGCGCAGGACGGTCTTCTCCGGGTCGAGCACCTTGAAGGCCTGGTCGACGTAGGTTTGGGCGTTCTCCTGGATCTGCTCGCGGGAAAGCTGCGGGCGCGTGGAGTTGCGGCCGGACGGATCGCCGATGAGCGCCGTGCCGTCGCCGATGATGAGGGTCACTTGATGCCCCAGATCCTGGAACTGGCGCAGCTTGCGCAGGGGCACCGCATGGCCCAGATGGATGTCGGGGGCCGTCGGGTCGACACCGAGCTTCACGTTCAGCGGCACGCCGCGCTTGAGCTTCTCCAAAAGCGCCGCCTCCGGCACGATCTGTGCCGTCCCGGATTTGATGATGTGCAGTTGTTCCTCAGGAGTAAGCATGAAGCACCCGCTTTTCTCGTTTTCGCTGTACCAATATATAAGTGTAGGCGATTCTAGCACAAGAACGACGAAAGCCCTGCACCTCCAGCGGGAGTGGCGCCCTTTCACCGCAACGACAGCGCGCGATGCCCCTGCCGCGTATCACCCGAGCCCATCGTCCCGTTCACTCGAACAGCAGCACATTCGGACGCTGTTCGGCGACCTCGCGCAGCGCATCGCTGAAGCCGGCGATGCTGAAGAGGACGAAATGCTCCGCGCGATCGGGGTCGCCCCATTTCACGCGGCGGCTCTTCTCCTCCAGGACGGTCAGCACGTCGACGCCAATGGGGCCGTTCTTGAACTTGCACTCGCCGAAGACGATGGCGCTGTCGGCCTCCGAAAGTCCTACGATATCGATCTCCCCGTCCTTGGCGTCCCACCAACGACCCACCTTTTCCAGGAACATCGGCACGATTCCCTGGGCCGAAAGATCCCAGAGCTCCGCGCGGCACACGTCCTCGTAGACGTAGGCGACATGGCGATCGATGAAGCTCTTCTTCAGGCGGTCGAGCACTAACTCCCCATGACCCGATTCCAGGTAGCTCAGACCCGGCTGGACGAACTGGAACCAGAACTGGAGGAAGTTGTCCTTGAGACGATAGAGGCTCTTCTTGCTGTTCTCGGGATTCTTCTCCGTTACGGGCACTTCGCGCTCGATCATGTCCAGCGAAACGAGCGTCTTGAAATAGCGAGACAGGTGCGTTTGCGGCACTTCCAGGCGGCCCGCGATGGCACCGGCTTTCCGGTTACCCGCCGCAATCGCCTTGATGATGGAGAAGTAGCTGCCAATCTCCGACACCTCTTTCTGCAGAAGAAACGTCGGCTCGTCGAAGAGGAAGCTGTCGGGGTTGAGCACGTTGCGGCTGATGGCGCGATACACGTCCGATTCGTCCTCGAACAGCTCGATGTACTTCGGGACGCCTCCCGTCACGCTGTAGAACTCCACGAGCTCCCGCCGGCTCTTGCCCTCGAAGAAATCCCCATAGAAGCGAAACGGCAGCGGACGCAGGTGAATTTGCGCTGTGCGTCTTCCATACAGGGGACTCTCATAGTCGAGCACCTGAGCGCCCATGAGCGTCACGAGCGAGCCGCAGAGGATGACCATGACGTTGCGCTGGCCGAGCATCGTGTCCCAGATGCGCTGGAAGATCGAGGGAAACGCGCTGTTGGCCTTGCCGAGGTACTGGAATTCGTCGATAACGATGACGAGGCGCTCTTCCGGTGTGGCTGCCTCGGCGAGAAGGGCGAACAAGTCGTCCCATCTTTCAAACGAGGCCTGGGAGACAAGGGGGGTTTTCAGAAAATCCGCCACCATATCGCGAAAGGCCATGCGATTCTGATTCTCCGATTCCTCGGTGGCGAGATAGTACAGTGCAGGCTTATTCTTGCAAAACTCGTTGATCAGAGCCGTCTTCCCCACCCGACGTCTGCCGTAGACGACAACGAAGGAGGCCTCTTCTCGGCAGTATTCCCGTTCCAGGGTTTCTCTTTCGGACTGGCGATCGATAAAGCGACCCATGAAACCTCCCAGCTTGAACGCTTAATGCTCGCACTGCATGCTAGCATGCTTTCTAAAGAATTGGAAGATTATGCAGCAAAACATTATGTTGCGGTGCATAATGTTTTGCTACGCTACCAGCCACCATCAGCTTTCTGCCCGATAGGCCGATCGAATACGCATCATCAAAGCCTCCTAGAGTCGGCGAAATGCTCAGCCAGCTCCATGAACTTCACCACACGTTCACTCAGGTTGTCGGCTCGGTAGTAGAGACACAGAGGCAGTTGCGGCTCAGGCTCCGCAAAGGGCACCACCACGAGATAATCCCGATGCAGTCGCCCTACCGACTGCGGAGCCAACGTGAACCCGCGGCGTTCCAAAAGCGCCATCGCCAGTGTTTCAACCTGCCCCACATAGGTAATTTCCTCCGGCACGCAACCTGCCGCGACAAAGGGCGCGAGAAGCGCAGAATTCATGCGCTCGTAATCTCTTTCCTTGTTGCCGAGCAAAACGAGGGGCACCTCCTTCAGCACTTCTGGTGTCACTGCACCCCGACAGGCAAGCTCGCTGCCCTTCCAGATAATCGCCACAACCTGCTCGTGCGCGAAGGGGCGCATGGCGATGCGCCGATCCACATGTGTGGGGACAGCGGCGCCGAAGGCAAGGTCGCACTCGCCGCTTCCCACAAGCTCAATCCCCCGCTGAGGGCTATTGGACTCCAATTGAATCCCTGAATCGAAAGCTTGCTGGCCGGCGAAGAGAACCAGGGGCTCAATATAGCTGTCAAGCCAATAATCCGGACAGCTCAAGCGCAGAGGCGGCCGAGCAAACCGAATAGCATCAATAGCCTCAAGAGCGCTTTTGTAGCAATCATCCATTTGGCGAAAGTACTTTACGGCCACAGCGCCGGCCTCGCTCAGTTGCACCTCACGTGTAGTGCGATTGAAAAGAGGGACGCCTAACTCCCTTTCAAGAGCCGCAACGCGACGGCTGACCGTTGCTTGGCTGGAATAGAGGCGCCGCGCGGCCTCGGTATAGCTTAGAGTATCGGCTACGGCGAGAAAATCACGAAGATACTCTACGCAAAACACCTCTGCCCCTTTTCCATCCCCCCGATGTTTTCAACAACGCCTCAATTATACACTCTCTGCATAAATATCACTCCATACTGCAAGAATTTCCGAAGCTCCTCGCCCTCACAATACTGATCGAAGGCCGTCACACATTACGGCAAGAGACATCGGACACGATGGGAGGAACCCTATGGGGACAAAAAGAGGAGCAGATTTCAGTAGGCGCCAGTTTCTTCAACTTTCCGCCGTTATCTCAGCGGGGGCGGTAGCTTCTGGCTCCCTTGGGTGCGCACCGCGCGCTGAGAGCGACACCCTCAGCGACACCGGATCTGGGACCTCGACGACTTACGCCGAGGGAACGTACCGGGCAACATCATTCGGCAAGAAGAGCGATATTACCGTGGAGACGAACTTTTCCAGCGACGCTATCGAGTCTGTCGAAATTATCGATCACGGCGAGACGGAGCGCATCGCGCAAGCGGCCCTCGGCAAGCTCCCCGAGCAGATCGTCGAATTCCAGTCGCTCGGCCTTGACACCGTAACGGGAGCCACGCTCACCAGCATGGCCGTGCTGGACGCAGTGGCCCAGTGCGCAGAGCAGGCCGGCGGCGACGTCACCGCGCTCAAAACCGTCCCGGGTCCCGAAAAGTCGGGGGGATCGGAGGAGCTGGAAGGCGATCTTGTGGTCATCGGCGCCGGCATCTCGGGCATGGCGTGCGCCCTGGCGGCGGCCCAACGCGGCGCAAAGGTAATTGTGTTCGAGAAGTCTTCCAGTATGGGAGGAAACGCCCTAGTAAGCGGCGGTTTCATCGAGCATACTCAGGCGCCCGCCGAACTGCGCGTCGACACCAACGACGGTTATACCGACATCTTCCAAGAGATCCTACAGTTCAACTTAGACGCGGGCACCGACCCGTCAGTCGTCGAGGCCGTCCAGAAACAGTGGGACGACTACTACGAATCAGGCAACACCAAGCTCTTCAGCTCGCCCGAGTTCCTGGGGCTACAATTGCGCATGCTCGAGGGAAATACCTACGATTTTCAGCATACCTACGCCACCGACGTCGCCTCCGGCGTTGAATGGCTCAGCACCATGAACTACCCCTGGATGCCCCTTGTAGCCATTCCCGGATACTCGTGGGCCCACTTCTCCGGGTCGAGCGAGGACGTAAATGGCGAGGGCTACTTCAACACCTTCGAGCGCGAAATGGACGGGCTCGACCTCACCATCTTGTTCGCCACCGCCGCCGAGGAACTTCTCACCGAGGGGAAAACGGTCGTCGGCGTCAAAGGCACCTGCGCCGCCGACGGAACTACTTATACCGTAAAGGCGAAAGACGCTGTTGTCGTGGCCTCCGGCGGATATGCAGACAACCAGGACATGCTCAAAGAGCATGACAAGATGTGGCACTGGGACGAATTGTCCGCCTTCCATTGCGACAACAACTACGGTCACACCGGCGACGGCATCCGCATGGCCATGGAAGCCGGCGCTGCTTTTGGCGAGCTCGACTTCAACCAGATGGTCTTCCCCTTCGTGGATACCGTGCTCTATGCCACCGAGACCACCGTTGGAACAACCAACGAAAGCATCTATGTGAACAAAGCCGGCGAGCGCTTCTGCGACGAGGGAGGCAGCCGCACCGACATGACGATCGCCCTTATGAACCAAGAGAACGGCGTGGGCTTCCAGGTGGTCGATCACGACAGCGCTATGATCACCGACGGCCACACGCACACGGGCATGGACGTTGAGTACGCCATCGAGCGAGGCATTCTCTACCGGGCGGACACCCTCGAAGAGTTGGCGTCGCTCATGGGCGTCGACGAGAAGACCTTCTTGGGAACGGTCGAGAAGTACAATCAGATGTGCGACTCGCTCAACGACCCGGACTTCGGTCGTTCCAGCTTCGGGCCGAAGGCGCGCCTCGAGACACCGCCGTTTTACGCCTCGCCCCGCACGTGGGCCATGCACATCACTATGGACGGCGTCTCCACGGATTCCGAGCATCGCGCTCTCGATGCGAATGGCAACCCCGTGCCTAACCTTTACGTCGTCGGCGAGGCCGCATGCGGAGGCCGCGGCGTGGGCTCTCTTGGTGCCGGGCACTCTGTAGCGGAAGCGCTCTACGGAACCGCTACCGCCTAGCACCGCAGGCCCACCGATCAAAAGCAATCCCAACCGGACAATCATCGTTAGGAGACTATCGTGAGCACAGACCAAATACGAACATCACTCTCACGCCGCAGCTTTCTCGCCGGCAGCTCCCTGCTCGCCGCAGGTTCCCTTGCCAGCCTTGCGGGATGCGCGCCCAAGTCCGCCGAGTCAGCGAACCCCGATGAGGCACTTGCCGAAACCGGCGCCGACACGACCTCCCCGTGGCCCGGCGAGCCGCCCGTCATCAGCGACGACGAGGTCGTTGAAACCATCGAGACCGACTTCCTCGTCATCGGCGCAGGCACTGGAGGCCTGTTCGCCGCCTGCGCGGCAGGTGAAGCAGGCCTGGAGACGCTTGTCATCGACAAGACAAACGGCGGAGTCGTACGCGACGACATTGGGGCAGTGAACTCTCGCCTCCAGCAGCAAAGCGGCTACACCATTGACAAGCAGGCCTTTATGAAGGACATGTACCACTACGCCGCGGGACAGTGCAACATGGCCCTGCACCACGTTTGGTTCGAGCGATCGGGCGAAACGGTCGATTGGTACGAGAATCTTTTAGCCGAATACGGCATCACATTGTGGCATGAGCACGCCGAGGAAAAGAACGAGCCCAACTACCCGCACTGGGCCACGGGACATTCCCCCGCTTGGCCCGCAGACGGGTCACTGAATGGATTCGAGGTACTCAAAGACCATGCCGAGAAAACAGGAGCCGTCTCCTTTCGCTTCCAAACGCCTATGAGAAGCCTCATCATGGAGGACGACCGCGTCGTCGGCGCCTGGGCCGAGGGCGAGGAGGGCTTCATTCGCATAAACGCGCGTAAAGGGACTCTCGTGTGCACGGGCGGCTACGGGCGCAATGACAAGCTGATGAAGCAGCTCCAGCCCCACACCACGAGCATTTTCTCTTACAACTCAGCGCAGCCCGGTTGCGAGGGCGATGGCATCAGGGCCTGCCTGTGGGCCGGCGCGAAGATGGACGAGACCCATTCAAGCATGCTCTTCGATCGCTCCAGCGTCGCGCCCGACGCACTCGGAGGTATCGACAATACCGAAGGACAAGTCTTCTGGATGGGCTCCCAGCCATGGCTTAAGGTGAACCTCAATGGGGAGCGCTTCTGTAACGAGTCGGGAACCTACGACTACATTCTGCATGCCGACGCCTCCCAGCCCGGCAATATCCATGTGTGCCTCTGGGATGCCGATTGGATGACCTATGCCGAGCAATTCGATATGCACGGGTGCTCTCGCCTGTTCGAATTCGACAACGGGGCGCCGCCCAATTTCACGGCCGACATCGCGGCAGCCATGAACGACGGCTTGCTGGAGATGGGCCATATTCAACAAGCCGACACCATTGAGGAGCTGGCTGAAAAGCTCGGGCTGCCCGCCGATGCTCTCGTCGAAACGATAAACCGCAACAACGAGAACTACGACAACGGTAACGACCCCGACTTTGGCAAAGAGCCCTTCCGGCTTTCCCCCGTGCGCAAACCGCCATTCTACGGAGTGCGCACCACCGGCGCCATGCTTTGCACCATGGACGGCATTGTGGTGAACACTCACGGGCAGGCATTGCGCGCCGACGGAACGATCATCGAGGGGCTCTATGTCACCGGAAACGATTCAGGAGCCTATTATTCCATGACCTACCCCAACCTCGCCACGGGACACGCCTGCGGACGCACCGTCACTTTTGCGCGCATGATAGCGCAAGACATCGCGGCAAGTTAGCCTAGGCGCAAATCACCCTCCCCCCGCCGCCCCGGGTAATCTCGGGGCGGCGCTGTTTTCTCCCAATCTGTCGTTCGCGACCTGATTCGCAGCTGTCGCCACAACAGCGGTGCGGACAGGATCCCCGGCCGTCACGCACAAGGATTCCGCTACATTTCCTCGGCTCGCTCGATGTAATCAGCCATTCCGGGGACGGTGAAAGCAACGTAGCCTCGCTCCGGCGCGTAGATGAGACCATCGCGAATCAAACGATCACGTAGCACAGAGAGGCCATTCGCGCTCTTCTTCCCCATACGCTGCGCTATGTCACCGAGCTGAGAGGCGCCGTCGTCGATTGCCATGGCGCGCATAAACTCCTTGCCCTTCACGGTGGCACGGTCCCACCGTGAACGGTAAAGCCCTCGCGCCAGCTCCTCTCGCGCGAGCTCGATCCCCGCTGTCACTTCAACAACCGTGATAGCCGCAGGAGGCTCTATCTGCTCGCAAATACAAAACCCGCACTGCTGAATGAAATAGGGGTACCCAGCCGCCGCTTCAATCGCCGCGTTAAGCGCATCACTTTCCCAGCGACTTCCTAGCTCCTCCACCGGCTCGACATAAGCGGCCCTGGCAGCCCCAGCATCAAGCGTGTCCAAGGTGTAGAAGCGGTACATTCTTTCCGCATAGGTAGAAGCCTCGGCCAACACGGCCGGAAGCGTTGGAAGACCGGCCCCGACGAAGAACACCGGCACGGGCGCGCTTCCCTGACCGATATTGTGAAGCGCCACGTTGAGCGCCCGCAAGTCGTCGATGGAAGCTTCCTGCAGCTCGTCAATGCAGATAAGCACCGCCGTTCCCGCATCGCGGGCCGCCTCGCCAAGGGCTCCTAGGAGATCCCCTAAATCGAGAGAGAGGTCCCCCGAATCTGCATACCCCTTAGCAGGGTCGATGTCTATGCCAAACGAGTAGGCGCCGGAGGGATCAATCTTTAGCTGGAAAGACCGCAGGACGGCCAGCGCGTGCTCGAACGCGCGGCCTGTCAACCGTTCCGCGCTGCGCAAGCGCCTCAGCTCTACATAGATTGCCTGGGCGAGCTTTCTTGCCAGGGAGTCCCCTTTTGATGCCTCGACCCAAATGGCCACCCACCCTTGGGAACGGGCGAAATCATCCAACTCGCGCAGCAGCACCGTCTTCCCCATCCCGCGCAATCCGGAGACAATAACGGGGCGCATGCCTTCCGAGTCCTCGTAGACGCGGCGCATGTCGGTCTTGACGGACGAGGTCACTTTGCCACGACCTGCAAGATAGGGCGGCTTTCTACCGGCACCCGGATTGAACGGATTTCCCACTTCAATTTCCTTCTCTAACAAATTCTAAGTCAATCTAAATTTTCTTTTAGATTGGATTATAAAGTGTTAGAAAGCGAAGAGCAAGAGCGTTGTCGGGCGCTAGAAAATCGCTCTTATCGATTTAGCGACAGACAATCAGCTCTCGGATCTCAATCGACGAGAATTACGTTCGGACGTTGCTCGGCTATTTCACGCAAGGCGTCACTGAAACCGCTAATGCTGAAGAGAACGTAGTATTCCGCGCGATCGGAAGCGCTCCATGCTACCCGTCGGCCCTTCTCCTCCAGGGCGGTCAGCACATCGACGCCGATAGGGGCATTCTTGAACTTGCACTCACCAAGCACGATGGCGTTGTCGACCTCCGACAGGCCCACAACGTCGATCTCCCCATCACTGGCATCCCACCATCGACCCACCTTTTCCAGGAACACCGGCACCTCCCCCTGGGCCGACAAATCCCAAAGACGCGCCCGGCATATGTCCTCGTAGACATAGGCGACATGCCGGTCGATAAAGCTCCTCTTGAGGCGGTCGAGCACCATCTCGGCATGACCCGACTCCAGGTAGCTCAGACCCGGCTGCACAAACTGGAACCAAAACTGAAGGAAATTGTCCTTAAGGCGGTACAAGCTCTTCTTGCTATTCTCGGGATTCCGCTCGGTCACGGGAACCTCCCGCTCGATCATATCGAGCGCGATCAGCGTCTTAAGGTACCGCGACAGATGCGTCTGCGGCACTTCCAGGCGCGTCGCAATGGCGCCGGCCTTCTGGTTGCCCGCCGCAATCGCCTTGATAATGGAGAAGTAGCTGCCAATCTCCGACACCTCCTTCTGCAGCAGAAACGTCGGCTCGTCGAAGAGGAAGCTGTCGGGATTGAGCACGTTACGGCTGATAGCGCGATACACATCCAACTCGTCTTCGAACAGCTCGATGTATTTCGGCACGCCCCCCGTCACGCTGTAGAACTCCACGAGCTCGCGGCGGTTCTTGTTCTCGAAAAAGTCGCCGTAAAAGCGAAATGGCAGCGGTCGCATATGAATTTGCGCCGTGCGCCTTCCGTACAGCGGGCTCTCGTAATTGAGCACTTGGGCGCTCATGAGCGTCACCAACGAGCCGCAGAGGATTACCATGACGTTGCTCCGGCTGAGCAGCGTATCCCAAATACGCTGGAAAATGGAGGGGAACGCTTTGTTGGCCTTGCCGAGGTACTGAAATTCGTCGATGACGATGACGAGCCGCTCTTCCGGTGTGGCTGCCTCGGCGAGAAGGGCGAACAAGTCGTCCCATCTTTCAAACGAGGCCAGGGAGACAAGGGGGGTTTTCAGAAAATCCGCCACCATGTCGTGAAAGGCCATGCGGTTCTGGCTCTCCGATTCCTCGGTGGCGAGATAGTACAGTGCAGGCTTATTCTTGCAAAACTCGTTGATAAGGGCCGTCTTCCCTACCCGGCGTCTGCCGTAGATGACGACGAACGAGGCCTCTTCGCGGCGATACTCTCGCTCCAATGTCTCCATCTCGGAGTCGCGATCGACAAAACGGCTCATGCGCCCTCCCAGCTTACCTACCCAATATCGCAGATAGCATACTAGCAGGTTCGTCAGGAGATGAGAAGATTATGCAGCGAAACATTATGTAGCTGTGCATAATGTTTCGCTTGTTGTATACGGGGCGACAGATCTTGCAGTTCGGGGCATGGGGCCGGGGCGTGGGATATTGTCGGAAACTCCTAGCTCACACCGCGATACAGGTGGCCGCTTGTGGTGTTGGGCATTTTCGCGATGGCGTTGCCGTCGTTTTGGGCCACGTGCAGGGCGCGGATGGCGCGGCCGACAGCATGGGCGGTCTCCTCGGCGTTCATGAGGGTGGCGTCCACCATGAAGGCGGAGATGCCGGCGGCCATGAGCTCGGGCATGGACGAGGCCACGTCCAGCTCCACGGCGTTGTACAGGTGGCTGCGGCCCATGGCATCGGTGATGACGGGGAACTCGAAGCCCTTGCGATCCTTGAGGAAATGGGGGCTCTTGCGGCGGGGACAGGTGGCGCAGTCCTCGTTGCAGGGGCCCTGGCTCATGAGCATGCAGTGCTCGGTGACCATGAGCTCGGTGGCGCCGATGAGCAGCACGCCCAGCTCCAGCGGGGCATCGTGGGCAAGGTCCTCGATCTGGCGCAGGGTAAGCTCAGGGGAAAGCCACACGCGCTCGGCCCCGTACATCTCGCGCACCGTGCGCAGGGCCAGCTCGTTGGTGACGGGCACATGGGCGCCGACGCTGATGAGCGCCCCCTCCTCGTCGGCCCGCTCCAGGGAAGCGAGGCTCTCGGCCATGAGCGGCTTGCCCTCATCGGCGTACTTCCACACGTCGTAGGCCACGGCGGCCTCGCGGGACAGGCCGACGGCCTCGTGATCGACCACGGGCATGATGGGAATGCAGCCCTTGGGATAGCCGGCCTGCTCGGCGGCAATGTTCTTCTGACCGGCGATGACCGCCTCGCCCCGGCGGTAGTTGAGGGTCGGCACGTAGATGAGATGCGCCCCAGCGCGCTTGGCAGCACGGGCGCAGGCGGGGTTGGTCACGGTGACGGCGATGCGGCAGCCGGACGGGTGGGCTGCGGGCAAAGGCTCGCGATTGGCCACCCGGGGCAGGCGGCGATCGGCCCAGGGGGCGTTCAGCGCTGCGGCGAGATCATCGAGGGCCCGGGCCCGCACGCCGTGAAGGGCCGAGAAGCCGATGCCGACCCCGTCGTCCATATCCACCGTGAGCCGCACCAACTGGAAGGGGGTGTTGCCCAAGCGGTCGACGTGGGCCGCCACGTCGTCGAAGGAGACGGGGCGGGTGCGGGCCGTCTCCACCGGCGCGCCCTCGGCGCTGCCCACGGGAACTTCGGGAAGCACCTGGAGACGGCGGGCGATGGCCGCCGTGGCGGCCAGGCCGTCGGCCGTCGCGCTGTCGAGGGCCTCGGTCAGAGAGCCGTCGTCGATGAAGCCGACCTGCCGCAGATCGGCCACCGTCGCGGGGCGGAACTCCACGGCGAGGGGCTCCCCCACATGGAGCGTGGCCACGCCCACGATGGGAACCCGGGGCTCGCGAGCATCATCGACGAAGGCGGCCTCGGCGCTGCGCACGCGAAAGACGCGGTCGCCAGCACGCACCGTGCGCGTCTTGCTGTCGAGAGGGATGTGGTAGCGGCCCTTCCGATCGATGCGCACGGGGCCCAGGGTGGCCACGGCGTTGCCCTTGCGGGTCCAGAATTCCAGCACGTCGCCCTCGGCCAGAACCTGGGAGCTGCTGAGGAAGGCGGCCCCGTCGCGCACCTCGTCCACCCGACCGAGGAACAGACCACGATTGTTGGGGCGCTGGTAGCTCATGATGGCGTTGCCGCGCTCCCCTTCCAGATAGGCTGTGGTGAAGCCGCGGGAGAAGGCCTCGGCCAGGCGCGTGCGGTCATCGTCGGTAACCGGCGCCGTGGGAACGGAGGCCTCGATTGCATCCTCAGTGGCATCTTCGGCCGCCCGGGCGGCCAGGGCGCCGTCGAGGGCCTTGCGGTAGACGGCCACCACGGCGGCCACGTACTCGGGGGACTTCATGCGACCCTCGATTTTAAGGGAGGCCACGCCGGCCTCCACCAGCTGGGGCACCATATCCACCGTGCAGAGATCTTGAGGCGAGAGCAGATGATCGCCCGGAGAGGGCAGGCTCTTCTGCAGCGCGCCGTTCTTCAGCTCGTAGGGCAAACGGCAGGCCTGGGCGCACATGCCGCGATTGGCCGAGCGGCCGCCGATCATAGAGGACATGAAGCACTGGCCGGAATAGCACACGCAGAGCGCCCCGTGGGCGAAGACCTCCACCTCGATGCCCTCCTCGGCCGCGGCGGCGCACAGAAGCGCCACCTCGGGCAGGGAAAGCTCGCGAGCCAGGGTGATGCGCTCGGCGCCCAGGCGGGCCGCTGCCCGCACACCGGCCAGATTGTGGGTGTTCATCTGGGTGGACAGGTGCAGCGATGCCTCGGGCAGCGTGCGGGTGATCTCGGCAGCCAGGCCGATATCCTGCACGATGAAGCCGTCGGCGCCGGCGCGGTAGGCCTGGCGCACGCATTCCAACGCCGCATCTACCTCGCCCGGCAGGATCACCGTGTTCATGGTCACATAAACCGAAACACCGCGCAGGTGCGCATAGGCGCAGGCCTCCCGCAGCGTGTCGATGGTGAAGTTGTCGGCGCCGCGCCGCGCATTGAAGGCCTCGAGCCCCAGGTACACCGCATCGGCTCCGGCCGCCACGGCCGCGTGAAGCGCCGCCTCATTGCCGGCGGGAGCCAATAGTTCCACTTTTCTCACTCTTTTACTCCTCATCATGGGTTCGCCCAAGGAAGTCAGCGAGGGCCCGATAGGTGCCTGGATCTGTGCTAAACCGCGGCCGAGCGTACTTTGTACGTGAGGGTAAGCGGTGAAGCGCAGAGGCAGGTGCCTGTCGGGCCCGCAGCGTCGGCGTCCTCGTCGTTGCGCTAGCAACGACGAAACAAACTTAGTCCTCGTTCAGCTTCAGGGCCTCTTCGTCGGCGGCCTTCAACTGATCGATGCCCTCGTTGTACTTGTCCTGTACCGCCTTGATGCGGTCATCGTAGGTGCCGAAGTCGAAGGGGTGCTCCTCGGTGGCGCTGTCGATTTCCGTGTAGAGATCGACGTAGCCATTGAGCGCATCCTTGAGAGCGGTGCACCCGTCGACGTAGCCCTTCTGGAGGTCCTTCATGGCATCGGGGGTCTCGATGGCCGCCAGATCGTCGATAGCCGCGAAAGCGTCATCGGCCTTGGCGCGCATATTCACGGGATTGCCCTGGGCCACAGCCTCGTCGAAGCCGGCCAGACGTCCGTTCAGATCCTCCATGGCCCGATTCACCTGGGTCATGTAGGTGCGGTTGGCCTGCTGCTGGTCGGTGGCGCCGGTATTCGGCGACATGCAGCCGGCCAAGAGACCGCCAGCCAGAATCACTCCGGCCAGAGCGGCCGTCATGCGCGCGATTGTCTTTCGGTTCATGGGTTCCACTCCCATCGGGCGCCCGCGGGCGCCATCTCGTTTTGCAAAGGGCGCCGCCGATGCCGGCAGCGCCCTCTCAGATTCCATCATCCATCATAGCAGTCGCGGGACGGCTGCGAACCGCACCGTCACGGGATCGCAACAATTCCAAGAGCGGGAGGGTCTAGCCAGCCGCACCGCCGCCATCTCCGCCGGTGTCGGGCGGCGGGGTCGGATCGGGCGTGGGCTCGGGGTCAGGCGTCGGCGTGGGCTCGGGCTCGGGTTCCGGGGTCGGCTCAGGGGTCGGCGTGGGAGCAGGATCGGGCGTCGGCGTGGGCTCGACGGGATTGTTCCCCTCACCCTCCGGGGCCTCGTCGGTCGGCTCCTCGGTTTCCTCGTCCTTCTCCTCGTCCTTATCCTTGTCCTTTTCCTTGCTGTAGTAGCCGCCGATATGATTCTCCTCGTCGCGGTAGTCCTTCTTGTACTGGGGCTTGTCGGCCGTGAAGAACTTCTCGGTCTGGTCGGAGGAGATGACGCGGTCGATGAAGTCGCCGAAGACGCTGGCCGCCGTGGTGCCCGGCGACTTCGCCTCCGAGTAGTCGCTGCGGTCGCCCAGCCAGATGGCCACGGAGTACTGTGGGGTGACGCCGCAGAACCAGCTGTCCTTCTTGTCGTCGGTGGTGCCGGTCTTGCCGCCGGCCTCCTGGCCGTTGGAGGGGCGCGCCGCCTTACCGGTGCCGTTGTCGATGACCACCTCCATGCAGTCGATGGCCGCACGGGCCACTTCCTTGGAGAAGACGCGCTCGCCGGTGGGGTCGGTGTTGTCGACGATGACGTTGCCGTTACGGTCCTCGATCTTCACGATGCACTCGGGATCGTAGTGCACCCCGCCGTTGGCCACCGTGGCATAGGCGTCGGCCATTTCCAGAGGCGTGACTGAGCCGATACCGAGGGTGAGACCGGCCACGGCGGGCATGTCGGAGGTGATGCCCATGGACTTCGCCATCTCGATGACCTTGTCCACGCCCACCGACAGCAGCAGGCGGATGAAGGCGGTGTTCGACGACACGCCGAAGGCGCTCTTGATGGTGCGCGTGCCGTAGTCGGCGCGGTCGTTGTTGTACACCGGCTCGCCGCCCTCGAGCTCCACCTTGCGGCCGGCATCGATGAGCGTTTCGGGATCGATGCCCTCGTTGAGGGCCGCCATCAGGGTGAACAGCTTGAAGGACGAACCGGCCTGCCGGCCCGAGCCGCCCTCGCCGGTGGCCATGTTCACCTGGGAGCTCTCGTAGTCGTGGCCGCCCACGAGCGCCTTGATGTAGCCGTTGTCGGGATCGACGACGGCCATGGACACCTCGAAGGGATCGCCCGCCTCGTCCTCCTTCTCGGCCGCGGCCTCGTCGGCCGCCTGCTGCACGCCCACATCGAGGGTGGTAGTCACCTTCAGGCCGCCCTTGAACAGCTCGGCGGTGGAGTAGGCGTACTTGCCGTCGGGGTTCGTCAGCTGGTTGCGCACGTAGCTGGTGAAGTAGGGGTAGTCCACGATGCCGGTCATGGAGGGCTCGGAGGGATTCAGCTCGATGGGCTCGGCCTTCACCGCATCGGCCTCCTCGGCGGTGATGACGTTGTTAGACACCATGCGGTCGAGCACTGTGTTGCGGCGCTTCAGGCAGTTCTCGGGGTAGTCGATGGGGTTGTTGTAGGTGGGCGACTGGGGAATGCCCACGAGCGTGGCGGCCTCGTTCAGCGTGAGGTCCTTCGCATCCTTCGAGAAATAGCGCTCGGCGGCGGCCTCGATGCCGTAGGCGCCCGAGCCGTAGTTGATGGTGTTCAAGTACATGAGCAGGATCTCGTCTTTGGTGTACTGCTCCTCGAGCTTCTGGGAGATGTACATCTCGCGGATCTTGCGCTTGAAGGAGATGTCGCGCATCTCCTCGGACAGGATGGTGTTGCGCACGAACTGCTGGGTAATGGTGGAGGCGCCCTCGAGCGCGCCGCCCATGAGGTTGTTCACGAGCGCACGGGCCACGCCCAGATAGTCCACGCCGGCGTGGCTGTAGAAGCGCTCGTCCTCGGTGGCCACGGTGCCCTTCAGCACGTACTCGCTCACCTGGTCGAGGGCTACCGGCTCGCGGTTCTCAAGCTGGAACTCGGCGAGCAGCGTGGTGCCGTCGGAGGCGTACACATAGGTCGGCTGGGCCGAGTTGTAGGCATCGGCGTTCTGGTAGTCGGGCAGATCCTCCAGCCACGAATTGCACAGGGTGTACACCCCGAACACGCCTGCGGCAATGGCCAGCACGATCACCGAGATGATACCGAGGATCGGCGCCTTCTTATTCTTCGTCCGAGTGCCGTTGCGGCGCTTCATTGCACGTGAACCCACGAAATACCTCCATCGTTATAGGTGATCGCCATTTTAGCATCGCGCAAGTACGGCCACGAGTTCGGCACATCCTCTCGGGAAAAAGCACAGAGGGCGCCGGGGCAGGACACGGAGCCCCGCCCCGGGACCGAGGCCCTACAGCCGTGCGCAGTCGGCGGCGAGGGCGGCCTCCACCTCGGCGAGCTGCTCGCGCACGGCGGCATGTCCCGTGCCGCCGTAGGTGGTGCGGGCGGCCACGATGGCCGGGAGGTTCAGGCAGTTGACGATGTCGGCCTCAAAGAGGTCGCTTTCCGCCTGGAAGTCGGCGAGCGTGAGGTCCTCCAAATCGCAGCCCCGCTGCTCGCACAAAAGCACCAGGTGTCCCACCACCTCGTGGGCCCGACGGAAGGGCATGCCCTTCTTCGCCAGGTAGTCGGCCACATCGGTGGCGGCCAGGTAGCCCTTCTTCGCTTGGGCCATCATAGCCTCGGGATGCACGGTCATGGTGGCCACCATGCCGGCGGCGCACCGGTAGCAGTCCTCCAGGGTATCGGCGGCGTCCATGGCGCCCTCCTTGTCCTCCTGCAGGTCCTTGTTGTAGGCCAAGGGCAGCGACTTCAGCGTCATCATGAGGGCCATCAGATCCCCCACCACCCGGCCCGACTTGCCGCGGATAAGCTCGGCGAAATCGGGGTTCTTCTTCTGGGGCATGATAGAGGAGCCAGTGGCATAGCTGTCGGCCAGGGTGATGAACCCGAACTCGGCGGTGGACCACAGGATGAGCTCCTCGGCCAGGCGCGACAGATGCAAGCTCGACACGCTGCAGGCGTAGATGAGGTCGAGCAAAAAGTCGCGATCGGACACTGCATCGAGCGAGTTGGGAATGGGACGGGCAAAGCCCAGCGCCGCCGTAGTGGCAAAGCGGTCGAGGGGGTAGGTGGTGCCCGCCAGCGCCGCCGCCCCCAAAGGGCACGCGTCAGCCGACTTCCGCGCTGCGGCCAGGCGCTCGAAGTCGCGGGTGAGCATCCAAACGTAGGCCAGCAGATGGTGGGACAGCAGTACTGGCTGAGCGTGCTGCAGGTGGGTATAGCCCGGCAGGATCACATCGAAGTGCTTCTCAGCCGCTTCCACCAGGGCCTCGCGCAGGGCCAAGGAGCGGCCATGAGGTCGCTCGCCCGCTCCTTGGCGTAGAGCCGCGTGTCGGTGACCACCTGGTCGTTGCGGGACCGTCCCGTGTGCAGCCGCGCCCCCGCATCGCCGATGCGCGTCGTGAGCTCCGACTCGATGGCCATGTGGATATCCTCGCTCTGCTGCACGTCGAAGACCAGCGTGCCGCCCTCTATGTCGGCCTTGATGGCGACCAGGCCCTCGGTGATGGCCGCCGCGTCCTCGGCGCTGATGACGCCCCGGGCCGCGAGCATCTGCCCGTGGGCCACCGATCCGGCGATGTCCTGGGCATACAGCTTCTCATCCACAGGCAGCGACGCCCCGAATTGCTGGGTGAAGGCATCGGCACCTTCGGTGAATCTTCCCGACCAGAGCGCCATTACGCACACACCTTCCCCGCGTCGTGCAGGATATCTTCGGCCTCGTCCACCACGGCCCGACAAGCGGCGTTGGTGGCATCTACGTCGGCGAAGGCGGGCATGCGGGCATCATTGGCGAGCCGATTCTCAGCCCACACCTTGCAGGACAGGCCGTGAATATCGATGAAGCCCTTGGCGGCCTGATGGTCGAAGGCGTCATCGGCATCGTAGGTGGCCAGACCGAAGTCGTAGAGCGAGAACGGGCTCTTGCGCCCCACCACCGTGCAGCTGCCCTTGTACAGCTTCACCTTCACCGTGCCCGTCACGCACTGCTGGGTGTGGCCGAGGAAGGCATCGAGGGCCTCCTTGAGCGGCGAGAACCACAGGCCGTTGTACACCGACTCGGCCCAGGTCTGCTCCAGGGCCAGCTTCTGATGCAGCACGCCCCGCTCCAGGCACAAGTCCTCTAGGGCCTTGTGGGCCTGGATGAGCGTCAGGGCGCCGGGCACCTCGTAGCACTCGCGGCTCTTCACGCCCACGAGCCGGTTCTCGATCATGTCGATGCGGCCGAAGCCATGGGCGCCGGCGATCTCGTTCAGGGCGTAGATGATGTCGAGAAAGGACAGGGGCTTTCCATCCAAAGCACAGGGGATTCCCTGTTCGAAGGCGATTTCCACGTAGGCGGGCGCATCGGGAGCGCTGACAGGATCGGCGGTCATGGTGTAGATATCGGCGGGCGGCTCGCACCAGGGGTCTTCCAGCACGCCGCATTCGATAGCCCTTCCCCACAGGTTGTCGTCAATGGAATAGGGAGCCTCGGTGGTAGCCTTCACCGGCACGCCGTGGACCGCGGCCCAGGCGATCTCATCGGCCCGGCAGCCCAGGCCCCAATCGCGCACTGGGGAGAGAATCTTCAAGGTGGGGTCCAGCATGAGCACGGAGGACTCGAAGCGCACCTGATCGTTGCCCTTGCCGGTGCAGCCGTGGGCCACGTACTTGGCACCGAAGGCGTGGGCCACCGCCACGAGGTGCATGGCAATGAGGGGACGCGACAGAGCGCTCACAAGCGGGTACTTGTTCTCGTACAGGGCATTGGCCGCCAGCGCGCAGGTCAGGTACTCGTCGGCAAAGGCCTCCCGCATGTCGATGACCGCGCAGCCGATGGCGCTGGTGGCCAGGGCCTTGGCCTTCACCGCCTCCAGGCCGTCGTGCTCCTGGCCCAGATCACCCACCACGGCGATGACGTCGAGGTCGTAGGTTTCCTGGAGCCACTTGATGCACACCGACGTGTCCAGGCCGCCGGAATAGGCGAGCACCACCCGCTCTTTCTCGCCGGGAGCGGGCTGAGCTGTGATGTGCAGGGCATCATGGAGGGACGAGGAGGCGTTGCTGTTGGATGCGGCGGACGTGTTGCTGGTCATGATCGGGCCTTTCTTACGAGATGGGTATGCAACGGCACTGCCCGGCTCGCAAAGGCGCGATTCAAGAATGGAATGGCAAGGGATACACCACGGCAATCTCGCGGACCCGGACGGGCCGCTTGCGGTCCGCCGGAAACGATGACGGACCGAAGGGGCGCACAGGCCCCACAGTTCGTCTGCGTTACGCGCGTCGGCGTCGCAGACCGCGGCTACGTCGGCGTCGATCGGCACCGGCCGTGGTGAAGAGAGAGGGGGAGACAGGACGCAGCACAGCCGCGGCGCTGGCGCCGGCGGCTGTTTCGCTCTGAGCTGCTGCGTGCATCATGAACCTGTTCCTCTCGCGGGTGCGCGGCCATCCGAGTTATGGGGCCGGTGGCCCCTGGCCGTGCAACTGGCGGCTATTATGCCCCAATTCCTGAGCCGTCAACCCAGAATTAGGAAAAATATGGGGAAACGGCGCAAATTCATTGTGCAGAATGCTGTGCATTTGCACAAAAAATTGTGGCTTTTACCTGGCAACTTGCGCGGGCAAAAGGAAGCGCGGCCCTGCTTTTTGTGCAGTGCCGCGCTTCGGAATGCCAAACTGTACAGGTTTTACAGCAGCGCGCCCAGCTTATCGACGAGTGCGTCCACATCTTCCTTGGAGCAGATGAGAGGAGGCAGGAAGCGCAGGGTGGCCGGACCGGTGGCGTTCAGGACCAAGCCCTCCTCCAAGCCCGCGGCGACGATATCGGGGGCGGCGGGGGCCTCATGGGTCAGATCGATGCCGTTCATGAGCCCGAAGCCGCGCACCTCCTGCACGTGGGGCAGCGCTGCCAGGCGCTCGCGCATATAGGTGCCCACCTCCTGGATACGGGCCGCCGTGCCCGGGGCCAGCAGGGTGGAGAGCGTGACGTGGGCCGCGGCCATGGCGATGTTCGAGCCACCGAAGGTGGTGCCGTGATCGCCCGGGGCGAAGGTGTCGGCGATAGAGGCGCGGGCCGCGCAAGCGCCGGCCACGATACCGGAGGCGATGCCCTTGGCCATGGTGACGATATCGGGCAGCACATCGAAGTTCTGGAAGCCGAAGGGCAAGCCGGTGCGGAAGATGCCGCTCTGCACCTCGTCGCAGATCATAAGCGCCCCGTGCTCGGCCGTGAGCCGGCGAATGGCACCGATGAACTCCTCGGTGCAGGGGTGCACGCCGCTCTCGCCCTGGATGCACTCGATCATGACGGCACAGATGCGGTCGCCCTGGGTTTCGAACAGGCGCTCCAGAGCCTCCACGTCGTTGATGGGCGTGGCGGTGAAGCCGGCGGGCAGGGGCTGGAAGGCCTCCTGCTTGGCGGGCTGGGCCGTGGCGGCCAGGGTGGCCAGAGTGCGGCCGTGGAAGCTCTTGGCCAAGGTGACGATGAGGCGCGGCGCGAGCTCGGCGTCCTTCCCCGCCTCTTCAGTGCGGCGGCGGGCATAGAGGCGGGCCAGCTTGATGGCGCACTCGTTGGCCTCGGCGCCGGAGTTCGCGAAGAAGGTCTTCCACACCTCGGGGTGTTCCACGTCAACCTCGGCGTTCAGCATGCTCGACAGTAGCTGCGCCACTTCTCCGCGGTGCTCGATGTAATAATAGTTGCTCACGTGGATGAGCTTGGCGGCCTGATCGCTCACGGCAGCCGCGATGGCGGGGTGACAGTGGCCGAGGCTGCATACGCCGATACCGGAGAGGAAGTCGAGATATTCCTTCCCCTTGTCATCGATCAGCGTCATGCCGTGGCCTTCCACGAATTCCACGGGCTTGCGGGCGAAGGTGCCCATCACGTATTCAGATTCCAGGGCCATTTCTCGGGCGAGGGTCATAAGGGGCTCCTAACGGTTCTCGATGAGCTTGGCTGCGAACTTGCCGACCGGGGACAAATTCAGGCATTGGGACGAGGCCAGGCCGGTGACCATGGTACCCATGCCGGAGTCGGTGAGCATTTCCAGCAGGAGGGCGTGGGGCACCTTGCCGTTGATGATATGGGCGCCGTTCACGCCGGATTCCAGGGCGCGCACACAGCTCGTGAGCTTGGGAATCATGCCCGAGGCCAGCTTGTCGCCGCGGATCATGGCCTCGGCTTCCCCCAGCGACATCTCGGCGATGAGCGAGGCCGGGTCGGGGTAGTTCTCGTAGAGGCCGTCCACGTCGGTAAGGAAGATGATCTTGTGGGCGCCGATGGCCGCGGCGATGTAGCCAGCGGCGATGTCGGCGTTCACGTTGTAGCAGCCGCCGTCCTCGCCGATGGCGATGGAGGCGATGATGGGAATGTAGTCGTCGGCCACCAAGTCCTCGATGAGGGGCGTGTTGATGCGGGTGATCTTTCCCACGCGCCCGAGGGCGGGACTGGCCTGCTCGGCCACGATGACGCCGGCGTCGGTGCCGGAGATGCCCACGCCCATGTTGCCGTGGGCGTTCATGGCCTCCACGAGCTGCTGGTTCACTTCCCCGGTGAGCACCATGCGCACGAGGTCCATGGCCGCCTCCGTGGTGACGCGCTGGCCGTCCACGAACTCCACGGGGATGTCGAACTGGTCGAACACGCGGTTGATGGCCTTGCCGCCGCCGTGGACGAGCACCGGGTTGATGCCGATGATCTTCAGCAGCACGATGTCGGCCATGACCTCGGCGGCCAGCTCCGGGTTCTCCATGGCCGAGCCGCCGTACTTGATGACGATGGTCTTGCCCGTGACCTGCTTGATCCAGGGCATGGCCTCGTAGAGGATTTCGCCGGCGGTAGAGGAAACGCCCTCGGCGCGGGCTTGCATGGCGTACTTCATGAGCGGTAGTCTCCGTTGATCGTCACGTAGTCGTGGGAGAAGTCGCAGGTCCACATGACCGCCGACTCCTCCCCCGCATGCAGGTCCACTTCGATGGCCACCTCAGGCTCCTCGAAGCGACGCAGCGCCTCTTCCTCGTCGAAATCGACCACGAGGCCAGCACGGCATACGGGCAGCCCCAGTATATCGATATCCACGTCCTCCTGGTTGAAGCGGGCCCCCGAACGTCCGAGGGCGGCGGCAACGCGGCCCCAGTTGGCATCGTGACCGTACACGGCCGTTTTCACGAGAGGGGAATTGGCCACGGTGCGGGCGGCCGCGTCGGCGTCGTCGGCCGTAGCCGCCCCGCGCACGGTGACGGTGATGAGGCGCGTGGCCCCCTCGCCGTCGGCGGCCATTTCGCGAGCGAGGGTGGTCGTGAGCTCGTCGAGGGCCTCTTGGAAGGCGGCGAAGGCCGGAGTGCCCGGAGCGAACGTCGGGCCGCCCGGAGCCGCCGCGCCCGAGGCCAGGGCGAAGCAGGTGTCGTTGGTGGAAGTGTCGGAATCCACGGTGACCTTGTTGAAGCTGCGGTTCACCGAGGCGGTGAGGGCCGCCGACAGGTCGGGCGGGGTAAGGGGCGCATCGGTGGTGATGACGGCGATCATGGTGGCCATGTTCGGCATGATCATGCCGGCCCCCTTGGCCATGCCGCCCACGGTGAACGTGGCGCCCGGATGTCCGATGCCGTCGCCCGAGAAGGTGACGGCGCCGTGCTTGGGGCGCGTGTCGGTGGTCATGATGGCCCGGGCCGCCGCGAGGCCCTGAGCCGCGCGCGCTTCGGGCCCGTCGGCCGTGGCCAGGGCCGCGAGAGCCGCCGGCACGCCGGTGGCGAAGGGCTCCAGGCGCAGGTGTTGGCCGATGACGCCCGTGGAGGCCACGAGCACCTCGTCGGCCGGACAGCCCACAGCCTCGCCCACCAGCTCACAGGTCTCGCGGGCCGCTTCCAGGCCGCGCTCGCCGGTGGCGGCGTTGGCGATGCCCGAGTTGATAACCACAGCCCGGGCGCAGCCGTAGGCCGGCTGGCCGGGCGCGCCCTCGTCCAGATGCTCGCGGGACACGCGCACCGGGGCGGCGCAGAACACGTTGGTGGTGAAGGTGGCCGCCGCCGCGCAGGGCTCGTCGGCCACCACGAGAGCCATGTCGAGCCGCTCGGGATCGGGACGGAAGCCCGCATGGGTGCCGATGGCACCAAAACCGAGGGCGCTGGCAGCGTTGCCCTCGGGATGATAGGTGAAGGTGGTCTCTGCCATGGGATTCGCTCCTTAGACGGGGTTGGCGATCTCTTCTAAACCGCAAGTTTCGGGCAGGCCGAACACGATGTTGGCGCACTGCACGCCCTGACCAGCGGCGCCCTTGCCCAGGTTGTCGATGGCGCCCGTGGCCACGATGAGGCCCGCGGGGTGCACGGCCACGCCCACCTGAGCGCGGCAGGTGCCAGCCACCGAGGCGGTGCGGGGCTGCACGCCGGCATCCATGACGGACACGAGGGGGCTTGCCGCGTAGAAGTCGCGGTAGAGGGCCACGAGCTCTTCGGTGCTGGGAGCAGCGCCCAGGGCCAGCGGCAGCGTCACCGTGGACAAGAGGCCGCGGTTCAGCGGGGCCAGGTGCGGGGTGAACACGAGGCGACCCTGCACCCCCAAGATCTGCTCGATCTCGGGGGTGTGGCGGTGGGTGCCCACGCCGTAGGCCTCCATGTTCTCGTTGGCGAAGCAGAAGTGCGTGCGCTCGGTAGCCTTCTTGCCCGCGCCGGTCACGCCGGACACCGCATCGGCCACCACGGGCGCCGCAGCGTCCACGAGCCCCGCGCGGATAGCGGGGGCGGCGGCCAGGGACGTGGCCGTGGGGTAGCAGCCGGCGCAACCCACGAGCACCGCCTCGCTGGCCGCGCGGCGCTCGGCCGCGGCGGCCAGCTCGTCGCCGGTGAGCTCGGGCAGGCCGAAGGCGGCCTGGGCCAGAAGCTCGGGCGCGGTGTGGGGCGCGTACCACTGCTCGTAGACGGCCGGATCCTTCAGACGGAAGTCGGCCGACAGGTCGATAACGGTGACGCCGGCGGCGATGAGATCGCCGGCCACGGCCATGGCGGCCTTGTGGGGCACCGCGAGGAACGCCACGTCGCAGGCGGCCAGATCGGTCTCCTCGTGAGTGGAGAACGCCAGGTCGGTCACGCCGATGAAAGCCGGATAGGCCTTGGCGATGGGGGTGCCAGCCAGGGCATCGGAGGTGGCGGCCACCAGCTCGAACTCGGGATGCCGTGCCAGAAGGCGCACTAATTCGATGCCGGCAAACCCGGCCGCTCCCACAACTCCCGCTTTATAGGTCATAGCGACTCCATTCCTTGGGCTGCCCATGCGTTCCGCATTTTCTTGAGCGCATGCACAAAGATGAGCTTTTCGGTTGCTCTTTCATAATACTCCACCAGCAAGCCTCGGGGGAAGTTGTCGCGAAAAAGGGCAATTTCAGGCGCTCTTTCAGCGAGCAGCAGCTCACTCGACGCGTTTTTGTCCAAGGCTGTGAACTGGGAAAACACAGAGAAATATCAGCTGAATGCCCACTTTTTCATCGGGACAAAAACGCGTCGAGTGAGCTAAACGACCCCCTTCTTGCGCCTGTGAGTGCGCGCAAAGGCGCTGTTTGTGACAACTTGGAGCAGCTTGCACCCCCGTCGGCTCCGCACGGGCTCCTTCCGTTAGACTTAAAGGACATTTCTTTGGAAAGGAGCTCGCGATATGAGCAACAAAGGCAAGAAGGTCAAGGTGCACTACACCGGCACGCTGGATGACGGCACGAAGTTCGATTCGTCCGTGGACCGCGGCGAGCCCATCGAGTTCACCTGCATGGCCGGCCAGATGATCCCCGGCTTCGACGCCGCCGTGGAGGATATGGCCGTGGGCGAGAAGAAGACCGTGCACATCCCGGCCGCCGAGGCCTATGGCGAGCGCAACGATGAGATGGTGCAGAAGGTGCCGGTGGACCAGATTCCCAACGCCGACCAGCTACCGGTGGGCCAGACCGTGTACATGATGGGCCCGGGCGGCCAGCCCTTCCCCGTGTTCGTGGAGTCCATCGAGAACGGCATCGTCACCTTCGACATGAACCACGAGCTGGCGGGCAAGGACCTGAACTTCGACATCGAGCTGGTGGAGGTGGAGGACTAGCCTCGGCGCTGTCGCACTCCCCCGTTCATGCAACGACCCCGTCGATATTCGGCGGGGTCGTTTACGTTCGGGGAAATCTCCGGCGACGAGACCCCAGGCCGGCACGCCTAGGCAAGCGCCTCTTGAGCGGGAGCGAACGTATCGGAAGCGGCAACGGGCGTTGCGGACTTCTGAGGGAAGAGGCCCTTGAAGGCGCTGGGCAGGGCGGCCCAGATGCCGACCTGGGGCACGGCGTCGGCCTCAACGAGGGAACACACAGCGTCGGAAGCGACTTTTGAGCTGATGCCCATATGCGCGAAGCGCTGCTCCAACTTGGCGCAATAGGCGGCGTCGGCGGCATCAAGGTTGGCAATGGCGGAAGTGGCCTGATCATTGAAGAGTTTCATGGTGGTTCTCCTTTCGACGCCGCCTAGTTTAGGGGCAGGATGAGGGTCATCGTTTAGTCGATCGGACGAACCGTTGGGCAGCTGATTGTGCAGATGCACAACGAGCGCCGGCAATGATCTGTGCAGCGGGGCACAAGCCGAGGGGCTCGCGGCGGTATCGCGGCGCGCGAGCAGCGGGGCACAGGGACGGCGCGGGACCGGGCGGGCGCGGGCGGGCGCCCGTTCCCTCCCCGGCGCGGGCCCGGGCTCAGGCCAGGTACACCAGCTGCAGGAGAGCCGCCAGCTCGCGGTCAGTGAGGTCTTGGACGGCCAGGACCTCCTTGATCTTCTTCAGGCGGTAGCGCACGGTATTGGGATGCTGGAAGAGCACCTCGGCCGTGCGGCTCACCTCGCCGCAGGCAGCGGCAAAGGCCTGGGCGGTGACACCCAGATCGCTGTCATGCTCGGCATCGTAGTCGAACAGCAGCGAGCGCATGAGATCGGCCGAGCGGGCGTAGAGCCGATCAGTGCGGGCAGCGGCGCGGAAGGCGTCGAAGCGCAGGGTAGTCCAGCGCACGATGCCGCCCTCGACGTGAGCGGTGCGCAGGGCGGCCATGGCCTGGCGCAGGGCCAGATCGCCCTCGCCAAGGCTCACCTCCTGGCTGATGCCGCACACGAGGGGGCCGGCCGTGGCGATGCACTTCGCCAGGTCGGCGTCGGAAATGGCGATGGCCTTCAGCGGCGGGCGCTTAAAGGAGACAAAGCCCAGGATCATGGCGCGGTAACGGCAGACGAACGTGCGCTCCACATCGCTCCAGCGATCCCCGTAGGCAGCGAGCACCCCTTCCACCACCTTCTGCAGGGCCCGCAGCGAGGCATCGTCCTCGGTGACCGCCTGGATGGCCAGGCACTGAATAGTGGCCCCCGTCACCCCGGCGATGGTGAAGAAGGTAGAGCGCACGGCCTGCTCGTCGGAAGGAGCCAGCATGAGGTCGATGAGGTGGTTGCGCTCCCACTCGGCCGCATCGTCGTCAAGGGCATTCATGAGGTCGGCGATGACGCGCTCCATGTAGCGGCCCTCGTAGAAGAACACGGGCACGCCGCGCTCGGCGGAGGCGGCGACCACCCTCTCGGGGAGAGCCCTCAACGCCACGGGCTTCACGGCGACGGCGGCCACATCGCGCTCGATGAGCGCCAGCAGCGCCTCCTCGGCCAGATCGGGATGCATGGCGGCGAAACCGAGCGTGGTGAAGATGAACTCGCCGCGCTCGAAAAGGTCGTAGCTGCCCGTGAAAGGCTCGTGGTCCAGGGTGCCCACGCCCACCACCTCGCGGGATGCGGCCCCCTCGCAGGGCGCCGCAAGCCAAATGCGATCGAAGGCCCTCATATTCATGACGTCGCCGACGGTAATCACGGCCGCACCCCTCTCTCGTTGCTCTTGGGAGCATCCTAGCACGGCGGGGCGGTCGCTTCCGGCGGGGCGGGAAAGTTTCTGCGCCCTAGCGGCGCCCCAGCGCGATGTCGGGCCTCTCCGGGAGTGGGCGCGAACGCGCGGGGGGCACACCCCCCCTTCGCCCCCGCGAGGCGGCCGCGCCGCAACAGCGCGGAGCGAGGGGCTTAGGCCCCGTGGCGGGCGGAACGGCGGAAGGTGCGCTTGCGCAGGAAGGAGCCGGGGGGCACGGGGTCGTCCACCGCGATCCGATACAGGTTACAGGACCGGTTGGCCGCAGCGGCCGGCTCCCAGTCGGCGGCGGTGGCGCGGGCGAGGGCCTCTTCCACCGTGGAGGGGGCATCCTCGTCGTGGTTGTCGGGACCGAAGGTAGAAAGCCAGCAGAGGTCGCGCACGGCCACGGCACGCGTCGGCTCATGGGGCGCGAGGATTTCCAGCTCGTCACGTTCCGCGAACCGGTTGCGGCAGAGGACGTACAGGTAACGGGCGTCCTCCTCTGCCGAGTGGCGCGGGCGCGGCCCTTGGCCCGCAACTGCCCCCGACCCTTCCCCGCAGGCAGGCGCGCAGGCCACCACATCGGCCACGTGCATGGTCTCCTGCTCGTAGCCGTCATAGGCGCAGGCCTGCTCGGCCTCGTCGAAGTAGAAGCCCGTGCCGTAGGGGCGGTGGGACACGGCCGCAAGCTCGGCGGCCACGGCCTCGGACGGCTCGCCATCGAGCACACGGCGGTAGGCCCCCACCACCGTGGCCACGTAGAAGGCCTTCTTGTTGCGCCCCTCGATTTTGATGGAATCCACGCCCGCACCGGCCAAAGCCCGCAGGTGGGCGAGCATGTTCAGGTCCTTCGCGTTCATGATGAAGGTGCCGCGCCCGTCCTCTTCTATGGGGAAGAACTCGCCGGGGCGCTTCTCTTCCTCCAACAGGAATTCTGACACAGGCTGCAGATTCTCCGAAACCGGTCCCGCACCGGCATTCTCCGCCGCCAGAGCGCCCGGGCCCGCCGTGCCCAGCGAGTAGCTCCAACGGCAGGGCTGGGTACAGTGGCCCTTGTTGCCGGATCGGCCCGTGAGGTAGCTGCTGATGAGGCAGCGGCCCGACACGGCCATGCACATGGCGCCGTGGGCGAAGGCCTCGATCTCCAGCTCGGGCGGCGCATCTTGGCGCAAGCGGGCGATGTCGGCCAAGCTCATCTCGCGGGCGCACACCACGCGGCTCGCCCCCAGGCTGTGCCACACCCGGGCCGCCGCGCCGTTGGCCACCGAGGCCTGGGTGCTCACGTGGCGCTCCACCCGCGGCGCCACCTCGCCGGCCACGGCGAAGGCGCCCAAGTCCCCGATGATGAAGGCATCCACCCCGGCCGCATCCAGGGAGCGAAAGAACGCCGGCAAGCCGTCGATGTCGTCCGGATGCATGAGGATATTGCAGGTGACGTGCACCTTCACACCGTGCTCATGGGCATAGGCCACCGCTGCGGGAATCTCGTCCAGGGCGAAGTTCGCCGCCCGGGCCCGCATGCCGAACCGATCGGCCGCCAGGTACACCGCATCGGCCCCGAACCGCACCGCCGCTCGCAACTGCTCCATCCCACCGGCAGGCGCCAGCAGTTCCATCGGAATGGGCGGCAACGGATATTGGGCAGACACGGGAACCTCGCTTCGTCACGGAAAAACAGAGGCTCCCATTATAGAAGATGGCCGCAAACCCCTTCGCAAAACGGGTCAACGGGATAGAATGGGCAGAGGTTGACCGGCGGGTCAAGCAAGAAAACCCCCGCGGGCGCGAGGCGGATACGGTCTCTCTCGTAGCGCAGGCTGCGCCTGCATCTCAAACAAGGCGCCCCGTCAGTACCTGTTGATTACGCGGGCACAGCCCGCACTACGGTGCATGCCCGCACCGTAAGACGCAAGAAGGAGGCGACCATGGCCCGAAACGCAATCGAAGGTGACCGGCACGGCGACTTCGACGCACTGCCAGTCGAGCGGCAGGAAACCATCATGCGGGCGTCCATCGAGGGCTTCGGCCGCCACGACTACAAAGGGGCCTCCACCGAGGAGATCGCGCGACGGGCCGGCATGTCCAAAGGGCTTCTGTTCTTCTACTTCCGCAACAAGAGCTCCCTGTACGTGCGCACCCTGGATTACCTGATGGAGCGGGCCGTGGACTGGGTGGTGGACGACGAGTTCCGCGCCATCGACGACTTCTTCGACCTGCTGGAGTACGCCGGGGCGCAGAAGCTGGCCCTCATGGGGCGGTGGCCCTGGGTCTTCGAGTTCTCGCTGCGGGCCTTCTACGCCGATCACCGGGATATTCGCGAAACGGTGGCGAAGTGGATGACCCGGCAGGTGGACATCTTGTACGACCAGTTCATGGCGAACGTGGACTTCACACGGTTCCGCGACGGGGTGGACCCGCGCGAGGTGCTGGACATGCTCATCATGATGGGCGACGGCTATTTGCACCAGCACCTCTCCAGCCGCGAGCCCATCGACGTGGCCGCTTTCCAGGCCGCCTACCACCAGTGGTGCGCCATCATGCGCCACTGGGCCTACAAGCCGGAATATCTGGATGGAAGAGGTGGGGACCGGAAGCACACTTCGTAGGGGCGAGCTCCCGCTCGCCCGTGGGCCCGGGATTGCCGGCGCTTCGCGATAGTTCGGCGAGCTTCGGGGACGAGGGCGACCAGGAGGTCGCCCCTACGGGTGCGGCTGCAACTCCCTATAGGCTGAAATCGCGGCGGCAGAAGCGGGCGACGCCTAGGGCGAACAGGGCCGCGGCGACCACACCGAGGACGACGGCGCCGGCGACGGCTCCCCCATCGGCCGCCGCCAGGCCGTAGGCGTCGTAGAGCGCCAGCGGCGAGAGGTCGGCGACCCACGCGAGGCCCTTCCCCACCGCGCCGGCCGTGCCCATGAGCAGGAACACCGCACACGCCCCGGCACCGCCCCACAGCGCCAGGCCCGTATGCTGGAAGCAGCAGGCCGAGGCGAAGCAGGGGGCGGCCACGAACAGGCCGAGAGCCACCAGCCCCGCATTGGCCCGGGCGAGGGCCGCGCCGTCCAACTCTCCGGGGAACAGCGCCTCGCAGGCAATCACTTCCGCGCCCCACGACAGGCCCACGACAATGGCCACCGCCGCCACTTCCACCGCCACGAAGGTGAGCGCGAGGGACAGCCGCGAGCGGGGCGCGGCGAGCAGCCACGCGAGCGACCCGTCGCGCACCGGCCCCACCACGAGGCGCTGGGCCAGGTAGGCCGCCATGAGCACGAGGGTGCCGGTGAACAAGAAGCCGTACAGGTAGTTCAGCAGGAAGTCGAGCAGCGTCGCGGAGGGGTTCGCCATGCCGAAGGCCTCGAAGAGCTCGGGCATGGCCGCCTGCATGAGCTGGATGCTCTCGCTCACCTCGGGGTCGTACAGATACGCCACCATGGCGATGTAGAACGCGAGCACGACCACGATGGCCGCCATCACGGCCGCCGCGCTGCGCAGGCTACGCTTGAACAACGTCGCGCTCATCGGACACCCCCTCTCTCCGACGAGGCTGGGGAACGCCCCAGGTCGACGGAGTCAGACGGCGCGGCGGAGCGATTCCCGGCGGCGCGCCCTTCCGCGGCATCGCCCCAGCGGCGGCGCAGCGCCTCGGCGCCGTACAGGTGCTCCAAGGTGGCATCCAGGGTGAGATCAGCCGCGCAGGCCTCGGACGTCAGGCGCCCCGAGCGCACGAACAGCGCCCGATCGCAGGTGCCCTCCACCTCGCCGAGCACGTGCGACGACAGCAGGATGGTGGCGCCCCGGCGCTTCTCGGCCCGCACCAGCTCCACGAAGCGGCGCTGCATGAGCAGGTCGAGGCCGCTCGTGGGCTCGTCGAGCAGCAGCACCGCCGGCCCGTGCATGAACGCCGCCACGATGCCCACCTTCTGCCGCGTGCCCTTCGACATGGCCCGCAGCTTGGCCGACGGGTCCAGCTCGAAGTAGTCGATGAGCGCGTTGGCGCGGCAAGGCAGCGCGGTGCCCCGCATGCCCGCCACGAAGGCCAAAAAGGAGCGGCCGGTCATGTCGCCCGGCAGGGCCAGCTCGCCGGGTAGGTAGCCCACCTCGCGCTGAATGGCCGCCCGATCGGCGAAGCACGGGCGGCCGCCGAGGGTCGCCCGGCCGCCATCGGCCCGCACAAACCCCATGAGCAGCCGCATGGTGACGGACTTCCCCGCCCCGTTGGCGCCCAAAAATCCCACGACCTCGCCGCGGCCCACAGCGAACGAGAGGTCGAACACGCCGCGGCCGCCCCCGTAGTCCTTCGTGACCCGCTCCAGCTGAATAACCGGCTCCATCATGCTCCTTCCGCCGTTTTCCAAGATCAACACCTACTCTACGCCGTTGACCCGTTTTCGGAAGGGGCTCTTTCGCGATGTCCTACCCCTCGTAGCTCACGCGGGCGCCCTGGGGGGTGTCCTCGATGGTGAAGCCGAGGGCGGCCAGGCCGTCGCGCACGCCGTCGGCCACGGCCCAGTTCTTCTCCTTGCGGGCGGTGGCGCGGGCCTCCAGCAAGTGAGCCACGGCAATCTCGGGGTCGTCGCCGTCATAGCCGGCCAGATCGGCAGCCAGGGCCACCACTTCCACCGGGTAGGCCGCCCGGTCCTCGGCGGCAGTCACGTCGATGCCGAGCACGTCCATGAGCTCCACGATGGCATCCCGGGCGGCGCGGCCGGCCGCAGCCTCCTCGGCCGCCAGCGCGGTCGCATCGGCCACAAGGGCGTTCACATCGCTCACGAAGGAGAAGATCTCACCCAGGGCCGCCGGGGCATTGAAGTCGTCGTCCATGGCCTCGGTGAAGTTGGCCCGCAGCACAGCCACGCGATCGGTCAGCGCCGCTGCATCCAGCACGGCCGCAAGCTCGCCCTCGGCGGTTTCCGGGACCAGGGCCGCCTCGCCGCGGGGCGTGCCCGTTTCCAGCAGCCAGTCAAGGGCGCGCACGGCGTTCTCGATGCGCGTGAGGGCCGCGTCGGCCTCGTTCACGCGCTGCTCGCCGAACACAAGCGGGCTGCGGTAGTGGCTCTGCAGCATGAGCATGCGCAGAGCCGCCGGGCGCACCTGCTCCAGCACCTCGTGCAGCAGCAGGAAGTTGTTCAGCGACTTCGACATCTTCTCGGTCTCGCCGGTCTCGGCGTTGGCGATCTGCAGCATGCCGGAGTGCATCCAGTAGTTGGCGAAGGTGCTGTCGCAGGCGCACTCGGACTGGGCGCGCTCGTTCTCGTGGTGCGGGAACACCAGGTCGGCCCCGCCGCCGTGAATGTCGAAGGGCAGGCCCAGGTACTTCTCGGACATGGCCGAGCACTCGATGTGCCAACCGGGGCGACCCGCGCCCCAGGGAGAGGGCCAGGCCGGTTCGCCGGGCTTGGCCGCCTTCCACAGGGCGAAGTCCAGCTCGTCGCGCTTGCGGTCTTCCAGGCCCTGGCCGTCGGCTCGCAGCTCGCGGTGACCGCTTTCCGCCTCGTCCACGTCGCGGCCCGAGAGCTGCCCGTAGCCCGGATAGGAGCGCACATCGAAGTACACGTCGCCCTCGGCCGCATAGGCATGTCCGCGCTCGATGAGGCGCTCGATGAGCGCGATCATGGTATCGATCTCTTCAGTGGCCTTCGGGCGAATGTCGGGGTCCTGCACGCCGGCGGCCCGCATATCCTCGATGAACAGGCGCGTGTACTCCTCGGCCACCTCGGCGGCGGTGCGGTCCTCCTCGCCGGCGCGCTTGATGATCTTGTCGTCCACGTCGGTCACGTTCTGCACGAAGGTGACCTCGAAGCCGCGCCAGCTGAGGTAGCGGCGGATCATGTCGAAGGAGATGAAGGTGCGCGCATTGCCGATGTGGATGCGGTTGTACACCGTGGGGCCGCACACGTACATGGCCACCTTCCCCGGCTTTACCGGCTCGAAATCCACTTTCTGGCGCAGGCGCGTATCGTACAGCTTAATCATGAATGAGCTCCTTAAGCGAACTAGCAAGTAGGAGCATTGTAGCGCAACCCCAACACCGCCACAGGCGCAGGGCCGGAAAGGAACTACTTCTCCCCGTTGTCGAGGTAGTTGCGCAGGGCCTGCATGCGGGCGTCCAAATCGGCGGCAGCGTCGGCCAAGTCGGCCAACTCCGCGGCCACGGCGGCGGCCTCTTCCTCGGACAGATCCTTCTTGTAGCGCAGCTGGTGCTCCAGCGAGGCCCAGAAGTTCATGGAGATGGTGCGCAGCTGCACCTCCACCTTCACGCAGCGCTTCTCATGCTCTAGGAAGATAGGCACCTCGATGATGAGGTGCAGGCTGCGGTACCCGCTCGGCTTCGGAGCGGCCACGTAGTCGCGACGCTCGATGAGCACCACGTCATCCTGGGCCAGCAGCGATTCGGCCAGGGCGAACATGTCCTCGGGAAAGGTGCACACCACACGCACGCCAGCCACGTCGAAGATGTTCTGCTCGATGGAGTCCACCGACATGGGGAACCCCTTGCGCACGAGCTTCTTCGCCAGGCTATCGGTGCTCTTCAAGCGCGACTTGATGGACTCGATGGGATTGCGGTCGTGCTGCAGGCCGAACTCGGCGTCCAGCACGCGGAACTTCGTCTCCACCTCCATCATGGCGCATTCGTAGTAGGTCATAAGCCGCCGGTAGGGAGCAAAGTTGCGCTCCAGCATAGCGGAGAACTCGTCGCTGCCGGCAAGGCGCGCGAGCATTTGGCTCGCAAGCTCTTCGCGCTGCTCGTGCAGGGTATCGAGTGCGCTCTGCCCCTCGCGCAGACGCACCACCGCGTGATTGAAGACCCGTTCGGCCCGCTTCGCCATGGTGTTTCTCCCTTCCCCGCTTGGGGCTTACGACCCCATGAAAATCTCCCGCACCCGATGATCCAGGTGCGGGAGATTATAGCCGACCCATGCCGTCGGGCACCGAATTCTACTGGGCCTCCACGCTCGCGGCGGGGGACGCCTCGGCGGAGGTGCCGAGCGCATCGGCCTCCGCCTGAACGCTCGCGTGCCAGTTGCCCGGCTCGCCGCTCACCTGGTAGACGTAGGTGGCGCCGTCCATCTCGAAGGTGCCGGTCGCGCCGCCCTGGGCCTTGATCTGGTCGGTGATATCGATGGGCTCCGCCTGGGAGCCGTCACCGGGCACCAGGAGCACGCGGCCGTCGTCGGATTCCAGCACCATGCCCTCGGCCGCGCCGTCAGCCGCATCGGTGCCCTCAGTGGTGTAGTCCTTGATCGTGTAGGCCATGTTCGAGAAATCGCCGTCTTCGGCGCTCATGGTCATGGCGATGTCGCCCCCTTCGCCAACGGCGTCCTCCACCGTGTACTCGACGGTGCCCATGGTGACATCGCCCTCCTGGCGCATCTGCACGTCCATTTCCACCGGCTCGCCGTTCACCCACACGGTGGCCTTCTCCACCCAGGTCTCGCCCGTGGCGGCATAGCACACGCCATTCGTCACCACGAACACACCGAGCAGACCGGCACAGGTCGCCGTGGCCAATCGCAGCGCTACACCGCGCTTCTTCGTCTTCTCCATAGGAATGCCCTTTACCTTTCCGATGAGGTCAGCAGAGGCATGGACCTCGCCCATCATGGCTTTGTACCGGTTGGCATTGTTCATCGTCCCATGCCTCCTTCAACGTTTGCTTGAGTAGTTTCCGCGCACGGACAAGACGGGTGCGCACCGTGGGCTCCTTAATGCCGAGCACCGTGGCTATCTCGCGGGTGCCCATATCCTCGAAGTAGAACAGGTGCACCACGATACGGCACTTCTCGGGAAGCTCGCCGAGGGCCGCATAGAGCCGCTCGTAGGCGGGCTCCGAAAACGCCGGCTCCTCATAGGGCGGCGTATCGGCGTCGCCCACCTCGCGCAGCTCCACGCGACGGTGCCACAGCGTGCGCCAGAGATTGCGGCACTCGTTCACCGTCACGCGAATGAGCCACGCCCGCAAGCGCTCGTCGGTCGCCGCGTTAGGGGCAGCGGAACGGCTGCTGCGCAGAGACCGGCCGCCATCGGCTTGCTCGGCGGCCGAAGCACGCCCGAGCCACTCCGGCGGTTTCTCGTACAGCTTCAGGAACACCGCCTGCACGACGTCGTCGGCATCGGTACCCCGCCGCGTCTGGTTGAGCGCGATGCGGTACACCATGTCGGCGTAAGCATCTACAATGGCTCTGAACTGGCGGTTGTCCACGTCACTTCCCTCTTGTCCGTCTGCAGGAGCGCCACCCTTCCCGTGCTAGCGATCGGGAAGGAGACGACCTGCGCGAAAGGCCCTTCAAGGGTAATACGCATAAGGCGGCGGAAATGTGCGGTTGTGGAAAAATTTTTCCGAGATGCGCGTCCAATGGCCCGCGCCGAGGACCTAGAGCTCGAATTCCTCGAGCAGGGCATCACGGTAGGCGCTATCGTCGGCAGCGCGAAGAAGATCGTCGAGCCGACCAGCGGCAGACAGGCGCTGCGCCAGAGCGAGCCAGCGCGAACCCCCTACCCTGCCCGGTACACCAGGCAGGTGGCGTAGGCGGTAATGCCCTCCTCGCGGCCCTCGGGGCCTAAGTGCTCGGTGGTGGTGGCCTTCACGCCCACGTTCTCCATGGGAAGGCCCATGGCGGCGGCCAGGTTCTCGCGCATGGCCTCGCGGTAGGGGGAGAGCTTGGGCGCTTGGGCGGCGATGACGCTGTCCACGTCGATGATTTCGAAACCCCGCTCGCGCACGAAGCGGGCCACCTCGGCCAAAAGCTTCAGCGAATCGGCGCCTTTGTAGGCTGGGTCGGTATCAGGGAACAGCTTCCCGATATCGCCCCCGCGCACCGCGCCGAGCAGCGCATCGGAGATGGCATGGGCCAGCACATCGGCATCGGAGTGTCCGTCAAGACCCTGGTAATGGGGAATGTCCACCCCGCCCAAGATGAGCTTGCGCCCCTCGGCAAAGGCATGCACGTCCATCCCCAGCCCCGTGCGCAGATTGCGAATGTCCATTTTTGCAGTCCCTTACCGATGCTCGGAGTTCAAAAGCATGGTGCGCACGGCGCTGGCCAAAAGCACGTAGTCCTCGGGCACGGTGAGCTTGATATTGTCGCGCTTGCCCTCCACCACGAGCACCCGGCCGCCCAAGCGCTCGATGAGCGACGAATCGTCGGTGCCCACGAAGCCGTCGGAAAGCGCGCTCGCGTGAGCGCGGCGGTAGATGCCCGCGCGGAACACCTGGGGCGTCTGGGCGTTCCAGAACACGCTGCGGTCGGGCGTGCCCATGATGACGCCGTCCTCCACCACCTTCAGGGTGTCCACGGCCGGATGGGCCACCACGGCGCCGTCGGCATCGAAGTTGCCCTTCACCGTGTTGATAGTGTGCTCGATGAGCTCCGGCGACACGAGCGGGCGGGCGCCATCGTGCAGCACCACGTACTCGTATTCCTCCCCCACCATTTCCAAGCCCGAGAAGGCCGATTCCTGGCGGATGGAGCCCGCGGGCGCCAGCACCACCGGAGTGACGAAAGGGAACGGATCGATGGCCCGGGCCAGGTACTCGCGCATGCGCTCCTCGGGGCACACGATGACGATGAGGCCCACATCGCCCACGGCGTCGAAGGCCTCGGCCGACCAGGTGAGAATGGGCTTGCCGGCAATTTCCACCAGCTGCTTGCCCCCCTCCTTGCCGAAGCGCTCGCCGGTGCCGCCGGCCAAGATGATGGCCGCGGTCTTGGGGTTCTTGTCCACCTTGCCCTGCAACTGCAGAAGCGGGCAGGTGAGTGCATCGAAATCGAAGTCATCGCCCACGAGCGCAGGCTCGCGCAGCACAGACGCTTCGAAGACGGGATCGACGATGTTTGCCATGGGCATCCCCTTACGGGTAAAGCGGGTATCGGTTCTTCTCCATAGTATAGTGCAAAAGCGAAGGGTCAGCCGAAGAAGGCCGTGGCGATGCGGGCCGACTCGGCGGCGTCCTTGGCGTAGAAGTCGGCGCCGATGGAGGCCGCGAACTCCGCGGTGACCACCGCGCCACCCACCATAAGCCGCACCTCAGGGCACGCCTCGTGCACGAGCGCGATAGTGCGCTCCATGGCGCCGACGGTGGTGGTCATGAGCGCCGAGAGGCCCACAAGGCGCGCACCTGTTTCCCGCACAGCGGCAAGCACCGCCTCGGGCGCCACGTCGCGGCCGAGATCGATGACGGAAAAGCCGTAGTTTTCCAAGAGCATCTTCACGATGTTCTTGCCGATGTCGTGGATGTCGCCCTCCACGGTGGCCACGATGATGGCGCGATCGGCATCGGGTGCGGCGCTGCCAGTCGCAGCAGAACCGCCGGGCATTGCCGAGACGCACGCGCCCTCGCCCGCGACCCCCTCGGCCATCTGGGCGCGGATGACGTCGAAGCCGGCCTTCACCGCCTCGGCGGCGGCCATGAGCTGGGGCAGGAAGAAGGCCCCGCTGTCGTAGCGGCGCCCCACCTCGTCGAGCACGGGCACGAACACGTCGTTGATGATGGCGATGCCGTCGTGGCGCCCAAGCAGGTCGGCGGTGGCGGCGGCCATGGGCGCGTCGCGGCCCTGCAGCACGTAGGACACCATGGACCGCACGGCCTCGGCATCTTCCGCGAAGGCATCGGTGACGGGCACGGGGCACTCCTCGGCAGCCGTCGCAGAACCAGTCGGGCCAGGCGCGGGGGCGCCCTCCGAGGCAGCCGCCGCGGGGCCGTCGTAGGGGTCGGCCGCGTGCGCGTAGTTTTCCAGAAAACGCACCGCGCCCCCGTCCTGGCCGTTGAGCACGCGGAAGGCGTTCACGGTGTCGGCATAGCGCGCCGACAGCGGATTCAGGATGGGCATGTCGAGCCCGGCCCCGAAAGCCGCGGCCAGGAACACGGAGTTCACGAGCGGGCGTGCGGGCAGCCCGAAGCTCACGTTGGACACACCGAGCACCGTGCGCACGCCGAGTTCCTGTTTGCAGAGCGTCACGGCCCGCAGGATCTCGCGCACCTCGTCCTGGTTGGTGGCGGCGGCCATGACCAAGCAGTCGATGGCCACGTCCTCCCGCGGAATGCCGTGCTCCTCGGCAGCGGCCACGATACGCCGTGCGATGGCGAGGCGCCCCTCGGCCGTGGACGGAATGCCGTCCTCGTCCAGAGTAAGGCCCACCACGGTGCAGCCGTAGCGGGCCACTACGGGCAGCACCGCCGCCAAGTTCGCCGCCTTCCCGTTCACAGAGTTCACCATGGCCCGGCCCGCGTAGCCGCGCGCCGCCGCGTCGATGGCCGCCGGGTCGGCCGAATCCAGCTGCAAGGGAGCCGGGCACGTGGCCTGCAGCGTGCGCACCGCGCGAGCGAGCACCGCCGGCTCGTCGATGCCGGGCACTCCCACGTTCACATCCAGAATGTCCGCCCCAGCCCGCACCTGGGCCACGGCCTCGCCCACCAGGTAGTCGAAGTCGCCCGCCTGAATGGCCGCGCGCAGCTTCTTCTTCCCCGTGGGGTTGATGCGCTCGCCGATGACCGCCACCTGAGCAGCGCCCGCGGGCAGACTCGTCATCTCCTGAGCGCTCGTCACCGTGAAAGCGGGCCGATAGGTGGGTGCGCCGGGGCGCCGATCGCGCAGCAACCGCGCCAGGGCGGCGATATGGGCCGGCGTGGTGCCGCAGCAGCCGCCCACCACGGTCGCGCCCGCATCCAGAATGGGCGCCATAGCCCGCGCGAAGTCCTCAGGCCCCACGTCGAACACCGTGCTCCCATCCTCTACCCGCGGCAACCCCGCGTTGGGCTGGGCCATGAGCAGGCCCCGGGCGAAGGGCGCCGCCTCGGCCGCCAGGGGTGTCAGCTCGTCGGGACCGAGCGAGCAGTTAAGGCCCACCGCCGCCGCACCCAGCGCTGACAGCGTGGATGCGGCGATGGCCGGCGTGGTGCCGAGGAAGGTGCGGCCGTCCTCCCCGAAGCTCATGGTGGCAAACACAGGCAGCGCGGTCTGCTCCACGGCGGCGAGCACGGCCGCCTTCGCCTCCAACAGATCGGTCATGGTCTCCACCACGATGAGATCGCAGCCGGCCACCTCGGCCGCTCGGGCCTGCTCGGCGAAGATGTCGTAGGCATCGTCGAAAGAGAGGCTGCCCAAGGGTGCGAGCAAACTGCCCGTGGGACCGATATCCCCGGCTACAAGCGGCGCTCCAGCCGTGCGGGCCACCTCGGCAGCCGCCGCGTACACCTCGGCCACCGTCGCCCCCGTTCCCGCCAACTTCAGGCGGTTCGAGCCGAACGTGTTGGTGGTGATGCACTGGGCGCCCGCCTCCACGTACTGGTGCTGGATGGCCGCGATCTCGTCGGGGTGCGTCAGGTTCAGCACATCGGGGTTCTCGTGCACCTTCGCCAACCCCGCCTGCTGCACGAGGGTGCCCATGCCGCCGTCGAAGAGTAGGAAGTCCTCGCGAGCGAGCGCCCGCCGCAGCAGGTCGCTTTCCACCCGCACCTCACGCGTGAGTCCCATAGCTTTCTCCCTTTCACTCGCCCCGCCGTGCGGGGTCGCGGAATCCGACAATGGCCGTGATGCTCTTGGAGGGCACGAGCATGTTCGCCGCCGTGAGCGTCATGCCCAGGGTGCGGCCGGCATCGAGCGCTTCCAGGAACGACCCCTGCACGCTCAGGGGCAAGTCGCCGTATCCGGGGCTGAAGCGCCAGGTGGGCGCGCAGCCGCGCTGGGCAGCCGCCTCGTCCACGAACTCGTTGAGCACCCCAGCCGCCTGCTCCACGAGCGAGGAGGCGCAGGCGTCGGCGAGCATGCCGCCCGTGGCGCTCACGGCTGCCTCGCGCCGCAGCACCATCTCGCTTGACGGCCCCAGCGTAACGGCCATGAGGGCCGCGTACTCGCAGCCCCGCAGATGCCGGGCGATGGATTCGCCGGGCAGCACCAGGCTCGTGCCCGCAACAACAACGCCGCCGACACCCGGCCTGACGGGGAACACCCGGAAGATGCCCCGGGGCGCAAGCTCCCGCTCGCAGAGCGCGGCGGCCCCCTCCAACCGCGCCGCCAGCCTATCGTCTACCGGCTGGCCCCGATGGCCGAGGAAGGCCCACGCCTCGCGGCGCTTCACCGATGCCGTAAGCGCGCAGGGACGCCCCTCGCCCACGACGGGTGCCGGGACCCTCCTCGATGCGGCCTCCTCGCGCCCCGTGTCGCCCATGCTCGCCACGACCGCCCCGGCTCCTAGGCGCGAAAGCCCGCATCGGCCAGGGCCGTGGCGGCGGCCTGGGCGATGTCGGGATGGTTCATGGAGTACACGTGCACGCCGTCCACCTGGTTGCGAGCCAGGTCGACAAGCTGGCGACAGGCGTATTCCACGCCGGCCGCGCGCAGAGCGGCCGGGTCGTCCTCGTGCTTCGCCAGCAGCTTCACGATGGGCGAGGGCAGCGAACTTCCGCAGAGGAACACCATGCGCTGGATCTGCGACTTCCCCAGAAACGGCATGACGCCGCAGGTGACGGGCCGCGTGACACCGGCCGCCAGGGCACGTTCGCGGAAGCGGTAGAAGTCGGCGTTGTCGAAGAACAGCTGGGTGACGAAGAAATCGGCCCCGGCGTCCTGCTTTTCCCTCAGATGGCGCAGATCCTCGTCCAGATCGAGGCAGTCCAGATGCCCTTCGGGGTAAGCGGCCGCGCCCACGCAGAATCCGGCGTCCTTCAAAAGCGGGATGAGGTCGGCCCCGTGGCGGAAATCGCCCGGCTGGGCATTGCCCACCAAATCGCCCCGCAGCGCGAGCACCGTGGTAATGCCCGCGGCCTTCAGCTCGGCAATGGCGGCCTGAACCGTCTCGCGCGTGGAATTCACGCAGGTCAAATGCGCCACAGCGGGAATGTGCGCCTCGCTTTGGATGAGCGAGGCCACCTCGATGGTCTGGCCGCCGTTGCCCGAGCCGCCGGCCGAGCAGGTGACCGAGATGAAATCGGGCCGCGCGAGCGCCATGCCGCCCACCACCTTGCGGGCCGCATCCAAGGTCAGCGAGCCCTTCGGCGGGAACATCTCCACCGAAAAGGGAATCGAGCGTGGGGCGAACAGCGAGGCAACGGGCTCCATGGGGCTACTCCTTCATCTCCTTAATGCGACTCCCTATTATACGGCGGCCCTTCTTCCCCGCTCGCCGTGCAATGGCGCGAGGGCGCGAAAAAGGGGTGCGCTGCGTGCGCTGCGCCGATCGTGCACGGCCCGACTGGCTGCATCGCGCGCGGCCTCGGGCGCCCTCACCCAAAAGCTCGATACCGTACCGCGCCGCAAGGTCTGCATGATCGCGGAGTTTTGGCATAAGGGTTCTCAGCCCCCAGGGCACGCTGGCCTAGCCGGCTCCGCTCGCTTATAATGAAGAATGCCGATGCTCGCCGCGTTACACGGCAGCGCTTCCCTTGAAAGGCGGTGATCCCATGGCCCTGGCCCACTACCAGCTGATGAACAAGAACACGCCCGTGCTCTCGTTCGAGTACGATCTGGACGAGCACAAGGCCGTGCGCATCACCGGTATCGACCAAGCCGAGGCGGCTCCCTTCGGCTTGGCGGACCGTCGGGGAGACATCTCCAAGGCGGAACTCAACTACTGGTGGCGCCATCGGGCCATTCCCGCCTCCCGCGCCCAGATTAAACGGCTGCTCGAGAACTTGCAGCTGGACAGCACCCTCGAACTGGCCGAGAAGAGCTTCGGGCTGTCGCTGTCGGATCGCTATTGGCTGAACGATCTCGATGATCCGAAAACCTGGGACGCCGTCAACTTCTTCGACAACGACTTCAGCGACGACCTGGGTTTCCTCACCCTGGGCCAAGACTCGGCGGGATCATCTCCCGACGCACCCGACTACAAAAGCGTGGCGCTGTCCTCCCCCAACAGCACCCTCGGCGGTGATTTGCTCAAGAAATGGAAGATCATCGACGGGCAGCGTGTGCTGCTGAAATCGGGCGTGGGCTTCGTAAACCAGGAGCCCTACAACGAGATGATTGCCACGCAACTGTATGAGCGGCTCATGGAGCCGGGAAAGTTCACTCCCTACTGGCTTTTCGAGGACGGGCGCCGCGTGTACTCGGCCTGCGGGAACATGCTCGGCCCCGACGAGGAGCTGGTGGCTGCCTGGGATCTCATCCGCAACGTGAAGCAGCCGAACAATCTGTCCGATCTGAGGTTCTATGTGCGCCGCTGCGAGGATATGGGGCTTGACGGCGATGCCGTGATGGACGCCCTCGCCAAAATGTTCGCCGGCGATTTCGTGCTGGCCAACCGCGACCGGCACTACCGCAACTTCGGCGTCATCCGCAACGTGGAAACATTGGAAGTCACCCGACTTGCCCCCGTGTTCGACACCGGCTCGTGCCTGTGGTCTGATGTCGAGTTCCTGGACGTGCCCGGCGATTTCTTGTACATGGCCAAGCCCTTCAAGGCGGCCGGCATGCGCCCCGAAGATCAGCTGCGCCTGTTCGAGGGCCACTTCGACTGGCTCGATGCCGCGAAGCTGGCCGACTTTCCCGACGAGGTGCGCGCTATCTTGAGCCGCAACCCCAACATTCCCGAGCACCGCATCGAGCGCATAGCCCGCGCCGTGGAGCAGAAAATCGACCTGCTGGGCCGTATCGCGAAATAGGTCCCCTCCTTATCGCGGGAAATCTGGCCGCTTCAGGCCGCTTGCCGTACCGCCTATTGCCTCGTTGCAAGCAGGCAACAGGCGGCTATACACAAAGGGAGGCTCCCTTGGGAGCCTCCCTTCTGCGATCGGGAACGGAATGAGCGCTCGCGGACGCGCGATCGGTATGGCGGGCGCTACTCTCCGCCGGCAACGGAGCCGGCAGGCGCACCGGCGCCGCGGCCGCTGCCGAGCCCGGCGCGGCCGAGGTCGTAGTTGGTGAGCAGCAGCTCGGCGTCCCGGGCGATGGAATCGCGCTTGCGCGGCGCGGGAATGGAACCGGTGCCCTCGTTGAACACCAGCTCCTCGCCGTCCTCGCCCACGGTGACATCCACCACGCTGCCGCTCGTCCAGCGGCCCTCGAGGATCTGCTCGGACAGCGGATCCTCCAGCAGGCGCTGGATGGCCCGGCGCAGCGGGCGCGCGCCGAAGGCGGTGTCGGTACCTTCCTTGGCCACGAGCTTCTTGGCCGCCTCGTCCAGGTTGATGGTCATGTTCTGGGCGATCATGCGCTCGCGCAGCTCGGCCACCATAAGGTCCACGATCTGCACGATCTCGTCCTCGGTCAGGCTCTTGAACACGATGATCTCATCGATGCGGTTCAAGAACTCGGGCCGGAAGGCGTTCTTCAGCTCGTGCATCACCCGGCTCTTGATCTCCTTGTCGGAAAGCCCGTTCTGCCCCGAGTTGGAGAAACCGAGCGTGGTGGTGGTCGTGATATCACGGGCGCCCACGTTCGACGTCATGATGATAACCGTGTTGCGGAAGTCCACGGTGCGCCCCTGGGCGTCGGTCAGGCGCCCCTCCTCCAGGATCTGCAGCAGGATGTTGAACACATCCGGGTGGGCCTTCTCGATCTCGTCGAACAGCACCACCGAGTAGGGGCGCTGGCGCACGGCCTTGGTGAGCTGGCCGCCCTCGTCGAAGCCCACGTAGCCCGGAGGCGAGCCCACCAGGCGCGACACCGTGTGCTTCTCCATGTACTCGGACATGTCGAAGGACAGCAGCGCGTCCTCGGAATTGAACAGGAACTCGGCCAGGGCCTTCGACAGCTCGGTCTTGCCCACGCCCGAGGGACCCAGGAAGATGAACGAGCCCGCCGGGCGCTTCGGGTCCTTCAGGCCGCTGCGGCTGCGGCGGATGGCCTTGGACAGGGCGGTCACGGCCTCGTCCTGGCCGATGATGCGCTCGTGGAGCACGCCCTCCATGCGCAGCAGCTTCTCGGTCTCGGCCTCGGTGAGGTTGCTCACGGGCACGCCGGTGGACATGGATACCACGTCGGCGATGTCCTCCACGGTCACCTGCTGCACGGTCTTGGAGGTGTCCTCCTCCCACTGCTTCTCGGCTTCTTCGCGCTCCTTCTTCACGGCCTCTTCCTCGTCGCGCAGCTCGGCGGCGCGCTCGAAGTTCTGGTCGCCGATGGCGCGATCCTTCTCGGCGCGGATCTTGCGCAGCCTCTCATCGAGATCGCGCAGCTCCTTGGGCAGGGTCATGTTGCGGATGCGCATGCGGGCGCCGGCCTCGTCCATGACGTCGATGGCCTTGTCGGGCAGGTAGCGATCCTGGATGTAGCGGTTCGCCAGCTGCACGGCGGCGGTCAGGGCGTCGTCGGTGAAGTGCACGCCGTGGTGCGCCTCGTACTTGTCGCGCAGGCCCTCCATGATGCGCACGGCCTGCTCCTCGTTGGGCTCGTTGATGGTGAGCGGCTGGAAGCGGCGCTCCAGGGCCGAGTCCTTCTCCAGGTGCTTGCGGTACTCCTCCAGGGTGGTGGCGCCGATGATCTGAATCTCGCCGCGGGACAGCGGGGGCTTCAGAATGGCGGCCGCATCGATGGAGCCCTCGGCCGAGCCGGCGCCGATGATGGTGTGGATCTCGTCGATGAACAGCAGCACGTCGCCGGCGTCCATGACCTCCTTGATGACCTTCTTCAGGCGCTCCTCGAACTCGCCGCGGTACTTGGAACCGGCCACGAGCGCCGACACGTCCAGCGTGATGAGGCGCTTGCCGCGCAGGATGTCGGGCACCTGGTTGCTCACGATGAGCTGGGCCAGCCCCTCGGCAATGGCCGTCTTGCCCACGCCAGGCTCGCCCAGGATGAGCGGGTTGTTCTTCTGGCGGCGGGACAGAATCTGCATGACGCGCTCGATTTCCGAGGCGCGGCCGATGACCGGGTCCAGCTTGCCGTCGCGGGCCTTCTTCGTGAGATCGGTGCCGAACTCGGTGAGCATGGAATCCGACGAGGCCGGCCCGTCGAAGCCGGAGCGGCCCGCGTAGACAGGCGACTGGCCCACCAGATCATTCAGGGCGCCGCGCACATCGTCGCCGGACACGTTCAGACGACCGAGCACTTCCAAGGCCGTGCCCTCGCCCTCGCGCACGATGCCCAAGAGCAAGTGCTCGGTGGAGATGTAGGACTGGCCCATCTGCATGGCCTCGCGCAGGGAGTTCTCCAGCACGCGCTTCACCCGCGGCGTGAAGGACAGATGCCCCGACACGTCGGCGTCCTCGTCGATGGTGACCACCTGGCGGATGGCCTGCACCACCCCATCGTAGGTGACGTTCAGGCGATCGAGGGCCTGGGCGGCCAGGCCGTCCTTCTCCTGGATAAGGCCCAAGAGAATATGCTCGGTGCCCACGTAGGGCTGATGGAGCGCACGCGCCTCATCCTGAGCCAGGACCAGCACCTTGCGTGCTTTGTCCGTGAATTTCTCGAATGACATGGTTTCCTCGTTCCTTCGTTGGTGCCCCGCGGCAAAGGTTCTCTCTCGCTAGCAGACAGGCCGGGCACGAAATATAGTTCCCGAGCAGTTTAGCACTCACGCGGGCGAATTGCTAAAGCATGGTGTCGAGAAGGGCTGTTTTGTGGGCACGTTGTGAGGGGAAGCGATGCCACATCTATGTCATCCCCATCGCTCGCACATCACGATTCGCCGCTGGCGCGCGACAAAAATGGCGGTTGGGCGAGGTTTGCCGCGCCCAAAAGGACGGCTACGCGACATTTTTAGCGGTTGAGCGAGTCTTGCGGTGATGAGAGACTCGCTCAATCGTCATTTTTGTCGTCTTCGTCGGAAATGCCCCACTTCCCGTCGGCGTCCCTCGAGGCTGTCTCGCTTTCCCCGAAAGGCCCCCGCGCCCCCATGCGCTGCGCTTCGTCGCGGTCGTCTTGGCGGGCGTCTTCGCGGCGCACGTCGCGCTCGATCTTGCGCAGGTTCGCGTTCTGGAACTCGGCCACGAAGCCAGCGGAGAAGATACCGCCGGGAATGGCCACCAAGGCCACGGAGAGGAACATGATGACGGAGCCCACGATGCGCCCGGCCGGCGTAATGGGCACCAGGTCGCCATAGCCGGTACCGGTGATGGTGGTGACGGCCCAGTACACGCCCGACAGCAGGTTGTTGAACTTGTCGGGCTGGGCCGGGTGCTCGATCTCGTACATGATCACACTGGAAACGACCACGAGCAGGGCGATAACCAGAAAGGCCGCCACAATCTCGTGGTAGTGCTTCGCGATGACGCGGCCGATAGTGCGCAGGCCCCGCATGTAGCGGGAAATCTTCACGAGGCGCACCAGACGCACCACATTGATGACGTTCAGCAGCACGGGCGTGACGGGCACGAACCAGGCCACCATATTCGGCCCGAAGGAGAGCAGATCGATGAGGCCCCAGGGCGAGCAGATATAGCGCAGCCGCGCCCGGGCCGGCGTGCAGTTGCCGAAGGCCAGATCGGCAATCCAGATGCGGGCGAAGTACTCGACGCAGAAGCAGACTGTGGAAAAGCGGTAGAAGCCGGCGACCACGTCGGCCGTGACGGGATCGAGCCCCGGCTGGGTGGACACGAACACCACCACCGCGTTCAGCAGGATGAGCACGAACAGCGCCCCGCCCACGATGCGGGCCGGCCAGCTGGCACGGCGCAAGTTCTCCAGCGCGTAGAACGTCTCGCGCTTCAGTTCGTTGGTGTGGGCCAGCTTGAGCCGCCGGCGGAACCGCTCGGCGCGCTCACTCTCCCGATGCCGCCCCATGGCCGCACCTCCTCTCGCTCATCGAGCCATTCTACGGGGGTTGCGCCCCCACCGCAACGACGCCGCCCATCCGTCAAGAACTTGGCGACTGGACAGCACGGGCGGCGCGATTCCGTTGCCGCGAGGCTCCAATCTGGTGCTTCCAGAGACGCACAGCACCATAGTACGGTAGAGCCAGGGAAACCCATCGATCGAGGAGGACAACCATGGCACTCTCACGAAGGCAATTCATCAAGGGGACGGGCATCATCGCCATCAGTCTCGCCTGCGGAGGCGGCACGCTAACTGGCTGTGCATCGAAGACGGCCGAAGACGCTCTCTCAACCACAGGATCGGGAGCCGCGTCAACCACCGTCATGGGGTTCAACGGGGAAATAACGGTTAGTCTGGCCGTAGATGCCACTACGGGCCTCATCTCCAATGTATCCATCGACGGCCCCTTTGAGACACCCGAGCGCGGCGGCCGGGCCGTTGCGCGGCTTCAGGAAGCCCTCAATGCCAGCGGCAGCCTCGAAGTGGATACGGTGAGTGGGGCTACAGTTACCTCCCAGGCCGTTCTCGACGCGGCGGCGTGGGCCAAGGCTGAGGCCCTCGGTACCGCGCCAAATAACCCACGTCTCGCCCCCGGTACCTACACCGCATCGGCCCACGGCCATTATGCCGGCATTCCCGTTACGGTCACGGTCGTCCTCTCGGAAGACACCATCGATGCCGTGCGCATTGAGGATGGCCATCTGGAAACCGCCCTCATGGCCCGAGCCGCCGAGGAGGCGTTCATTCCGCGCCTGATCGAGCAGCAGAGCATTGCCGTGGACGGCGCCACTGGTGCCACCATGACCAGCAGCGCAGTGCGTCTCGCCGTCGAGGCCTGCCTCAGGGAATCCTACGCCGCAGCGGGCGTCGGCCCCGAAGCCGTCGTACCCTGGCTGGCCGCAACAGCCTACGACGATGCGCCAGCCGAAAATCTCGAGGCGGATGTGGTAGTGGTCGGCCTGGGTGGCGCAGGCATGGCCGCGGCTCTTTCCGCAGCCGAGCGAGGGCTGTCGGTCATCGCCCTTGACAAGGCCGCGAAATACGGCGGCACCACTTGCGTGACAAGCGAGTCCCTTGCCGTCAATCCCCCACGCCTCAGCGAGCTGCATAATGGCGGTGCGACATTCATTGACGGCGATGCCCTGAAGGCCGACTGGCTCGCTCGCACCCAGGGAGACGCCAAAAAGGATCTGCTCGATCTGTTCTTCACCGAATCCGGCCCCACCATCGACTGGCTCCACTTCGACCACCAATGGCCCTTCAACCCGCCAAACCCGGGCCATGCCGACTACGCTACCTACGATTGCTGCTTCACCTACGAGCCCTATACGCTCGCGGGACCCAAGGTGGAAGTGGCAGCCCGTATCGATGGCCTCATGGAACAGTTCAATGCCCTCGGCGGGGAATATCTCCTGGAAACCGAGGCCACCGACCTGCTCTACGACACCTCCTCAGAGCGCATCGTGGGTATCCGCGCCTGTAGCATTACGGGCCAAGAATATGAGATCGCCGCGAAGAGCGTAGTGCTCGCCACAGGAGGTTTCGGCGAGAACGATCGGCTCATGGAGCAGTACATGATCGACGATTTCTATCCGCTCTCGGGCACGTGGCACCAGTACGGCATGGCCACCAATGACGGTGCCATGCTCGAGCAGGCCATCACCCTGGGCGCCGCCACCTTCAACCCCAGCGTTCCGCCGCTGTCACACCTCGCCGGTTTCCCCATTGATCTGACTGGGTTCGAAGTGCACGAAAAGGACGAGTTGTCCTTCTTCACCGGCCACACGGCGCTTTGGTCCGAGGGAGACATTCCCTCTTCGCTCTGCGTGGCCGCCGACGGCCTGGCTGTCACCCGCCAAGGCGTGCGATTCACCAACGAGGAGGAGTTCGCCACACACGCCGCCATCAAGGCGGGGCCCGAGTACTACACTATCTGGTCCCAAACTCAACTGAACGAGTTCAAGGCCCAAGGGCTGCGCTACGCCGACCCCGGCCCTTCCATGGGCTACGTGGGCTGCCAGTCAACCATTCCCCTCGGCACCCCTCTGCCCAACCTCGACGCCGTCATGGACGCGGGCATCGCGGCGGGCTACATCTTCCGCGCCGACAGTATCGAGGAGTTGGCCGAGACCGTTGCCATGGAACCGTCTGTATTGGCGCAAACCGTCGCCGACTACAATGGGGCCTGCACGACCGGTATCGACGAAGCGTTCGGGAAGAACCCCGATTACCTTGTTGCCGTGGACGGCGGCCCTTACTATGCCATCCTGGGCTGCGCCTTCTACTACACCACGGCCGGCGGCCTGGATATCAACGAGCGGCTCCAGGTGTTGCGCAATGACGGAACACCCATCCAGGGACTCTACGCCGTGGGCACCGATTCCATGGGCGTTCTCATGACTGAGAAGGACCAGTACCTCGATTACGGCGGAGCGGCGTCAGGCTGGGCCTTCACCAGCGGGCGCCTTGCAGGGATGCTCATTGCCGAGGATCTCGCCTAGGAACAACCATCGTCACGATAGGGCCGCCTGGGCCGGAGCGCATACTGTCGCTCCGGCCCTTCTCTTATTGCCAAAGCGAGAGAGCCGTCACATGGGCTGCGAAGAGCCGCGCCTCGTCAGTGGGCTCTGGGTCAACGCCCATGAGCAGCCCGATCTCCCATCGGTAGCGTTCGCTCTCGATGGGAGATCGGAACATCGATCCATCTTCGGAAAGAGGCAGGTAGCAGGCAGGGCCCACGCACATCCCCGCACCCGCCTTCACCATTTCCACGATGCGATCGTAGCTGTCCAGACCGTCCTCTATCACGAGTTCCTCCATGAAGGGACGCCTTTCCTCTAGCAGGAGACGATCGAGCTTGAAATTCCGATCGAGCAGAAACAGACGCGTTCCGGCACAAATCGCCCCCGTCTCATCCAGCAAGGCGCGGGAGCCGTAGAGGTACAGCGGTTCGCGCAAAAGCGACATGAAGCGCAAACCGCGCGATTCCACCGGCGCGACAGCCAAGGCGATATCGCGGCGACCGTCTGCCACCATTGCCTCGCATTCAATGGCATCCACAATGGCTATATCCACCTTGATGTCGGGATTCTTCTGCGCGAAATCAAGGAATACCCGCTGGGGAAGGGTATTGGAAACGCCCCGGGCCACGGCGACGCGCAGCACGGGTTCTCCCCGGCTCCCCTGGTCGGCGACGGCGAGAATGCCATCGTACAACTCCCCTATATGCTTCGCCAGCGGATAGATGGCATCCGCCTGCGCCGTAGGTCGCACGCCTGCATGATCGCGTTCGAACAGCGTGACGCCCCACTCGGCTTCGGCATTCTTCATCATCTTTCCCACCGCCTGACGCGAGAAGAAGAGCTCCTCGGCAGCTTGGGCAAAAGAACGCGTCTCGTACACGAGGCAGAAGCACGCGAGTTTCTTGATATCCACAACCACACCCCCTCCGGCGTCCGCTCCCACCATACCCCGAATCGATGGCCGCGGGTCGCAACAAAACGATTCCCCCTGGCACCAAAACGACCCTTTTCCAGCAAGCAGAACCGCCCGGCTGGGAAGCACGGGCGGTTCTGGTGGCGACGGCAATGATGGGGGCCGCTCGGGGCCGCGGCGCTTAGTACAGCTTGGCGCCGGCGGGGATGCGGTCGTCCACCATGAGCAGGTTCAGGCGCTCCTCGGGCTCGCCGTCCTCGCCCGGCACTTCGTGCACGGCGCTGATGATCATGCCGCACGAGTCGATGCCCATCATCTTGCGCGGCGGCAAGTTGGTGATGGCGATGAGCGTCTTGCCCACCAGCTCCTCCGGCTCGTAGTAGGCGTGGATGCCCGACAGGATGGTGCGGTCGGCCCCGGTGCCGTCGTCCAAGGTGAACTGGAGCAGCTTCTTGGACTTCGGCACGGCTGCGCATTCCTTCACCTTCACGGCGCGGAAGTCGGACTTGCTGAAGGTGTCGAAGTCCACCTCGTCGGCGAACAGGGGCTCGATGACCACGTCGGCGAAGTCCATGGGAGCCGCAGAGGCCACCGGGGCCTCGCCCGTCGGGGCCGCAGCCTCAGCTGCAGACGGAGCCGCGGACGCAGCGTTGCCACCCACCGGAACTTCGTCCTTCATATGGGGGAAAAGCAGCACGTCGCGGATGGAGGGCGCATCGGTGAGCAGCATGACCATGCGGTCGATGCCGATGCCCACGCCTCCCGCCGGCGGCATACCGTACTCCAGGGCGCGGATGTAGTCGGCGTCGAAGCCCATGGCCTCGTCGTCGCCCATGTCCTTGGCCTCCACCTGGGCGCGGAAACGCTCGGCCTGGTCCACCGGGTCGTTCAGCTCGGTGAAGGCGTTGGCGTATTCGTGGCCTAAGATGAACAGCTCGAAGCGCTGGGTGAGCTCGGGATTCTCGGGATCCTTCTTCGCGAGCGGGGAAATCTCCAGGGGATGATCGATGACGAAGGTAGGCTGGATGAGCTTCTCCTCGGCCACGGCCTCGAAGATCTCGCTGATGAGCTTGCCCTTGCCCCAGGCCGCTTCCGCATGGCCGCCGTGCTTCTCCAGAATGGCCACGAGCTCCTCGCGGCTGCGGTCGAAGGATACCTCCTCGCCGGCGTGCTCGCTGGCCAGCTCCATCATGGAGGCGCGGCGCCAGGTGCCGGACAGGTCCACCGCCGTGCCCTGGTACTCGATCTGCAGGCTGCCGCAGGCGGCCTCGGCCGCGGCCTTGATGCAACCCTCGGTGAGATCCATCATGCCGTCCAGGTCGCTGAAGGCCGCGTAAGCCTCCATGGTGGTGAACTCGGGGTTGTGGTACGGATCCATACCCTCGTTGCGGAACTGGCGGCCGATCTCGAAGACCTTCTCGAAACCGCCCACGAGCAAACGCTTCAGCGGCAGCTCCGTGGCAATGCGCAGGTAGTAGTCGCGATCCAGCGCGTTGAAGTGCGTGATAAAGGGCTTCGCGTTCGCGCCGCCGATGATGGCGTGCAGAAACGGCGTCTCCACCTCGTAGAAGCCCTCATCCTCCATGTAGCGGCGAATGGCCGACACGATCTTGAAGCGGCGCTCGAAGGTGGTGCGCACCTCGGGGTTCATGACCAGATCCACATAGCGCTGGCGATAGCGGGTCTCCTTGTCCGTGAGCCCGTGGAACTTCTCGGGCAAGGGGCGCAGCGACTTGCTCATAAGCTCGAAAGAGTCCACGGCCACGGACAGCTGGCCCCGGCGGGTGCGCATCATGGTGCCAGTGACGGCGATCCAGTCGCCCACGTCCAGGTCGCACAGGTCGGCGAAACGCTCCTCGCCCAGGGCGTTGATGCGGCAGAACAGCTGGATGTCGCAACCGGACTCGCGCAGCTCCAAAAAGGCGATCTTGCCCTGCACGCGCTTGGCCATGATGCGGCCGGCGATGGTGACCGCATCCTCGGTGGAATCGCCGTCCCCCAGATGAGCGTACTGCTCGTTCAGCGCACCCACGCTGTGGCTGCGCTCGATGGCATGGCCGTAGGGATCCACGCCCGCGGCAATCAGCGCCGCGCGCTTGGCCTTGCGCACCTCAATGGGATCGTCTTCGATTACCTCAGCAATTTCTTCAGCCATATTAGTGCTCGATCTTGACGATGGTCAGCTTGATGTCGCGGCCAGTGGGGCCGGTGGTGGTCACCTCGTCGCCCTTCTTGCGGCCGAGCAGCGCCTGGCCCACGGGGGACTCGTTGGAGATCTTGCCCTCGGCGGCATCGGACTCGGCGCCGCCCACGATGGTGAACACGCGCTCGCGGCCGTTCATGTCCACCGTGACCACGCTGCCGATATTCACCTTGCTCGAGCGCTTCGGCGTATTCACCACGGTGGCCTCGGACAGGATGCGGCTGATCTCGGCGATGCGCGCCTCCATCATGCCCTGCTCGTTCTTCGCGTCGTCGTATTCGGAGTTCTCGGAGATGTCGCCGAACTCGCGGGCCACCTTGATGCGCTCGCCGATCTCGGCGCGCTTCTCGGTCTCCAGGTAGTGAAGCTCCTCTTCCAGCTTCTCCTTGCCTTCCTGGGTCAGTACGTAATTGTCGTTTGCCATGATGATGTCCGTTTTCTCTCTTTATACACTGGTGGTGCGCCCGCACAATTATGCGGGCGCACCACGGATTACCTCGTTATGCGAAGGACGAAAGAGGCTACTCGGCCTTCTTCTTCACGACCTTCTTGACGGTCTTCTTAGGGGCCTCGACCGGCTCCTCGACTACTTCCTCAACGACTTCGACAACCTCGTCATCGTCGGCGGCCTCCTCGACCTCTTTCTGGCCGGCGCCCATGCCATCGCGCAGGTTCTTCACCGTCTTGCCGAGGGCGCTGCCGAGTTTGGGCAGGTTCTTCGGGCCGAAGATGAGCAGAATGACGACCAGGATGATAAGGAGCTCGGGAACTCCCATGCCCAAAATCTTCATGCATTCCTCCGTTGAGTCGGGCAAGCGATGCCTGCCGCTGCTTGTCTCAGGCGCGACGCGACGAACAAACCCCGTTAGCCGTCCCCCGTGAGGCGCTCCTTTGTGCGCGGGCAATGGTAGCACAAACCCCACGCCAGCGGCGCAACGAGCACAAATACTTCAACGATGGGCGCCACGGAGCGCCTGTGGCCGGTCCGGCCCTAGCGCTCGCTTTCCACCAGGTCGATAAGCTCTTGGCGATCGTGCACGTCGAGCTTGCGGTACAAATGACTCAGATGTGCGTTCACTGTGCCCGCCGTCAGGCCCAGCTCCTCGCGGATGCGCGGCGTGGAGCGGCCCTTGGCCACCAGCACGAGCACCTCCTCCTCGCGCTCGGTCAGATTGAAGTCGACCCGCAGCTGATGGCAGCGCTCGCGGAAGGGGCGGCGCCCGAAACGGCCGCCCCCGAGCAGCCGGGCCATGGTGCTCTCGGTGAACAGAAACAGATAGGCGAAGAACAGCAGGCACACGCACAGAAGCGTCACGAGACTCAGCAGCCGCGGGGTGACGGCCACGGTGGACAGCACGAGGGCGCCACCGAAAGTGCCCGCGAGCAGGCCGGCCGTGCAGGAGGCCCAGCCGATGCCGAAGGCGAACAGGGGCGAGAGGCCGTAGAGCCCCGTGAGGCGAGCGAGCACAACCCACATGAGCAGCATCACCACGCAATAGGTGACGACCCCCGCCGCATCGGCCGCGAAAGACCCCGGCTCGAGCAGGGGCAGCAGGAGCATCACGAAGCCGAGGGCGAATACCGAGGTCTTGTAGGCAGCGGCGAAATCGGGGGATGTGGCCGACAGGAGCGGGCCGCACACAATGACGATGGCACCGATGGTGGCCATGAGGAACAGCCACGGATAGGAGCCGTCGCTCACAATAGGCGTCCCGGCCAGGAAGAACGACCGAGCGAAGGATCCGGCCAAGGAGAGCACCCCCAGTGAGAAGACGGCCCGCACCGAGAAAGCGCCCTGGTGGAGCGCCGGCTTCCCCACCTCCTCCGTCGTGCGCCACACGCCGAGACCCTGGAACAGGATGGCGCCGACCCCTATGGGCAGCGCGCCGGTGATGACGACGGCGGCCAGCTTTGGCAGCATGACCGTCAGCGCGAACAACACTGCGGCAAGCAGGAACGCCGACGCCGTCTTCACGGTGACCTCCACGATGTTCAGGCGCCGCAGCACATCGCCCCAGGCGAGATAGAGCACCCCCAAGCCAACGCCGGAAATAGCCGCGGCGATGGAGCACCAGGGCTGGCGGAACACCTCGCTGACATCCACAATGGCGAGCACGATGGTGCTCAGCACGAGGGCCACCGGAGCCGCCCAGCGCAGCACGGGACGCCCCATGGCCCGGGAAAAGACCCCCGCCTGGCCGGCGGCCACCAAGAGCACCGCCACGAGGCCCAAGCTCGAGTAGCCCACCACACTGTTGAAATGGCTCACATCGTTGCGCGTGGAATAGTGGATGGCCGGGCTGAAGAACGTGATGAACTGCCACGCCAGCATGAGCGCCAGACCCCACACCCGGCGATCGAGCACATCGCCAAGGGTCACCGAGCCCCACGAGAGACGGGCATTGGCATCCGAGGGCAAGGCCGGCCCGGCCCCTCCCGACTGTGTCATAAATTCCTCCCAACTCTTTCCCGTCTTCCGAAGCCGGGAAAGCCTCCTTGGCGCGATTCTAACACAAAAGACGGGAAGCCGGTGCACGCGAACCTGTCATATAAAACATATATCGTCCCAGTTCAAAGCCTTGTTTTCAAAATATAGGAAACGCACGATTTTCTCTGGGAGCCAAAAACGCTACGGTGGCATACGTCGCGAGAGGCGACCCCCGCAAGGCCCAGGGATGCTGCACTCATGGTTAGTCGATCGAAGGGGAAGGGGAGGTTTTTCGGATGCAGCGGGTGTCGCGGGGATACCGACAAGAGGAGGTCTTATGGCTGAATTCACCAGACGCACGTTGCTCAAGGGCGCCGCCGCACTCGGTGCCGCAGCGATGCTCGGCGGCTGCGCGCCGCAAACGCTCGAGGAAGACGAGCTGTCCCAGACCGGTGGCGAGGAAGGTCCCGAGCCGGTTATCGAAGTCAAGCACGCCTGGTGCAAGATGTGCGGCCCCGCCCGCACCCACTGCTCCACCCTGTGCACCATCAAGGACGGCCGCTGGGTGCACGTGGAGGGCAATCCCGAGGCCGGCAACAACTTCGGCCGCGGCTCGAAGACGCTGTGCGCCAAGGGCAACGCCGCCATGCACACCGTGTACGCCCCGAACCGCCTGCTGTACCCCATGAAGCGCGTGGGCGAGAAGGGCGAGGGCAAGTTCGAGCAGATCACCTGGGACCAGGCCCTCGACGAGATCGCCGCGAAGCTGCAAGAGCAGAAGGAGCAATACGGCGCCGAGTCCTACGGCGTGCTCTCCCCGCAGTTCTACGCGGTGCTCGGCTCCCTCGGCCGCCGTTTCCTGAACGTGCACGGCTCGCCGAACTACCTGCACTCCGCCATCTGCAATTCCCAGCGCATGTTCTCGCGCCTGGTCACCCTGGGCGGTCCGGAGCACGCGAAGGCCACCGACACGGCCCCCGGCCAGCTGGACAAGTGCAAGCTGCTCGTCGTGTGGGGCTACAACTCCGAGAACTCCGCCATCAACCAGGGCAACCCCAACAAGCGCCTGGATTCCCAGGAAGGCGGCATGACGGTCATCGACATCCGTCCCATGCAGGAGGGGCTGGGCTCCCACGCCGATTACTGGCTGCCCGTCATCCCCGGCACCGACGGCGCCTTGGCCCTGGCCTTCCTGAACGTCATCATCGGCGAGGATCTCTACGACCACGACTTCGTGGAGAACTGGTGCCTCGGCTTCGACGAGCTGGCCGAGCACGTCAAGCAGTTCCCGCCCTCTTGGGCCGCCCCCATCACGGGCATTCCCGAGGAGCGCATCATCGAAGTGGCCCGTCTCATGGGCACCACCAAGCCCATGGGCATCAACATCGGCAACGGCATCGGCGACCAGTCGGCTGACGGCCACTGGACCGTGGCCTGCGCCTGCCTCATCGAGGCCATCACCGGCAACCTCGGCATCGCCGGCGGCGGCGGGGCCGGCATGGTCATGCCCGAGCCGCTCATCAAGACGAAGCCCATCGATCTTTTGAGCGACCGCCTGCCGGCCAGCGAAGAGGACACCGCCAACGGCTGGATGCCCGGCGTGGCCAAGCTCGTCGGCCCCGAGACGCCCCGCTGGTTCCAGGACATGGTGACCCAGGAGTCCGGCCCCACCACGGCCTACAACAAGGGCATCCAGTCCATTCTCAGCGAGAAGCCCTATCCGCTGCGCTTCATCTTCGCTCAGTCGTCCAACCCCATGTCCGCCACCCGCCAGCCCAAGACCGTGGCCGAGGCCCTGAAGAAGCTCGACTACTACGTGGTGATGGACGTGGCCTGGAACTCCTCCTGCGACTACGCCGACATCGTGCTGCCGGCCACGACCCAGTACGAGTCCGCCGACCAGTTCGCCACGAAGAACTCTCCGGCCGGCACGTTTATCGGCATCAACCAGGTGATCTCCGAGCCCGTGGGCGAGTGCCGCAGCGACTGGCAGTACTATCTGGACCTGGCCGTGAAGATGGGCTACGGCGCCGACTTCTGGAACGGCGACATCGACGCCATGCTCTCCGAGCAGCTGGACGGCTCCGGCGTGACCCTGGCAGAGCTGCGCGAGAAGGGCGGCATCTTCAAGGAGCGCACCGACGGTGCCAAGCCCACCGAGCCGGAGTACCAGAACTACGAGAAGATGTTCGCCACGCTGCCCCAGGGCAAGGTCCAGTGCGTGAACGAGTGGATCGGCGGCAAGCCCAACGCCGACGACACGGGCACGATCGAGCGTCTGCCCGTGTACAAGGGCGCACCGGAGAGCCTCACCGGCACCCCTGAGATCGCTGCGGAGTACCCGCTCGTCATCTCCGACGTGCACGCCTACCGCCTGTGCAACCACAGCTACTACCATGACGTGCCCTACCTGCGCGAGCTGCAGCCGGAGCCCTGGGTGAAGATCAACCCGGCCACGGCGGCCCAGTATGGCATCGCCGACGGCGACTGGGTGCTCATCGAATCGCCCCACGGCTCCATCAAGATGGTAGCCCGCTTCTTCGAGGCCATCCAGCCCAACGTGCTCATGACCAAGCGCGGATGGTGGGAGCCCTGCGACGAGCTGGGTCTGCCCGGCTACGGCAGCCTGGACGGCGGCAGCGAGGTCAACGTGCTGTACGACGACACCATTGCGAACTACGACGGCTTCACTTCGGCTATGGCGAAGCAGACGCTCGTCAAGATCTCGAAGAGTGAGGGGTAAACCATGGCTGAACAGTACGGATTCTACGTCGACACGAGTCGCTGCATCAAATGCTGGGCCTGCGTGGTGGCCTGCAAGCAGTGGCACGAGATTGAGGCCGGCACCGTGTCGCGCCGCAACGTGACAGAGACCGTCGAGGGCACGTTCCCCGACGTGAAGCGAAAGTTCGAGTCCCTATCCTGCATGCACTGCGAGAACCCCCTGTGCGTGGCGAACTGCCCCACCGGTGCGGTGAGCAAGCGCGAGGAAGACGGCGTGGTGGTCGTGGACGATACGGTCTGCATCGGCTGCAAGACCTGCGAGCAAGCCTGCCCCTTCGGCGTTCCGCAGTATGTGGAAGTGGAAGGCGAGGGCTTCAAGATGGACAAGTGCGACACCTGCCTATCCATCGGCCGCGAGGACGACCAGCCCCACTGCGTGCTGACCTGCCCTGTGCAGGCGCTGCACTTCGGCCCGCTCTCCGAGATGGAGGCCCTGGCCGCTGAGAAGGGCGGCGCACGCATGGAGGGCGAGACCGCTCCGAGCGTGTACGTGTCCTAAGCTCCCCCTGGCCGGGCTTTCGGGCCCGGCATCCCGACGGGCGCCGCTCCCCCTCCCCCTGCGGCGCCCGTGCTTTTTGCCTGTACGAGGCGGCCCGGAGCCACCTTTGGCGCTGCCCCGGCCCGCAAGACAGCGCTACCGCCCCTGCGCTAGAATGGCAGGCACTATATCCGCCCCTGCGCCCCGCGGCGCCCGACCCAAGGAGACACCTATGAACACCCCGGAGCTGTCGGCGCTCATGGAAGAGCGCGCCCTCGGGTACCGCTTTCTGGCCCGCGCCTTCCGCGCCGCCCCCGACGCCGCCTTCGTTGGTGCCGTCCTGTCGGCAGCCGACGCCAACGCCGAAGGGCCCCTGGCGCCGTTCTACGCCGAGGCCGACGAGGCCGACGGCGAGACCCTGCGCATCGACCTGGCCGCCGACTACAACCAGCTGTTCCTGGGCATGAGCGCCCACCCGGTGGCCCCCTACGAGTCGGTGTACACGAGCGAGGAGGGTCTTCTCATGCAGAAGGCCCGGGACGAGGCCCTGCGCGTCTACCGCCTGTGGGGCCTGCGCGTGCCCGAGAGCTTCGATCTGCCCGAAGATCACATTGCCCTGGAACTGGAGCTCATGGCCTGCCTGGCCGACCGCACCCGCGCGGCCGCGGAAGCGGGCGAGGACCCCACGGGGCTCATCGCGGCCCAGCGAGCCTTCCTCAGCGAGCACCTGGGCTGGGCGGCGGCCCTCTGCGACGATGTGGAGAAGCGGGCCCGCACCGCCTTCTACTACGGCATCGCCGGCCTCACCCGCGAGCACCTGGCCGCCGACGAGGCCGTGCTGGGCAGCCTGTAGGGGTCCTCTCGCCCCTCCGGGATCGCCCCCCCTCGAGCCGTAATCGCCCCCAAGCCATCGCAACCTCGCAGCCCCGGCCCCGGCAACCGGGGCGTCATAGGGTACAATGGCCCGGCACAACCCGGGCCGAAGGGAGCACCATGCATCAGATGAGCGATGAGGAATTCGAGCGAGCCATTGAGGAGGCCCTCGACGGGCTGCCCCCGCAGTTCCTGGAGGCTCTGGAGAACGTGGCCGTCGTCTGGGAAGAGGAACCGAGCGCCTACCACTTGGGCTACGAAGGAGACGAATGGGGAGATGGCGCACCATGGAGCGAGGCCGATGATGAGGGCGTCGAGCCGTGGGACGCCGCGGCCGTGAACGACGGGCTGCGGGATGCCGCCGGCGACGAAAGAGACAGAGAGGGCGGCCTTAACGACGATCGGCTGCCCGACGACTTGCTCGGGCTCTTCGACGGGCTCTCCCTCGTGGAGCGGGCCGACGGCTACGACGAGGACGGTCCGGCAGTTATCACCGTGTTCAAGGGCCCCCACGAGCGCTGCTTCGGCGACCGCGACGAGATGGTGGCCGAAATCGGCAAGACCATCATCCACGAGCTGGGCCACTACTTCGGCCTGGACGAAGACCAGCTCGCCGCCATGGGCTACGAGTAAGACCTAGCGAGCTAGCACCGTCACGTTCGGCAACGCAGACTCGTCGATGGTTTTGAGCTGATAGGCATTCTCCAGGTTGAGCCAGAACTGGGCCGTGGTGCCCAGCGCCTTCCCCAGCAACCACGCCATTTCAGGGGTAATGGCCCGGCGGCCGTGGACGATATCGGAAATGGCCGACTGGGGCTTGCCGATGGCCTTCGCGAGCCGATACTGGCTGATACCCAAAGGCTCGAGGAATTCCTCCCGAAGAATTTCGCCCGGCGTTGAAACGATCTCATTGATGGTAGTCACAGAACTCAACTCCTTGCGCCTCGCCATGAACCCACGTAAAACAAAGCCTCCACTGTCGATTGACCCGAATGCTGTACTGACTTTCGCGCTTCCCCTTGAGGGCCTCGAGACGATTACCCGGCGGCACGCGCAGATCGCACAGTTGGCACGCCGCATCCAGCATCTGCAACTTCCGATAGAGGCTTCGGCGAACGTCCCGGGGCACCCGCGACGGGGCATAGCCCGCTGGATCGTTCCAAAATAACTCAAGGTCCTTTTGCTTGAATTGCATAGCAGCATCCTTTACTTATGCAATACAGATATACTACTGTCAAGCAGAAGTATTGTCAACGACAGGAAGCACGTTCCAACTTTCCCACGGTATTGAGCGAGGAGAGCTCTCTGTCCCACTGAGGCATTTTTATCATGGAACTATAGCAATAATGCGTGAACCGTAAAGAAGTTTACTTCATGGGATGCCTCGGTTATCCCCTTGTTCCCTCCTGCGCTACCCCTGGTCACCCGTCTCCCGTTCGAAGAGGGCGATGATCTTGTCGCGGTTGTGGGTGTCGCATTTACGGTAGATGCTGCGCAGGTGCGACTTCACCATGGACTCCGAGACGAACAGGGCGTTCTGGATGTACTTCAGGCCGTGGCCGGTCACCCACAGGCGGAAGACCTCGCTCTCACGGGGCGATAGGTCGTATTCTGCGCAGAAGATGACGTAGGGATCGGGCTTCTCAACGGCATCCGTCACAGCGCAAGCAGCTTCCGCACGTTCTCGCAGGCCTTCCTCCCCCGCAACGTTTTCCGCGCCATCGTCCGATAGGATCGGAGCGCCCGCACCTTCGCCGGATGCGCTCCCGCAAGCGGAGACGGAGCACTGAGGCGCGCCGGCCAGCCTCTCCTTTTCCCCATCCACGTCGAGCAGCTGGCCGCCTTCCCGACCGCCCGCGGCGTGGCCTGCATCTACAGCCCGCGCCGTTCCCTCCCCGGCCCTCGCGCACCCTGCGGGGGCCGGTGTTTTCGAGAAGTCCGGCTGCCGCCTACGACCCTCACGCCCAAAACCACGAAAAGAGCCGCCCCGAAGGACGGCTCCCTTGCTTTTCATGGTCGGGTTGACAGGATTTGAACCTGCGGCCTCTGCGTCCCGAACGCAGCGCTCTACCAAACTGAGCCACAACCCGTTTTCGCTCCCTTGCGGACAGCGAACGCTATGATACCACAGAAGTGCCGTCATGCAAGGAAAAAGTTGCGAGCGCCCGAGAACCCGATGGACGCTCGAGCGGCGGACACAATGCCGGCCCTAACGGCCGCGCTCGGCCTCCCGCTCGGCGAGGTAGGCCTTTGATACCACCTTCACCACGACATGGCCGTCGCTCATGACATCGCCCTCGTCGTCGTAGGCCGCCACATTCCAGATGAGCTTGTAGCCGGCTCGGCGCGACGGCACGCGCTCGGCCAGGGTGGCCACCCCGCGCACGGTGCCGCTCTTGCCGCTCTTCCGATGGCGCACGCACACTTCCACCCCGAAGGGCTGCTCGCTCTGCCCGTCGCAGACCATCTCGCCGCCGGCCGAGGCCACGGTTTCCAACAAGGCAATGGTAGCGCCCCCGTGCACGAAGCCGAAGGGCTGGGTGATGGCCGGCGTGATGGGCATGACCGCCTCCACCTGCTCGGTGGTAGCCGCCGTGATGACGATGCCCAGCGTATGGTTCAGCCCCGTGGTCTCCCGCTTGCGGGCCACCTCGGCGGCCCTACCGGTCAGCGACGTCGCCTCCATCGGCGGCCTCCTTTCCCGGAAGACTGCTCTCGGCCGCCGAGTCCGACACCGGAGCCGCGGCGGCCCGGGCCCGCACTTCCTCGAGGGGCACGGGCTTGCGGGTGCGGGCCTTCTCAGGCGGAGCGAAAGCCTTCATGCGCTGGATGACAAAGGCGCCCACGAGGAAGGGCAGCCAGAACACGATGCCGCGATACACCATGACCACGGCCAGCCCCGTGGCCGAATCGATGCCGAACAGGGCGAAGGCCACGGTGACCGCCGCCTCCACCACGCCGACGCCCTGGGGCACGAAGGAGATCATGGCGAAGAGCGTGGCCACCACATACCCGCAGATGAGCGCCTCGGGATGGTTGACGCCGAAAGCGAAGCCCACGAGCACGAAGCAGCTCATCTCGCAGATGCTCGACAGCGTGGTCCACAGAAACGACTGCACGGTCTTCTTCGGATTCTTCGTAATGAGGTGCGCCGCACTCGAGAAGTTGTGGATGGTGCGGGTAACGGCCTCGTCGACGGGGTCCTTCTTGAACTTCGCGAGCACCCAATCGGCCAGCTTCACGAAGGGCCTCAGCACCTTCAGCACCAGGTTCGGCTTCAGGCCGCCCACGGTGATGACGAACACGAGACCGCCCACGAGCACGATGGCCACTGCCCCCACGGCCAGCCAGCCCGGCTGAAGGCCCACGGTAAGAGACAGGGCGCCGAAGGTGACGAGCATGATGATGACGAAGCCGGTATCGATGGACAGCTGCATGAGCAGAGCCGCCGTCGTGCCCTTGCCGGCCTGCATGCCGTTCTTCGCGGCCGTAGCCATAACGAGCGAGGTGCCCGCCAAATTCATGGAGGGCGCCACGGTATTCATGAAGAAGGTACCGAACACGAGCGACAGCCCCGTACCATAGCTGATGTGGCCATTGACAGTGTTGAAGCAGGCTTGGAAGCCACGGCCCTGGGCCAGGTACTTGCACACCTGGGCCACCACGGCCGCGCCGATGAAGAACGGCGTGCCCTGTTTGATGGTCTCGACGAGCTTCACGAGCGAATCGCCGGAAAAGAACACGAAGGCGAGCACGATGACGACCACGACGCCGATCATGATCTTCTGCAAGTTGCCACGCACGGAGCACACCTCCCTTTCGGTTCTCTCGCGCCGCCCGCCGCGCCAGCGACGGGATCGGCCTCGCCCCGGCGCCGCGCAGTACCAAGAACCGCCCGGCCATTTTCGGGGCACCGACAGATTATAGCCCACCGAGGCCGCTTCGACGGCCCGCACCGCGGCAACGGAAGCCGACGGCCCCATCTCGCGCCACCGCTTCGGCGCCGAAAGCGGGGTTGGCGGCCGCGATGCCCGCGACGGGCAGCGGGGCTCTCTTCAAGGTCGGCACCTTCCTAGGAACGCGGCGGGCGACGGCGGCTCAAGAGGGCCAGGGCCGCGCCGCTCGCCACCACGACAACGCACGCGATCACCATGGGCACCCCCAGATCGTCGCCGGTCTGGGCGAAGGCCGCCGGGGCCGCGCCCCGAGCCGGCGCCCCGACACCGGACGAGGCCCTTCCGCGACTCGAAGACGCGGCCCCGCCCTCCGCGCTCTGACCAGCGCCTGGGCTGGCGTCAGCCGTCCCGGAGCTCTCTTCGCCCGTGCCGTCGGTCGCGGCACCGCCAGACTGGTCGGACGACCCGCCGACATTGCCAGTCGCACCGGAGGCCCCTGCGCCAGGATGGTCGCCGTGCGGCCCGTCCCCATCGGTGCCCGTGTCGCCATCGCCCCCGGGCGAAGGCTCCTCGGCTCCCGACTGGCCGGGCCGGTCGCCCGCGCTTCCCTCATCGGGATCAGCCGGGACATCAGTACCGGGCACATCGGAGGCCTTCAGATGGTTTTCCCACACCACGGGGCTCGGCTGCGCATCCAGATCCACATCCAGCCAGCGGTCGCTGTTCGCGGGCTTCTTCCGCACGTAGGTGACCGAGGCGTCCAGCGCGCCGTTGCTGCCCTCGGCCACTTCCACGGTGATGATGTAGGAGCTCTCGTCGAGCACCACGTCGGCCGGCGCCGAGCGAGTCGCGCCCGTCTGCTTCACGGCGTAGAAGAACCGCCCGGGCCCATCGAAGACCGCTCCGTCGATCAGGCGCACGCCCGCTCCCTCCGACCCGTTCGCCGCAGCGGCGCAGGGCACCGTGCCGCTGTCGATGATGGTGCCGTCCTCGGCCACTTCCCTCACGGAGAAGGTAAATTCACCGGCCGAGATGGCCTCGCCGTCCAGGAGGACGGCGCCATCGAAGCGATCGAGCACGGCCCCGTTGAAGACGTTGAGGAAGCCTTGCCCCGCCCCCGAAGTAGGTTTGGCCGGCCGGCCGTCGAACGCGGCGTCGCCCAGGGGCAGCACTGCCAGCACCGGACTGCCGCCCGCATCGGCGGTCTGGTACACGTACAGGTAGATGCGCTTCACGCTGTCGTCGTAGGTGACGCCCTGGTAGACATAGCGGCCGCGCTCATCGCGGGTCACGCCGTCCTTGAGAGAGCCGTCAGGATTGCGCGGCACCTGCTCGGCGACGGTATAGCAGAACACCCGGCCCGCGGAGCGCTCAGTGGCCGTCTTCCCGAGCAACGTGCTGTCGAAGGCAAGCGAGCCGAAGGTCACGGCGCCCTCGGCGTTATTCTGGGCCAGGGCCGAGGCGGGCATCGGCTGATCGCTCTCGGGATAGTACGTCAGATCGCCATGGGCCACGAGCTCGTACTTCTCGGCTTCCGAGAGGGTTGCGGAGCGCAGCTGTCGCGGCAGATTCGACCCCGCCGGTATGGAAGCCACGCCCGCTCCCGCCAGGCGGAAGGAGAATTCTCCGGCCGCCAAGGGCCGGCCTTCCAGGTACTTCATGCCGGAAATAGCGAACGAGACGGGCTCGGGTTGGCTCCCCGCGGCCGCAGCGGTCAAGGGCACCCCGAAGCGCCCCGGCAGCCCATCGGCTTCCTCGGCGAAGGCCACGGGGGCCGCCATCAGTCCGACAACGCTTACCATGAGAGCCGCCAAGATCCAAGCCGCTGTGCGCCGCCACCGGCCCGTCGGCCTCTCCCCGTTCCCCACCATGGCGATCACCCGCCCTTTCTCGCTCAGAACGCGTGGCAATCAGGGATCCACGCCCTCTTAGCATAGGGGCTGGCCCGCGCCCGCCGCCGAGGGAACGGGCTTTGTTCGCGGCCCGTCATCCCCCCGTAAGTGGCAGGTGACCCGCATCGCAACGAGCGCGCAATGCGGGTCACCACGCTATGATGGGCGCAACCTAGCCGACGAATTCCATGAGATCGCTGCGCAAAAGCCAATCGCGCTCAGCCGCCCCCGCCTCGTCGGCTCCCGTATCCAGGAAGAGGAAGCCGTAGAATCCCACGGTCTCGGGGTCGAAGCGGTGGTAGGACAGCACATGGGAGCAGCGGGCCAGCAGGGCGTCGTGGTCGAAGGGAGCCGCCAGGTCGGCCTCGGGCGCCGGGTTCAGCAGCGACATGGAGAACACGCGGCCGGGATGGGCCCCGTACAGAGCGGCCAGATCCACCTTCTCGTTTTCCAGGAACGCCTCATAGGTGCGCAGGCCCACGCCGAAGTAGGCCACATCGGTGCCGCCGAGACCAGCAAAGCGCAGGGGGTTGAACTCGATGGGGGCGATAACGTCGCCGTCCACCCGCACCTCCACGTGCACGGGAATGTTGCGGGCGCCCACGATGGCGTTTACGGCCCTAAGCCACGCCAAGAAGCGCGGCCCCATCTCGTTCACGATGGTCTCGTCGGTGAGGTACATGCGGTCGGAGGTGTCCTCAGGTCCGGCGAAATCGTGGCGCAGGACGTTCAGCAGATGCGGCGCGCCCTCCTCGTCGAAATAGCAGTCCAGGGCGTATTCCACGCCGCCAATGAAGCCCTCGATAATGTATACATCGCCGCCCACCACGCTTTCCGGGTAGCGCTCGTGCCAGCCGTCCTCGCGTCGGGCGATGTCGGCCACGGCACAGGCCCAATCGTCGGGCTCCTCGATCACATAGACCCCCATAGAGCAGAAACCCACCGAGGGCTTCAGCACCACGGGCAGGGGCAGATCGTCCACGTTCACGGCATCCAGCTCGTCGCGGGTCGCCGTGACATAGAACAGGCCCGGGTTCAGCGCGGCCAGCTTCTCACGCATGAGCGCCTTGTCCTTGAACAGCGCAATGGCCTCGGTGAGCCCCGGATTATCCACATGATCCATGATCCATGCCAGGGCGTTCTCGGAATTGGTGTACACCCGCTCCCCCGCCTCCAGGCGCCGGACGGCCTCGGCATCGTCCACCAGGTTCAGCGACCGCGCATCGGCCAGCGACCGCGAGAAATCGTTGGCGAGCACTGGATGCTGCGATTCCTCGATGTAGTCAAGCAGGGGTGCCGAGGCGTAGGGGGCATCGATGATGATCATGGAAACTCCTTTGAAGCGAGGTCGCCACGGCGACCTTCAAGCGAATGCGCAGATCCCATTATAGCCGCCAGCGGCACCTGGCGGGAAACCAGAGCCCGCAGAGAAGCCCCACCGATCTCATATGGCAAGGGCCATGCCTTGCCGCCGCGTCGGCCCCGTACCCCTGCGGAGCACCCGCCTTCGGCTCCGAAAACGGGAAACGCGCCCCCTGGGAGGATGGGGGCGCGTTTCTCGCAAAGGGAGGGAATAGCACTGTGCAACGTCGCACCGGAGGCGACGCGAGCCTGCGTCAGGAGCCGGCATTCCCGGCCGACCCCGCAAGATCGGCCGGAACGCTGCGACTTACAGGCTGGCGACGTACTTGCCGGTGACGTAGCCCTGGGTGTGGGCGCGGCCCAGCGAGAGGCCCGGCATGTACATGGAGTAGTCCACGCCGCCGTAGAAGTTGCCGGCAGTATTGCCGATGGCGAACAGACCCGGGATGGGCTCGCCGGTTTCCGCGGCCAGCACCTCCATGTTCGGGCCCACGTTCACGCCGGACACGACGGCGGATACGCGCACGTGGCGGTGGATGCCGTAGAAGGGCGGCGTGTCAATGGCCGTGAGCCACTTACCCTCCTTGCCGAAGTCCAGGTCCTTGCCGGCGGCGACGCACTCGTTGTAGCGCTCGACGCTCTTCACGAAGGCAGCGGTGTCGGTGATGCCGAGCTTGCCGGCGAGCTCCTCCAGGGTGTCGGCCTTGTAGGTGCCGATCTGGTCCTCGAAGACACCGACTTCCATGCATAAACGGGAGGAAGCATGACCATGGCCAATCGAGATCGTCGGGAATACGCCCCCGGGTGCCCCGACACCCCAAAAACAGCGATGCCCATCACCGGGGAAGACGGCGGAAAGGCCGCCGAGCCGTGGCACTTCGGCCTTTCCGCCCTGCTGAAATTCAAGCTCCCCCGCGTGCCCCTGTTCTTCCTTGGCATCGGCGTATACCGCGCCTGGATCGAAATCGCCTTCGTCGGTTCCTTCGTCAATTTCCCCTCCCTGCCCCTGCCCATGCGAGAGTGGTTCGACACCACGGCCGTCTTCGTCATGCTCCTCTGCGTCCTGCTCGCCCGCCGTATCGGCCCCTTTTATCGCCGTCGCAGCGTCTTCGTGCTGTGCGGCACCACCATGGTGGCTTCCACAGCCATGCTCTTCGCCACTATTCTGGCTCCGGCCGTTGCACCCTTGCTCGGCATGCCGGCCGCCGTGCTCGGGGGCATCGGGCTCGGCCTCATCATCCTTATTTGGAGCGAGGTCTACGGTTGCCTGAACCCGCTGCGCGTGACCCTGTACTACGCGGCCTCCATGATCGCCGGTGCCCTCATCGTCTACGTGTTCATGGGATTCCGCATGGAATGGCTCGCCGTGTTCGCGAGCATCCTGCCCCTTGCCTCCCTCATCTTTGCCCGTCGGGCCATGGGCGAGGTGCCCGCCGCCGAGCGCCCGGCCCCCGCGGACGTGAAGTTCAAGGCTCCCTGGAAGATATTCCTGCTCATGGCCTTGTACGCCTTCGCCTACGGCATCATCGAGACGCGCGCCTATTCCGGCAGCTTCGGACCCCACTCCTCGCCGGGCTGCCTCATCGTGGCCCTCATCATCTTCTTGGGAGTGGCCCTGCGCCGGGAGCGCTTCGACTTCAACTCCATCGTGCGCATCGCCCTGCCGCTCATGATCGTGGCCTTCTGGATGGTGCCGGCCTTGGGCATCGAGGCCTACGCTCTCAGCGGACCGGCTGCCGTGGGCGGCTACACGGCCGTATCGGTGCTCATCATGACCTTGTGCAGCAACATGTGCTACCGCTACGGCGTATCGGCCATCTGGCTCTTCGGCATCGAGCGGTCGGTGCGGCTCGCGTTCATGATCCTCGGCCGGGGCATCGCCTATGTGGGCCTGACGGCGCACCTCGGCGCCATCGATGGGGCCGCCCTGGTGTCGGGCTTCGCCGTGACCGCCGTGCTGCTAGCCACCTTGCTGCTGTTCCGCCAGAAGGAGATTACGGGCAACTGGGGCGCGAACCTGCTGACGGGCCGCAGCAAGAGCCCCGAGGGGCTGCACCGCGAGCGCATTGCGGCCCAGTGCGCCGCGGTGGCAAACCGCTATCGCCTGACGGGCCGTGAGACCGAGATTCTGAACCTGCTGGCCCAGCGCAAGACCGTGGGCATGATCGAGCGGGAGCTGTTCATCGCCAACGGCACCGCCAAGGCCCACGTGCGCCACATCTACCAGAAGCTGGACATCCACTCCCGCGAGGAGCTGTTCGCCCTCATCGATCCCGGCGAAGTGGATCCCCTCGAGGGCAAGTAGACTCGGCAGCTGATCGGGGCCGCCCTTCGGATCACGCGGCGGAGCGGCTGCTTGGGCTCGCTCCGCCGGTTGCCCTACTCTCCCAGGCCGTACTTCGCCCGCACCCGGGCGAGCTGACCGAGCAGCGGGTTGGCCGCCAACAGCAACGTGAGCGCCGTGGCAACCCCGTGGATGACGTTGACGGGAAGGCCCGCTCCGTAGATGGCCAGCACGCTGGCCGGAGTGAGGGACGCGAGCATGAGGAATACCGAGCTCGTGTCCAGAATGGGCCCGAGCACCAGAACCACGAAGAGGAAGCCGCCACCGGCAAGACCGAGGCGCGCCCAGCCCGAGAGCGGCACGGACAGGCGCGGCCCCACCAGACCGAAGACGAGCCCCGCGCTGCCGAAGGCCAGCATCTGGAAGGGAGTCCACGGGCCCTGGCCGAAGAGGAACCCCGAGGCGAGAGCCGCCAGAGCTCCGGCCAGAAACCCCTGGCGCGGCCCCAGGGCCATGCCCGTTATCATGACGACGGCCGCCATGGGCTTGAAGTGGGGCACCGCGGCGAAGGCAGCCCGCGAGGCCACGGCCAGGGCCACCATGACCGCCAACAGCACGATATCCCGCGCCGCGGGACGGCGGCGCTCGAACCCCACGAGGAAGGGCGCGAGGGCTGCCCCGATGATGAGGATGCTGATCAGGTAGTACGGCTTCACAGGCGCTCCCCTTCCGCCCCTTGCGCAGCCACCGACCCACAGGCGGCGATCACCTGCCCGTCGGTGACCGTATCGGCAAAGACGTCGCGGCTCATACGGCTCGCTGCCGTGGTGTAGAAGCGGTTGGCCCCGAAGAAGCGCTGTGGCTCGTCATCGGCGGACACAATTCCCTGGAAGAGCAGCACGCAGCGGTCAGCCCACGTGGCGCAGAACTCCATATCGTGGGAGGCCATGACCACGGCCACCCCGCGCTCGGTCAGGGCGCAGAGCAGCTGGCCGAAGCGCTTTTTGAAGAGGACGTCGGTGCCCTTCGTCGGCTCATCGAGGAGGAGCACGGTGGGGCTGCCCAACAGCACCTTGGCCAGGGCCGCCCGCTGCTGCTCACCGCCGGATAGGTCGAGAGGATGGCGCTCCAGCAGGCCGCCGAGGTCGCACAGCTCCACGACTTCGGCCTGATTGCCGCCGGCCACTTTCGCCATTTCCGCCATTTCCGCCATTTCCGCCAGCTCCGCGGCCACCGTGGACCGGGAGAACAGCAGCTGCGGGTCCTGGGGCAGCAGGGCCACACCCGGAAAGGGCCCGCGCCGGCCAGGGCATCCCGGGACCCGCACAGAGCCGCGCAGCGGACGGGCGAGACCGGCCGCCACCTTGAGCAGCGTTGTCTTCCCCGCCCCATTGCCGCCGAGTAGGGCGCAGAGGCTGCCCCGAGGCACCTCGAGGGACAGCCCCCGCAGCACGTCGGCTCCGGCGCGGTCGTAGCGGAACCATACGTCGCGCAGGGCCAGAGCTGCATCGCGACCGTGGATGCCGACGCTTCGGGAGGCCCCGGTCTTGCGGCCGAAACCATCGGCCGAACAGCGCTCGGGCTCGGCAGCCGAAGGAGACGTGAAGCCGGACTCCTCGCTGCAGCCCATCGGCTCCGCGGGCACAGGAGTCGCAGGCGCGGCCCCGTGACCGCGCTCGGCACACCAGCGGCGCAGCCAGCAGCGGCCCTCGCGCACCGTAAGGGGCGCGGGCACGGCATCTTCCGCAGGAGTTCCGTCGCCAATTGTCGGGAGGGAGGCGCGAGGGCCGGGCGCAGTGGCAGCAACGCGACCGCCGGGCCCAACAGCGGCGCTGGTCGCCCCAGCCTCTTCTCGGGCGCCAGGTATTTCCCGTCCCATCACCCCGTGATAAATGCGCACGGGAGCCGGAAGGGCCGTGACCAGGGGACTGCCTGTGGCAAAGAGGCGCGCAGCCACGGCCCGGGGCTCCCCGCAAGCCGCCACCGTGCCCTCTTCGAGCACCAGCACCCGATGAGCGCTGGCAAAGGCCTCTTCTATCCGCTGCTCGCCCATGATAACCGTGACGCCCAGCTCCTCGTTGAGCCGTCGCACCAGGGCCATGAACTCGGTAGCGGCCAAAGGATCGAGCTGGGCCGTGGGCTCGTCGAGCACGAGCACGGCGGGGTCGGCGGCCATAACGGCCGCCAGGTTCAGGCGCTGGCATTGACCGCCCGACAGATCGGCGGTCGCGCGGTCGAACCACCCATCGAGGCCGAAGAAGCTCGCCGCCTCGGCGATACGCGCCCGGGCAAGGGCCGGATCGCACCCAAGGCTTTCCAGGCCGAAGGCCATCTCGCCGGCCACCCGGTCGGCAACAATCTGGTCGCGCGGATTCTGCATGACGAACCCGATGCGCCGGGCCTGCTCGCGCCGGGACACTTCCTCTAGGGGACGGCCCTGGAAGAGCACGCGGCCCGTGCGGGCGCCATGGGGCGCAAGGGCGCTCTTCAGGTGCCGCAGCAGGGTGGTTTTCCCGCTGCCGCTGGGTCCGACCACAAGCAGGTATTCCCCAGGCTCTACCGTCAGGGACACCCCTCTCAGGGCCGGCACGGCGGCGCCGGGATAGGCAAACGTCAGCGCCTCGCACGCGAGAAGTGCCATCGCAACCGCTCCCTTCCCATGACGAGGGCGGGCAGAAGCAGCAAAAGCCCGTAGGCCGCCAGGGACGCCCCGAACATCGGCTCGGCCGCCGGCATCGCGACCCGGGGGAAGAACGTCGCCTCCGTGGCACCGAGGGCGGCGCCGGCAACTACGACGGCGGCAAGCGCCCCCATAAGGCCGAGGGCTGCGCCATCCCGCCAGCGGAACGACCAGCACGGCACCGTGGTGCGGCGTCCCGTACCGAAGCCGCGGCTCTCCATGGCACCGGCCGTGGCCATCCCGTGTTCGAGGGACCAGGCCGACACCGATGCGAGCACTACCGTCGCCTCCCGCACCCGAGCAATCGCGGGCACCTTCGTACCCGACCCGCGACCGAGTCCGATGCCGGCCCGCGCTTCGGCCACGGCGGAAGCGCGCCGGCCGAAGCTGGGCACGAGGCGCAGTACCAAGGTGAGCGTCAGCGAGACAGCCGGCGCGAAACGGCCGAACAGGTACAGGAGCTTGACCGTATCCATGACACGGTTGAAGCTGGCAAACCACCAGAGCACCGCCGCCAACAGCGCCGCCACCATCGCGCCGCAGGCAAGGGCCTCGGCAGTATAGGGGCGGCCGCCGGCATAGGTGAACAGAACCGTCTGGCCCAGGGGCACGAACAGCGGGTTCGCCAGGGCGACTACAGCGGCGAGAGGCACCGCGGCCCCGATCAACCGCCCTGCCGAGCGCCCTTGGAGGAGCAACAACGTAAGGGCCGCGGCCCCCGCGCCCACCAGGGCAAAGGGCGGGCTGAGCAAGAATACGCCCAGCCCGATGGCACACAGGAAGAATCCCAGTTCGACGATGGGATGAACGGGGATGAGAAATGCTGTCGGAGGTGTTCCCATCAGCGAGACGAGGAGGTCGGCGCCCTAGGCGACGAAGAAGCTCCACTCGACGCTGTCGCCCGCAGCCAGGGTACAGCTATCGCAACCCTCCATGACCTGCTCGTTGTTCACCGTGAACACCCAGCCGCTCGCTTCGCCCTGCGACCCATTGGCCACGCCGTTGATGGCGGTGACGTACTTCCCGTAGTCGCTATCCTCGGCCTGCACGTCCCAGCCCGTGGCCTCAAGGGCATCGAAGACGGTGGCGCCTTCGGGCAACGACACCTCTACGGTCTCGGAGGGGGCATCGGCCCCCTCGGGCATGGCGACGGACACAGCAATCGACGCGCCTTGCTCGGCGTTATCGGAAGACGATTCGGCACCCTGCTCGGCGGCCGGAGTTGCCGGGGCGTCGACGGCGCCATCGCCAGCCGCCGGCTCGGTGCCGGCGCACCCAGCCAGGGCCAGAGCGGCGGCGCAGGCCAGGGCCAACAGGGCCGCGGACAGCTTCTTCCAGGAGGACGCAACGATAGACTGGTACATGAGGCAAACCTTTCTCTCCAGGGCTCGTGCCTCTCGGCTTGGTATTCCGACTTCGTCCCGCCCGCGAGCGACCGCCCGTTGAAGCCCGCGCTTCACGGCGCCGGTCGCCACCGGTTCGGGAGCCATACGGTTACTGGCATAGCGCGGGATTCTCACCCGCATTCCCCAAGGATCAGGCGCTCCCGGCGGCATCCGTACCACCCGACCGCGCCCGCGCTGCCCGCAACGCAGACAGCCCGATGAGCCATTGACCCCAGCATTATGGCACAAAAGGGCCGCCCCCGAAGGAACGGCTCAACATCTATCCATCAGAGGCAATGCAGTTCGCACGACACGGGGTACTCTCACCGAGCGAGCTCCGCAGCGGACGAAACTGCCCGCGGACCATCTCTCAGAGCTCGGCCCGTCTGCGCGAGCGAGAATATCCCAGGTCTCGCGAGCGAAGAGGCGCGCCCGCCCCTGCCAGCGCGCCCCGCGAACCGTCCGGCACGCCCCGCGGAGGAAGCCGCCCGGCTACTCCCGCCCCAGGCTTACCTCGTGTTTTGCTCGGGCTTCGGCGCTATAGCGGTCGCGGTAGCGCACGTCTACGAGCTCGGCCACGATGGCGATAGCCAGCTCGGCCGGGGTCTTCGCGCCGAACTTCAGCCCGATAGGCCTTTTCACGTGCTCCCAATCCGCCTCGGCGATGCCGGCGGCAACCACCAGGTCGTGCACCGTGGCATTCTTCCCGGCGCAGCCCATCATGCCCACGTAGTGCACGCCGTTCTGCAGCGCCCAGATGCAGCCCTCGGGGTCGAACATGTGGCCACGGGTGAGCACGCACACATAGTCGTCGGGCCGAGCCGGCATATTCGCCAGCTCGTCGAAGGTACCGCCGTGCAGCAGGATGCGCTCGGCTGCGGGGAACCGCTCGGTGTTCAGAAATGCCTCGTCGTAGTCGACGGCAATCACGTGGAAGCCCACATGATCGGCCAGGGCCGCCACTTCCACAGCCGCATCCGACGCGCCCAGAAGCCACACGCGCACCTTCCCGAACAAAGGCTCGCTCGCCCAGGTGAGGCCGTCGAACTGATCGTTGTGCATGGAGGGGCCGCGCGTGACATCCTTGGCTTGGAACATATCACGGGGCGACAGAGGCCGCGACGCCACGATCTCCTTAGCGTCGCTGCAGAAGAACACGAGCGACTCCCCATCGGCGGAGCCCACTTCGCCGTACTTCTTCGTTACCTCGTTGTCCACATTGCCCACGGCCGCGGCTGCATCGTAGACCACCTTGAAGCCGAGCCAGGCCAAGTCCCCCTCGTCCAGGGCCCGTAGGGCCCGCTCGAAGGTGAGAATATCCGCCTCGGTCAGGGCAGCCGTGATGGCAGCCAGGGCCGCAGGGCCGATATGGGGGTCGCCCGCCGTGGCTGCCTCGGAGAACGCGGGCACGTCCTCGGGAGTGAGCGAGGGCGTGCGCCCGGCCCGCAGATCGGCGACAACCGCTTCAAGAGTTTCGCGCTTCATCAAGATCTCCCTTCGGTGAGAGTACATCGGGATTTTTTGGCCAAAATAGCGCCGAGTGCGCTCTTTGGCCTCCTTTCACCTTCGCTGCAACGCCATTTTAGGCTCGCAGAAGGCGTCACAAGCCCATTTTTGCCCGATTACGCAGCCATTGGGCCCTTGGGGCAGCGCACTCGAAGCCATTTTGTCCACTTTTTCGAAAAGTGCTCCTGCAAAAGGCGCCAGCCACCTACTCGCTAATATGAACGATGCGCTGCTCGTCCATGATCATGCGCCCCTCGGCGATGGCCCGCAGCACGGCCGGGTAGATCTCGTGCTCCGTCTCGTGGATGCGCACCTCCAGAGCGTCAATATCATCCCCGGGCAGCACGGGCACGGCCCGCTGGGCCACGATGGGGCCTTTATCGTACTCCTCGTTGGCCAAATGCACAGTCACACCCGTCACCTTCACGCCGGCATCCCACGCATCCCGGATGGCGTGGCCTCCCTTGAAAGAGGGCAGCAGGGCCGGATGCAGGTTCAGCACCCGATCGGGGAAGGCGTCCAGCACCACGGGGGTGAGCTTGCGCATGTAGCCGGCCATGACCAGGTACTCGGCGCCAGCCTCGGTCATGATGGCGGCAATGCGCCCGTCGGCGGCCTCGCGATCCTCGTACACGGTGCGATCGAACACCGTCACGGGGATGGCCGCGGCCCGGGCCCGCTCGATGCCGTAGGCATCGGGGCGCGACGACAGCACATGCACGATCTCCACAGGCAGCCCGTCCTGGGCAATGGCGTCGATGATGGCCTGCAAGTTGGTGCCGCTGCCACTGAGCAGCACGCCGATTTTCAGCTTGTCGGTCATTCCAATCCCTTCCCTTGGCTTGAAAAGCACGGTTTGGCTCCCCGCGCACCTTCCTGTTCCAGCTTTTGGCTTGAAATCGACGACCTGGGGCCGCTCTACGTGCTTTATCGCCCAGATGTATTACATGAACGGGGGAAAATTCAACGCTGGTAATACACAAAAACGCCTTCCACGCTCTTTTCGGGCCCCAGATCGTTCTTTTCAAGCCATACATGGACCGGACGCTATGCGAACAGGCACCCCTCGCCCGTATACTGCACTTTACCGGCGCCCTCTGCGATGCGCCCGACGCGGTAGGTCTGCTCGCCGGCGGCCGCCAGGGCCGCCTCCACGGCCTCGGCGCGAGCGGGATCTACGATGAGGATCATGCCCAGGCCCATGTTGAAGGTCTTCAGGGCCTCGGCCTCGGACAGGTTCGCCGCCTCGCAGGCGAAGCGCACCACGGGCGGAAGGGGCCACGTGCCCAGGTCAACCTCGGCGTCCACCGTGGCGGGCAGGGCACGGTTCAGGTTCTCGGTAATGCCGCCGCCGGTGATGTGGGCGAGCGCACGGATGCCACCGGGCACCGCGTCCATAGCGGCGCGCACCGGCTTCACGTAGATGCGCGTGGGGGTGAGCAGAGCCTCCAGAATACTCTGACCGGCCAAGTCCTCGCGGGCCTCGCGCAGCGCCTCTTCGCTGCGGCCCTCCACGCACACCTTGCGGGCCAGAGAATAGCCGTTGGAATGCAGGCCCGAGGAGGCCAGGCCGATGAGCACGTCGCCCTCGCGCACGCTCTCGGGATCGAGCATGCGCGGGCGATCCACCACGCCCACGCAGAAGCCGGACAGGTCGTAATCGTCGGGATCCATCACGCCGGGGTGCTCGGCCATCTCGCCGCCGATGAGCGCGCAGCCGGCCTGACGGCAGCCCTCGCCAATACCGCCGACGATCTTGGCCATGGCCTCGGAGTCCAGCTTGCCCACGGCAACGTAGTCGAGGAAGAACAGCGGTTCGGCGCCTGTGGCCAGGATGTCGTTCACGCACATGGCCACCAGATCGATGCCCACCGTGTCGTGCACGCCCAAGCGCTGGGCCACCTTCAGCTTCGTGCCCACGCCGTCGGTGCCGGACACCAGCAGCGGATCGTCCATGGCCTTGGCCGCGGCGATGGAGAACAGGCCGCCGAACCCGCCGATGTCGCCCACCACTTCGGGACGGTAGGTGGAATGCACCGTGTCCTTGATGGCATCCACGGCCCGGGCACCCTCGACGATATCGACGCCGGCCTCGGCATAGGTCACGCTGTTCTGGTTTTCCATGGGGTTCCTTTCCAAGAATGATCCGCTGGCTCATAGTATAAGGGACGGAACGGCCCCCCGACCCCGCAACGGCGCAGACGCTCCCCGCTCGGCCCGGGTCTCAGGCGGCGCTCCTACTCGGTTCGGTCTGACACGTCTCCGGCAATATCGGCAGCCGCCTCGTCCTCCACCGCCAGATCGCTATGATAGTCGCCCGTGCCCACATGGGCGATGGGCACGAACTCGGCCGGGGCGGCGAAGGTTATGTAGCGCCAGGTGTTGTCGGCGCCGTCGCAGGTACAGAAGCCGAAGAGCTTCGTGGCATCGGTGACCAAGGCCGCCACATCGTTGTCGGGAGCGACGATGGATTCGTCGAGCAGCCACTGCTTGAAGTCGGAGAATTCCTGGTCGGTAGTGTAATTCGGCGTGGCGATGGAGGAATGGGTCATGGGCACGTGCTCCACGGCGAAGGTTTGCAGACGGTAATTCCCCTCGGGCGTGAGCAGGTAGATGGTGCGGTGCTCGTTGAAGATATCAGAATCGCGCAGCTCGGCGAATAGGGCGAACATGGACCCATTGCGCATGTGGTGGCCGTAGAGGATGTTCACCTCGTCGGAGAAGTCGCCGGCGTTCTCGCCCGACAGCATGATGGAGCCGAACTCGGCCCCGAAGGAGCCCTCGCCCAAGCTGAAGTTGTGGTGGAGGTAGTACTCCGAATCGCCGTCCTTGTGGGCGACGGGATAGTTCACCATAGTGCCGGGCATGTACACCCAGGCCACCACATCGGGGTTGATCTCCCGCAGGGCATCCCAATCTACCACGAGATCGGCCAGGTTGATGCCCTCCGGAGCCGCTTCGGCCTCGGTCACCGCCGGGCCCGCGCTCTGGGCGATCTCATCGTACTCGTTTTGGCTCGACCAGTAGGTCCAAGCCAGATAGCCCAGGGTGCCCACCGAGGCAATGAACACGATGAGGGCCACCCAGAACACGATGCGCCAGAGGCAGCCGCCCTTCTTCTTTTTACGGTCTCTCTCGCTCGCCATGGTTGACGGCCCCTTTCCACGTCGATTGCGCGCCTCGGCCCGCGACCACAGGCGCCCGGGCCGCTCTTCGTCGGCCGGCCCAAAACAAAAAAGGCCCCCGAAGGGGCCTGCATGGAATGCTACTTCTTCATCTCGTCCATGAAGCCCTTGGCGATGAACACCACGATGATCAGGACGATGACCGCGACGCTGACCCAGATGACCTCGGGGGGAATGAAATCAAGCATGGGAAACTCCTTCTATGGAACAGGCCCGCTCCTCACGTGCCCGTTGACTTCCTGATGTTGGGTTCATAGTACCCCGAACCCTCCCGTTTCGCAAGGAAAACCCCTCGCCCCGCCGACCGCGCACGGTAGACGGGGCGAGAGAACCGGCCCGCCCAGCCCTTCTAGCCGAAGTGCTCGACGCCGAGGCGATCCTCCAGGGCGTCCACGATGATGCGCAGGGCCTTGATGCGGGCGTAGCGCTTGTCGTCTGATTCCAGCACGATCCAGGGGGCGAAGGTGGTGGAAGTGAGGCGGAACATGTCGTTGATGGCGGCCTTGTACTGGGGGTACTTCTCGCGGTTGCGCCAGTCGTCCTCGGTGATCTTCCACTGCTTGGCCGGATCCGTCTCGCGATCCTGGAAGCGGCGCAGCTGCTCCTCGGGGCTCACGTCCACCCAGAATTTCAGCAAGATGGCGCCCCAATCCACCAGGTCGTGCTCGAACTCGTTGATCTCGTCGTAGGCGCGGCTCCATTCCTCGGGCGTGGCGAAGCCCTCCACCCGCTCCACGAGCACGCGCCCGTACCAGCTGCGGTCGTACATGCCCACATGGCCCGCCTTCGGCAGGCGTGTCCAGTAGCGCCACAGGAAGGGATGGTTCAGCTCGGGCTTGGTGGGGGCCGGCGACGGGAAGATGTTGTAGGCGCGGGCATCGAGGGCCTGGGCCACGCGCTTGATGTTGCCGCCCTTGCCCGCGGCATCCCAGCCCTCGTACATGAGGATGAGGGGCACGCGCTTCTGGAACATGATGTTCTCCAGGCGGAACAGACGCGCCTGCAAGGCCCGCAGGGTCTTCTTGTAGGATTCCGGGTCGATGGCCAGGCTGTGATCGATGAGGTCGACCTGAGGGTAGTCCTCCACGATGGCGAAGCGCGACTGACGGGGCGCCAGCTCGCGGGCAGCCTCGGCCTGGGCACGGGCCCGAGCCAGCCGCATGCCGGAGAGCATGCCACGCCCCGGGGCGCCCACGCCGTCGGTCATGCCGAGGGCCTCGAGGTTGAACTGGGCCTCCATCTCCGCCTGATGGGCCGAGAAGGCACCGCGCAGGGCATCGTTGGCCTCCTTCTGGCGCAGCCCCTGTTCCAGGGCTTCCACCAGGGTGCGGGCGATGGTGAGGTTCGTGCGGCGCTTGTCCTCCCCGTTGAGCAGCACCCAGGGGGCGAAGGGGTAGTCGCTGCGCTCCAGCAGGCGGTCGTACAACTCATAGGCGGCCTCGTAGCCGTGATGGCTGTGCAGCTTCTTGTCGGTGACGCGCCAGCGGGTAGCCGGGTCGTCGTGAAGGCTGCGCAAGCGTTTCACCTGGGCTTCCTTGGTCATATGCACGAAGAACTTCACGACGATGTAGCCGTCGGCGGTCAGCTGGCGCTCGAAGTCGTAGATGGAATCGAGGTAGTGACGCTCCTCTTCCTTGGGCAGCAGCAGCTTGGCCGGAGCGTTGTACAGCATGTGCTGGATGACCGCCGAGTACCACCCGCGGTCGTAGAAGGTGATGGAGTTGCGCTCGCCGAGGGCCTTCCAGAAGTCCTGCATGATGGGATAGTAGCCCGTCACGCCCCATTCGCGACCGGCGAACTCGCGGGCATCAGGATCGAGATCGAGTCCGACATAGACGCCCGTGGAGCGCGCATCGAGGTTGTACATGAGGTCGGAGATGCGGCTGCCCTTGCCGGCGCCGTTCCACCCCTCGAACAGCACGACGAGGCCCACGCCGGCGTTGTGGGCCTGCTGCTGCAGCACGACGAGCCGTTCGATGAGGGCGTCCCACTCCTGCTTGTAGGCGGCCTTGGGCAGCTTCTTCTGGTTGAAGTCGATGGTCTCCAGCATGCCCGGAGCTCCTTCCTCAGTGGTCTCTATCCGAACAGCAGCTTCAGCAGACGCCCGAAGATCCCCAGCTTCTTCGGGGTCGCCGGCACGATCTCGGCCCCCACCAGTTCCGTCGGCAGCGGCTCGCGCCCCGTCGCCGCGGAGGGGCTCGTCGGATCGACGACCTCCGCGGCCGGCACAAAAGGGTCGGACTCCGCTTTTGCCGGGGAAGCGGCGACACGGGGCTGGGCGGCCTGCGATGCGGAAGCCGCCTGCGGCGCGTCGGGGGCCGGGGCAGGTTGCGGGGCTGGCACCGGCTGCGACGGCGCCGAGGTCGCGGCGGCCGGAGCAGATTGCGGCTCCGGAGCGCTCGCAGCCGCAGGAGTGGTCGCATGGCCGGCGGCCGGGGCCGCAGGAGCGATCGCATGGCCGGCGGCCGGGGAAGACGGCGATGCGGGCTGGGGCGTGCCGGCCAGGGACGGGTCGGCAGCCAGCACGGAGCGCAGGATGGCTTCGAACTCGGGGGTGATGGGCGCCCCGGCCGCGGCCACGGCCGCCACCGCCGCCGAATCCGGCAGCGGATCCAGGGACGAAGCGGGCTCGGAAGCCTCGGAAGTGGGGGCAGGATCGGCCGCCGGGGGCTCGGCCGAGGTCTCAGCAACAGTCGGAAGCCCGGAGGCAGATGCGGATTCGGCAGCGGACACGGGCTCGAAAGCGGTCTCCACCTGCGGCTCGGGCTCTAGCTCGGGTTCTAGCTGCGGGACGACCTGCTCCACCCGCGGCGGCGCGGCGTGCTTGCCCACCTTCTCGCCGGGTGCGGCCGCTCGAACGTCCGCGGGCACCGGCGCCTCCCCCGCTACCGACGCGACCGGCGCGACCGGCGCGACCGGCGCAGGGTGCAGCGCTGCAAGCACCGAGGCCGCCGAGGCCCCGGCCGCCACGGCCAAGGTCTCGGCAGCCGAGACGCCGGCAGCGGCAACGGACGCCTCTTCTGCGATCGGCTCCGCGACTTCACCCGCCTCCGTCGTCGAGGCCTTCCCGACAGCGGCCGCTGCCCCAGCCCCGACGGCCGCGTCGGGCGCCTCTTCCCCAATCGGCGCAGCCACGGGCGCCTCCAGGGCCGCGCTCTCGCGGGCCACGAACTCGGCCTCCTCCTCGGTGACGACAGGCGCACTCGGGGCCGAGGCCGTCACAGGGCCGAGAGGGAATACCACACGGTGCTCCTCGCCCTCGTCGGCCTCGTGTCGGGCAGCCAGTTCGGCGGCGGCCAGGCGCATGCGCTGGGCCTCGGCGATGAGGTACTTCTGGGAATCGAACAGCTCCACGTTCCCCTCGCGGTCGCGCTCGGCGAAGAAGCCGAGGGGCGTGTAGGAGCCGTCGGGCAGAAGCTCGCGCAGCTTCGCCGTGTCCGACCAGCTGATATCCAGGTAGCCGAGCACCTGTTCGCGCAGAGTATCGTTCAGCACGGGCCAGGCGATCTCGATGCGCTTGTCCATGTTGCGGGTCATGAGGTCGGCGCTCGACAGGTAGATGGCGCAGCTCTCCCGCGGGCCGAAGCCGTAAATGCGGCTGTGCTCAAGAAGCTGTCCCACGATGGACACCTCGCGCACGTGATCGGTGTAGCCGGGCACGCCGGGCAGGATGCAGGAGATGCCGCGCACGAACAGGTGCGTCTCCACCCCAGCCTGGGAGGCTTCCACCAGCTTGTCGATGACCTCCTTATCGGTGATGGAATTCGTCTTGAAGAACAGCCCCGAGGGCTTCCCGGCCTTCGCGAGGGCGATCTGCTCGTCGATGCCGCGCAGGATGTTCTGCTTGATCATGAGCGGTGCCACCCAGAGAATGTCGTAGTTGTCCGACGTGTTCTCCAGGGCCATATTGCGGAAGAAGTCGGCCGCGTCGGCACCGATGCGGGCATCGGTGGTGATGAAGGAGAAGTCGGTGTAGAGCTTCGCCGTCTTCTCGTTGTAGTTGCCGGTGCCCAGCTGGGTGATGTGCTGGAGCCCGTCTTCGGTCTGGCGCGTGATGGTGCAGATCTTGGAATGCACCTTGAAGTTGCGGAACCCGTAGATGACGTGGCAGCCGGCCGCCTCGAAGCGCTGAGACCACTCGATGTTGTTCGACTCGTCGAAGCGGGCCCGCAGCTCAAAGAGAGCCGTGACCTCCTTGCCGTTCTCGGCCGCCGCGATGAGGGCCTCGGCCAAATGCGACTGGCTGGCCAGGCGGTACAGGGTGATTTTGATGGAGATGACCGCTGGGTCATTGGCCGCCTCGTGGAGCAGGCGCACGAAGGCATCCATGGACTGGTAGGGGTAGGACAGCAGCACCTCCCGCTCGCTCACCTGCTCGATGATGGAGCGATTGCGGTCCAGGCATGCCGGCCACTGGGGAGCGAAGGGCTTCTGGGTGAGCTCCGCGCGGCGCTCGGGCGCCAGGCGAGAGCCGAGACCCCAGGTGTAGCCCATGTTCAGGGGCACGCTCGTCACGAACAGCTGGTGCTCGGACAGGCCCAGCTTGTCCAGCAGCAGCTGCTTCACCGTGCGCGAGAGGGGCCGCTCGCTTTCCAGGCGCACAGGGGCCAGGCGGCTGCGCTTCTTGAGAATGCGCTTCATGTGCTCGCGATAGTCCTCGCCCTGCTCCTCGGCGCCCTCGGTGGCGTCCAGATCGGCGTTGCGCGTGACGCAGACGATGTTGGTGTGCTTCACCGTGTACATGGAGAAGATCTCGGGCACCCACATCTCGATGGCGTGCTCCACGAGCATGAAGGAGAGCCCCTCGCCGGGCAGGGCGATGACGCGGTCGGTTTGGCGCGGCAGCGGGATGATGCCGAGCGTCACGCCCTCGGCACCCAGGTTCTTCGACTGCTTGCGCTCCCCCTTCTCAGCACGCTCGGCCTTCTCGGCCTTGGCCCGGGCCTTCTCCTCCTTGGTCTTCTTCACCTTCGGAGGTGCCTGCTCGTCCAGGCGCACGATGATGTAGAGGCCGCCGTTCTCCAGATGGGGGAAGGGGTGGCGCGCGTTCACGATCTGCGGCGAGAGGAAGGGCAGCACGTTGTCGGCCATGTAGTCGTCGAGGAAGACGAGCTGCTCATCGGTGAGCCGGTCCTTGCGCACCTGGCGGATGCCCTCGCGGGCCAGCAGGCCGTTGAGATGCTGGTAGGTTTCCTCGTAGTAGGGGTACAGCTCATGGCACCGCTCGTAGATGGCGTCGAGCTGCTCGGCGGGGGTCATGCCGGACTTCGGGTCGATGATGGACTTCTTCAGCAGCGCCAAGTCGCCCAGGGAGCCCACGCGCACCATGAAGAACTCCTGGAGGTTGCTCCAGAAGATGGAGATGAAGTTCAGACGCTCCAGCAGGGGCACCGTGGGGTCGGCCCCCTGATCAAGGACGCGCTTGTTGAAATCGAGCCAGGACAGCTCGCGGTTCTGCATATAGGGGGGCTTCGCCACGGCGGTGGCAGTTGTTGCGTCCTTCGATGCCTGCTGGGTCATGAGTCTGCGCCTCCCCTGTCTTTAACCGAAAAATCATGCCGCACGCCAAAAACGTGTGACTTTTATATTTTACCACTGGATAGCTCTCAGGCAGCAAATGAGCAGGGAAATAGCGAAGGTTGGGGAATTCGGCAGGAAGTCCGGCTATCGAAGGACTATAGCCCGAACTCTCTCATCAGCCCATCCCGGTAGGCAGCATCCTTCGATGCTCGACGCGCGTCATCGATGCGCCCCGCGTCGAGCAGGGCTGCCATGAGCGCGCCGAGCTCGTCCCTGCCCTCTTCGCGGCCCTCCCTGAGGCCCTCCTCGCGCCCTTCTTCCTTTGCCCTGCGGCAGCGAATCTTGGTATCCTGCTCATAGGTAAGCACGCGCGTCACCCACTCCCGATCCCGGTTGTACTCCTCGACGAAGGAGTCGATTTGACGGGACAGCGATCCTTCCGCGCGCCCCGTGCGCACATAGTGTAGCAAATCGCGGAGGTCGGGGCTCGCCGCGCCCTCGGAGGCCGAGGCGTTCAGCACGATCCAGTGGGAATCGTCCCCCATGGACAGGTCAGGCGTCTCCAGGCAGACGCGCTCGATGGTGTAGACCGGCACGCCCGCCCCAAACGCATCAGCCGCACAAATAAAAATGACGAAACTCTCCGGAAGCAACTCGTAGTCCTCTCCCTCCCCCAGCTCCGTCACATCGATGGCAGCTTGGTAATAACGCATTCGACGGCCAATGCGCGTCTCGCGGGCCAGCTGCATCTCAACATCATACACACGGCCGTCGTCCTTGGCGAACACATCCATGCGTACCCCTCGACTGGCAGCGGTAGGCTCTTTAGCTTGCTCGGCGTTCAGATAGCGAATTTCCCCCACCTGTATGCCGAGAGCAGCGTGAAGCACCCGGGCGCATACTTCCTTCCGGCACATGACACGATTGAACATCCAGCGGTTCGAGAACTTCAAACTTCTCTGGGACATGGCGGCTCCTTCGGCAACGACAGCGGAATACCCCTAGCCTACGCTCCCAGAACCGCACTTATGTCGCGGGAAAACCGTGCCTCGCTCCCGCCGCGAACCGCCTCCGCGTCACCGTGCACCGTCCGCACTTCGCGACTACGTCCCACAGGATTCGCGACAGCGAGCCCCCACAGTGGACGATAGCGCCGCCACCGCTCCTCCCCCTATTCACCTCTCCCCCCCACGAGGCCGGCCGCCGCAAACCGTACCGACGCCCCGCTCCATCTATCGCCCCGCGCTCCTGACATGACCCCAGTCCACGAAAAAGCGCCCCGCCGCGCGAACTTGAACTGCGGCAGAGCGCTCCAACGACAAGGCCAGAATATCTCCCACGCGACCCGAGCTAACGGGAGCTGCGAAAGCCCAAGCTCGACCCGGGCCAGACCCGCATCCTCCTACCCGATACCGCCGTAGAAGATGCCGAGCACGATGACCACGGCGGTGATGCCCACGAACACGTAACGGGTCATGAAGTTGAACCACTTCCCCAAGGGCTTCGCGCGCCCGAGCTCCGCCTGCTTCTTCGCAAAGCCCGCCGGGCACACCCAGAAGAACATGACAGCCGCCAGGAACGCTCCCACGGGAATGACGTAGATGGAGATGACGTCCATCCAGTCGCTCACGGCGCTGCCGCCCTCGATGAACAAGCCCACGGCCACAGCAGCCACGGCAACGATGCCCACCGATACCACTCGCGACAATCCCAGCTGCCCCTGGAGCGCCTCCACGGGCGCCTCGAACAGGTTCATGAGGCTCGTAATGGCAGCAAACACCACGGCCACGAACAGGATGATGGCGAAGACGCCGCCAAAGGGCATCTCCTGGAACACCTGGGCCAGGGTGATAAACAAAAGCGGCGGCCCGGAGGATACATCGAGCCCAAAGGCGAACACCGCCGGCACCACCACGCAGGCGGCCACCAGACCGGCAATGGTATCGAAGATGGCGACGTTCTTCGCCGCATCCACCACATCCACGTCCTTCTTGAGGTAGCTGCCGTACACGAGTGTGCCGCAGCCGGCCAGCGACAGGCTGAAGAAGGCCTGGCCCAGGGCATATACCCAGGTAGTGGGGTTCAACAGCGCCTCCCAGCGAGGCACGAGCAGATACATATAGCCCGCTTCCGCCCCCGGCAGCGTGGCCACGCGAATGGCAATGATGACGAACAGCACGAAGAAGGTGGGCATGAGCACCTTGTTCGCCTTCTCGATGCCGCGGGACACGCCGAGGATCATGATGCCGAAGGTGACGGCCAGGCCCAGCAGGTGAAAAGTCACGTTGCCGAAGTCCGACGCCATGGCCCCGAAGAAGGCACCCGTATCGGTTTGGGCCATGAGCTCGCCGGTCAGGGCCGAGAACAGGTAATGGCACGCCCAGCCGAGCACCACCGCATATCCGATGGCCAGGGCCAGCGACCCCAGCGTGGGAACGAGGCCGATGATCTTGCCGATGCGGTCGCCGTTCCTCACGCCGCGCATCTCCATCGCCTTGCCGAAAGCGCCCATGGGGCCCGTGCCCATGGCGCGACCGAAGGACATTTCCCCGATCACACCCGTGAAACCGAGCAGCGCCACGAAAATGAGGTACGGGATGAGAAAGGCCGCGCCGCCCAGCTGGGCCACGCGGTACGGGAACAGCCAGATATTGGCCATGCCCACCGCACTGCCCACGCAGGCCAAGATGAAGCCCGTGTGCGTCGCCCACGTGTCACGCCGCCGTCCGCCCGTCGCGCCCGTCTCCTCGCCGACCTCGATGGCCCGCGCCTCTTCCGCCACGATGTTGTCGCTTCTGTTCGCCACAGCGTCCTCCTTGAAAATTCCGTGCCCACCACTATAGCGAATGACGGGACGTCTGGGCGCGGCTTTTCGTCGGCAGGAGCGCTAGTTGTCGCGGAGGAGGCGTCGGTAGAGCAGCTTGAAGACCACTACGGCCGCCACCATCCACACGGCCGTCACCGTGAGGGGCGCCACCGCAGCCGCCGGCGTCAGGCTTCCGCTGACGATAAGGCGCAGCAGCTCGTCCGCGCCTCCCGTGGGTGCGAAGCGCACGACCGCGCGGATACCCTCGGAAAAACTGCCGAAGATGGGCGCCATGGTCAGCAGGAGCACCGGCACGCTGTACAGGCCCGCGGTCATCTGGTCGCGCGAGGCGAGCCCCACTACGAGCGACACCAGGATGACGGGCACCGCCCCCACGCTACCGAGGAGCAGATACCACCCTGCCAGGCTCCACGGAGCCCCCGACACGGCGAAGCACACCAACTCGGTCGCTATGGTCAGGACGAAGGCCACGAACCCCTTGGCCAGCATGAGCTGCTCGGCGCTCACGTTCGCCAGCATGAGCGTGCGCAGGGTGTGCTTCTCCTTCTCCTCGGCCAGCCCGTAGATGAGCGACACAGAGGCGCCCATACCGATGGACAGGCACAGCGACATCGACAGCACGATGTATTGGACGACCGACGTCACCTGGGGGCTCGCGCCCAGGCCTCCGTCGCCGCGCAGCGAACCGGCCAGGCCCATATCCCCGATGAAGAACCGATAGAACACGGCGAACCCCACCGGCATCAGCACGCACAGGATCATGGTCGGGTTCTTGGCGAGATCGGCGGCGTCCTTGGCGATAAGGGCGCCCAACTTGCGCAGATTCGCTTGCATCAGAACTCCCTTCCCGTCAACTCCAGAAACACTTCCTCCAGGTTCGGCTCGTCGGAATGCACCGCGAGCAGCTCGCCGGCACAGGCCAGCTCGGGCAGCTTTGCGACATCGGCGGGGTCTTTGGAGAGCTCCAGCGTGCCGCGCGTGCGGGTGCGCACCGCGATGCGGTTGCGAGCATAGCGCAACTTCAGCTCGTCGGGGTCGTCGCAGGCGGCAATGGCACCGTCGGCCAAGATGGCCACGCGGTCGCATACCGTCTCCGCCTCGGCCATGTCGTGGGTGGTGAGGAACACCGTCGCGCCCCGGGCGCGCAGGTCGGCGAGCAGCTTGTGAACCTCGGCACGGGCCGCAGGGTCGAGCCCGCTTGTCGGCTCATCTAAGAACAGCAGCTCCGGCTCGTGCACGAGGGCCGCCGCAAGGGCCGCGCGCTGACGCATGCCCTTCGAGCAGTGCTTGACGAGCGTCTTGGCATCCTCGGCCAGGCCGAGCCGCTGAAGCAGCATGGGCACCCGACGTCGCCCTACCCCGCGCAGCCGCGCATAGAGCTCCACGTTGTCGGCGATAGACATGCGGTCGTACAGAGCGCTCGTGTCCGACAGGATGCCCACCCGCTCATAGTCGGCCTCTGTCGCGCGCTCGAGGGGGCGCCCCAGCAGGCTGATACGACCCCCGTCGCGAGAGAGCTGGCGCGTAAGCAGCTTGATGGTGGAGGTCTTGCCGGCGCCCGACGGACCCAGGAAGCCGAATACCTCGCCGCGACGCACCGAGAAGGTGAGGTTGTCGAGCACGCGCTTGTCGCCGAAGCTCAGACCCACCGCCTCCATGGAGAGAATGGCCGCGCTCATCGAGCGGCTTTCAAGGTGCCGACGGCCACGGCGGCGTCGCCGGTCTCGGCCGAGGCGGAGTGGCCGGGCTCTAGGGCGTCCAAGCGCTCGTTCACCCGGGCGAGGCCTTCGTCGATATGGCGCTGCAGGTACACCACCCCCGCGCCGATAAGCACGAAGGCGAAGGCGAGGGCACCAACCAGAATGGTGAGGGCGTGGGTCGTGATCATGGGAAATCCTCTCTTTCAGGGCGCCGCGAGAGCGCCGGTGAACTGACGGGGCCCATGATCGGAAAAGCGACCGCTGCCTGCAATATCTTCTGCACGACGCGCGCATCGGCTGCCCGAGAGGAGCCCACGGGCGCACGAGAGGAGCAGGGCAAGGCCGGCGGGAGGGCCCCGCGCGCAGATTCCGCAGCCTCGCGAAAAGGGGTGTACCATCCCCACACCGCTTTTCGCGAAGGCGAGGACCTGCTTGAGCACGGGGACCTCCCGCCGGCCTTGCCCGGACACCCCTTCTCCCCGCCGGCCCCGCGCGCAGATTCCGCAGCGGCTTCTACTTCCAGCCGTAACGGTCGCGCATGGCCTCGGCTCGGCCCTTCGACAGCGGCAGCGAGGTATGCGCCGCATCGGACAGCACGAGGTTGAAGGTGTTGCGGGTGTAGCGCTCCACGCGAGCCACCTTCTGCACGTTCACGATATAGGAGCGGTGGCAGCGGAAGAACCCGAAGCGGCCGAGCTCGGCCTCCAGCTCGTCCATGGTGAGGCTCGTGGGGTACAGCTCGCCGCGCACGCTCGCGTAGTTCACCCGGTTGGCACTCTCGATGAAGTCGATGTCGCGAGGGTCGAGCAGCAATGTGGCGTCGCCGGCCTTCGCGGCGATCTTGCACACGCGCACCTCGTCGGAAAAGCCATCGTCCTCCTCGACGTCCGCCTCCTCCACATCGGCCGCGAACAGGCGCCCCTCTTCTTCCCAAAACGCCCGCCCCGGCAAAAGAAGCGCCTCGCGCAGGGGCTGGCCCACGGTGACGAACACGGTGCCGGCCTCATGGCGCTCGGCGATCCACGCCAGCACGAGGGCACGGGAGGAAGCGCTTAAATCCAGCAGGGGCCGTTCGCAAAAGCACAGCTCCGGCTCGAAGAGGCTCATGCGGGCGAAGGCGAGCAGGGCACGCTGCTCGGGCGCGAGCTTCGCCACCAGAGAGCGGGCGCACCCCTCCAGGCCGAAATGGGCCAGGGCGTCCCCAACCGCCGTGCCGTCCCGTCCGGCGAGCCGGGCGAAGAAGCGCAGGTAGGACCGCGTCGTATCGCGGTCGAAGCCACCGTCGTCTTCCAGAAAGTAGGCACCGCGGCGCGCACCCTGGATCTCGGCGACGGCCTGGCGGGCGCGCAGGCTCGTCTCGCGGGCGCATTCCACGTGCACGCTGCGGCACGCCTGCCCCGCCTCCGCGCGGATGAGCGCTTCGATGGAGAGGTATTCGGTGGCGAAGGTCTCTGAGGCCATGGCTTCTCTTCCCAGTCGGTTGCGCCGTTTATTATAATGGCGAGCGGAAAGATAAGGGAAGGAAAGACGGTCATGGAGCAACAGGAGCACGCGACGCCGCGCATCATCGGCGCACTTGTCGCGCGCGATGCGGGCTGCGCCCTGCGCAATCCCACGGTGCTTCTGTGCGCGGCGGTGGCCGCGGCCTTCTCATGGCTCTTCGGCGCAACGCTGGCCGACGAGCTGACCGCAACGCCCGGCTTCGCCGTTTTCCTCATGGCCTTCGCGACGATCCTGCCCACCCTGGAGGCGGGCGGAGTCGTCACCCTGTTCGCCATGAGCGAGGAGGACGCCCACGGCACCTACGACGTCATGGTGCGGGAAGGCGCGAGCCTGGAGGCTATCGTAGCAGCGAAAGTGATCGTCGGCGCCGTGGGATGCACGGTACTCGTCCCCGTGTGCCTGGCGCTCGCGGGCGCACCTCGGGGCTGTCTTGGGCCGGCCGCGCTGCTGACGGCCGTGGGCAGTCTGCCCGTTCTCGTGCTCTTCTGCGGATGCGGCCTGCGCGCCGCCGACCAGATGCGCACGAACGGATGGGCCTGCCCCCTCGTCGTTGCCGGCATGCTGCCGCTGCTCGGCGCGCTCGGGCCGCAGTGGGCACCGCTCGTCGCGGCAAGCCCTGTGGGGTTTCTCGCCGGCAGCTGCGTCGCGGCGACCACGGGCACGCCTGACGCCCTGGGCCTTCCCCTCCCCGCGCTCGCAGCCAACCTCGTTGCGTGGCTCATCCTCGCCCTGCTCTGGCTGCGCCGGTGCATGAAGGCGTGGCGCAGCGCCCGGGAGTCGCGCTAGACAGAGGCCTCCACCACGGCGGCGATGGCCTGGGCATGGCGCTCGGCCTCGGCGGGGTCGGCCGCCTCCACCATCACGCGCACCACCGGCTCGGTGCCGCTCGGACGCAGGAGCACGCGGCCGTCGCCGGCGAGCGCCTCCTCGGCGGCGGCCACGGCGGCGGCCACCTCGGCGTTGCCGTCCACAGCGTGCTTGTCGCGCACCCGCACGTTGATGAGGGTCTGGGGCATCTTCTCCATCACGCGCACGGCCTCGCCCACGGGCTTGCCGGAGCGGATGACCGCTGCCAGGAACTGGCAGGCCGTCATGAGGCCGTCGCCCGTGGAATTGTGGTCCAGCAGGATCATGTGGCCCGACTGCTCGCCACCGATGGCGTAGCCGCCCTCGCGCATGGCCTCCAGAACGTAGCGGTCGCCCACCTTCGTCTGCACCACTTCGATGCCCGCCTCGCGCATGGCGCGGACGAACCCGAAGTTCGCCATGACCGTGGACACGACCGTGTTGCCGGCCAGCACGCCGCGCTCGCGCATGTCCAGGGCGCACACGGCCTCCACCATGTCGCCGTCCACCACGGTGCCGTCGGGGCACATGATCATCACGCGGTCGGCATCGCCATCGTGGGCAATACCCACATCGGCCCCGCTCTCGGCCAAGAGCATGCGCAAGGGCTCCAGGTGGGTGGAGCCGCACTGCACGTTGATATCCATGCCGTTGAAGTCGTCGTTGATGACGATGACCTCGGCACCCAGGCGACGCAGGGCCTCCGGGCTCGTCAGAGCGGCGGCCCCATGACCCGTATCCAGGGCGATGCGCAGGCCGGAGAAATCAAGGCCCTGCTCGCCAATGGAGCGCACCACGTGATCGATGTAGATCTCGCGGGCCTGCTCCAAGGGCACGGTCACACCGAGCGAGCCGCCCGAGGGCATGGCGATCTCGGACGCGAGATAGCTCGTGGCATCGGCAGCGAGCAGGTCAGTCGCCTCTTGGGACGCCTCCCACGCCGCCTCCTCCATGCGGGCCACCTGGCCTTCCAGGCCACCGGTCGTGATAAATCGCTCGATCTCGTCCTCAACGGCATCGGGCAGCTTGAAGCCCGCCGAATCGAACAGCTTGATGCCGTTGTACTCCGGCGGATTGTGAGACGCGGAGATGACCGCGCCGCCGGCCGCCTTCATCTCGCGCACGAGCAGGGCCACGCCCGGCGTGGGAATGATGCCGGCCTCCAGCACGGTACCGCCCGCGCTCATGATGCCCGCGGAAAGCGCCGAACCCAGCATGTCGCCGGAACGCCGCGTATCGCGCCCCACCACGATGGTCTTGCCCAGGTACATGGCGGCAGCCTGGCCCAGACGGTAGGCCATCTCGCAGGTGAGCTCCACGTTGGCGATGCCGCGCACGCCGTCGGTTCCAAACAGTCGGGCCATGTCACTTTCCCCTTCTCACATATTCCCCGTGCAGGCGCACGGCGCCGGCCGGGCATTCCTCGTCGGTCATGCGCATGTTCAATTCGGCGGCGAACTCGTCAAGCGAGATGCCATAGCGCTCGAGCACTACCAGCAAATGATACACCACGTCGGCAGCCTCGTAGCGCAGATGGTCCACCGCCTCGCCGTACTCGGGTGGAAGCTGCACCGAAAGGGCCTCCGGCTCAGCCGCGGCGCCGCCCTGGTCCAATGCCTCGCTCTGGCCGTCAGCGGCGCCATCGCCAGCAGCCTGCAGAGCCACGGCCGCGGCGAGCGATGAGGTGGCCCAGCCCTCCACGTCCTTGGCGGCCAGGGCCACTTCCCCGGCCTCTTCCATGACCTTCTTCAGCACGCCATCTACGCTGCCGGTCAGAAGCCGATGGGTATAGCTCGCCTCGTCGGCCTCGCGCCGCGCGGCAATCGTGGCGCCAAGCGCTTCCAGCGTGGCGCCGATCTGCGAGGCCGGGGGCACCTCGCCTTCGGGGATGTACGTCTTATCAACCATTGAGTTCAGCGCTTTCTCTTCGCAGGCGAGCATGCTATACTGCAGATACCGGCAAAGCCCGAGTGACCTTACACTCTGGTCGGGCGGCGCAGGTTGTTTTGATTAGGGGTTAGTGGCAGCTAGCCCCTATTCTTTTCTTCCCACGACATCCTCGCGTTTATCCTCCCTCCATGTTTTCCATACCTCAAGCAGGAAAGCGGCGATGGTCGAAACCATCGCCAGCACGTTAAGAGCTTCCAGGATTATCTCCATAGGCAACACTCCTCTCGAAGCGCCGCCCACGTTCGGACTTTGCCAGCCTGTCTATGATACCCGTACAACAAGAAGAAGGTGACCCGCACGGGCCACCTTCTCCAAATCACTCAATGCGAATGCGCGCCGTCGGGCCGATCAGGCCTCCTCGGGCTCCAGGTCGTCCAGAGTCGGCGATGCCGAGCCCTCCTTTGGCGCGCCCTTGCCCCGCAACGAAAAGGAGGGACGATTTCTCGCCCCTCCTTCCAAATGGAATAACCTTATTCCGCGAGGATACCCCCTGCTGCCATGTAGCCGCCTACGAAGGCCAGGCCCAGATCGGCATACATGCCCGTCAGGGGCTTGCCGGCGGGATTGCCGTCCCCCGCCGAGCCGCCCGCCGTATGCCAACCGGCGTAGAGCCCGGGAATGACCGCGCCCTCGACGGACAGCACTTGCATGCGGGGATTGACGCGCAGGCCGCACTTCGATCCGAACACATGGCCACCCAAGGCGGCACCGTAATAGGGCGGCGTATCGAGGGGGATCATCCACTCGGGGAGGTAGGGGTAGGTGGCCAGGTAGTCCTCGCCCTCGGCGCAAGCCTCATTCCACTTCTGCACCTCCGCCGTGAGCACGCCCTCGCGCAGCCCCAGGGCACCCTCCAGTTCCTCGATGCTGTCGCACTTCTTGATAACGCCGGCCTCGACCATCATCTCGAAGCCCGTGTGCCAATCGCGCAGCCACTCGGGCACGCGGTCGATCAACGGGTCGTCGGCCGCAACGATCTTCGCCTTGCGGCAGATCACCTGGCCGAAGAAGTTTTCGGTCACAAGCTCGTCGAATTTCGCATCGAAGATGCAGTAGGTCTTGCCGCCCGGCTGGGACATCTCGATGGCGGCCGTCTCGCACAGGCCGTGAGAACCGGGCGCCGCATTGGGGTCGTAGGGATAGGTCGTTGCCGAAGTGGAAATGTAGGGAACCCGCCGCCCGTTGCGATTGATGCGCAGCCACGGCTGTCGCAGCGCCTGGTTGCCGTCCTTGTTGATATGGGCGTCCATCTCGATATCGTAGGGGTCGTAGTCGCGCCACCACACTCCGCCGTCGAACGCGCCCGTGGAATCGTAGCCCGCCAAATCGGCTCCGACGCCCTGACCCATGCGAATGCACTCGCCCGTGCCGTTGGGCGGCGTGGCAATATTGGCAATGCCCCGCAAGGCCGTCGGCGAGTACTGGGCCATCATGGCGCGATTGATCTCCATGCCGCCAGCGGTCAGAAGCACCGCTTTCTCGGCCTTGATGTACTTTTGCGCCTCCCCCTCGGTCACCATGACGCCGCACACGCGCTGCCCGTCGAAGACGAGGGCGTCCACCGAGCAGCCTGTGCGGAACTGGGCTCCGTCGGCCTGAGCCCGCTCGGTCAGCAACTGCATGGGGACGAGGTTCACGTTGATGCCGTTCGTGGGCGTCGACATGCCCTCCCACTCCAAAAGCCCCGCACCGGCCGGGGAGGGATTCATGGGAACCCACTTCGCCCCCGCCTTCTCGATCATCCAGTCGATGCACTGCGGACCCTCCTCGGCCATGGCACGCAGCAGCTCCGGATCACCCGTGTTCTGCTGGCAGTCGAGCATGAACTCGACGATCCCATCGACGTCATAGGGGTAGCTCGGGTAGGCCCATTGGTTCGCTTCGGCCTGGCGATGGCCGCCGAAGTTGGAGAACACCGAGGAGTGCTTGGAATTGCCGCCCAATTCGTCGAGACGCTCGAGCACCAAGGGACGGTAGCCCGCCTGGGCGAGGCGGATGGCGGCGTTCACACCGCCGGCACCCGACCCCACGATGACGACATCGGCCTCCTCATCCCACGCCTCGGGCACTTCCACCGGCTCGATGGGCGCCCGAGCCGCCTCGAAGGCGTCACGGTCGGCATTGCCCGACCCGGTATCAGAGAGCGGCTCCGATGCCGGCGCGCAACCGACCAGGCCGGCTATGGCAGCCGCGCCGCCCATGAGAGCGCCCCCCTTCAAAAAGTTCCTTCGATCCATGTTCATCGCATGTCCCCTTTCCCTTCGCTCCTGCGAGGCCAACGGCCTGGGCCTCGTCTGTCTCCACCATAAGGGACGAGACATCGAGGGCGGGGCAGAAAACAGTGGTCCCAGCGCAGGAAAACGGCGCTACCCTGTTAAAATTTCCTACAGTGCTGCCGCATCTTCCTGCGCAGAGCCGTCTCGACGCTCCGTACCATGGAAGGCAGCCGACGCACAGGCGCTCTCCCATGGGAGGAACCGTGCGGCAGAGGACGGGGGACGGGGAGAAAGGGGCTCCGATGGATCTGCGCCAATTGCGGGAATACCTGGTGTTTGCCGAGGAACTCAACTATTCCCTGGCCGCAAAACGGCTCTTCGTATCGCGACCGGCGCTCGCGGCCCACCTGGCGGAACTCGAAGACGAGCTCAACTGCCAGCTCATCGACAAGCACGGAGGGCACGCCACCCTCACGGGAGCGGGGAAGCAGTTCGTCGACACGGCCCGACGCCTCGTGAGCGACTGGGAGGCGGTCATCGAAACCTACCGCCACCTCTCCGACAACCTCATCACGGTGAAGGTCGCCGCATCGAATTTGCCCTGGATCGAGGCCCACTTGTTCGCGGCTCGACGGGCACTTCAGCGGAGTCATCCGGAAAAGCAGCTCTCCATTGTCATCGAGAACGGCCCCCTGAGCACCATCGATGCCCTGGCCGATGACGAGAACCGCATCGTCATCGCCGGTTACAAGCAGGAAAGCTCCGTCTGTCCCCTTCCATCGCCCAGCGCCGACGGCTTTGTCGTGAGCAGGGAGCGCATCCTCCTCTTCGTGACCGATCGCAGCCCCCTGTTCGCCCGTGAGACCATCTGCACCGCCGATCTGGCCGGCGCCACGCTCATGGTGCCTCCGGATATCTACCCCGGCTACCAGCGCGATTCCATGGCCGAACGCTTCGCGACCCGGGGCGCTTCCGTCTCCATCGCCACCCAGGGCTTCGCCGACCACTTCGAGTACTTCTCCCATGACTTTGGCCAAACCGTTGGTATCGTGCCCACCACGTTGCTTCCCCGCTTCGGCATCGACCAACGCCCCGACCTGCGCGTCTTCTCCCTTGCCGACATGGACATCGCCTCGGACTTCTACGCTCTGTTCAACCGCAGCTTCATCGCAACCGAGAACGGGCGCCTGCTCTTCGAAGAGATGCGCCGCGCCACCGAGGCTCTTGCGGGAATGTAGGCCTTCTCGGCCATAATTCGCTTCCATAATAAAAAGGGGATAGTCGATCAACTATCCCCTGTCATAGAATCGCCCAAGGAAGTCAGCGAGGATCCGGCAGGTACCCGGAACTGCCCCGCCTTCGCACCAAGTTGGCTCGGGCCAACGCCATGTGCGAACTAAGGGGCAACGCCCGGTGCCTGCCGAACCTGCAACGAAAAGGAGGGGCGATTTCTCGCCCCTCCCTCCAAATGGAATAACTTTATACCGTCGCCGCGAGGGCTTTAGTCCTCCTCGCCGTCTTCCATGCGCTTGTTGGAGGCGGCCTCGTCCTCGGCGCTCGTCACGCCGAAGCCGAAGGATCCCAGGCCCCCGACCGAGCCCAGCAGGGCATCCAGCTCCTCCAGGTTGCGCTGGTAGGAACGGGGCGGCAGGGCCTCGCCGAGCATCTCCTCGCCTTCGGTGTTGAACACGGGCGGCTCATCGCCGCCGATGAGGATGGTGTCGTCGGGCGAGAACACCATGTCGAGCAGCTGGCTCATGTCGTCGGAGGAAGCCGCGAGGTCGTCCTCGATCACGTGCATGAGGTCGCGGGCCTCCAGGCCCTCCTTCAGCTCCTCGATGGCCTTCACGCCGATGCCCTCGATGCGCAGCAGATCCTCTTCGGTGTGACCCAGAAGGTCGGCCACGGTCTCGATGCCCGCCTCGGAGAACTTGTTCGCCCAACGCTGGGACACGCCCAGATCGTCGTAGATATACAGGCGCGCGTCCTCGTCGGACAGGTTGTGGCCGCGATGGCCCGAAAGAGCGCTGTAGTAGCCGCCGAAGGAGCCCGCGGAGTTGAAGTAGCCGTCGTTGTCCAGCGACCAATCCTGGGGCTGGGGCAACAGGTCCTCGATCTCGCGCAGGGCATCGGGAGCAAAGTCGGGCAGCGCGTCGCCGGTGACGCCCTCCACGGGGCGACCCTTGTAGGTAAGGCGCACGTCGCGGTAGCGGCGCAGGCCCGTGCCGGCCGGAATCGGCTTGCCGATGATGACGTTCTCCTTCAAGCCGGCCAAGTGGTCGGTCTTGCCCTCGATGGCGGCATCGGTGAGCACCTTGGTGGTCTCCTGGAACGACGCGGCGGACATCCAGGAATCCGTGGCCAGCGACGCCTTGGTGATACCGAGCAGCAGCGGCTGGCCCACCGGGGGCTCCTTGCCCTCGGCGATGAGCTCGTTGGCAACCTTCTCGAACTCGAAGCGGTTGACCTGACGACCCGGCAGGAAGTCCGAATCGCCAGCATCGAGCACGGCCACCTTGCGCAGCATCTGACGGGCGATGACCTCGATGTGCTTGTCGTTGATGTCCACGCCCTGGGACACGTACACGCCCTGGACCTGGCCCACGATGTAGCGCAGCGTGGTGTTCGGATCGGTAAGGCGCAGCAGGTCGTGGGGGTTCACCGAACCCTTGGTGAGCTGCTGGCCCACGGTCACCTCGCACCCATCGTACACGCCCGGCAAAAGCTGGGCGCGGGCGCTCACCACGTACTCGCGGTAATTGCCCTCCTGGTCGTGGATGGTGATGGTCTTGGACATCTTGTCGCCGGACACCTGCATGGTGCCGGAGATCTCCGCGAGCACCGCCTGGCCCTTGGGCTTGCGGGCCTCGAAGAGCTCTTGCACGCGGGGCAGGCCGTGGGTGATGTCCTCGCCGGCCACGCCGCCGGTGTGGAACGTACGCATGGTCAGCTGGGTGCCGGGCTCGCCGATGGACTGGGCGGCGATGATACCCACCGCCGTGCCGATGTTCACCGGACGGGCCGTGGCCAGATCCCAGCCGTAGCACTTCTGGCACACGCCGTGATCGGCATGGCAGGTCATGATGGTGCGGATGACCACTTCCTCGACACCGGCCGCGTCGATCTCGCGCAGCTGGGCCATGGAGTGCAGGTAGCTGCCGGCCTCGGCGATGATCTCGCCAGTCTCGGGGTTGGCCACCGGCTCCAAGAGGCAGCGGCCCACGAGGTTCTCGTCCACCTCGTTCTTCTCGTTGCGCACCGGGTAGCTCACGCCCTCGGTGGTGCCGCAGTCGATCTCGCGGATGATGACGTCCTGGGCCACGTCCACCAGACGACGGGTGAGGTAGCCCGAGTCAGCGGTACGCAGAGCGGTGTCGGCCAGACCCTTGCGGGCGCCGTGGGTGGAGATGAAGTACTCCAGTACGGAGAGGCCCTCGCGGAAGTTCGCCTTAATGGGACGGTCGATGATCTCGCCCTTCGGGTCGGACATAAGACCGCGCATGCCGGCCAGCTGACGAATCTGCTTGATGTTACCGCGGGCACCGGAGAAGGCCATCATGTAGATGGGGTTGAACTTGTCGAAGTTCTCCGCCATGGCCTCGCCGACTTCCTCGTTGGCATCGTTCCAGATGTCGACGACCTGCTTGTGGCGCTCCTCGTTGGACATGAGGCCCATCTCGTAGTCCTCGTCGATGGCGGCCACACGGGCATCGGCCTGGGCCAGAATCTCCGGCTTGGTGGGCGGGATAGTGGCATCGTAGACCGACACGGTCACGCCGGCGCGGGTGGCATAGTGGAAGCCCGCGTCCTTCAGGCCGTCGAGGATCGGCGGCACCTCGGACAGGTCGTAGGTGTTGGTCACGTCCTCCACCAGACGGCTGATCTCCTTCTTGTTCATCTCATAGTTCAAGAAGGGGTAGTCCGGCGGCAGCACGTCGTTGAAGATGATGCGGCCCACGCTCGTCTCGATGCGCTCGCCTTCCTTGTGATCCTCGAAGGTGTTGAACGCGGTGGCCACCTTCATGTTGTAGGGCAGGCGCACCGAGATCTTGGCCTGAAGGTCCAGATCGGCGCGGGCATCGTAGGCGTTCAGAGCATCATCCAGGTCGATGAACACGCGGCCCTCGCCCGGGAAACCGTCGCGCACGGCCGTGAGGTAGTACAGGCCGATGATCATGTCCTGGGTGGGCACCGTGAGCGGATGGCCGTGGGCCGGGGACTTGATGTTGTTAGAGGACAGCATGAGCACGCGGGCCTCGGCCTGGGCCTCGGCGCCGAGCGGCACGTGCACGGCCATCTGGTCGCCGTCAAAGTCGGCGTTGAAGGCGGTGCACACGAGCGGATGCAGCTTGATGGCCTTGCCCTCGACGAGCACCGGCTCGAAGGCCTGGATGCCCAGGCGGTGCAGGGTTGGTGCGCGGTTCAAGAGCACCGGATGGTCGACGATGACCTCTTCCAGCACATCCCACACGTAGCTGGCACCGCGGTCCACGGCGCGTTTGGCGGCCTTGATATTGGCAGCATACTCCAGCTCCACCAGGCGCTTCATGACGAAGGGCTTGAACAGCTCCAGGGCCATCTGCTGGGGCAGGCCGCACTGGTGCAGCTTGAGCGAGGGACCCACGACGATAACCGAACGGCCGGAGTAGTCCACGCGCTTGCCGAGCAGGTTCTGGCGGAAGCGGCCCTGCTTGCCCTTGAGCATGTCGGAGATGGACTTCAGCGGGCGGTTGCCCGGCCCCGTGACGGGGCGTCCCCGACGGCCGTTGTCGAACAGCGAGTCCACCGCCTCCTGGAGCATGCGCTTCTCGTTGTTGATGATGATCTCGGGAGCACCGAGGTCCAGCAGGCGCTTCAGGCGGTTGTTGCGGTTGATAACGCGGCGGTACAGGTCGTTCAGGTCGGAGGTGGCGAAGCGGCCGCCGTCCAGCTGCACCATGGGGCGCAGGTCGGGCGGGATGACCGGGATCACGTCCAGGATCATGTCGGAGGGCTTGTTGTCCGACTTCAGGAACGCGTCCACCACCTTCAGGCGCTTCACGGCCTTGGCGCGCTTCTGCCCCTTGCCCGTGGCGATGACCTCGCGCAACTCCTCGGAGGTGGCCTCCAGATCCATGGCGTCGAGCAAGTCGCGCACCGATTCGGCGCCCATGCCGCCGGTGAAGTAGTCGCGGTAGCAGGCGCGCATCTCGCGGTAGAGGGCCTCGTCGGCGATGAGCTGCTTCGGCTCGATCTTCAGGAAGGCGTCGAAGGCGTCCTGGCGCAGGGCCTTGCGCTCGTTGAACTCCTCGTAGATGTCGGCGATCTCCTCTTCCACCTCTTCGGGGGTGAGGCGCTCGTCGTCATCGAGGTCGTCGACGAAGTCGTCTTCCTCGGGCACGTAGTCAGTGGACAGCTTGCGAGTGGCCTCGATGAGGCGGTCGCGCTCGGCGTCCAGCTCCTCCAGGTCGGCGGCCAACTCGTCGCGCAGGTCGTCCACGTCCTCCTCGCGGGCTTCCTTGTCCACCGAGGTGATGATGGAGCTGGCGAAGTACAGCACCTTCTCCAGTTCCTTCGGCGGAATGTCCAGGAGGTAGCCCAAGCGGGACGGGCTTCCCTTGAAGTACCAGATGTGGCTCACGGGCGCGGCCAGCTCGATGTGGCCCATGCGCTCGCGGCGCACCTTGGAGCGGGTCACCTCAACGCCGCAGCGCTCGCAGACGATGCCCTTGAAGCGCACGCGCTTGTACTTGCCGCAGGCGCACTCCCAGTCCTTGGTGGGACCGAAGATCTTCTCGCAGTACAGGCCGTCCTTCTCGGGCTTCAGGGTGCGGTAGTTGATAGTCTCGGGCTTCTTCACCTCGCCGCGGGACCAGCTGCGCACATCCTCAGCGGAAGCGAGCGAGATGCGCAGGGCGTCGAAATTGTTGACGTCGAACTCGGTCATTATTTAGGCCTCCTCTCCGCCACCGATGAGGTCGGTGTTCAGGTCGGACTCAAGACCGCTCATCAGATCGCCCAGCTCGGCGGCCAGGGTGTCGATGGCGTTGGCCTCTTCGTCTTCGGTCTTCTTCGCATCAGCGGCCAGGGCGGCGTACAGGGCCTGGTCGCCGTCCATGGCGTCGATCTCATCCTCGCTGATGGGCTGCATGTCGTGGCCCTCAAGCTCGATGTTCAGGCACAGCGACTTCATTTCCTTCACGAGCACCTTGAAGGACTCGGGCACCTCGGGCGCCGGGATGTTCTCGCCCTTCACGATGGACTCGTAGCTCTTCACACGGCCCGACGTGTCGTCGGACTTCACGGTCAGGATCTCCTGCAGCACGTTGGAGGCACCGTAGGCGTACAGGGCCCACACCTCCATCTCGCCGAAGCGCTGGCCGCCGAACTGGGCCTTGCCGCCCAGGGGCTGCTGGGTGATGAGGCTGTAGGGGCCGGTGGAGCGGGCATGGATCTTGTCGTCCACCATGTGGCCGAGCTTCAGGATGTAGGTCTGGCCGACGGTGATGGGCTCGCGGAACTTCTCGCCGGTGCGGCCGTCGTAGAGCCAGGTCTTGCCGGTGCGGGACAGCTGGGGCACCAGCTCGTCGCGGGCCATGTCGCCGTACTTGGCGTGGTTCATGTTGATGAGGTTGCGGTTCGCCTTCTCGATGGCATCCGAGATCTCCTCCTCGGTGGCGCCGTCGAACACCGGCGTAGCCACGTGGATGGGGCCCTCGACGACCTCATCGGTCTCGTCGGCGTCGGACCAGCCCCACTTGGCGGCCCAGCCGAGGTGGTTCTCCAAAAGCTGGCCCACGTTCATACGGGAGGGAACGCCGAGCGGGTTCAGGATGACGTCGATGGGGGTGCCGTCGGCGAGGTAGGGCATGTCCTCCACGGGCAGCACGCGGGAGATAACGCCCTTGTTGCCGTGGCGGCCCGACAGCTTGTCGCCCTGCTGCACCTTGCGCTTCTGGGCCACGTAGATGCGCACGAGCTCGTTCACGCCGGGGGCCAAGTCGTCGCCGGCCTCGCGGGACGTGCGGTAGATGCCGATGACGCGGCCGCCGGAGCCATGAGGCACCTTCAGCGAGGTGTCGCGCACCTCGCGGGCCTTCTCGCCGAAGATGGCGCGCAGCAGGCGCTCCTCGGCGGTGAGCTCGGTCTCGCCCTTCGGGGTGACCTTGCCCACGAGCACATCGCCCGGGAACACCTCGGCGCCCACGCGGATGATGCCGTCGGCGTCCAGATCCGAAATCATGTCCTCGGAGATGTTCGGGATCTCGCGGGTGATCTCCTCGGGGCCCAGCTTCGTGTCGCGCGCATCGATCTCGTACTCGGAGATGTGGATGGAGGTCAGCAGGTCCTCGGACACCACGCGCTCGGACACGATGATGGCGTCCTCGTAGTTGTAGCCTTCCCAGGGCATGTAGGCGATCATGAGGTTCTGGCCGAGGGCCAGCTCGCCGCCGTCGCAGGAGGGGCCGTCAGCCAGCACGTCGCCGGCGCACACCTCGTCGCCCTTGCGAACGATGGGGCGGTGGTTGATGCAGCCGGACTGGTTGGAGCGCTGGAACTTGGGGATGAGGTACTCGTCGTACTCGCCCTCGTCGTTCAGGATGATGATGGTCTGGCCATCCACGTAGTCCACCACGCCGGGACGCTGGGCCACGAGGATCTCGCCGGAGTCCACGGCAATGCGGTGCTCGATGCCAGTACCCACGAGCGGGGCCGTGGGACGCAGCAGCGGCACGGCCTGACGCTGCATGTTCGAGCCCATGAGGGCGCGGTTGGCGTCGTCGTGCTCGAGGAAGGGAATGAGCGAGGTAGCCACCGACGTCATCTGGCGCGGAGAGACGTCCATGTAGTTCACCTGCTCGGGCGGCACGTCCATGGCCTCGCCGAACACGCCGTTGGTGTCGGTGGTACGGGCGAGCACGCGGGCGGACTTGTGGAACACGCCGTCCTCGTCGGTGTAGCCGAACTCGCGGGTTTCCAGGTCGAACAAGTCGTTGGCCTGGGCGATGGTGAAGTTCTCTTCCTCATCGGCGGTCAGGTAGTCGATCTCGTCGGTCACCTTGCCGTCGATCACGCGGCGGTAGGGCGTCTCGATGAAGCCGTAGGGGTTGATGCGGCCGTAGGCGGCCAGGGAGCCGATCAGGCCGATGTTCGGGCCTTCAGGAGTCTCGATGGGGCACATGCGGCCGTAGTGGGAGGTGTGCACGTCGCGCACCTCGAAGCCGGCGCGCTCGCGGGACAGACCGCCCGGGCCCAGAGCCGACAGACGGCGCTTGTGGGTGATACCGGCGGCGGGGTTCGTCTGGTCCATGAACTGGGACAGCTGGGAGGAACCGAAGAACTCCTTGATGGCGGCCACAATGGGGCGGATGTTCACGAGGGACTGCGGCGTGATCTCGTCGGGCTCCTGCATGGACATGCGCTCGCGCACCACGCGCTCCATACGGGACAGACCGATGCGGAACTGGTTCTGGATCAGCTCGCCCACGGAGCGGATGCGACGGTTGCCGAAGTGGTCGATGTCGTCGGTGGCGAAGCCCTCGTCGCCGTTGTGCAGGCCGATGATGTAGCGCATCGTGCGGATGATGTCCTCATCGGTCAGCACGGAGGAGTCGTTCTCCTCGGGGGCAAATCCGAGCTTCTTGTCCATCTTGTAGCGGCCGACCTTGGCCAGGTCATAGCGCTGCGGGTTGAAGAACAGGCCCTCCAAGAGCGTGCGGGCGCTGTCGATGGTGGGCGGCTCGCCGGGACGGAAGCGCTTGTACAGCTCGATGAGCGACTCTTCCTTGGTGGTAGCGGGGTCGCGATCCAGAGTGCGCAGCACCATCTCGGAGCTTCCGAGCAGCTCGATGATCTCCTCGCGGGTCTCGGCCAGGCCGAGGGCGCGCACGAGCAGAGTGGCCGGCTGCTTGCGCTTACGGTCGATGCGCACACTCAGCAGGTCGCGCTTGTCGGTCTCGAACTCGAGCCACGCACCTCGGGAAGGGATGACCTTCGCGTTGTAGATGGTCTTGTCGGAGGTCTTGTCGCGCTCGGCGGCGAAGTACACGCCCGGGCTGCGCACGAGCTGAGACACCACAACGCGCTCGGTGCCGTTGATGATGAAGGTGCCGCGAGGAGTCATGAGCGGGAAGTCGCCCATGAACACTTCCTGCTCTTTGATCTCGCCGGTCTCGCGGTTGATGAAGCGAATCTCCACGAAGAGCGGAGCCTGGTAGGAGACGTCCTTCTCCTTGCATTCATCCACCGTGTACTTAGGCTCGCCGAACTCATGCTTGCCGAACTCGACACACATGTCGCCCGTATTGTTCTCAATGGGGCACACGTCGGCGAAGGCCTGAGCCAAGCCCTCATTCTTGAACCACTCGAAACTTTCCGTCTGGATAGCGATCAGGTTCGGGACGTCCATAACGTCCGGAATCTTCGCAAAGCTTCGGCGATCCCTGTAAAGGCTGGTGGGAGCGGATTTTTTTCCTTGAGCCACGAGGCTGTTCCTCCTTCACGTCCATCGCAAATCTGCAAAAAGTTGCAATCCGCTAAATTACTACTGCGCGAAGTCCGAGTCAAGAAAAATTTTTAGCAGCCATGGAAATTTTCTGGAAAATGGGCCTGGAGCAGGGCTTTGTTCAAACAAAAAGCGGACCGAGAAATCCCCTCCCGATCCGCTTGATATTCGACAGCCAACGTTGCCGCTCGCGCAAATGAGCTACGAGCATAGGCTTATCGCTTCTTCAAAGACAAGCACTCGATGTAGAGTTGTTTGTTGTATCCGCTCCACGATGCATCGATTTTCCCACTAACTACCACGTTTTGGCCCTCTTCAACGCTTTCATCGATATCATTGTCCCAGGAACGATCTCCTATTCGAACGACTGATCCGTCAACGCTTTCTTCCTCTGAAATACCCAGATCGTCTATGCCGTCATAATCTCCGCTTACCACGTCAATGATGTGGCTAGTGCCGCCATCATAGGTAATGTGGCTTAACACATACGCTTCAAATTCCACATATCGTCCATCGTACTCCTCCGCAAAGGACATATAATCCGCATCCTTATCTGATAGGATATCGGCGAAATCTGAGCAGTTATCAGTAGTCAATACAGGGCATTCATTGTAATAAATTGTTATTGTTGCGTCTCGGGAAAAGCTCTCTCCGGCCTTCCATTGTCCAGAGCCGAATAGGCCATCATCGATAGATAATTCTTGGATCAACATCCCATAGTTTTCATCATCTGGCCCACAGGGAACGGTGCTGATATCTGTAAACCCCAGTCCTTCAAAATAGTCACATAGGGCCTTGACCGTCCATTCGGAACCAACGTAGCTTGAAGCGTCTTCGGGCATCATAATTTCGCCTGAAGACTCCTCATCTGCCTCTGAGCCTCCTGCTCCGATATTCTCCGCGCTCTCCTTCTCCTCCATTGCTCCCCTCAAGCTTTCTGACCCAGACTCGCAACCAGGCAAGCAGAATAGCCCGCAGGACAATAAGAGTGCCAGGGCGATTTTGATGCAACGTCGTTTCACGATGACCAGCCTTTCGCTCTCGAGTTCGCTCCTATTCGCATCCATAAATACCTTTGCATCATTCTAGCGAATAACTGCAGCTGCGTCTTTATCCCAAGCCGAAAGCACGACCCATCCTCTCGCCACAACATAACACCTCTTGGAGAGGCCCTTTGGGACGAAGCTCCGCCTCTATAGCTCTAGCAAAATAATACTCATTAGCACTGCACGAGCGAAACATTGGAAATGGCCCAACGGAACCGCTGCACAAGGTCGGAGGTGGCGAGATGTCGGCACCCGCGAACATTGCCGCAAGAAAGACGAGGACCCCTCTATGAAGATGTGCAGACCGTCTGCAGAGCGTCGAAATCCGCCCGATTGCACAGCCCTGTTAGTTCCAAGCGGCGCGAGAGGTCTCTCGGTCCTCCAACGTGAAAGCATAGGAGCCGCTACCGCGCATCATGGGCCGCAGATCCTTCGTGTGGATGATCACCTCGGCGCAGGGCGCGCATCTCGATGACCGTCTCGTCGGCGGCAAGACCGGCGTCGGTGCCCCGCAATGCGGCCGCGGCAGATGAAGATGCCACCTTCTGCAAACCATTCACTGCAAAGCGCCACCACGCCCATGACATCGCCTAAGTTTGACTACGCGGTCACCGCTCTGGCTCAATAGCAGCAGAAGGCTTGCCAGCACGCCGATCAGATGCTATAAAGTAACTGGCTTTCGCAAAGAGGGCTACCAAGTGCCGGGGACGTTTTCCCCGGCTTTTTGCTATCTCAAGGAGGCCCCATGCCCCTCGAACTCAGCCTTTTCTGCGACGAATCGGGCAGCGACGCACTGGACAGCCGCTACTACCTGCTGACACTCGTCATTCACGATCAAAGCGATTCGATCGTGAATTCCATCACCCGCTATGAGCGCGCTCTAGTCGACAAAGGTCTTCCCGATCTTGCGTTTCACGCCTCGCCGCTCCTCTACGGCAAAGACGAGTACAAGAGTCTCACACCGGAAACCCGCAAGAAGATGCTGTCCTCGTTTCGTGTGTTTTTCAGGCATCTACCAATCAAATACTGGGTATTTTCGGTAAAAACCCGGGAGCACCGATCGCCTGAAGACATCGAACGCGCCATGCGCCGCGCACTCATTGACCTGCTGTTTGACAACCTCGCGTACTTTCAGCAGTTCGACACTATCAAGATTTACTACGACAACGGGCAGCGATCCATCGCCGACGCGCTCCATAAGGCCATTGACTACGCCTTGTCAAAGAACGCCATCGCTTATAAGTCCACAAACCCGACCGATTATCGCCTTGCTCAAGTGGCTGACTATATCTGTACCATAGAATTTACCGCGCTCAAATACGCTGTCAATGAAGCGACGGCCACTGACGAAAAATTCTTCGGGAGTTGGTCGATGTTCAAAAAGGGAATTCTGAAAGAAGTCCGTCACAAAAGAATGTAGGAGACGTGTTTCAGAGCAGGGGTCGGAGCGCGACAAGGCACCCGACCCCTGTTGCGAACAAGTTAGTTCCCCGCGGCCCGTGCTGCCTCGTAGGCTTCTACGAGCTTCTTGGTTACGTCGGCGGGAGCTGCCTCGTAGCCCTCTAGCGTAAGGCTGTAGGAGCCCGATCCGCGGGTCATGGACCGCAGGTCCTTGGTGTAGTTGATCACCTCGGCGTAGGGAGCGCGCATCTTAATGATGGTCTCGCCGGCCGCGAAACCGGCATCGGTGCCGACGATGCGGCCGCGACGGGTGGAGATGTCGCCCATGATGGTGCCGGCGTACTCCTCCCCCACGGTCACTTCCATGGTGGCCCAGGGCTCCAGGATGATAGGGCCGGCCTGCTCGCAGCAGGCGCGGAAGCCGATGCGCGCGGCGGTCTTGAAGGCCATCTCGTTGGAGTCGACGGAATGGTACGACCCATCGAACACCGTGCACTTAATATCCACCATGGGGTATCCCGCGAGGAAGCCCTCCTCCATGGCCTCGCGCACGCCCTTGTCCACGGCGGGGATGAGACCGTTCGGGATGGCGCCGCCCTTGATCTCGTCCACGAACTCGTAGCCCTCGCCGGGAATGGGAGCCAGCCGCAGCCAGCAGTCGCCGAACTGGCCGGCGCCGCCGGTCTGCTTCTTATGGCGACCCTGGGCCTCGGCGCCCTTGGTGATGGTCTCGCGATAGGGAATGCGCACGGGCACGAGACGCGCCTCAACCCCGGACTGGTCGCGCAGGCGGGCAAGCAGCATGTCCACCTGGGCCTCGCCCATGGCGTGAATGATGGTCTGGTGCGTGTCCTCGTCGCGGGTGATGCGGATGGTGGGATCGGCCTCGGCGGCACGGGCGAGGAAGGTGCCGAGCTTGTCCTCCTCCTTCTTCGACACCGCCTCGATGGCAACCGGGTACAGCGGCTCGGGCAGGGGCAGCGGCTCGATGGCGATGGTGCCCTCGCAGGACAGGGTATCGCCCGCGCGCACGTCATTCAGCTTCGGCACCACCACGATGTCGCCGGCCTTCGCGCTCTTCACGTCCATGGCTTCTTTGCCCATCATCACTTGGATCTTGCCCAGGCGCTCCTTCTTGCCCGTGCGCCCGCACACGAGCTCCAGACCGGGCTCCAGGTAGCCGGAGATGACCTTCAGGAAGGTAAGGCGCCCCACGAACGGGTCGGAGACGGTCTTGAAGGCGAAGGCGCAGGGAGGCTTCGTCTCGTCGATGCGCACGGTGACGTCGTCGGCCATCTGGAAGCGGCCGTGGCTGCGCGGGTGCGGGAAGTAGGTGCAGATGTCCTCCATGAGCCCCTGCACACCCTGCATGATGATGGTGCTTCCCACGAACACGGGAATGACAAGCTCCTGGGCGATGGCTTTGTCGAGCAGGCTCTCCAGCTCCTCTTGGGTGAGCTGCTCGGTGCCATCGAGGTACTTCATCATGAGCTCATCGTCGGCCTCGGCCACCAGATCGCACAGCTTGTCGCGGGCGATGCGGGCCTCTTCCTGGTACTTCGCCGGCAGGCTGTCCACGTCTTCCACGCGCTCGGCGGTGCCGCCCGGCTCGAAGTAGCGAGCCTTCATGCGGATGATGTCGATGACGCCCGCAAAATCGGGGCCCTGGCCGATGGGAATGGTCACGGCGCCCAAACGTCCGCCAAAGCGCGCGTGCAGCAGCGCCATGGCGGTATCGAAGTCGGCCCCTTCGCGGTCGATGTGGTTGATGTACACGGCGCGGGACAGACGCATGTCCTCGGCCTCGCGCCACAGCTTCCCGGTCATGACCTGGGGACCGTCCACGGCATCCACGACGAACAGAGCCATTTCGGCGGCCTGCATGGTGGCCAGGGTGTCGCCGATGAAGTCGGGGTGGCCGGAGGTGTCCAGCACGTTGATCTTGTAGTCCTTGTAGGGGATGGGCGCAATGGAGGTGGAAATGGTGAACTTGCGCTTGATCTCCTCGGGGTCGTAATCGAGGTAGGACTTGCCGTCATGGGTGGTGCCCATGCGCGGGGTCTTGCCGGAAACGAAGAGCATGGCCTCGGCCAGTGAGGTCTTGCCGGCGCCATCCTGTCCCACAAGAACGATGTTTCTGACGTGTTCGGGAGCCGGAGCTGCCATGAGCGACCACCTGCCTTCCAGATAGAGGGCGCCCGCGCCGGGTGCGCGGGCATTCCCAAGCGGCGCGGGCTCAGGCCCCACCGCAGGCGAGTACCTTTCTGTCGCACGCCCCAGACTGCACGGAAGCCCCCGACGAGCAGAAACAGGGGCCTCGCCCCGATGCTCCCGTCGCCCTTCTACGGCATCCGCCAACTCCTCCGCTTACTGACAGCGTGACAGCGAGCGGCTCTCTTCAACCGGCGAGCGGCAATTTGGCGTTGGATTCATCTTAGCAAAACCCTTGGCTCCCACAGCCCGCACCTGCCCGATATTTTCCCCAACTTTTCGGCGCTCCCGAGAGAGCGGGGCCGACGCGACAAGGAGCGGTACCCCGGAAAATCGCGGGGCCAGAGAGCAGAGGAGGGCGGGACGAAGGCGATAGGCGCAGGGCAAGCCGCAACGCTACAGGGGCGCGATGCAACGAGACGTGAGCGAGGCCGCACAGGGTCTTGGGAAGGGACGGAGGCGAGGTTTGCGCGAGACTGCGGGCGACGCGGCAACGGTACGCGGCGCGACCCCCGTGCGACATTCCCACGACAAAAGTACGGCTGCGAGCCTCTACGCTAGGGCATCCCCCGTACGGCTGCGAGCCTCTGCGCCAGAGCACCCCCCCCCGTACGGCTGCGAGCCTCTACGCCGGAGCATCCCCCCCCCGAAAGGATCCCCATGCCCAAACTCCTCCTCTTCGGCCCCACCGCCTTGGAATTCTATGAGCACTGCACCGCCCTTCCCTCGGAAGCGGTGACGTTCGCCGCGGCCAGTCGCCACTCACTCGTCCCCTATACAGCCACCGTCGGTGCCCTTCAAGAACAGTTCCCCTTTCTGACGGAGCCGCTCCATTTCACGGTGGCCGAAGAGCGCGATCGGCGTCAACGCTGCGCCCACTGCCATGTTGCACCCCCATCCCTTCGGGAGGGACTTGTGGTGCCCATAACCGGCGATGTCTTTGCGCCCCCACCCGAGATCGCGCTCATCCAAGGGAGTCGAGGGTTCGATCTGCCCCGCATCGCCCTCAAGGGATCGGCGCTCTGCGGCGCATTCGCCATAACCCGCGACGGGCACCTCACAGGAAGGGAGCCTCTCACCTCCCCCGGCGCCGTGGAACGCCTCAGCCGAACTCACAGAGATTTGGCAGGCTGCATCGCCGTGCGCAGTGCCGTTCCCTGGATGCTGCCGCGCGGCGCCTCCCCGCGCGAGCTCGCCAGCGCTCTCGCTCTCGCGCTGCCCACCCATCACGGCGGGTACGGACTCCTGCGGCCTCTGCTCAATCAGCGCATCGATGTTACCCGGCGCGGACAGCCTGCAGCGGCAAAGCGCTATTATGTCGCCGACCTCTGCTGGCCAGCCCAACGCCTCATCGTGGAATATGACAGCGACGCATTCCACCTGACATCGAGCCAGCACTACTACGATGCCGTCAAACGCACGACCCTCGAGGAGATGGGCTATCGCGTCATCACACTCACCAGCCGGCAGTTGCGCAGTCTCGACGAGATGGACAAAGTGGCCGCCATCATAGCCAAAGCCCTCGGTCGCCCCCTTCGCATCCGAACGCGCAATCACCGAGCTCGTCAGATCACGCTCTGGAAAACACTGGGGCTTCTCCGATAGGTGCCACCCGAGCACCTTGCCAACACCATCGCAGGTATTGCCACTCGATCGGCACCATCCCCCTCCCGCGAACAGGGGGTGCGAAGGCGGCGGATTGCCCGAGCGAGCAGAGGACTGCGAGCGAGAATAAGACGAAGAACAAGGAGAGGCTGGAAGAGCAGGTACTCACGGGGAACGACTTGTGGAAGGGAGCCGCGAAAGTGGATCTCAGGCGCCCCCGAGCGAAAAGACCAGAGCTCGACTCTCTTGAGAAAAAGGGCGGCAAGGGGCTCTGAAGGTGGGAAGAGCCGCAGCAGACGGGAAAGAAAAGCGGGGAAGACAGGACGTGGGACGAGCCATGTACCCATACAACGGCTTTGCGGCGGGCCATGTATCCAAACAGCGGTTTTGTGGCGGGCCATGTATCCAAACAGCGGCTTTGCGGCGCACTTTGGCTCAAACTTGTCACAAAAGGGGTGTTTGGTGCTCTTTGTGATGCCCAAAAAGGGCTTTCCGACCCTCAGACTGCTCAAATGCCCTGTTCAGAGGAAGGTGAAGAGCGTAGGTGAGCGTTTGCGAAGCACCAAACAGCCCCTTTGCGACAGTTTTTCCTCCGACAATGTCGGAAAAGGGGTATTTGGTGCTTCGCGGTTCGCTTTTTTGAACAGAGGGAGACTCGCGCCCAAGCAGAGCAAGAACACCTCAGGGGCACGGCCCGAACGACGATGCGGACTTAGAGAATGCGAGCTGGGAAGAGGCGCAACACAAATGCCCGTTCGGAACGAACGGGCGCAAGCTCAGGGCACCATTACCGCCGACCCTCTCCTAGCGTCACCGCCCCCCGAAATCGCCCCTCCCTGCGCGCGCCGCGCGACCAATCGGCTTTCCCGCACGGCGCGACCAATCGGCTTTCCCGCACGGCAAGCCAGGGGGGGGGCGGACGCCCGCGCGAAGGGCGCGCATCGAGCCTGCCTCACCGGGAACGTAGCGGCGGCAGATCCGGGGGAGCTGCACAACCGACCGCCCCTGCGGCCCGGCCGCACCCATCGTAGTCCCCTTGCGCCAAAAGACAAAGAAAGCCGCCCTGTTGGACGGCTCCTACTGTAATGGGGTGGGCGCCCGCGCGAAGGGCGCGCATCGAGCCGACGGCGCGCCCGCCCGAGCCGACGGCGCGCCCGCCCGAACCGACGCGCGTCCCTACAACTCCCCGATGATGCGGGCGGTGCGGGCGGCGCACTCGGCCTTGGCCCGCTCCAGGTCGATAGTGGGCCATTGCCCCTCAGAACCCGCCGAATGGCCGTCGGCCCGGTAGATGACCTGGCCGTCGCACAAAGTGAGCACCACGTCGGAGCCGTCGCCAGCGTACACGAGGTTGTACACGGGATCGGGCGCCGGGCACCACTGGGGGCCGGTCGTGTCCAGCACGCACAGATCTGCGCGCATGCCCTCGGCCACGACACCGCAATCGTCGCGCCCCTGGGATCGGGCGCCGACCCGCGTAGCTGCAGCAAGGGCCTGCTGGGGGGTCACGGCCGTGGGATCCAGGGTCGCCCCCTTGTAGATGAGCGCCTGGAGGTACATATCGTGGAACAGGTTGTGGTTGTTGTTCGACGCCATACCGTCAGAGCCCAGGCACACGTTCATACCCCGGCGCAGCATCTCGGGAATGGGGGCGAAGCCGCTGCCGAGCTTCAGATTGGACGCCGGGTTGTTGGCCACGAACACACCACGAGCCTGGAGGATATCCAGGTCGGTCTCATCGACCCACACGCAATGGGCCGCTGTCACCGGCACGTCGAAGATGCCGATGCGATCGAAGTACTCCACCGGCGAGAGGCCACCGTGACGCTCGCGGCACTCGCGCACCTCCTTCTCGGTTTCCGAGAGATGAATGTGCAGCCGCAGGTCGGTGCCGCGCACGATGTCCAGGATGTCGCGGCACACTGTTTCCGTGGACAGGTACTCGGAATGGATGTTGTAGTCGATGCGAATGCGCCCGTCACCGGCCCCGTGCCAATCGGCTACCAGAGCCTCCATCTGGGCGCAGATGGGATACTCCGCGTAGGGCTTTTCCTCGAAGGCCACGAGGCCCTCGCACATATTAGCCTTCATGCCCGCCTCCAGCACCGCGCGAGCGCGCTCCTCGCTGGCGTAGTACATGTCCGAGAAGCTCACCACGCCATAGCGGGCCATCTCAGCGCAGGCGAGGACCGTGCCCCAGTAGCAGTCCTCAGCGGTCATCTTGGCTTCGAAGGGGAAGCACTTCTCCTCAAGCCAGCGCTGAAGCGGCAGGTTCTCGGCGAAACCGCGCAAAAGCGTCATGGGGGAATGGGCGTGGGCGTTGTAGAGCGCCGGCATGAGCAGCTTGCCGCGGCCATGGTAGACCTCCCCAAACGTGGCGGCGACGGCCCGCTCGGGGGCCTCCTCGCTCACAAAGGCGATGCGGCCGTCGCGAACTCCCACCCAACGATGGGGCTGCACGGCAAGGTTCTCATCGAGGATGTCAATGTCGGCGAAGAGCATAGCGGGCCTTTCTCGGGGTATGGAAGTGCGGAACTAGAGGGAGAATATGCTGGGGGCGAGATACCAGGCGTCATTGATCTTGATAATGCGATAGGCCGTGGGGAAGGCCTCGGGGGCTTCGCTGGCAGCAGCGTCAGAGGCGCCGGCCCCCTCCGCGGCGGAAGCGGAATCCTCGGCCTCGGGAGCAGCGCCGCCCTCGCCCGCAGCGCCGGCGGCCGTCGGCTGGGCGTTCACCACATAGGCGGCCTGGAGGAAGCGCTCGAGTCCGACATCTTTGAAGCGGGCCTCGAGGGATCGGACCTCTTCCGGCGAGCAGGCCTCGCCCTGTACAAGGGCAAAGCCCTCGGGGGCCAGCGTCGCAGCCAAGGCGGCCACCTCGGGATCGGCCAGGCGCTCGATGAGAGCCGCGGGAGAATCGGCGCCAAGCGATGCGGACCAGGCGCTCAGGTAGTCGGCCGGCAGAAAGCTCAGGGCGCTGCGCACCCACTGGGCCTGAGCCGACGGATCGTCCGGCGCGGCAAGGGCCCGGTTCAGACCCGGGGTAACAGCCGCGAGCAGATCATCGGCGAAGGCATAGCCAGCACCCTCGGAAACGATGGGCCCCGCCGTGGGCACCTCCTCGCCACCTTCGGCCGCGCCTTCCGCGACAGCCTGGCCATCGCCCTCGGATGCGACACCCCCGAGGCTCCCATCGCTCTCGGGTGCCGCATCTCCGTCGGCCGCGACCTCGGCGCTCTCCCCGGCCGAAGTCTCTACTGCCGGGGCCTCCGCTGGATTCGACGGCGCCATGCGGCCCAGAAGCAGCGGCACCGCCACCACGCACGCGATGACCGCCACCAGCCCCACCAAGGCTGCCAGCAAAGCCGGACGCGGCGCACGGCCCTCATCGGCCCGAACGGCTGCCGGAGCCTCGACCTTGGCTTCCGCGGCGCCCGCCGCAGCCTCAGCACCCGCCACCGCCTCAGCACCCGCCACCGCCTCGACCGGAGCCCCGCCGTTGGCACTGTCGGCACCATCGGAGGCCATCGGAGGCATGACGGGCAGACCCCCGTCAGTGCCGCCCGATAGGAGGGCCGAGGGGGCGATCGCAGAGTCAGAAGCGGCAGCCGCGGCGGCCGAGGATGTCGATGGCAGGCCTGAAAGGGGCTGCGCGGGCGAAATACCCGGACGCTCATCATCGGGGGAAAGCAAATCGGCCACAGTGGCCTCCTTTTCAAAACACGGGAACAAGGCACGGAATATGCTCCAAGCCAAGAATACCCCATAAAGCGGGGAGCGGCCCTCAGGACCGCTCCCCTCCTCGCTTAATCTAGACGATCAGCCGGCTGCTCCGTCCGAAACGGGCCCGGCGCCCTAGATGGTGATATCCACCCACCGCTCAGGCTCCTCCTCTTCACGGCGACGCAGCAGCGAGAGAACGAGCATCATGGCCGCAAGCCCTGCCAGGGATGCCAGGATGAGACGCAGCAGCGAGGCAGGATCACCGGTCTGGGGCAGCAACTTGTGCGTCACCTTCGCCAGCCAGTCCTTCTGGAAGATCTCCGTCATCCAGTCATCTTCCTCTCCAGGATCGGGAACAGGATCAGGCTCCACGTAGTAGCCCGGATCCACGGCCCGTCCAGCATCGCGCGTCCACTGCTGGGGCGCGAGCACCTGGTAGGCGACGCCGTAGGCATTGGGAGCGCCCCGCGGGCTCAGCACGCCGAGCGGCTCACTGATGCCCACGTTGTCGTCCACATCCTCACCACGCAGGTTCATATGGGCCACATCGTTGTCGAGGTTGTCGTCCTCGCCCACATTCAGCGGCACCCATTCCGCATCCGTCGGTTTTTCCATGCGCACGCGATACACATAGGGACGACCATAGCCATCCACCGCCGGCAGGCCGACGAAGGAATAGCCGCCCTCCAAGTCGGTCTTGGTCGCGGCCACCCGCTCCCAGATGCCCTCGGAGAGCACGCCGTCATCCTGGTTGCGGTCGAGGCCGGCCGCTGGGTCGGGCACATCCATGGCCAGCAGCTTCTTGAGCCGCGCTGCGGCCTGACCCTCCCCGTCGTCGGCGTTGCCATCGTCTGGGTTATCGGCATCACTTCCGCCCGGGACGCCGTCGCCGGCATCACCGCCAGAGGCGTCCCCACTCGGGGCATCGCTGCCGCCGTCGCCGGCATCACCGTCGCCCGTGCCATCGGCCCCGTCGTCGAGGCCGTACACCCGGGTCACCCACGTCAGGGCCGTCACGTACGCCGGCTCATCAGCCGCATCGTCCCCGTCGGCCCCTTCTGCGGGATCGCCGCCGGAACCGGTGTCTCCCTCGGAATCAGCGCTACCCTCGCTGTTGCCGCCATCGGGATCAACCGGGCTCTCGTCCTCGTCCTCATCGGGACTGCCGGGAACCTCGTCCCCGCCCGAAACGGGCGGCTCTTCCACAGGCGGCTCCGCGCCGTCCACGATCCAGGCGATATCCAAGTAGCGCTTCGTTTCCTGGAGCGGGTTGCCCTCAGCATCCAGGTCGCTGCCCGGCGCACCGTCGGTGATACGGCTCATCCAGCCCGCATCGACCGCATCGGCGAAGGTGGCCACCGAGCGCTCCAACACCACTTCTGCATCGATCACGAGCTCGTCGTCTTCGGCCTGGAGGCCGTCTTTGTCGGCGTCCTTCCACACCCAGCCGCTCACGCTCGTGCCCGCGAAGGGAATGAGGCCGGCATCGTTGAAGTGGCTCGACCGCGACCCGAGCGTGGACCAGCGCAGCCCATCGGGGCCGTCCACCTTGGACTCCTCGGCATCGGCATCGTCGGCGGCCATGGCGAGCACCATAAGACCGTCCACAGCCACCTCGCCCTCGGGATCGAGGCGCGTCGTGGCCTCGTCGAGATCGGAGTCGGTCTCGATGTCCTCGCCGTTGTTCAGACCCGTCACGGCGAAGCCGCGCGGCATATCCACCACGTTCACGCGGTAGCCGTAGACCACCGTCTGCTCGGCATTGCCGATGACGCGCACCTCCGTGGCGGGCAAGTCGTTGAATTCGTAGTAGCCCTGGGGATACTCGATGACCTGCTCCTCGCCGAGGAAATCTTTCACGCGGCGCTCGAAACGGCCGGTGGTCACCACCCGGCAGGTGCTGGCCTGCTCCTCGGCGGAGAGATACACCGTGGCGCCGCCCGGCTGCACCACATTGCCCTGGGCGTCCACAAGGCGGTTGAAGTCGCGGTCGAAGACCCACTGGTCCTCTTCCCCGTCATACCAGTAACGGGTCAGCTCCACCGTGGCGCCGGTGATGCCGGCCTCTCCTTCCTCGCGCAGCCCGTTGCGGTTGCCGTCGTTCCACACGGTACCGGAAACGGTATTCAGATTCGGGGCCTTCGCGCCGGCGTCGAGCACCGTGCCACTGGGAGCGGGCACGTCGAATGCCACCTTCTTGTCATCGGCATCGTCATCGTACTGGGAACCGAACACGGAATCCGGCTTGTTAGTGCTCTCGCGGCTCAGGTAGGCATAGCCATCGTCGATGGTCATGCCATTGCGATAGGTGATGGCCTGGCGCAGGGTAAGCGCCCCCTCCTCGCTGCGGGTGAGGTCGGAATCGGGGCCGCCCACATGGAAGCGGGACATCACATAGCCGTTGTTCAGCTCTGCCATGTAGACGCGGTAGCGCGTCTGGAACACCTCGTCGGCGGCACCGGGCACCCCGTAATCCACCAAATCGCCCGCCGCGTCCTTCTGCACGTAGCACTGGAGGGCGCCGAAGCGGTAGCCGCCATCGGCACCGGTGGTGGTGGAGAGCGACCCGGGAGGCGCCGGCTTCACGGAACCCTGGCGGTTCTCGGGGGTGTCGGGCAAGCCCTCGGGCAGATAGCCGTTGGAGTCGCCCACCTTATCGGCAGGGGTGCGCACGGCCCATACCTCGGTTCCGTCGGGATCGGGGAAGATCACGGCGTCACGAGCGCGGGTCGCTGCGATCCGGGAGGCCTCGGATCCCTCGGAATCGGTCGGGTCGCCGGCCGTCCTCAGACGGGCCACCAGCTGGTAACCCGTGCGCTGGGCCAGGCCCTCGATGGAGACGATTCCGGCCTCGTCGGCTACCGCCCAGGAGCCGTGGGCCGCGATCTCAGCTGCCGTGGCTCCCTCGGGGACCGCTGCGTACTCCCAGCCGTCCCAGGCGGGACCGGCTTCAACGTCGGCAATGGCGTCGTCGCCGACCTCCTTCCACCATCCCTCGCGCTCCGTGAAGGTAACCGCTGCGGCAGTCACATCCACATCGCCCTCGGCAAAGGGTACGCCAGCCACCGCCGTGGCCCCGCGGGTGGCCACGTAGAAGGGCTGCTGGCTCGTCACCAGGTTGCCGTCCCGATCCTGCTGGCGGCAGATAACGCCGTACTGGGTGTTCGGCCTGATCTCGATGGTGTGGGTCGTTCCATCGAGAGCCGTCACGGTCATGCCGTCGCGGAAGCGGCCCGGATACTTGTCCTCCCAGGGGAATACCGTGACGAAGTCGGCATCTTCCGCATCGGCGAGCCACAGCGGCTGCCAGTCGCCGTTCCCGTCGGTGTACCCGAAGCCCTCGATGGAGTATTGGGTGTTGTCAGTCACGTGGCGCACGCTCACGGAGCTGTCGGTAGCAGTCAGGTCGCCCGGGTGGGGATCGTCCACCGGATTGCCGAAGGCCGGGTTGTGCACCCACGCCCCGGCCCCGCCTGCAGCGTGGGGATCGTAGTACTCCTGAGTCAGGTAGATCGTCTCGCCCACAAGCGGGTCTTCCAGGGGAACGAGCGTGCCCGGCTCCTCGCCGTCGTCGCCCTCGCCCGCGTCGCCGTTCTCCTCACCCTCGCCGTTGGCCCCATCGCCGGCGGCATCGTCCTCGCCCGGGACGACGCCGTCCTGTCCCGAGCCACCTTCCTCCGTCTCACCGCCGATGACCTTGTAGTTGCGAATACCATCGTAATTGGCATCGTCCCATGCCACGCCGGAGATGACCGCCGTGCCGAAGGGGCCGAAGCCGCCGTTCATGCAGTCGGCATCGCGAATGGTGGACAGGTCGAAAGCCATGCCGTTGGCTCCCACGTAGTACGCGGGATCCGTCGCACCCACCGGATCGGCCTCGGTCGTCGCCCGATCGGCCAGAACCAAGCGGCCGTCGAGCACCGACTTCTCCTCATCCTGGGCGTTCACCTCGCTCAAGGTGATGGCGTAGTAGTCTTCGCTGTAGCCGGCATCGTTTGCAAGGCGATCATTCAGCACAGCCGCATCCCCGGGACGGTGCACCTTGGAGGCCGCCGCGCTCACCGGCTCGTCGCCGTCATCGGATAGCAGGCGAGTCACCGGCATGCCGCGCACGGTGCCGTCCTGGCCCGCGCGGCCCTCCACCTGCAACGTATAGCCGAGCAGATACCACTCGTCCCAGTCGTCGGTCACGAGCACGTCATCGTTGCCCTCGTCGTTGCCCGCCTTCACGTTGCGCGTCGCCGCGGGCAGGTCGTCGAAGGCGAAGCGACCCTCGGCGTCGGTGATGGCCCGCACGGTGCCGTTGGGCTCGGGCACCCATTCGTAATGGTAGCCGGCCATGGGCTGGCCCGCGGCATCCCGGGCCTCGATGGCACCCGCCGCTGCCGGCCACGATCCCTCGTCGCCGGCAGCGGGATCATCGCAGGCGCACTGGTCGTCGGCCACCAGCTTGAGGCCCCAGGCCCGCAGGTACACGTGCTTGCCCGCCAGCTTCGGCTCGTCGGCCTGGTTGATGCCATCGTAGTTGCCGTCCTGGAACAGCACGCCTTCGATGGTGGCGGTCTTGCGCTTCAACAGGGCCGCGTCGTTATAGGCGCGATCGCTGCCGGCACCCAGGTCGTAGCGAGCACTCACAGCCGCTTCCCCGACCGCCGATGCCGCGGGCAGCGCCGCCAGAGCACGGGCCACCGTCGCGGCGGCACTGCGGGAGGCGCCCCGGGAAGCGGGCTTCTTCTGGGCCAGGGCCTCGTCCAAGGGCAGCAGGCCCTTGTCCTGGTTGTCGTTGTTGGACGGATTGCCCTCGGTCAGGTTGCCCAGTACCGAGCTCTCGTCCTGGCGGTTCAGCAGCACATCGTACTCGTCGGCCTGCATGAGGTTGGCATTGACGTTGATGAGGTCGGAGTCCTGGGTGAAGTTGTCCTTCTGCTGGTACTTCGCAATCATCCAGGCCCGCTGCTTGAAGCCGGCATCGGTATAGCGCACCTTGTAGCCGTAGATGATCTTCTCGCCGTTGGCACCTGCCCGCTGAGTGGGCAGATCCTCGAAGCGATAGACGCCCGAGCGCACCACCGGATCGCCGCCCTCGACCACCGGGGCGTACTCCTGCACCTTCGTATACTGCACGTGCTGGGGGTCGCTGCGCCAGGCCGTGGTGGTGTTCTGGTCGTAGTAGTCCGGGTCGGCATTGCCGTCGGTCCAGCCCTCGCCGGGCAGCGCCCACTCGGGATCGCGCACCCAGTTGCCGTTCTCGTCGGGGATATAGCGCTCCAGGGTCACTCGGGCGTTGTTTATGCCGTCCTCGCTGGCATTCTCGTCATAGACGGTGCCGTCGCGGTAGGCGGTGCCGCCCACGGCCTCTTCCGGCTCGTAGACCACCGGCTCCTCGATGCCCGTGAGCTCGTTCGCGCGCATCACCGGGGTCTCGGCGCCGGCATCGTCCACGGCGTACAGGTGGATCAGGCCGTCGGGCTCCAGGCGCGAGCGCTTCACCACATCGCCCTTCATGAGGGGAGCGCCCTCCCCCTCGCCGTCGGTCGGCGTGATGGCCTCGTACACCGTGATAGTGCCGTCCTCGGCGTACTCGATGAGCAGCGGCACGAGCTTATCCGGATCCGCGGGATCCGCAGCATGCACCACGGGCAGGCCCGTGGCCTCGTCGACCGATTGCACGCCGTCGTTGTCGGCATCGTTCCAGAAGATGCCCACGATGTCCTGGGTCGGCGGGGGCAGCTCGCCCACATCGCCGGCCTTCACGGCGTCATCGCCCGCGGCATAGTCGCGGGCGTCCATCCAATCGAAGGTGAGCCGCCCGTCCAGATCGTTCTGGAAGTCGGTGGCGGCAATGGTCTCCTGGGCCGTGGCGCTGCGATCCTTGCCCTGGGCGGCCAGGATGATCTGACCCTCCAGCATCTCCTGGCGCTGACCGAGGTAGCGCTTGGGAGTCGTAAGGGGCGCGCCATCGGCGCCTGTGCCCTCCTCGGCCACGAAGGCCTCGCGACCGATGATCGGATAGTGCTCGGTGATGCCCAGATTGTCCGGCAGGTCGGAATCCACCGTCAGGGCCCGCTCCTCGGTCCCCTCGTGGTAGCGGGTCATCATCCAGGCGCCCTCCTCGGGCATGCCGTAATGGTCGCGGTCGTAGTTCTCAGTGAGGCGATCCAGCTTCACGCGATAGGCGGCCAGGTACTGCTTGCCGGCATCATCGGTGTAGGCGCAGGGAAGGTTGTCGAAGCGGTAGACGCCCTCGTCGTTAGTGCGCACGGCCACCGTACCGTCGGTCACGACGGCGTCGGCGGTATCCCAATCGCCGGTCACCAGGGGGTGGTCGCCGTCGCGCAGCGTCGTGTATATATCAGTGCCGAAGTCCTCGTTGCGGAACCAGTGGCTCGTGTCATAGCTGGCCGAGATCTTCCCCGACAGGTTCAAGGTATCGTAGTCGAAGTCATCGGTGAGGAAGACCGGAGCGCTGTCGGGATTCACCGCATCGGGATCGTAGTACCACTGCTCCAAGGTGACGATCTGCCCCTTAAGGCCCTCCTCCACGAGCTTGGTCGTCGTGGAGCCGTCGGGCAGCGCCACCTCCTCGGTCGTCTTCATATCCTGCAGGCCATCGTAGTCGGCATCGCGCCACACGCGGCCGGTGAGCGAGCGGGTGGGCACCGGCAGCTCGCCGGCATCGCCGCCATCGTAGCGATCGGCCCGCGCCCGCATAATATCGAACACCACCGAACCGGTCGCATCGCTGATCACCTGGTTGTGGGGCACCGTGACCAGGGTGGTCTTGTCGGCAGCCAGGGTAGCGTCGGCATCCTTGGGGGCCGCGAGGATGATCTGGCCATCCTCGGCGCGCGTCCCCTCGTCGATGGCGCTCTCGAAGGCCCCCTCGCGGCCAGTGAGCGGGTAGGGCACCACGGTGTCAACCGGCGTCGATCCGAGGCCATCGTCGATATCGGAATCGCTCGCGAGGGCGCCCTCGTGGTAGCGGGTCATCATCCACGGAACGCGGGACACGACGTTGCCCGCGCCATCGCGCACGTCGGTCTGCTCCAGCCCGTTCAGGGTCAGGCGATAGGAGGCCAGATAGAAGGCACCGGCATCGTCCACATAGGCCGTAGGCAGGTTCTTGAAGTTGTAGAGGCCATCGCCATTGGTGGTCAGGGTCACACGGCCGTCATCGCTCAGCGTGGCCTCATGGGGCTCGCCGGCAGCCCAGTCGTCGGTGGCGATGGCAGCCAAGGCGTTCATGGCATCGTGGCCGAACTGCTCGTTGCGCTTCCAGGTGCCGTCGGCCGGGTCGAAGTACCATTGGGTAAGGGTCACCGACTCGCCCTCGATGCCCGGCTCGTCGTAGCGCTTCACCGTCCGCTTAAGCGGCTCGCCGTTCTCGTCGAGCACCTCTTCCTCCACTTCCGTGTAGGCCTGCTCGCCATCGTAGTCGTCGTCGCGCCATACCCGGCCGGAAATCTCGCGACGAGGCACGGCGATCTCGCCTACGTCGCCGCCCTGGACCTCGGCAGCTCGACGGGTCAGGTAGTCGTACTTCACCGTACCCGTCGCGTCCTGGTACACATCAGCGAGCGGGATGCTCACCTGGGAGGGCTGGTAGGCGTTCTCGCGGCCGGTGCCCACCGGAGCCGCCAGGATGATCTGGCCGTCGCGGTCCAGCGATCGCTGCTGCACGGCCGTGCCCGTGCCCGTATGGTCGAGTTCGCGGCCCACGATGCGCAGGGCCGGCGCCTGCTGCCCCTGGTTGTCCTCCACGTCCGAGTCGCGCTGTTCATCGTCGCCCTGGTGGAAATGGGTCATCATCCACGGCGTCTCGTAGAGCAGCTTGGTCGGGTCGTCCTCGTCGTACTTCTTCTCGACGCGCAGGCCGTCCAGGCGCACACGGTAGGCGGCCAGGAAATGCTCGCCCTCATCGTTGGTGTAGGCCGTGGGCAGGTTCTCGAAGGTGTAGGCGCCCTTGGCATCGGTATGCACAGTCACCCAACCGCCGTCCTGGGTCTCGCCGATGGGCAGCGTAGATTCCTCGTTGGTCGTCTCGGACTTCGCAAGGGCGCCCGTGGCGGCATCCAGGTAATCGCGTACCCACACCGTATAGTCCTTGCCCTGGAAATCCTGGCGAGTCTCGGTCTTCCAGCTGGCAGCCACCGAGGTGCGCACATCGTTGCCGAAATTCGGGTTCTGCACCCAGTTGGCACCGTCGTAGTACCACTGGCTGATGGACACCGCCTCGCCGGCCAGGCCCTCCTCGTCATCGGCACGCACGCCGTCGTAGTCCTCGTCGTTCCACACCACGCCGGTCACTGAGGAGCGCGGCACTTCCACCAGGCCCACGTCCCAATGCTCGATGCGCTGGGCGGCGCCGAGGTCGTAATCGTAGGTAATGGTCATAGGGCCGTTCTTGCGGGAGACGCGGCGAATGTTCTCGCGGGCCGTGGTCACGTCGTCGGCACCGCCGGCCATGACGATCATCTGATCGAAGGATACATCGTCGTCGTGACCGCCAGTCACGGTCAGCGGACCGGTGCCGGGCGCCGGCGCCTCGGTAGAGCCGGATCCGCTCTCGTTCAAATAGTAGGCGTAGACCTCTTTGCCGTCGCGCACGTAGGGGTTGCCGTCGGCGTCCCGCACGAGTGTGGCGCTCATGGCGGCATCGGAGTCCAGTTCCTCGTCGAATTGGCCGGTCAGCGGATTGGTCGGCGCGTTGCGCAGGGAGATGCCCCAGTCGCGCTCCGCGGCCTTCAAGTTGTCGCGGTCGATGCGCACGCGATAGCCGGCCAGATACTTGGTCTTGTCCTCGTCCTTCACGGTCTTCGGCGCGTTCGGGTCGGCCACGTAGGTGAGCACGCCCTTGAACACATAGCTGCCGGCCGAGGAGGTGCGGGCCGTCTTGTACTCCAGGTCGTTGAGCACCCAGCGGCCCCGGCCGTTGCCGTTGTCGCCCGGGGTGCCGGGGTTGTAGTCCCGAGCCGCGAAGGCATCGGCGTCCTCGGGCAGCCAGTAGTACTGCTCAAGGGTCACCGTCACCGCGCCCACGCCGATGTTGGGCACGTCGCCCTGGATGCCGTCGTAGAACACCGGGTTGCCCGCAGCGTCAACGCCGTCGTTCTTGTCGCTCCACACGTAGTTGCCGAGGAAGCCCTTGGTGCCGTCGATCCAGCCCAGGGCCAGCTTGTCGTAGACCTTATAGCCCTTCCACGGGTTGCGCGGATCCTCGTAGACCGCATGGCCCTTGGCGTCCACGGGCACCGCCGCGTAGAAGCTGTTGGTCTCGCCGATGCCGCCCTTGAGCCACAGGTCGTTGTCCCACATGGCCGCCACCCGGTCGGTCGGGTTGCCCTCGGCATCCGCTGTCTGATCCTCGGCATTGGCGACCGGGCGCTTCAGAGGATCGTTCTCCCAGGCCATAACCGATGGCTTCAGCACGCGGTTCTTAGTATCGGTGCAGACGATCTTGTAGTTGTGCTCCGGCTCCAACGAGAAGCTGAAGGCACCGGAGGCGTCACCCTCTACGGGCTCCCAACGCCAATCTAGGTCATCCAGGTTCTCGGCCGCCACAAGCTTGTTGCCTGCGTCGTCGAAGGCGCGAGTCCACTTGTTCTGACCCTTCTCCGACACCATGAGCACGCAGTCGGTCTGGACCTCGGCGCGGTTGCCGTCGGTATCGTAGGCCTGCTCCCATGTGTCGGTGTCCTCGTCGTACACCTTCACGGACACCTTCATGTTCTTGAGGCGCAGCTCATCGACGGCCAAGCCGTACTCATAGGGATTCGACTCGTCCAGGTTCACGTTCACCCAGTCGAGCACGCCGTCGATAAGCTCAGGGTCGACCGCGCCGTCATTTTCGACGTACTTGTTCAGGTTCAGGGTCAGCTTGCCGTTCACCATGATGAATGGCGGCAGCTCGCCCTTGGAGGCGTCGTAGTCGGGCACGTTGTCCGGCGTGAGCGACAGCGGCGCGATGCCGGCATCGTCCCCAGAGCCGCCGTCCTGCTCACTCGTTGCGACCGAGGCGCTCTGCGGGTTGAAGATGTCGCCACCGCCGTCGCCGCCGGGGTTGTCGCCGCCGTCACCGTCGCCCTCGTCGCCACCCTCTTCGGGATCCTCTTCCATATCCTCGTAGCCAGCCAGCTTGTCATCGCGGAAGGCCACGCCGGAATACACCACCGGGCGCGCGATGCCCACGTTATAGCTGGTCATCTTCGCGTCGTAGATCTCATTTTGCGGATCGGCCCCCACAGCGTAGCGGTCGGCGTCGAAGGCCACCGCATCCACGCGGATCACCTCGGAGGTGGCCGTCATGGCATCGCCGGTGCGGTTTACGGACAGGTAGGAGGAGATGTCCTCCGTATCTCCGGTGGGAGCCCCCTTCTCGTTGACCACGGGCGCCGAGGCCGCGCCGATGTGCTTGGTGGTGAGCGCGTAGTTGGCGTACTGCCGCGGGAAGGTGAAGCGCAGGCGGTAGTTGCCCGGCTTCAGCATGGAGAACATGTAGTAGCCGCGGTTGTTGTAGTAGTCCGACTCGGTGGTGTACACATAGGCGCCCAGGTCGACGCCCTCGGCCGTGGTAATGGGCTCGTAGCCGTAGATGCCGCGGATGGGCTTGCCGGTCTTGGCATCGGCCTTCACCCAGATCATCTTCGAGGACGTGGTGCTCTCGCGCACCTGGGCCACGGCCTCGCCGTTGCGGTTCACCGGCACGCCCCACTCGTTGAGCAACTCCACCTTCACGCCGTTCACGCCCGGATCATCCGGCTTGCCGTCGTAATCCAAGTCGCGGAACAGGGCGCTGGTGTCCTTGCCGCCGTCGTAGGTGTAGGCATAGGCGCCGCGAGCACTGTCGATGGACTTCTCCGTAGACAAGATGTAGCGGCCGTTGGCCCCCTTGTGGTACGTGGTTTCGTTGCCCAGGGTGTCCGTGGTCGTCTCGCCCAGGGTATCGTTGGTCAGGCCGTCCCAGTTGTTGTCGAGCCACACGTAACTGCCCAGATAGCCGTAGCCTTCCGGAGCATCCACGTACACGCCGGCCGGCTTGTTCTCTATCTTGCGGTAGGTCAGGCCGCTCTCGCTGGAGCGGTAGTCGGCCATGGACATGAAGGTGTTCCACTGACTCGTCTCCCACAGGCGCTTCTGCAGCTCGGTGGCATCTTCCTTCAAGCCATCGATGGACTTGTAGGTCTTGCCGGCGCCGCCGAGGTACTTGGGCAGGTTCAGCGGGGCCGTCAGCTCGTACTTCAGGCGCACGTCACCGTTGTTCGTCATGAGGTACAAGTCGTCGTCAAGCACGCGGCACCAAATGGTGCCGATGCAGCGGGTGAGGGCCTCGGCCTCGTCGGGATGGGCCTTCACGTAGGCCTTCAGGTCGTTGAGATCCACGAGGTTCACCTCGGCCATAGCGGCGGCCACTGCGGTCTCGCCGCCGTTGCCGGTGACGTGGGCCACAGTCCACTTGGTGATGTACTCGTCGATTTTATCGGCTTCCATCTCGGTCGCGTCGAGGTTGGCGCTGGCGATATCGATGGGCTCCACGATGTCGTCGGTGGTCAGGGGCCGGTAACGCACGTTGGCACCGCTGCCCTCGGTGGCGATGGGCCCGACCCACACCTGGCCCTGGGCGTGGATCTCCTGACCCGTCACCTTGTCGTAGCCATCTTCCAAGGCCAGCTCGTATTTGCCCTTGATATCACCGACGGTCTCGTCGTAGGTTGTGTCCGTGTACTCCATCTTGATGGAGTCGAGGTTCTTGAGCCAGCCAGACCACTGGGACTGGCGCAGATTGTACTTCTTCGCGTTGTTGTCGTAGGTGGAGGCCTCCTTGTCGCCGACATGGGGCAGCGTGTCAATGAAGGTGGAGTGCTTATAGAGCATAGCCGTCGAGGAATTGTTGCCCGTGTACTGCTGGATGAGCTCGTAGATATAGGTGCCTCCCTCGGGCACGGCCGCTGTCTGGGTGCGCTTGGAGAACTTCTCGTCAGTATAGGTGGGCTGCACCATCTTCTCCTGCACCACCTGGTCGTTATTGGTCCAGCCGATGGAGTCCACGTCCTTGCGCAGCAGCGTCTCGGTGCGGTCGCCGTTGCCGTTGCCGTCATTGAGGTCGGAGCGGTAGGAGGAGTCCTTGGAAACCGCAGTTTCCGGATCGTTCAGCGTGGCCTTGTCCACGAGCACCGTCTGCTTCGTCTGGCTGTCAATGCGGAAGAGGGGCCAGTCGTAGAAACTGTAGGAGCCGGCTTTGTCGGCATAGGCCGACAGCACCAGGGCGCTGCCCACATCGGTGGTGGCCGAGGAATTCGGGTTGAACTGCATGGTGAAGTCGATGATGATGGCCTCGCCGGCGTTCAGGGTTCCGCGGCTGCCGTTCTCGCCAGTGAAGTTCCAGGTAAAGCTGCGGCGGGTGTTGGACGTCGCGGCGCCATCGCCCTCGCTCGGCGCCACGGCGTCGTCTTGCGGAGAAACGGAGGCTTTGGAAGCGCTGTCGCCGTACAAGTAGGCGAACTCGTCCTTGGCCGAGAGGGTCGTACCGCCGTTGGCAATGAGGCCGCCGCCGAGCTGGGCCATGCCCTCTTCCTCGCGCAGGGCCGCCGTGGAGCCGGTAATGGCCACCGGATCGGACTCGGTAAAGCTGCCGTACTCCACCAAATCGCCCACGGGCTTATCGGGAATGGGCTTCTCTTCGGGAGCAGGGGCCTCCCCCTCGTCTCCGCCATCGCCTTCCCCGCCATCGCCTTCCCCGCCGGAGCCATCGGCGTCGTGGATGTTGCGGATATAGGTGTAGCTGTCGTCGGCGTTCTTCGTCCACAGGTTGCCGTCGTCGTCGCGCAGGTACTCCTTGAAGCGCACGACCCGGTAGGTCCACTGCGGAACCTGGGTGTTCATATGCACCGCATCGCCGGCCGAGGGCGACGAGGGATCGTGGCGGTAGTTCTCGTTCAGCGGGCTCGCAGGCTTGCCGGCGGCGTCCGTCTCGAACATCTTCTGGTAGGGAACGTACTCGAACACGCGGCTGTAGGGCCGTTCCTTGGACACGCGGTTGATGAGGTTGTTGCCCTGCACCACGAGGTTGCGGCCGACGGATTTCGCATCGGATGCCTTCACGGTGCTGATATCGTAGTAGGGCTCGGTCACCTGGCCGGTATCCGGATCAACGGTGCGCGGGTGATAGCCGATGATGGTCTCGGCCTGGGCAGCCACCGTAGTCTTGATGGCCTCCACGGCCTCCTTCGAGGTTTCGGGCACGCGATCGCCGGAGATGATGTCGATGGCCTTCAGCCGCCCGCTCAGCTCCTTCAGCTTCGCCTCGAAGGCGGCGCGGTCGGTATCGACGAGCCCTTGCAGCTCCCGACCGATGGCCTGGATCTGCTCCGCCTGCTGCTCGCGCAGCTTCTGATCGGCCGTCTTGTCCGGCAACTTCGAGAACATGGAGCCCGGCGTGGGCCCGAAGTTCTGGATGCGGGGCAGCAGCGTGGAGACCGAGGGATTCGTGCACGTATCGCTCGGGTACTCGTCCGCATCATAGCCGAGCAGCGTCATCTGACCTCGGGAGATGTTGTACAGGGTAATCTCGTAGCGCATGAACAGCGAGTCCTCCGGATCGAGCATGATTGACTCGCTCGTCCAGCCGTAGCCGTTGTTGGCCGTGCCGGCGAAGTACCACTGCTTCGCATCGATCTTGATAGTGGGCCGCTCCTCGGAGCGGAAGAAGCCGGCGCGGCTGCGCTCGAAGGAGGCGTACTTGGTGTCGTCGTAGCGCGGAACCACCGTGGCGAAGTGGTTCACATGCACCGAGTCGGACACGGTGACCGTGGGATCCTGCCCGTCATCAGCCGCCGTCTGGACGTTCACATCGGCGCCGTTGGCCGTCAGGGCGTCGGCCACGGTGTCGGTCACCTCAGCCGGGGTGTCCTCATCGGCCAAAAGCGTAATGGTCTGGCCCCGATCTGGCGTACCGAGGGAGAACTGGCGCCCGAGAGGGCCGGTCACCTGGATCTTGGGCATCTCGGTGATGAAGGCCGATCCGTGGACGCCCGCGGCGTTCTTCGTCACCGATTCGGGCAGCGAGCTGCCCACTACCCATTGGGGCTTGTACTCGTCCACGAGCAGGTCGCCCTGCATGGTACGCACCCAGCAGTCGTCGCCGCCCACGGCGGGGTTGGGAGCCACGCCTTGCTTGGCCGCTTCCATCTCGGCCGCCGACAGGGTGCGGTCGGCTCCCTTGCCCTCCTTGGTGGTGATGATCTCGCCGTAGAAGTAGAGGGTGTTCGGGGCGATCTTGTAGACCTTGCTCATATCCAGGTAGTTGATGTTGCCGAGGTTGCGCTCGGTGTATTTGTAGATGACCTGGTCGTTGTAGTCCTTCTGCTTGGCCCAGGCGGTGTTGTTGCGGTTCGGGTCCACCGCGTCGGGCTCTTCCACCTCAACGGTATCCGGATCGGCATCGGTGGCCAAGCGGAAGCCCGAGGGCACCGGCACCTCATGGGAGAGCGTCTCGTCGTCGAGGATGGGACGGCCCGCCTCATCGGTCTCGCACGCGCGAATGACCCAGCGCACCTGGCGCACCTGCTTGCCGGTGGCTGCCACGCCCTGGGTGAAGGTGATGTTCTGCTTGTCCGACACGCGCGCAGAGCCGACGAACTGCCAGGTGCCTGCGGCATCGTCGGCGGTGTTGAAGTCCGAGGCGTCGTCCTCGCCGAAGAAGTAGTCGCGGTCGGCGTCGGTGCCGGGCACGGCGAAGTTCTCGCGATCCTGGCGAACCGCGCCGTTCTGCTCCACGTAGCCGTTGTTGGGCTTCGTGACGTTGGTGGTGTTGTGGCGCACGTACACGAGCACGAAGAGCTTCTCCTCGATGGCGCGGTTGGCCTCGGCCTCGGGCGTGTCCACGGGCACGCGCACCGTATCCACCGGCAGCACCCAATCGATCTCGTCGGTGTAGACGATCTCGCCCTTGCTGTTGGTCACCACGTTGCCGGCGGCATCGGTCTGGGGCTTGGTCTGATGGTGGTTGTCGTCGTCCTTGAAGTAGGCGTACCAGGTCTTTCCGTCGATCACCTTGGTGGTCTTGCGGTCTACGCGCCAGGCGCCCACCTCGGCGCCGACGGCGTTGAAGTAGTAGGTGCCCTGGCCGGCATTCCGCTCGGCGCCGGTCACGGGATTCGTCAGCTTATGGTAATAGGTGCCGGGAATCTCCCACACGCCGGACTTCACCGAGGTGATGGTGGGAGCCACCTTGCCCGTGGGTATGGTGGCGCTGTTCAAGGGCGCGTTCTCCGCTGACTGGGTGCCCAGGGCCCACAGAGGCACCTGCCAGTCCACGATGAAGCTGTTCACCGCGGCGCCGGTGTTGATGGCCTGGGTCACGAACAGGTCGTTATCGCCCGATTGCGTGCAGTCCGTCGAACTCGTGTCGTTAGTGGGCACGCGCACGGTGCCCGTGTCCACGCGCACCGAAGCCGAGGGCTTGCGAATGTCGAAGGTGCCGGCCCTCGAGCTCATGTGGCGCTCGGGACGGCCGCCGCTCTCGTACTTGCCGTCCTGGTCGTAGTCCACAGCGGGCACCACATCCTGGGTGTCCGGGTCCACGTGCTCGGCGGCATCGTAGACCAGAGAGTCCTCGTCGTTGTACTGGAAGTACTCCGGAGATTGGTTGTTGAAGCCAGACACGCCGTACTGCTCCTGGGAGTTGGCGCCCACCGTGGGCTTGTAGTACAGCTCGCCCTTCTTGAAGGTAACGGTGCCGTCGGCATTGCGGCTGACGGGCACCGTCTCGGGGAAGCCCGTCTCGTTGTACTTGATGGCGCCGTTCTCCTTCACTGCCTGGAGGATCTTCGCGTCATCGGCCACGGGCACCGTCATGTCCTCGGCGAAGCGGTGCGACCAGCCCGTTTCCGTGGGCAGCCAGGTCACATCGCGGCTCTCCGTGGCGAAGTAAGCCGTGGAGGCCTCGGTGGACCAGGTGCGGATGGCATCGATCTGCTGGTAGTAGGGCAACGGCTCGCCGTCGGCGTCGGTCAGGTCGGCCAGGGCCTCCTCCTCGTCGCCGAGGTTGTCGATGCGGGTGCGCACCTTCACGGTTACGGAATCGCCGGCACCCACATAGCCATCGGCTCGCACCTGGGCCCAGAAGGCGGCCAGCAGGCTGTCGTGCTTCACGAACTCCTTGTCGGAAGCGTCGTCGGGAGGCGTCAGCTCGAAGACGATAGTCTCGCCGCCGTGACGGCGCACCTTCACATCATCGCTGTCAGGCATATCCTCCGGATCGTCCACATCGGGCTTGCCGAAATCGGCGTGCTTGCGGTCTGCGGCGCCCGCGATGCCGTAGCCGTCCCTATCGTAGTCGGGCTGCACGCGCACGCGCACGGTCCAGCCGGCCTCCACCAGCTGCTTGGGGGTCAGCCGCTCGTACTTCACCGTCTGCTGTTCGCGCTTGGGATACAGCGCCTCGCCCGTGTCGGGATCGCGCACCTCGGTCTTGCCCACGAGGGCCGTGTCGGTGTGGCGATCGCGGTAGGTGCGCTCCACATAGAAGGAGAAGTCGTCGCCCTCGTAGTCGGTGAACAGGCGCTCGTACTGATCGGGCGTGCCCACGGCCTCGCCGAGGTTCTTCAGCTGCTCCTCCTGGTAGAAGGTCACCTGCTCGGGCAGGTACAGGGAGAACACGAGCTTGCCGTGGAGCAGCGCGCCTTCCTTGCCCTGGTTGCCCGAGGCGGCCTTGTCGCCGATCACGGCGTTCTTGAACGTGGCCGCCAGCCAGATCTCGTCATCGTACTCGAAGGCGCCCTTCTTCGCATCCGGATCGGCGTCGGCCAGTTTCTGGCCCTCGGCCGCCCCGGTGCCGGTCACCGCATGACCGGGCACGGAGGTGGTGCCGTTGCTGTCGGAGGGCAGGTCGGCCGGGGTGTTCTCAATCTCGTAGGCCGAGCCCAGGGTGGGGGTCTTCAAGCGCAGCTTCGTGGCGGCGAACACGCCGCTATCGGTGTGCACTGCCGCGGTGCCCCCATCCCGCAAGGCGAAGGCCTCGGCCTTCTGGGCGTCGGAGTTCGTGGAGTCGACGGTGGGGCGCCCCTCGCCATCGACATAGTTGTTGTTCAGGTTCTTCGTGGTGGTCTCCGATAGGCCGTACTGGGTGCGCCAGTTGAACTCGGAGATGTTCAGGCCGCGATTGTCGGCCGGACCCGTGAGCGGGGTGGCCGCCGTACCCACCCGGGCACCGCCGCCCTCAGTGTAGGTACCGAAATAGCCGTTCAGATGGTTGTACTGCACCTGGTCGTTGGTCTGGGTGCCGGAATTGTAGAAGTTGTACTTCAGGCGATCGACGAACTCCACATTGTTCCACCAATGGCTGCGATGGTACCACGACCCGTTGGACTGGATGTAGCAGCCGTTGTGCTGATAGGTGTAGGAGCCGCTGAACACGTTGTCGTACTCCCACTGGAAACGGTAGGCGTCCCAGCCGTGGGCATCGCGATACAGGGCGGTGCCCAGTTTGGAGTCGGTGCGCCACACGTTGTTGTTCCAGTTGCCGTTGTTGTCCCAACGGGTCGCATAGGCCGCCGACAGGGCATCGAGGCGCACATCGCGCTGGCGCGAGTCGCCGGCGCCGCGATAGCGGGCCGGAGCGCCCACGGTGTAGGGGTCGGCGCCGCAGCTCGGATGGGAGATATCGTTGTCGGTCAGAGCCGCATAGCCGGTCATGGCGCTCGTCACGTAGGTGCGGATGGATTCCGTGGCCCGGGCCGCCTCACGGTGGTCGGGCAGCTCCGGCCACTCCGGCTCGTTGGTCATGGCGATGGAGAACTTGAACGTGTCCATCTGATGGGAGCGGATGCGCTGCTCCTCATCGGGGTCGCCGTTCAGATCGTTACCCTTGGGCAGGAAGCGCACGACGAAGCGATAGTTGTCGTTGTTGATGTCGGCAGCCGGGTACTCCTCCGGATCAGCCTCCACCTTCTCGTAGGTCACCGTGGCTCGGAAGTTCTCCTCGAGCCACGCCCGGGTCTCATTGCGGTTCACCTCGCCGGCCGCGCCCCACTGGGCGTTGGTCGACTGGGCGATGTCCCAGTCCTCGTAGAGGAACTCCTGCACCCGGTCGGGCCACAGACCGTAGGGCTGGCGGGTGGTACGGTGCACCGGCGCGATGCCGTAGGGCAGCACCACGGTCACCACGGGCAGCACCAAGTCGCCCATCTGGCCGCCGATCTTGGAATAGGTGGCCCAGCGGTTCTCGTTAATAACGTAGCCGCGGTAGTTGTTGTCGGCATAGACGCGCGTGAAGGCGTCCCACCAGAAGCGGTTCTCCACATGCACGTTCACCTGGCGCGTGTCGGTCTCCGTCTCCATGTAGTAGTTGCCCGAGGTCACACCTACGCCATCGGTCACCGATCCGGCGTCATCGGTCGCGACCTCCAGCACGTCGGGCAGACTGATGGAGTTCCACACACGCACCACGGGCTTGCGCATCACGGCGCTCGTGCCCGTCTGGGCATAGAGTACCGGTCCGGTGGTGGTGGCGTCCTTGTAGGCCCTCTTCCAGAAGTCCAGGTTGGGGGCGGCGGTGCCCATGACGTCTACAATCTCGCCGGTGCTCGCCGCATCGGTGGTGCGCACGGTATTGTTCTGCACCGTCCAGCCGTTGACTGCCGGCATGTTGGGGGAGCCGGCTAGCTGCATCTCGCCGTTGCGCAGGTGGTAGCGTTGGAGCGTGTACTTGTAGTCCATGCCGTAGGGCTGCATATGGCGGGTGCGATCGCGGGCCAGGCCCTCGTAATGGTCGATGTCGAAGATCTGATAGTAGGCGCTCGACCGGCTCGGCTCCTCGCCGGCGGCCGTGTCCTGGCCCTCCCGGTACAAGTTCACCGCCCGCTCGGCGCTCGTGGTGAAGGTAGATGCCTCGGGGGAAGACGCCTCAGTGCGCTCCCAGGGACGGGTGAGCACGCGGTCGTACCAGGCACCGCTCTCGTTGTTGCCGAAGACGTGGGAGGGGATGTTCACCTTGATCTGGTAACCGCCGCCACCGGCCAGGGCCGCCTTGATCTCCTCCGCCAGGCGGACGTACTTGGCCGCCTGGCCCGCATGGACGTAGTCGGGGTCGGCCGCGTCGGTGGCGGTGCCGTCGATGGTGCGGCCGTACCACTTGGCCAGATCCTGCTTCACCGTGATCTTGAGCACCCAAGGCTGGGAGCTGTCACGGTAGCCTACGGACTGGTTCGACGTGCCCGCCGCCGCATCCACGTCCTGGGCCGCCACGGCGGTATAGCTGCTCTTCTCGCTATGGGTGGTGGCATCCACCGTCGAGCGGATGGGATCCTGGTGGGAGGCGGGCGCATAGTAGGTCACGCCGTCGTCGGCCTTGGCCGTGGGGGTCTGGATCACCTCCACCTCCATGAGATCGGAAATGTCGATCCATTCCGACCCCACCTGCGGGTCCTGGGAGTAGTTGCCGGCCACTGTCGTGGTCTTCTTCAGCAGGTAGGCCTTGGGCTTGATCTGCCGAGCCAGCTTCTCCAGGTCGGTGGTGTCCACCTCGCTCTCGGAGGGAGCCACCCCCTCCTCGCCGGCACGGGCCATGGTGAAGAAGGCCGTGTCGTTCTCATCGGCGGTAAAGGCATCGGCGGGCATGGTGGGATCGGCCGTCGACACCTCGGCGCCCACACTCTCCTCCAGGGAGGTGAGGGAGGCGAGGAACGCCTCGTCGCCCTCGGGACCCGGCGCGGTGGCGTCGGGCTCGGCCAGAGCCGAGGAGAGCGCCGCCCAGGCAGAGGGCTTGCCCGTCACGCGTCCTTGGGGCGTGACGGTGGCAGGAGCCGACGCAGACGGCGTCGCGCCATCGCCGGCCGGCGCCTCGCTGGCGCCGGGGGCCTCTTCGGCCAGGGCGGCCAGGGGCGCCACGGCCTGGGCCACTTCGCAGGCGGCCTCATCGGCCAGGGCCGCCAGAACGCCCAGGCCGAAGGAGGCCGCGGCGGGCTCGGCAGTCGCGCGCACATCGATGGCCTGGCGCACCGGGGCCGCCGTGCCGTTCACCACGAGGGCCGTGCTCCACAGATAGGGGGCGCCGGACCAGGACTGCTCATCGATGACCAGGGTATAGGCGCCCGCAGCCAGGGTTCCGAGGACCATCTCCTCGCTCACCCCGGCCGTCCGCTCGTCGACAGGGGTGCCGGAGGCATCGTTGATGGGGACGCGGTTACCCGCGCTGTCTTCCACATGGAAGGTGAAGGTGGCACCAGCCGGGAAGGAAGTCCCCGAGGGCGCCGCGCCGACGGTCACCGTCACCGGGCTGCCGTTAGCACCCCGCTCCAAGGTCGTGGCCACATCCACATGGGTGCCGCCCTCGGGCACGGTGAACTCCACCGGCTCGGCGGGCAGGGCGAAAGTGCCCCCGTCGGGCAGCAGCGGAGACTCGGTGAAGTACAGCCGGTAGGTGCCCGGCTCGAGGTTGCGCAGGAGCACCGGATGGTTCAGGCGCACAGTCTGGTTCTCGGCGATGGTGGACTCGCTCTCCACGGCCTCGTCACCCTCGCCGGAGACGGCAACGCTCACCAGGCGGTACTTCGCCTCGGCATCGGCGCCGGCGCCCTCCGCGCCAATGAGGGCGCGAACCACGGAGGTGCCCGCCACCACGGAGGGCGCGTCGCCCAGCTCGCAGGGAAGCGGCACCTCGATGACGGCGCCATGGCCGTCGGCGACGATCTGCGCGGCATCCTTAGGCGCCCGGTACTCCCACGTGCCCGTCTTCTCCATGGGCACATTCGCACCGGAGCCGTCCTGCTCCACCACGGTATAGGTGTAGGACACCACCGGCGCCTGCACGAGCGACACGGTGTAGGAGCCGCGGGGCAGCGGCGTGGGCAGCTGGGTCGTGCCATGGGGGGCCACGACGATGCGATAGGGCTCCTCGTCCACCACGTCCTCGCCTTCGGCGGGCAGCACCGGCAGACCGGTGGCGCCGTCGATGACATCCCCGTTCTCATTGCGAATGATCACGAAGGTGGGGGCATCGTCATCGGCGTAGGGGGCATCCACCGTCACCTGGACGGGGCTGGCGTCCCACACATGCTCCAGGGTATAGGGCTCAAGCTCCACTGCGTCCCCGAGGCCCACAACGTAGAAGTGCTGCACCTCGGCAGGCAGGGTATAGCCCAGGCCGCCCTGGCCCGCCTCGGGGGGCATCTGAGGCGAGGCGGTGAACTTCAGGCCGTAGTGGCCGCGGGGCAGCGTGGCGATGACCGCCGGCGCGTTGGCCACGATCTCCACCTCGGCCACCACCTCGCCGGTCTCCTCGTAGGTCACCACTTCCTCGGTCAGGGCCTCGCCGTCCTCGCCCACCACCGGTTCGCCGTCCTCGCCCACCACCGGACGAGTCTCGCGCTTCTCCTCCATGGCCACAATCTGGGCCTTGGCAGGGAAGTCGGGGCTGGCGCCCTCGGCGTTCACGGTCACGGAGACCGCGCTCTCCCGCTCGATACGATTCAGGGTCAGCTCGCCGCTCACCTGAGAGGGCACAGCGGCATCATAGTCATCGATCTCGACGAAACGGCCGTCCTCGGTGCATGTCACGTACTTGCCGTTGGGATCCTTCACGTAGGTCTTGGTGCCGATGGTGACCACTTCGTCGTTCTCGCCCGGCACGCCCTCCAACTTCGTGAGGCGCACCGGCTGGCCGTCCTCGGCGTACACCTTGCGCTTCTCGCCCTTCAGGGCGCCGCTCACATCCACGGTGATGCCCGTGGGAATCTGCTCATTGTTCTCGCCGGTCGTGAAGGAGGGGTTCTTCTCGGCCATGGCATCGTGGGCCACGATATGGAAGCTCAGCGGCTTGAAGGCGGTCGTGCGCTCCTCCACTTTGCCGTCGACGAGCACCCGATAGGTGTAGGAGCCCTCCTCGAAGGGCAGTCCCTCCGGAGTGGTCCCCACCGATTTCACGACGATCCAGTAGTCGCCCTGGGGCAGCTCCATGTCGTCGCCACCGAGGGTCATCTTCTTGTTGGGGGTCAGCTTGAAGTTCTCCACCACCACCGTTCCCGTGGCGCTCACCACGTCCACGATAATGGGATCCTCCAGGCCCTCGGCGTTCACCGTGAGGGATACCTGGCCGGAATAGGATACCTCGTCGGCATCCAAGTCCTCGCCCGGCCCGGGCACTACGGTGATGGAGCCGTCGAGCATTGGCTCCACGCCGCGGGGCATGATGTAGGTGAACTCCACGCCGTCCAGGTTGCGGTCACCGTAGTTGTAGGCGGTCAGCTCGCTGATGAAGTCCTGATTGTACTGGAGAGCCGTGGTGTACTGACCCCTCAGCACACCACGATGGGCCTGACGGTACTCGTCGGCGTAGTCGTAGTTGGCCGTCCTCCAGCCCGCATAGGTATCCTCGGTCTGGTAGAAGCGCTGGGTCTCATAGTTGGATACGCCAGAGCCCTCGGTGGCCAGAGAGCCGGAGATGAAGCGGCTCGAAGTGGCGAGCCACGCCTTCTGCATGTGCAGGCGCGTCTCCGACCACACGAGCGGTGTGGAGGAGTGCCAGCGCGTGCCCGCGGGAACCTCGATGGCCTCGCCGGTCTCCTCGTCGGTGCCGGGGGTGGTGTCCAGGGATGCAGAGCCGAAGGTGCGGGCCTTGGTCACATAGTGGTACCAGTCGCGCACATAGCGATCGGCATTGCGCAGGGCGCCGGCGCCGTTCTCCAGGTCGTTCTCGGCAATCTGCGCCTGGTACCCCGTATTGAAATCATTGTGGCCGTAGTACCACCACAGGTAGTGCACATCGTTGGGCAGCTCGGAGGCGGCCTCGTCTTTAGTCGATTGGCGCGGCCGCGGCGTATAGCGTACCACCTGGCGGTTGTTGGATACCTTCATGTCGGTATCCAACAAGTAGCCCGCCTTGTAGCTGTCGGCGTTGCCGTTGGCCGTGCGCAGGTAGCCGTCCTCGTAGGGGGTCATGCCGTTGGTGCCCCAGCCGTTCACATCCAAGCCGTTGTAATGGCCATAGGACAGGCCCTCGCCGGGAATATAGGTATAGGAGCCGTCGAACATCTCCCAGGTATCGGTGTTCTCGGGCTTGTCGCCGGAGAAGGCCGAGTCCAGCATCAGGTAGTCCATATCCATGAGCACGTCGTTGGTGACGACCTGCCAGGCGGCCTGGCTCTCGCCCACATGCTGCATATGGTAGCTCGCCCCGGGCGTGTTCAGATTATAGTTGCGATAGTAGCTGGCGCCGATGTTCCACGCCCCCGAGCCCGTGCCCCCGAGCGGGCTCACATGACCCGGCCAGTTGCTGCCGTAGTTCGGATGCCAGTCGGCGTAATAGTACTCGCCCACCCGCGGAAAGTAAGCCGGCTCGAGGCCCGCCGTGCCACCGCCAGTCAAATCCTGAGCGCCTGTGATGTTGTTGCGCTGGTACACCTGAGGCAGGTTGTCCACCGAGGCGTACACGTCGAAGTACAGCTCGATGACGTCGCCCACCTCCATGCGGGTAGAGCCGGCCTGCACGAGGTCGACGGGACGGTCGTAGGCCAGGCTATCGCCGATAATAGAGCCCGATTCCGCCCCCGCACCCGGCGCCGGCACGCTCGACATGGGGCGCTTCACCTCTGCCGCCCCGGCGGGCAGCGGCTCATCGGCAGCGATCCAGGCGATCTTGAACAGGGTGAACTTCGTGTCCCGGCTCACGCCGGCAGCCCGCGGGTCCATATCGGCGAAGTAGTCGCCATGGCCGCCGAAGACGTTGGAAAAGCCGTTGTCGTAGGTCATGGCCCCGCCATAGTCCGGCATCTCGTAGCTGTCCACGGGGACGACGATGAGCTTCATACCGTGGGTGCGGGCGTTGTAGACGTCCTTATCCTTCACAGTGACCGGATTGTTCGGATCGGTCATATCGGTGCGGTTCTCAAGCCACTTCACCTGGAGATGATCGGCCAGGTACCGGGCATCGAGGGTGCCGCCGGCCTCGTTCTTCAGGTATTCCGTCGGAATGAGCTCGTAGAAGACGGGGTTGTACAGCTCTCCCTCCAGCTTGGTGATGCCGGCGTTGGTGCGCTTCGGCACGTTCTTGAGGGTGTTCTTGTACCAGAACCGCTCGCCCGCCACGTATCCGGTCTTCTGGGCCGCCTCGGGGTCGTAGGCGGCAGCGGCCTGGGCCTCGGTCTGGAACACCTGGGACTGGAAGCGCATGACCGGCGTGCGGCGCCACACGGTGGTGACCTTCTTCTTGGCCTCATCCTGCTTGGTGAGCAGGGTGTCGTGGGTCACGGGATCGTTGGCCGCGAGCACCGTCGCGCCCGAGGCGTTGCTGGCAGCCACATCCACGAAGTCGAGAACCGTGGCCTGGTTGTCGCTATGGGTGAAGCCCACATCCACCGAGCCGTAGGGTTTCCACAGGTTTTCCTGCTCGCCGCCGGCATGGCTCACCGCCGTGCTGTCCTGGCGCGTGTCCTGATAGCGGGCTACGCCGAGCAGCGACACATCGTCGAGGGGGAAGGCCACCACGTCAGCGCCGGAGTTGTTGGCACGGGCCACGGCGGGCACGTCGTAATAGGTCCAGCGCACACCGGTGACGTCGCGGAACAGGTTGCCGTTGGCAGTGTGGCCCTCGTCGGTGGCCTCCTGGCCGTAACGGTCGCCGCCCACATCGTAGCGGGCCGCCAGCTCCTCATAGGTGACCCAGGCCCCCTCGCCGCTGGCCGCATTCGTGGCGAGCGGGGTGATGGAGGCTCGCTCATCGTAGGCCGCGGCCGGGGATGCGGCCGGGGTGTTCCAATCGGGCACGTAGTACTCGATGGCCACGGCGGGGCGGCCCGGGTCATCCAGGTCGGGGCCCGCCTGGCTGTCGGGCAGCAGCGCCTGGGCGCGATCGGCGGCCGAGGAGGTGTGACTCAAGCCGAGCACCTGGGCCGGCGTGGTCTGACTCCAAGCGGCCTGGGCGGTCACATCCTGGCCGAGGGAACCGTCGGAAGTGGGATAGCCCAGCTCGTCGATGGTCTCATCAGCCACATAGGTGGGCTTGCGCGTCAGCTCGAAGTAGCGCTTGCCGGCAGGATTGCCGTTGGCGTCGAAGCCCGCCGTGCCGTCGCCGTCGGCACCCTGGACGATGCCGGTACCGTTCACAGATCGCATGAAGGACACGGTCACGGTCATCGTGGACTCGTGCCAGGTGGTGTTGCGAATGTTGGAGATGCGCAGGCGCATGCGGTTGCCGTCGGCATTGGCCGCCTCCCCGGAAGAGGATACCGGGTCGAGGGTCTGGGTGTCGGGGTTCCAATACTCCGGCGTGATGTCGATACGGTCGGTGCGATGGCGGTGGAAGGCCACGCTCGAGTAGTTGCGGGCCGTCAGCTGTTCCTTATCGCCGAAGGCCAAGTCCGTCGTGGAACCGTCTTCGGCCCCTGCCGCCGGGGCGCCGCAGGACCAGGAATAGCGCAGCAGCGAGGCATCGCGAGCGCCGGCCATATCCGTCGAACCGCAGTTGTCCGTCGTCTGGCCCCCGGCGGCCACGGTATGGGCGCCGGTGATATGCCCCAGCTCGGCGGCATCGGAGCCGTAGGGTTGTCCGGCGTTGTTGCGGGAGCCGGTGCCGCTGTTGTTCGTCACCCGATACTGGGCAAAGCCGTGCAGGGGCGCGGCCGTGGCGTAGAAGTTCGCCTGGAGGTGCTGGCCGCGGTAGCTCGGATGATCCGAGCCATCGGATCCGTTGGCCTCGTCGTTGTAGGCCGGATCCTCTTCCAGCTCGTCGGTCACCTGGGTAATGACGCGGACCCAAACGCCCTGGCCCGGCTGAATCTGGCTCGTGGCGTTGCCGTTGTCCTCATCGGCTTCGTAGGCCTGACCCACCGAAAGGCGCAGCACGCGATTGCCGTCGTACTGCTCGGTGGCATTCGGCCCGTCACCGAAGGTGCGCGAGGCACCGTCCACCGTGGCCTTCGAGAGATCCGTTTGCTCATCGACGGCCACCGCGTCCGTGCCGTCGGCAGCCGACAGCTCGGCCGTCACTCCGTGGCCCGTGGTGTTGTTGTCGGCCCACCGCGCACCGGTCTTGGTCTTCTCCACTTCCCAGCCGACGATGCGCTGGCCACGGGGCACCTCGAAGCGGGCGTCCACGTGCTCAAGAGGGAGGGCCTTCTGGCTGAAGGTGCCGCTGTGGCTTCCCTGCAGCGTGCCCCGATCGGTGCCGATGTCCCCCGAGCCGGCTCCCACGTAGAGGCGGTACTCCACGTAATCGCCGGCGTACAGATCGCCGTTGGGAATGCCGTTGCCGTTGCCGCCCTGGGTTGCGGCGGGGTCGTAGCTCACGGGCGAGGACACCGAGCGGTCGTCGAAGTCGTAGGCGAAGATGGACTGGGTCGTCCCGTTCATCTCCACCTTCTTGCCGCGCTGCATGTCGGTGACCAGCGAGCCCAGACGGTGGAACAGGTCGTAGCCCCGATCGTTGGCCTCGCGCTTGGTGAGGCTCTTCTTGTTCGGATCGCGAGTCACCACGTTCGACACCGTCAGGTGCTCATTCATGTGCATGCCGCCGAAGGCGTTGCCCTGCTTGTCGAAGGTGGGCGTGCTCCAATAGTTCCATTTGCCGGCGGCCAGATCGGTGCCCGTGGCGCGGGCGGTGCGGAAGTCCTCCACGGGACGGTCGGCGTACACGCCGTCATAGGCGAAGGCGAAGTTGTCGCTATTGGCCGCCCCCGGCACGGTGGCGTTGTCCGCGTCGTTGTCGTTGTAGTAGATCGCGCCGTCGCTGTGCTCGCGGTAGTTGGCCTTGCTCGCGTTGCGGTTGGCGCCGAGCACCTGACCGGAATCGAGCATGGTCTCGGGGCGCTCGCGTGTGGCATTGGGCGAGGAGAAGGTGAACTGGACGCTGGTCACATAGGGCGCGGCGTAGGTGCGGTTCACTGTCTGGTCGGCCGCCCAGCCAGAGCCGGGCAGCGTATTGGTCTTCTGCACGGCGGTGTAGTAGCCTACGATGCCGTCGCGCACGGCGTCCACCACCTGTTGCTGGGCGGCGGCCTCCGTCAGACCCGCCGTGGCGAAGTCGTAGCCGGCCAGGTTCACGTCGTAGTCGGCCGCCAGGGCCGCAAACAGCTCTGCGGTGGTGATGGCGGGGTTGTCCGCCTTCAGCGCGCGCTTCGCCTCGGTCATGCGCAGGTACTTCTCCACATCGATGACGTAGCAACCGCCGTAGCGGCCCTCGCCGATGCGCGGATCGCCCGTGAACGTCTGAGCGGTGCCCGCGCCGGCCACGGTGCCCGACAAAAGCCCCAGGTTCACCAGGTCTGCCCAGCTGAGGGTCACGGGGGCCGAGGTGGTCTGGGTCGTGGTGTTGTAAACGGTGAACTGGAAGCCGTCGGCCTGGAACCAGTCGTCGTCACGGGCGGTGAAGCCGTCGTTGCCGGCCACGGCGGCGGGCACGAACTGGGCCGGCACGTACACCTTCTGCAAACGGATGCCATCGGGATTCGGATCCCCGTTGTTGTTCCCGGTGAACCACGGGGACCAGTGGCTGTTCAGCGTGACCGCGCTGATATGGGCCACGCGGTTCTCGTCGTCTTTGGCCTCGTCCTTGTCGATGTTGTTCCAGAAGCGAGCCTCGAAGGTGGCCACGTTCGGCGTCAAGTTGTCATCGCCGTAATCGGCCATAGAGGGATGGTCCGTGCCGTTGGCCTCCAGGGAGAGACGGGAATTGTAACCGAAGGGGATGAGGTAGCCGAGGAAGTAGGCCGTGTCCTCGTTGCGATGGGTCACGCTGGCGTTCGAGCTGCTCTTCCAGTTGCTCGCCCCGGGATGGGTGCCGTCGCTGTTCAGGGACAGACTCTGATTGAAGGGCGCGTTGTCACCCTTGGAGGTGCCCAGCTTGGCGAAGCTGTAGCCCCAGGCATAGGCGTAGTTGAGGGCGTCCTTCTTGTCGCCGCAGCTGTCATGGGCCGCGCCCTTGAACGCCGGATGCTTCTGCCCCTTATATATGTAGGGCCGGCCGAGCAGCTGGATGTCCACGGTACCCTCGTTGGCATCCCGATCCACGTTATGGCCGGCGCCCTCGGCGGTGATGTCGCCGTTGCCGGAGTAGGGACCCAGGTCAATCTCGTAGCTGGTCACGAACTCGTTGGTGGCCAGGGGCAGCGCCACCACATCGCCGGTCTTCTTCAGGTCCACGATGGCGCTATGGGAATCCTCGCCGGGGCGGGCGAACTCCAGATAGGCCACGTCTGCCTTGCCTCGGGTCAGGTGATCGATGCCGAGATCTCCCACGCGATCGTCCTTGCCGCCGGTAATGTCGTAGACGCCATCGCGGCGCACCTGGTAGGTATGGGCGCCGGCGGCGTCCTCCTCGTAGATCGTGAAGCCCTCGTCGTTCAACTCGTCGGAGGCCTTCCACTGGCGCGTAGTGAAGGTGATGGTGGCATCTTCGTAGTCGCGCAGGTGGTCGAGCACGCCGTTTTGGAAGTGCAGGCCCGTGGACAAGAACCCGTAGAAGGACAGGTCGTCGTCAGGCTGGCACCAGGGCAAACGATCGGTCAGCTTCACCTTATCCGTGAAGGAGGTGTAGTTCCAGCCCCAGTCGTTGGGGTAGTACTGGTCGTTGCCCCACGTGCTGGAGTAGCTGGCGTCGCCCGAGTAAATGCCCCGGTAAATCGTTTGGCGATAGAAGGCGATGGCGAAGTTCGTATCGCCGCCGAACAGGCCGTGCTCGGTCATATTGTAGGGGTTTGAATTCCACGCATCGGCCGTATCGCCCAACCGCGTGGCGTCCTTGCCGTTCCAATTGATGCCCTGCATCGTGTAGTTGCCGTCGTTGCGGGCCACCACGTTGGTGCGGCTGCGCAGGTGGCGCATATAGGCCACGCCGTCGTAATGGTGCCAGTAGTTGCCGGTGCGATGGTAGTCCTGATAGGACCACGCGCTGCAGAAGCGGTTCTTATCGGCCTGCTGGTTCTTGTTCTCGCTGCCGCTGGTATTGGCCCGGGAGTCCTTGGTGTCGGAACGCACGATAGCCTGGTGGCCCGGACGGTCGTTGCCGGAATTCGTGCCGCCCACTTCCAGGGTCACGTCGGTGTACATGTTCATGCCACCCGTAGGGGTCTCGGCGTACATGCGGCCGTTCACTTCGAAGGACATCTGGTTCACGATGTCGGCATAGCTGTTGTTCACTTTGCCGAACCACTTGCCATAGTCGGGCTGGTTCAGGGTGGTGACGTCGCTGTCGCTCTCGGTCCAGTCGCCGGTGACGTAGCGATTGTCGCCCGAGGCGTACTGGTTCTGGTTGATGCGGATGTCGTACTCGATGCGCGTCACCGTGAAGCGCGGGGCCCCGGGACGGGTGAGATTCTGCAGGTAATAGTCGTCAACCGGATCGCGGTAGGAGTCGCTGCGATCGGCCCCCGTACCGAAGCTGGCCTCGGGCTCGCCGGCCCCATCGCGGGCCAGCAGATTAAGGCGGAAGTACTTCGCGCCGTCGTAGTCGCTCTGCACCGCGTCGGCAGCCGTGCCCGCCAGCTGCCGCTTGATCTCGTCGCCCGTCAGCGTCAGGGTCTTGCCGTCAGAGTAGGTGATCTTTAGGTTGTCCACGTACTCAGCGGCCTGACGGCGAATCTTCAGGTAATAGGCATCGAAGTACTGGGAGGGATCCTTCAGATCCTGCACCATATGCAAGACCATGCCAGAATTGTAGGTTTCCGCACCCACCCAGTAGAGGTTGCGGCCGCTGAAGTTGTAGGAAGTCCAGGGCCCCTGCTCTGTATGGCAGGTGCGCTCCGGACCGTACTCGTTGTACTGGGTGTTCACCTGGCGAAAGTCGGCCAGCAGCGACACCTGGGACTTATAGCCCACGTCCAGGGCGAAGTTGCGCTCGGCATCGGAGGCATAGGAGTCGTTGTGGGCGATATGGCAGCTGTCCCACGAGCCCCAGCTGTACTGGGAGAAGCGGTTGCCGTTGGTGGGGGCGCTCGCGACGCCACCGGCGTTGGAGTCGTAGAGGCCGGCGCGGTTCAGCGTGTCGAAGTACATCTTCGACATATAGATCCAGGAACGGTCGGTGCGCGTGACCGGCGTGTTCTTCATGCCGGGAATCATGGCATCGCCACGCAGCTTCAAGAGGTAGTTTTCTGTCCGAGCGCTGAACAGGCGTTCCGTATCGAAGTTATGGTCGGCGAAGCCGTCGAACACGATGTTTTGGCCATCATCCCAGCTGACCGTCGCGGGGGCGGTGGTGTTGTTGGCACCAGGCGCGGCGTCCTCGGCCATATCCTGCCAAGAGACGAGCTTCACCTGGGTCAGGTTCTCAATACCGTGATTCCGCAGCATCTCCTCGGTGATGACCAGGTCGCCCTCGGCCGTGAACTCGTAGGTTTGGGTCGCATCCGTCGCGTCCTCGAAATGGTCGGGCAGGGCATCGGCGGCGGGAACGACCGCACGATCCAGGGCTCGGTAGACCCCGTCGGGGCGGATGGTCCACGACACGGCCGCGGCTGCGTCGGCCCCGGCCCCCTCTTTGCGGCCCGTGAACGTGATGGCGCCCACCGTGCCATGGCGGAAGGTGTCGAACAGCTCGTGGTTGACCGTCACCTTCGTGGTGTGGAAGCCGGTGTAGTCAGACACCGTGCCGCCATCCTTGTGCTTGTCGTTGGCGTCCAGCTGCAAGACCTTCTCATAGTTCATCTGCAGGTCAACGGTCACGTCCACGTCGTCGAGGGTGGAAGTCGCATGCTCGTTGGTCAGGTTCGCCCACATCTTGAAATCGCGGTCATAGGGCACGCCAGTGCGCGTGAAGGAACCATCGGAGCAGTTGGCCGCGTCGGCGAAGGTGTGGTGGTTCATGTACTTGTTGAAGGTGGTGCCGTACTGGCCGAAGGTGTGCACTGCCATGGCCGGGAAGTACACCTTCAGGAACGCATCGGCCTTGCCCTTCTCGCCAGGGTTGTCCAACTTGGCCGTGACATCCACCTTGGCCTGGGCGTTCACCTTGGCGAACTGGCCGGCGCCGTCGCTGCTCACATTGTTGTACCAGGAATTCGCCTGACCCCGCAGTTTCACGGCGAATTGCTTGTCGGCGCTCACGTAGGGGTCGATCTCGCTGTAGCGGATCTCGATGCGCTCCAAGTAGAAATCGCGCTTCTCCGTTGCGGTCCCTCCGGCGGCCAGGGGCCGGTCGAAGAGGAAATGCAGGGCGGCGAAATCTGGATTGTCCGAGGTCACATCCACAGAGAAGCCCGTGGCCGCGCTATCGGCCGCTTTGGCCGCCTCCAACATCGCCAACAGCTCGTCGCGGTCGTAGCGCACCGAATAGCCCTGGTCGGCGAAGGTGCCGTCTGAAACCGTCTCGTAGGACGCGGAAGCGCCCGAGCCGGTCTCCACAACGCGGCGGAAGTAGAACGTGACGTTCTCCAGCGAGCTGTTGTCGGTGGCACCCACGGTGTTGTCCTTGCGCACCGTGGAACCGAAGTTGAAGAGCTCCTCGCCGAAGGTGACTTCCTTGGTCTTGAAGCCGCGCACGTCGTTCACGGGATCTTTCAGGAAGCCGCTCAGATCCTGATCGGTGCGAATGGTCACCACGGCATCGTCGGCGCGATTCAGGCTGTTGTTGCGCACCGTGAAGTTGTAGCCGGTGCCATCGGAGAAGTTCGCCACTTCCACGTTCTTGCCCTCAGCGGCCGCGCCCGGATTCGGGCGCACGCCGGCGGGCTTCACGGCAGACCAATCCAGGGTGGCGGCAAAGGTGCCGAACTGCATCTTGGCCGTGGCCCGCAGCTTGTTCACATTGCCCTCGAGGCGCACCGCGTCGGGCAGCATCATGTCGGGCCCGTAGGCCGACTTGGTGGCGAAGGCGCGCACCTCGGTGGTCACAGCGACGTTGTCGTGGCTGTCGGCCCGGCCGAAGACGTACATCACCGGAGCCGTGTTGGCCGCCGGGGGCACAATGGCCCCCGAATCCGAGGTAATGGCCCCTTTGTTGATCTTCGCGAAGCGCACGCGCAGCATCTTCACGGGCGCCTTCTCCGTGGCCCCGTCGGAAACCGTCCCGCTCACCAGGCCATCGGTAACGATGTCGCCCGCCGAGCCGTTGGCGGCCACATTCAGCGTGAGCATGCCCGTGGCGCTGTCCATGGTCAGGGTCGCGCCGTCGCCGAGAGTCACCGTGCCGCCGGCTGCGCCCAGGGTATCCAGGGCCGCGGCTATGTCGTAAGAGGCGTTCGGGCGCAGCCCCTCCTCGGTATGGAGGATGGTGGCCGTGGGATTCAGCACGTCCAGCACATCCACCGAGGAGATCTCGCCGTAACGGTAGTGCCAGCAGGTCTTCGTGATGGGATCTCCGGTCGTCTCATCGTAGGTGGGGTTGCCATCGGCATCCAACACGGGCACCGCCCCATAGGCGAAGCCAGGCACCACAAGGGACCGGGCCAAAAAGCCCCGCCATACCGACGGCGCGCCGGCCTCATCGGAAAGGGCCTCCTGCTTCGTGCCGTTGATCACCATATCCACGTCGAAGCTGCTGATGTCATAGGGAGAATTGTTCGACAGATCATAGCGGAAGTACGCGATCTCATCGGCCTTGTCGCCCCAGCGATAGGGTACGGCGGCGTTGCTCTTGCGCGCCCCCGTGTTGTCCACATAGCCGTAGGAAGCAGCCACGGCGGGCTTGATGGGCACGAACATGGAATTCAACGTAGCCTGGCCGCTCACTGACTTGTTGCCGGTCGGATTCTCATAGTCGGTGCCGAAGCGGGCGGCCACCGTCAGCTCGCCGACGCTCTCGGGGGTGCCGATGATCTCCACCATGGCCCGAGCGGCGTCCACGGTCTTGTTATTCGTGAACTGCTCCAGCTCGATATCGACGTTCAAAAGGTACCCGATGTTGAAGTTTGCGCAGGTGAGCACATAGTTGCCCGTACGCTCCATGACGCCAGTCGTTGGGTTCTTCTTCGTTTCGGGCTTGAAGTAGTCCAGCAGCTTGCTCCCCGGAATCTCCAGCGTGCGCTTGGTCACGTCGCTGGCAGCCGTGGTGGCATAATAGGTGAGGGTGACCTTCTCCACCTTGGCCCCGGCATCGTCGGCATAGGTGTTCGTATCGGGGTCGTAGGTGCCCATATAGGCAGGGCCCAGCTTCACCGCGCTGGCTACGAACTGCGACTTCTTCGACGAGGTGGGGTCGAGCACCATATTGCCCGTGGCGGGATCCTTGATGTACTTGAAGCCATCGGGGATAGGGCCGATGTTGATGAGGGCCGGGGCCATGCGCGAAGCGGAGGTGTTGCCGAAGCGGAAGCGCCATCCGGCGTTGGGCTCGTTCACCAATGCGTTGCGCTTGTCGGCCTCCTTCTCCATGGCCGAGTCGGTCGCGCCAGACCCGTCGTACATGGAGAAGACCTTCGCCGTGATCAGCGGATTGGTCTGCACCTGGCGGAACGTGGCCTTGGCCGCCTGGGTCGTCTTCTTCGGCTGGGAGAAGGAACCGTAATCGGGGCCCACGCCGCTCGGAGTCCACAAGCGCTCGCCGTAGGTGAGGTCGGCCTTGTTGTCATAGTAGCCGTTCGCGCCGTCGGATGTGGCCTCCATCATAACGCCGTGCACGTCCACCGAGCTGGCAATGCGCATGGTAGACTCGCCCGCTGCCGGCTGGGGCAAGGTATGTTTGAACAGCACACGGAACAGGCCGGTGAACTTGCGGGTCGGCGCAGCGCCGGCTTCGTAGCGCCGGCCCGGCACCGCCGCGATACCCTGGGCCTCGAGCATTTCGGCAATGCCCTGGCTGGCGCGCTCGTCGTCGCCGAGGCGGTAGAGCACGTACTTCCCGTCAGGACCGGTTCCCTCTTCCACTTTCTGGGGCAGCGTCAGCGAGACCCACTGGGGGTTCTTGCCGCTCATATCCGTGGTCTGGAACTGCACCACATTGGTCTTCTGCTGGGCGCTGCCGCCCTCGGTCACATTGGCCTGGGTGCCATCGGTCGTATCGTACCAGTCCGACAGCTGGGGGTTGCGCGTCTCGGTCACGACGGGCTCGCCGGGCTCGCCGTCTTCCCCAGGCTCACCGGGAGTCTCGGTGCGCACGACCTCGGATTCATCGCTCTCGTCCACGCGAATGGTAATGCCCGCCAGCTGAAAACCGCTCGGGAGCTGGTCGGACAGCTCCACGCCATAGGACGTATCGGGGTTTTGGCCGAACAGCGGCGTATTACCCTTGTTCTGCATATTGCCGATGCGGTAGGTGACCATCTCACCAAGGGGCGCGCTTTGGGCGCTCTCCCAGTTATCGGCATTCTCCGGGTTCTGGGCCAGCTTGGTCAGCGATGGGTCCCGCGTCGGCGTGGCGAACGCCGAATCCACGCGCAGGTTCTTCATCCACTGGTAGTCGTTGGAGTTGCCGTCCTCATCGTAGCCTCGGTTGCCGAAGTTCACCGTTGCATAGGCATCCAGGTAGGCCTTCTCCACTCCGCCGGATATGCTGCCGTAGTTCGTCGTGTAGGGCATGGCCACGAGCAGCGTGTGCACATCGGACTCGTCCTCGGGCCGGGGCGCCCCCTCGAGGGTCTTGTCGGCCTCGGGCGTATGGGAGATGAGGTGCTTGCCATAGGGCATGTCATCCTCGTGGATATCGACAGTGATCTGGCCTTCCTTGCCACCAGTACCATAGGGCAGCTCTTCGAGACCCAGCTCGTCCACGTTGGAGAACTCCGTCAGATCGATGGAGGCGATCTCCTCATCGGTCAGGGTGGACACGTCGTAGATGAGGGCGCCGCCCTGGCCGGGCACGCCAATGTAGCTCGCGCCCTTCTCGGTGGCGCTGAAGCTCTCGTTGGGCACGTAGGCGCCGCTGGCGTCGCGCTTCCAGGTGAGCAGGTCCTGGAGACGGATGCCCGAGGTAGCCGCCGAACCTGCCTTGAAGAACAGCACGTAGTTCAAGAAGTCGATCTCGGACTCGCGGGTATCGGAGGTGTTCTCCACCTGCACCTTGTAGACGGCGTAGTTGTACTTGTTCCACAGCACCGGCGTGTTCAGACTCTCGTTGTGCAGAGCCCAGCGCAGGTTGGTCTGGATGAAGGTGGCCACGAGCACGTTGGCGGCACCGGGGGCGCGACCCGTGCCCGGCGCCACCTCCGTGGGCCACGAGGCGCTCTTCTCAGTGCCGTCGGCGTTGGTGTAGTTGTTGTAGGAATAGCCGAGCTTCGCCGTGGCGCCGGTGTTGTCGGGCACCGAGCCCTCGAACTTGATCTCGCCGGTCAGCGTTTGGGCGCCGCTGTGCAGCTGATACTGCTTGTCGTTGCTGGTGGACTTGTAGCGCAGGTACCAGCGCCCCGACAGGCCCTGTTTGATCAGGCCGTTCTCGGGATCGGTCATTTCCTGGGACGTGTACCAGTTCACGCCGTCCTGGGAGAAGTCGTAGCGGTTCACCGCGTCGGAGTCGGGCTTGTAGGACAGGCGCTGGAACTGGTTCGGGTACTTCGGGTTCGCAATCTGCTGGCCCTTCTCCCACTCGGCGCGGTCCACAGTCTCCTTGGGGCCTTTGGCATCGAAGTACAGATAGGGAATGTCCAGGGTGAATATGACCGCGGCCGCGCGACGATCGGCCATATCGTAGCCGTCGGAGCGGCCAAGATAGCCGTCTTTGTACGTGGGGTTCGGCTGCAAGGTCATATAGATGGTGTCGCCCGTCTTGATCATGACGGTGTTGGTCTGGCCGGGCACGGCGGTGCCGTTGCCGATGTGCAGGTTCGGATCCAGGTACGTCGTGGGCAGACGCTCCACGGTCTCGCTGGCGAAGGGGCGGATGCCCGGCGATTCCAGCATGGTGCGCGTCAGATAGGTGGAGCCGGTGAAGGCCGAGAGCAGCTGGCGCGGAGCCAGATCCGGGCGCTCCCGATAGTTCTCGGGAGCATCGCCGTCGTCGGGATCCTTCGCGATCACCGGGGCTTCGGGCTCGGGGGCCGGCGCGGATGAGGGGTCATCGGCCTCGGCGTCCTTATCGGGCTCGGGCACCACCAGCTCGGGGGCCGTGGGCACAATGGCGCCACTGGTCTGGTTGGCCGCCTCAGACTGCTCATCGGTGAGGAAGCCGTCGCCCATGGCCGTGGCGGCAAAGGGCGTCTCGGTGGTGAGGCACTGGGAATACACCCCATCGACCCCGTCGCCGACCGCCGCCACCTGCACGTCGAACACCGCCGTGACCGGGAAGGACTCCCGCGCCCCCTCGGCAAAGGTCACCGTCGCCTCATGGAAGGGGGCAGCCACGTACAGCGTGCGGCTCTCGCCGGGGGCGATCGCGCCGTCCTCGCCGGTGCGGGACAGCTGCACACGACCGTCCTCGGTAACGGCGTAGGGCACCGGGGCCAAGCCCAGGGCCTCCAGGGACGAGGCCTTCATGGGGTTGAGGCTCGCCAGCTCTTCTTCGGACAGGTCGGTCACATCCAGCACGATGAGGCCGTCTTCGCCGGGCACGCCCACGAAACGCTCCGCCTCGCGCACCTCATCGGCCGTGTTCACGACGCCGTTTATCCGGTTCGCCACGGCATTGCCCTCGTCATCAACCCGGTAGGCCATAAGGGTCTCAAGGCCCAAACCGCCGCGGCCGGCGCTGTCGGAGGGGTAGAACGCCCCCAGGGCGCAGGCCCGCACCGCAGGCGCATCCTCGGGCACCTCGTAGCGCACGAGATGGGCCAGATAGCCGGCACCGGAGACATCGCTGGTGCGGGGCATCTCGGCCCGCACCACTTCTGCGCTCAGGTTCGCTGCGATGCTGCTGCGCTCGTTGGTGAGGGCATAGGTTCCCACTGCCCCGCGCTTCACATCGTCGTACTGGGGCTCGGGCTGGGCGCCCTCGGCGTCTTCAGCGTCATCGGGCGCAGCGGTGAAGGAATGGAGTTCGTATCCATAGTATATGGATACGGGAGTGCCTTCGGGCACTCCGCCGACGAGACCGAACTCAAGGGAGGGCAGCTCCGTCGCCGCATCCAGCTTGCCGTCGTTGCCGTCGTAGCGCAGCACGAGCTTGCCCGACACACCCGCAGCCAGCTCCTCGTCGGTCACGGCGCGGTACATCCCGTAGTGCTCCTGCCACAGCGACCATCCCTCAGGCAGGGCCTCGGCGAACACGGCCGCCCGCATGGCGCCCGCAGCGGCCTCGGCATCGAGGGCGGCCTCGGCCGCCGCGGCCCGCGCCTCGTCCAGCGTAGCGGCGGCATCCTCGGCCCCAGCCGTCACACGATCGGCCTGATCGGCCAGGGCATGGCGCAAGCGCCATTCCTCCTCGGCATAGGTCGTGGCCACGGCTCCCGCATCATCGGTATACAGATAGGGAGCTTCCAGGGTGAAGACGAAACGGTCGCCGGGCTTAGAACCAGCCAGGTAGCCACCTTCCAAGCTCTTGCCCAGATCGCCCAGCTCAAAGGCGGCCTGTACGCGACGGCCCTTCACATAGAAGCCCGCCTCGGCACTGAAGGGCGCCCCGGAGGCCACGAGGTTCGGGCGCAGCCGCGCCGCGATGGCCGCCTCCTCGGCAGCCTGCTGGGCCTCCTCGGAGTCGCCCCACTCGGTGGCCACGGTCACCTGGGGAAGCACTTCGGTCGGCTCCACCAGCCCTTCGGGAAGCAGGGCTTCCAGGGCATCGGGATCGAGATCTTGGGACTGAACGCTGGAGGCCCAGGCCAAAGCCGCCTGGCGGCCCGCCTCTTCCGCATCATCTGCCCCGCCGTCATCGGTCGCGGGCACCTCGTCGCCGGGCAGCTCATCGGCATAGGAAACGAGCGCCGTCGCATCGAACATGGTGAAGGCCAGCAACAGCGAGAGCAGCACCGAGAGCACCCGCACCCAGGTCTTGGTGGTGAAAAGGTTCACGGGCGGATGCCCCTCGGCCAGGCGCACCGCCGCCGTCGCGTTGGCAGGCACCCGCGTGCGCCAATGGGCCCCGCTATCGACCGCGGCGGGGCGGCCTGTGTTCTGCCGCGCATCCACTTGCACGCCACCATCTGTCTTCTCAGAATTATGATGATTTTGCTTATATTCGCTCATTGCCATACCTTCAATAATCCTGTTATCCGCTCTCGCTTCAGCGTCTCCGTCTCTCACCTTCAAATCACCAGATCAAAAGGCTCTTTTGAAGTGCCCCCCCCCGTCCTCACAAATCGCCAATCGTCATGAGGATAGAGTCTGGGTACAGTAACACTTAGTAAAGGATTGTAAAACTTCTCTCCTTGTTGTCAAAGGGGTAACGGCTTGCTAACGGTCATGTTGCTAATTTGTTACTTTAACGGTCTCATCTGGCTTTTTATGAGCGAGAAACTAAACGTTGAGTCAGTTTTCCCCTCTTGCCCATACAAAAAAGGGAGCCCGCCGAAGCGGGCCCCCGAATGGAACCGAAGATATAAGCGGAACCGTGAATGAGCGGCGGCTACTGAGCCTGGTCGGCCCCGTCAGCAGCGCCGGCGTCAGCGGCCTGATCGCCAGCGGCGGCATCTTGCTCGCCAGCCGCGTCGGCCTGACCGTCAGCGGCGGGCGCATCGGCGCCCTCGGCAGCCCCATCGGCCGTCGCGTCGCCCTGATCGCCCTCGGCGGCAGCCTGATCGTCGGCAGCAGCGGCATCGGCGCCCTCAGCGCCCTCGCCGTCGGCGGCCGGAGCCTGCCCGTCGGTCTGGTCCTGGGCGGTGGGATCGGCGGCGTCGCCCTCGGGAGTCGCCTGGTCGGCAGCGGCCTGCTCCTCATAGGGGGTCAGGTCGATGGCGTAGGGCAGACCCTCGGGCATCGGGTTGATCTCGATCTGGGCGTTGTTGCGGTACTCCTCGAACCAGGTAGCGAAGTTCTGGCTCGTGTTGGCCTCCTGCATGTAGCTCAGCGTGTCGAGGAACTCGGCCGGCAGCTGATCGGTGGAGGTGATGCCGCCCTCGGGAACCGTGAAGACATCGGTGCACTTGATGATGTGGTAGCCGTACTCGCTCTTCACGGGGGCAGCCACGATCTGGTCCTTCTCAAGACCGTCCAGGGCCTCCTGGTACTCGGTCACGAAACCGGTGCCGAGCTTGTCCCAGTTCACGTCGCCACCCTGGGCAGCGCTGCCGGAATCCTGGGAATACTGGGCAGCGGCATCCTCGAAGGAGATGTCGCCATTGTTGATCTGGTCCAGCAGCTCCTGAGCACGGGCCAGCAGGGCCTCATCGGTCTCGTCGCCCTCGGCGGTGAGCAGGATGTGGCTGGAGCGCTTCGCGCCGTTCAGCTGATCGGCCATGGACTGGGCCTGGGCGAGCAGGGCATCGTCTCCCTCGCCCTCGCCCTCGCCCTCAGCGGCAGCCACGGCATCGGCCAGCTTGGTCTGGAGCAGATTCGGGCGGATCACCTCGTTGATGTAATCCTCCTCGGTCATCTGGCTCGCCTCAAGAGCCTCATTGAAGGCCTCGTCGCTCTCGAACATGCTCTTGGTCTGGCTCAGGGCCTCGTCGATATCGGCCTGCTCCACGGTCACATTGTACTCAGTGGCAGCCTGATCGTAGAGATCCTGGTTGATGTAGTAGTCGATGACTTCCTGACGCACGGTCTCGGGGGTGTAGCCGTTGGCCACCATCCACTTGCCCCACTCCTCATCGGACTCCAGGCCGCTATCGGTGCGGAACTGCGCGACGTAGTCAGTCACGGTCTGCTCCATAATCTCCTGGCCGTTCACCGTGGCAGCCACGGCACCGCCGCCGATGCCGCCACCGCAGCCGACCAGGCCCGCGCCCAGGGCCACGGTCAGCACCATGGCGCCGGCACCCTTCAGAGCGGAGCTCTTCATAAACGAGGTGAATTTCATGAATCCCTCAACCTTTCATTCGCTGCCCAGCCAGTATGCCGGGCATCTCTGCCGCGCGGCTCACGCCGACGCGCTCTTTCTCATCCCACAGCGCACGGCCCTCCCAACCGGGCCCTGTGTTCTGCCGTAAAAGGCAGCTGAGATAGTTTCCCCACTGTGGTCAGGGCGTTATTATTTCAATCCTGCCGACGGGGCGAAAGCGAATCACGAATACCGCACACCCCGAAAACGAAACCCACACACACCTGAAAGCAACCTGAAAGGTTTCCCTAAAAGCGAGCCTCACCAGCCAAAACACTTGGCTGCGAACGAACCTGGGGGCTGTTCGCCCCTCGCGGGGCCCGACTCCCTGCGCGGTATACAAAAACGAGCGCCTACCGAAGTAGGCGCTCGATAAGTCTTGGTGGAGCCTAGTATAACTAAGGCGAACACGGTTATAAGCCTTGAAACCTGTTATTTGCAGATTAACCGCAATTGGTTTGCGGTCATAGGCAACCTGCAAAATACCAGATAGACGGCTTGCGTATTTGCCCTGTAACGCACGAAAACGGGGCACCCCTTATCAGGGTGCCCCGTTTGAACGTCAGATTTTGAGCCGTTGACCCGGATAGATGATATTCGGGTTCGTGATGCCGTTTTTGGCGGCAATCTTCTGATAGGTCGTGCCGAACTTAGCCGCAATGCCTGAAAGCGTGTCACCAGATTTGACGGTGTACGTCTGGCCGCTTTCAACGTTGCCGTTGATAATCGCCATGACTTCATCATAGCGGTGCGCCAAGATCGCTTTTCGCTCTGAACCGTTGCGATAATCGCCCGCCCACGTCTCTTTCGCCAAGGTTTCAGCCGAAGCGCTGCAAATGTGGTTGACGATCTTTTGCACCTCGTCATAGCGTGAGCCAAGCGCCTTGCGCCGGTCATCGTCCTTGCCGTATTCGTCGCGGAACACCCCGGCCACAAGGTCTAGCGCGTCCATGTTCTCAACGCCGGTTGCTGGCGCGGTCGGCGTTGGCGCTGGCTGCGCCGCGCCGCCGACGGCTGCGAACTGCTGCCATTTCGCAGCGTCCATATAGGCTTTGTTTAAGTCAAGGTTGCCGCCCCATCCGTCCAAGCGCCCGCAACTAGAGTATTGGCGAATGTCACATGAATATGCGCCCTCGTTCCATGGGTTGCTTTGAAGCCCGGTCGTGTTGTTGTTGGCGTATTGCGCAACCCACGTGCCGCAACCGTGCTTCTTGGCAATGTCCCAAGGGAAGACGCTTTGGCTTGCGTAGATCAAAGGTGTTACGCCGGTGAGCGCCTTTACCTTCGCAACCAGCGAATCAAGATAGCCGGTGTTGCCCCATGCGGCATTGTCGCCCTGCTCCCAATCAAGCACAATAAGCGCTTTGCCAAGGTAGCCTTTAATGCTGTTGGCGAAGTGCTGCGCTTCCGCGTCAACGCCAGCGCCGTTAACGTAGTGGTAAACGCCAACCAGAAGCCCGCGTTTCATCGCCTGTTGCATTTGCCGGTCACAATCCGGCGAAACGTAGCTTGCGCCCTGCGTCGCTTTGCAGATCGCAAAATCAATGGCAAGGGCATCAAGGTTGATACCCTTCTGCCAATTGCTAATGTCAATGCCCTGTAGTGCCATAGAAACCACCTTCCAAGCATACGAAATAGAAAAGTTTTGCCGTTTGAAGTTCTTCAAGTGTCCATGGCCGCGCGGAATTGACGGGGCTTGCCGGGTCGCGAACCCACCACATACCGTTTTCATCGTGCCGCCAGATCGTTATAACGTGGCTGTTGTATTCGGTATCGCCGAACGCACCGCGCACGCCCGCGAAGCAGACCGCGCCAGCGTCAACCTTGGCAAGCGCTGATTGCAAACTGTAAATCTTGCCTGTGTGCGTGATGCCGTATGGCTCATAGGTCGCGGCAATCCACTGCGCGAACTTCTCCATGTCGTTTACACCGTCAGTCAGACACGCGGTGCCAACAGCGCCCGCAACGGTAAGCGGCGTAACGTCCTGTGTCGTTATGTACTTGATAGCCATTGCGGCGCAGACAAGCCCGCACCCGCTGTCACCGATGGTGCCGCCCGCGTATCCGATATGTGACCACTGCACATCATCTTGAAGGTAGAGCGGCATATAAGTGCCCGCCGGTATAGGCTTGTACGCGGGTTCATCAACCGCAAAAACGATTTCGGGCGCTGATGCTTCGCGCGGCTGGTCGCTTGCGTAGGCAACCATGAGCGCGAAGCAGACAACTATAGCCATGAGCGCCCCGCACGCAAACGCCAGAATCTCGCGCCACGTCCGTTTACTCGCTTCCATGGGTGGCTTTCTTGGGTTCGGTGTAGGTCATCGCCTGTGCGCTGTCGCCCAAACCCTCGGTGGTTGGGTCAACCACCACGCCAAGGATTACCAGCACGGCAAACAGCGCATCAACGGCGGCAACCACACGGCCTTGCAGTTCCGACAAGTCGAAATTGAAGCCGAAAATAGCGGCCACCATCTGCACAAGCAGGAACAGTGCAGGGATTAGCGTCATCCAAAACAGCTTGTTCTTTGCACGTGCAAGAAAGTTGATTTTCAGATCGTTCATAATGTCCCCCTTAGTCGATTATTAGATAAGGCTTTAGTGCCTTAATCTCGTTCATGTAGCGTTCACCAGTGCCATTGCCGCCTAGAAGCTTGTATGCTTCGTATTCCTCTAGCAGTTCGTCATAGGTCGAAATGCTCATTTTCTTGCCGTCTATGACGTACTTTTGATAGGCGGTTTTGATATGCTCTCGCGCTGATGCTTTGTCGATAATCAGCCGCGCCCGCTGGTACTTGGTCAGGTTCTTAACCTGCGCGATAAGGAAGCCTATAACGCCGCTGGCCAGCAGCCCAACGATTGACGTTATAAGCTGTTCGGTGGCGGCGCTAATCATTAGTCCACCACCTGCCAAAGCGTTTCAGTGCCATCCGCCCCCGGCTCCCAAACGTTGTTGTCAACAAGCGATTGCCACTTGTTGCCGCCGTGGGTTACCACTGCGCCGGTTGGGTAGCCGTTCGTTGCGTCCGGCTGCTCCCATGCGGGCACGTCCGTTGCGTCCGGGCTATCGGCTGCGGCAAGGTTACGCGCCCAAAGGCTAGGCGCTGCTGCCGGTGTCCAGTCCGCTTGCGACGTGTGCGGCTGCAAGCACACATAGAGCGTGCCGCCATGCTCCACGCGCTCACCGGCGGTGTAATAGTGGCCGTCGCCCGTCCACTGGTCGTAGAGCGCCGGGGCAATCTCTGCCACGTCATCGGACAATGACGGCGCTTGTGACTTGTAAATTGCGATGATGCCGCGCAATGCGGCTTCCTCTTCGGCTGTGAATGCCATGTTTTGCCCCCTAACAATAGGAAAGCCAGCACAATGGCGGGCTTGGCTTGCTGTTGGTGTGTTTGTGCTGCTATCCGAAAAGCCGGGTAAACAGCGCATCCATGTTCGCGACGGTTCGCCGCGCGTCAAGGCGCATCATCGAACCGCGCCAAGATTGGTAGCTTTGCAACGCCTGATCGCGGGTCATCTCGCCGCGCTCCACGAACGCTGCAAGCTTTTTCAGCTTGCGCCGCTCCCGCGTTACGGCGGAACGGCACGGGCGCACAATGACTTTGCCAGTCTCGCCATAGTTGAACCTCTTCTTTAGGAACGTGAAACCGCGTGTCAGCTTCACGATGCGGGTTTTCTTCTCGTTAACGACAATGCCCAGCTTCGCGCACTCGCGCCGAATGTCGGCAAGCACGCCGCGCAAGTCTGCCTTGTCAAGGGCGATGCAATAAAGGTCATCCATGTAGCGCCCACTTGCCAGCACGCAGGGCGTGCGCAGCAACATATGGTCTACGGGGCTTGGAAGTGCCACGGCTAGTATCTGGTTCGGCTCGCTGCCAAGCCCAAGGCCACGTGTGCCGTGGGAATCAACTTGCGCGTACATAAGCGCCTTGATTCGCTCGTCATCTAGCGCCCTGTCAATTAGCCGCTTGGTGGCCGCGTGGTCGATGTTCCCGAAGAAGTTAGAGAAATCGACAAGCAGCACGTAACATTCTGCGCCGTGCTTCTGATAGTGCCGTACAAGCTGCTGTTTCAGGCGCGATATGGCAAAGTCAGTTCCGCGCCCCTTGATGTTGGCGGTGCAACCCGGCGCGAGCGTCGGCCAGATCGCCGGTGCCAGCGCGTAGCGATTAAGCGCCTTATGCACGACGCGTTCAGAGTAATGCACGGACGTGATATGCCGAAGCTTGCCCCGCTCGAATATGTCAAACTCAACGAAGCCGCGCCGAATGTCCTTGCCCGCCATCAAGTCGGCGTGCGTCCTTAGAACGTTCGGAATGATGTTTGCAAGGTAGCGTTGAACGGCAGACTTCCACGCCACGCCGTGGGCGCAGTCGCGGGCGCACCTGTAAAGGTTGTCAATGTCGGCCACCTCTTCAAGCGTGCATGATTCAATGCGCTTGGCGCGGTTCGCCGCCCGCTTGGCATCGCGGCGGGCACGCCTTGCCGCCCGCCGCTCTTCGGATTTCATGGGCACCCCGCACGGCTTGCAATCGGCATCCAATAGCCGCTTAGGCACCGGCAATGAAACGCAAGCGAATGCCGAAACCTGCGCCATGCAAGCAGCGGTCTGCGGTACCTGCGGGGTGCATATTTACGGCCACATGGCCGAACGTTGCACCTTCCTTCCTCTTGCGCACGGATTGCGGACGTGTCCGCAATGACTGGCAGTGCAAAGGAATCACGGGCGCGGGCGAATGCTCCCATTCGTCGCCGAATTGTTGTTGGCATTGCCGTTGCTGTTGACATTGCACACGTTGGAAGCCGAACCGCCCATGACGGAACGCAGCCACCAAGTAACGTGCTAAACAAGGTGCAACGCGACGCTATTTTACCGCTGTCCAATGAGTTTCACACCCTTTCTTGCGCCCTTTATAAGCTTCGCCGCCGTTTCCACATCTTCGGCGACGCGCACGCACCGGCTTACCTTGATGATGCCAAGATCAATAAGGCATTGCAGGTCTTGCAATAGCTGTTCGCAGTCGGCAACGGCAAGCGTCATGTAATGCCGCCGTTGGGTAACGTTGTGTTCGGTGTTGGGGTAGAACGCGTTTGCGGTCACAAGGTTGTTTACAAGGCTTCTTGCCGTCTCTGCCATCGGCACGGCCAAAACGAAGCGGTAAGACTTCGGCATTGCCGCCGAAGTCACAAGCGCCGTTATCTCCTTGCGCACCCTCGTTGCGGTGGTGAAATACTCGAAGTTGCTTAAATCCCTGTAGCGTTCCAATACGGTACTCATTAGCTTGCCTTTCCAGTGCGCCCGCGCAAGGCGGGCGCGGGCATAGCGTCATGCAACGGCTTGTCAGCCTATGAGGAAGCACGGGCGCGGGCGAACGCTCCCATTCGTCGCCGAATAGTGGCTGGCATAGCCGTCGCCGTAGACATTGCACACGCTGGAAGCCGAACCGCCCATGACGGAACGCAGCCACCAAGTAACGCGCGTGCCCATGATGCGGCTTGCCGTGCTGTCGAACAGCGGAAAATGGCAGTCCATGCCCACCGAATAGCCCTTTGAACCCCACACGGCGCACCCGTAAACTTCCATTTCTGACAATGACCACACTTTACCAAGGTCAGCCCAGCCCCAGCCGCTCGCTTCGGTCAGCGCGGAAGAGCCGTAGCGCTGTTCACACAATGAACGGTGGTTGATTAGCACATTGCGAAGCGCTGCCGGAAGGGCTGGCAAATAGTCGTTGATTTCCCAGCCGTGAAGGTGGCTGGCAAGATAGGGTTCTTTGACAGTGGCGTTTCCGTTGTTGGTGGCCGTGGTGTTCCACATGATATAGCTAGTGTTGGTGGCCTTGCTGCCGCTCACCAGCACCGGCGCGGCGGGCACGAAAGCAAGGTGGTGCGGCATCGCCGCATCTGAACACTGGTAATACGGATCTACCGCAGCAAGAAGGTAACGCACCGTCTGCGCTGGCACGTTTGAGCCAGCAGCTACGGGCACGTCCATGTAATCGCCGATGCGCAAGCCCGAAAAGTCCGCAGCTTGCACGCGCGAATGAAGCCACGCGTAAATATCGCCATTCGCCGCAATCTCCGTTGCGAACGTGTCAGCAAGCGAGCGCCCCGGATACTGCCCGATGCTCTTTTGCCGGTCGAACTCTTCAAGAACGGTGGCGTTGCTCGCCACCTCGCGTGCGAAATCGTCTTTGTTAAGGCACGTTTGGCCGTTAACGTCAAAACCGCGTACATTCGGCATGGTTTCCACTCTCCTAAACTAGGGTGATTGTCTCTATATCGCCGTCAAAGGACGCACCGTTGATGCTTAGCAGTTCTTCGGTGATCGTGGCGGCGCGGCTGCTCGGCACGTAACAGATTTCATCAATGATTATGTAGCTGTCCGTTGCTTCCGCAAGCGCCCGCGCAAGCACGGCGTTGTCCGCCTTGACCTTCTCCAACTCTTCGCTAGACGCGCCGCCGCCCGAACCCGTGCCGCTTCCGCCGCCGCCCGAACCGATTATGCTTAGCGCCCGTTTGGTCGCGTCGCGGGCATCCTCGGCGGCTGTAATCGCGTCCGCTGCCGCAATGTCCGCCTTGCTCGCCGAAGCATCGGCCTTTGATGCCGCTTCGTTGGCGCTCTTCGTCGCCTTTTCCGCGTCGGCTATGGCGCTGTCCACGCGGTCGGCTGCGTTGTTTGCGCGTTGCGCTGCCGTGTTCGCTGCGCCCGCCGCGTAGTTAGCGGCGCTGGCCGCGCTCGTGGCGGCGCTAGCCGCGTTGTTTGCGCTGGTGGTCGCCGTGCGTGCGGCGCTTGCCGCGCTGTTCGCTGCCGCAGCGGCGTTGTTGGCCGCTGTCGCCGCGCTGCTGGCGCTGCTCACTGCCGTTTCTACGCGGGCGGCTGCTTTGTTCGCCGCGTCTGCCGCTGTGTTGGCGGCTCCCGCTGCCGTGTTGGCCGCGCTGACTGCTGCGTTTCCGCGCGAAATGAGGTTGTCTATAGCGTCATCCCAGTTCTGCGCGGGCTGCTGCCCCTCGGTGACGCACCGCAGAATCTCGACGGCGAAGCGCTCCGTTGAGTAGCGCACGCCGTCTTTCTCGAACGCGAAATAGGCTTCGTCGGTGTAACCGGCCACGCTGCAAAGCTTGTTTTCGTCAACCGTCACCGTTGCGGCGTTGCCCGAAATGGCGGCAACGGCGCGGTAGTAGTGGCGCTTGTCGGGCAACAGCACTTCAAGGTAGGCCGTGAATCCCGTTAGCGCCGCTTCCGCGCCGCCGTCGTAGATAAGCGCCTTGATGGTGGTTCCGTGCTTGTCGCCCTGACCGACGCGGACAAGGCCAGCGCCCAAGCCGTCCTTGCTAAGGTCTAGTTCAAGCGTGTGCGTGTTCATCGGCTCTCACCCGCCTTGGTGATCTCGCGCAGGGCGGCAAGCTTCGCGCTGAACGTCTCTACCGGGTCGCGCACCTGCGCCGGTGGGTCATCGTCTGCCGCCGCGAGCGCCGCCGCTTCGGGAAGCATGAGCGTTTGCAGCGCGTCGAACACGTCAACCACTGCTTGCATTCGCTCGTCAACATAGACGGGCTGCACAAGCTGCAAAGAACCTTCGGTACCCTTTTGCGGCTTGACTTCCGAAACATCCGCAATGCGCCTGTTGCCGTGGGCATCGACGGCCACGAACACCACGCCTTGCGATGCAGCCGCATTGAGCAATGCGGGGTCAAACTCTGTCACTTGCGCTTCGGTGTTGCTCAACGGGTCGTGAGCCATGTAGATAACTGTTTCGCCCATATCGTCCCCCTTATCCTGTTCCAACCGTGCCGTATGTGGTGCATAGCCCGTCAATATGCGAAATCTTGAAAGTTCCGTAATGCCAGCCAACGCAACCGTTGCCGTTGTCGTGCAGTTCGGAAATGATGGGCTGTGAAATGGTGCCTGTCTGGCATATAGTCGCAACCGTGCTTATGTCGCTGCTCGCCGCCACCGATATTTGCGGGCTTGAAATCCTCGTGCCGTGCTGTGCTTGAAGCTGCAAGCCTTGGTACAGTTCGCCGGTCTGCACGTTTCGGAAGTGAGCCGAGAAGTCAATAACGCCGATCTGCACGCCGTTTTCGCTTCCCCGAATCTCCCCGGAAATCAGTTGCAGCAGGTTAGACGCAAGGCCGCATGAGAACTGGCCGTTTGCGGTGATGTTGTTTGCTTTCATGTAATTTGTGGTCAACGTCCCGTTGGTCAAATCCCACGTGTTGCGCCCCCTGTCATCGGTCAGCAGCCCCGCGCGTATGCGGTCGGCTCGCATCGTTCCGGCGTTGATGCAATCGGCGGTCACGCTCGCGCCCGTTATGAACGTCTTCCAGTTCCATTGCCCGCTGCTCGTAAGGCTCGAAGCAAGGCGGATGCCGCGCCCGGAAATGTTCACGCACCACATACCCGACACGCTTTTGAGCGGCAAGCCGGTTTCGGGGTTCAAGGGCACGTTGCTGTACAAGCTGCCAAGTTCAAAGGTTTCAACCTTGTAGGTTCCAACTGAATTGAACTGATCGTTAAGCGCGTCTTGAAGCTGCACCAGCCAGCTAACCGACGTGCCCGCCACCGCGTCATAGGTCGCCGCCGCGCGGCTGCTGTTCTTTAGGGTCTGGCTCACGCTCTGCCACATATCGGCCATGCTGTTAATGAGGTTGCCGAAAGTAACGGTAGCGTCGCCGCCCAGCAAGTCGCGTTCGATCTGCGACACGCGCCCGGTAAGCCTTATGCCCTCTTCGGTAAAGCCCTTGTCGATTATCGCCACGCGGTCACCAACCGCCGCGCCTTCCCAGCTTCTCCCGAACGCGTACAGGTCAAGCACGCTCGCTTCATAGCTAACCTTCGGTTCGCTGACCTCTGCAAGGTACGCTTTCGTTTCCTTTAGAAGCTGCGCGGCATCCTCGCACTGCTCGTTCACGTAGCTTGTGCAAGCTGGCAGAGCGGTGCCGCTGGCGTTCGGATGCCCCCAAATCTTCGTTGCGGCGGCATCCTCGACGTAGGCTTTGCCGCCGTTGATTGATTCAAAGGTCAGCCGTCTGCCGTAAGCCCCCGAATCCGTCTCAACGCCCTTGCCGTAGCCGTAGACGCGCGTTTTCGGGTTGTCAGCCGCCACCGTGCGCGTGATGGTCTTAATGTCCTTCGTCCACGTGAAGCGCTTAGGGCTTGACTGGTTGCCGCGCAGCTTGCGCACGCCGACTTGGCGCGAAACCACCGAAGAACCATTGGTTGTAATGGTGGTTTCCAACTCGCCGCCCCACGCTTCCAAAATATCGGCTATGGATTCGCGGACGCTCTGGTGGTAGAGAACGACGCTTGCGCTTGCGGTCACGTCGCACGCGCCCACCGCCCAGCGCGTGCCGGTAAGCACGCGGGCAAGCGCCGTTGCAACCTGCCCCGACGGCCTTACATCGTCCGTCCAATCGTCCCAAAGTTCGGCGATTGAGTTAACGCCCGTGAACTCGGTTTGCAAGGTTCCGTCTTCGCCGTGGGTTCGGCTCGCATCGTCAACAATGTGTTCATGGGTCTTGCCCTGCGCGTCAACCCAAACGATATAGTCACCCTTGTTCACGTCATCGGAACACGTCACCTTGATTTCGTCGGTGCCGTCCAGCGCTTCGGTGTGCGTCGCCGCCGTAACGTCCAGCCGCCCAAGGTTTACGCCCCAGCGCGAAAAGCGCGTGAAGCCAACTTTTCTGATTAAAGCCATCTTTCCCGCCATTCCAGCACCGCGCTGCCGCCGCTTAGTTGCAGGGTCGTGCGGCCATTGATCGTGAAGAAATCCGAATCAAGCGTGACGGCGGCGGCTTGGCTGTTGACGGTCGCCCGCTCTAGCGCCATGTCAACGCGCACGGTGCTTGTGCTTGTGACGCTCGACGCAAGCTTTACTTGCTCGCCCGTGTCAACGTTCCTGATATACCAAGCCGCGCTTGAAGACGGCTTAGCGGTGATTGCCAGATGCGCGGGGCGGTTGCCGCCCGCGTTCACCGTGAACGTTCCCGCCTTGACTTCAACGCGGCGCTTGTTGCCGTAATAGAACGGATCGCCAACATGGAACGTCACCGTTGTGCTTGGGCAAGCGTCCGTGATCTCGCCAAGGTCTGTTGACCCGCTCACGATTGCCAGAAGGTAGCGCGTGGGGTCATCGGGAAGCACCAGCGGCGCGGGTTCGTCGGTGCATAGCAGTTCCGCCAGTGCGTGGCGAACCGCCGCCGCGTCCCGCCTGTCATCGCTTCTTAGCCAAATGTCAACCGGCAGATCATAGCCCCCGAAGTAGGCCGATTTGAACAACTCGCCGTGGCGGCCTGAAACGCTCTCGAAGTTCGCGTTTACAGGTGCCATGATAGGCCGGTTGACCTTGCAGCTTACAAGGGCGCTTAGGTCGTGCCCGTTGAATATAACGCGGTCGGTCTGCGCCCGCTTCATCTTACGTTGCAACGCTCACACCCCTTTGCTTTAGCTTGCTTGCAATCCCAAGGCCGATTTGCTGGCCTGTCTGGTACGCGTCCGCATTGCCCGCAACCGTCGCGTTGACCTCGACGCTGACGGCGATTTGCTGCGCGGGCTGTCCGCCGTTGAACGCGTTGTTAACCGCGCGTTCGATGAAGTCCCATAGCTGCTTTTCAGGCGCCACGTACTCGCCGCCCGCTTCGCCAACGCCGATGATCGAAGCTTTGTCGAAGTAGCCGCCGCGTGCGTACCAGTCAACGGACACGCTAGGCAGCTTGATTGGGCCAACGTCATTCCAAGAAACGTTGAAGTGCGGCATCTTGATTTTCGGCAACTCAATCTTGATGCCGCCGAAGATGCTCATAATCTTGCCCGGTATGTCCTTTATGAAGTTCCACGCGTTTTCAATGGGGTTCTTCATGAAGTCTCGAACACTGTTGAACACGCCGTTTACCTTCTCGCCCAAGCCCGGAAAGCCCAGCTTGTTGCCTATGGCATCGGCGACGCGCACGGCGTTTTGCTGCGCGTTGTCCATCTTCTGGCTGATGTTGTCCTTGATCGCGTTAAAGGCGTTGGCGGCTTCGGCCTTGGCGGTTGACCAGTCGCCGGAAAGGGCGGCTTGCAGGGCGCTGCCCGCGCTGCTGCCCACCTGCTTTGCCGTGTTCATGTCGTTTTGCACGGTGGAAGCAATTCCGCCGAAGTACGTTTGCGTGGCGGTCTGTAGGGTGTTCCACTTGTCGGAAACCCAATCAGCCGCGCCCTGTGCCTTTTCGGAAACGGTGCTTTTGATGTTCTCCCAAGCGTTGCTTGCGTCCTGCTTGAAGCCTTCCCATTTGCTCGCAACATCGCTTTTGAACTGCTCAACGCCGCTTGTAACGTCGTTCCAAACGCCGCCCCAGAACTCACCGGCACCGCTAAGGAAGTCACAAACGCCCTGCCACTTCTCCGAAATCCAGCCGGTGAAGTCAGCCCACATCTGCTTGCCCGTCTCGGTCTGCGTGAAGAACCACGTAAGACCGGCCACCGCCGCGCTTACCGCTGCGATGCCAAGGCCGATAGGGTTAGCGGTGATAAGGCCGGTTAGGCTCTTCCATCCGCCGCCAAGACCGCCGAACTTCCCGCCCAGCCCGTCGGCCTTTCCGCCAAGGTCAACGAAGCCGCCCGCAATGCTCTTGATCGCGCCGCCGATGGGCGCGGCGCTCTGCATGAACTTGCCAACGGCGGTAGTAACCCCGCCGAACGCCAGCACGCCTAGCCCAAGGTTCTTGACTAGTTCTTGCTGCTCCGGCGACAGCGATTTGAACCAATCCGAAGCGGCTTGAAGCGCCGGTGTCAGCTTGCCTAGAATCTCGCTGCCAATTTCGGTTACCATCTGCTTTACCGGCAAGGCCGCTTCGCCCATTTCGCGCATGGATGTTTCAAGTTCGTTTTGCGCGTCGCGGCTTGCCAACAAGTCTTTGTTGGTTTCCTGAAACGCCTTGCCAGCATCCCCGTAAACGCCCGCCAGCGCGTCCGTTACAAGGGTCGCGCGTTCCTGCTCGGTCTTGCACGCCGCCAGTGCTTCGTTAAAAGCGTCTTCCTTGGTCTGACCCTCTGCAATGGCCTTGTTGAAAGCTGCTTGTGCGGCAGAATTGCCGGAAAGGGCGTTGCTCCACTGCTCGGCGCTAGCCGTTGACCAGTTGAGCGCGTCGGCGAAACTGCCGGTTACCGCGCCGGTGTGCGCGGTTTCCTGCGCCGTTTCTGCCAAGTTCTCCAACGGCAGCGCGTCGCCGAATGTGGCATAGGCACCGGCTGCAATGTCAGTCCACTTCTTCAATTCCTCTTCGTCTTGCGTGAGCCTGATTAGGTTCTGGCTCGCTTCGGTGGCGGTGTCGCCGTCGCCCAAGATGCGGTAGAAGTTCGCATAGGTGGTCTGCGCTTGCTCAACGGTGCTTCCGGCGCTGGTGAAAGCGGTTTCAAGCTGGTTGTTCTTGGCTATGGCCTCTTCTTGGCTCTCCGCAAGGGCGGTCAGGCCGGTTGCCGCCGCCGTGATGCCGCCGGAAATAGCAAGCCCGCCGCGCTCAACGCCCTTGCCCGCCTTTTCCAGCTTGTCGGCGTTATCTTCGATGGTCTGGCCGAACTTGTATAGCTTGGTTTTCGACGCTTCGGCTTCGCGCGACGTTTCGGCAAGTTCCTTGCCGTACGATTCAAGCTGGTTTTCGCATTGCAAGATAGTGCGTTTAAGGCTGTCGTATTGCCGTTCCTCTTCGGCGGTCAGCCTAGCGCCGCTCTGCTGTTTCGCTTCAAGCTGCGCAAGCGCCTGTTTGTACGCGTCCAACTTCTGTTGCGTCTCGCCATAGGCGCTGTTTAGCGCCTTGACCTTCTGTTGCAGCAAGTCGGTATTGCCCGGATTGAACTTCAAAGACTTGTCGATTTCCTTCAAGTCCGCTTGGGTCTTCTTGGATTCGCTAGAAACCTTCTTCAAAGCCCCTTGAAGTTCGGTAGTGTCGCCGCCGAACTTGATAACAAGCCCTTTGTAGCTTACCGCCATGCCGGTTCACCTTCTTTCAATTCTCAAAGTGCATGAGCGCTTCAAACACCGCGCCCGCGCGGGTGCGGTGCCGTGAAACGTTCACTAGCCCCAAAATGCCGCTTCGGCCTTGCGTGCCTTTTCGTCGTCTTCGTAGTTGGCGACGGCATCGGCGTAGAACGCGTGAATCTCCAACAGGTCTTTGACCTGCCGGAAGCTAAGTTGCTGCAAATCGGTGATGGAAAGCCCGCATTGCTGGCAGTTGTACAGATAACGCGCGTCGCACGCGTCTGACAGGTTGCTAGGCAGTGGCGGCGCTGGCTGCTTCGGCGGGCGCGGCTTCCACTCCATCGGGCGTTGAAGGAAAAAAGTTATCCTCGACAATGCCCATCACGTCAGCCGCCCAACCGTCCCCCTTCTGTAGGTCGAATGCGGCGGGCGGAAGCGATTTCACCCACTTGTCAAAGCCAAGCCCCCAACGCGGCTTCGCGGTCTTGATGCACGCATAGGCGATTTCAAGAAGCGCCGTCATCGACGGCATACCGCAAGACTTCATCGTTTCAACGATCATGCCCACGTCTTCGTTAATGTCCTTGGGGCGCGTCGCGCCGTTGGGCTTCTCAACGCTGAACGTGCGCGAAAACACAATGGGCGTGAAGCCATTGAAGGTGGCTTCAAACTCCATCCCGTCGCCGAAGTCGATAACCATTACTCGCCCCCGTTCTCGGCGGGCGTGCCGGTGTCTTCCGCTTCGGCCTTGCGCTCTAGCAGCCCGTCAGTTTTGACGGCATCGAAGAACGTTTCATAGTCAGGCAGACCCGTGAAGCTGTCATAGCCGCTCGTGCGGTCATCGGCTGTGCCGCCGGGGGGAACAACGGGCTTCCACGTAAAGGGATAGTCAAGCTGCGTGATCTCCGGCGTGTCGCTGTTGGTGGTGATGGTCTGCGACGGCTTGGCAAGCTGGCACATCAGCAGACAGCGGCGGCGGCCTGTGACGCGTCCGGGCTGCTCGCACATGAAAGCGAACTTCTTTGGCTTCTTGTTGGCTTTCAGGTTGGTGCGTCCGTCTGCCGTGATCTCGTAGCCCACCAGATCAGCGATAAGCTGCCGAAGTTCCGGGGTGCCCTCGGTATCGTAGAAACTCATGGTGCCGCTGCCGCCGTTGTCTTGCTGCTCTTCCAACCAAACTTCGTTGTCCGCGTGGCTGGTGCCCGTCTCAACGCTCGGCTCCATGCCGATTTCAACGGTACCGGCAACATGCACCGGCTTTTCGTAGGTAAGCTTGTCTTCGTCAAGGACGATCGCGAAATGAGAATTGCGAACGCCGAAAAAACCATTGCGTGCCATTTTCAAGGCTCCTATCTACTCGGTTACGTTGACGGTGAACGACGCTTCAATGAGCCGTTCGCCGTCTAGGTGTGTTATTGCTTTCTCGAATGCGCAGCCGGACGCGTCCAGCGCGTCGGCAATCTTGCTTTCAAGGTCATATGAGCGCTGCGCGGTGTAAAGCAAGATTTCGTAGGGCATCCAACGCGCCCAAGCGGCATTGTCGGCATAGGCCGTTTCGGGGTTAAGGCTCAAAAAGTGTGCTCTTAGCATTATTCACTGTCTGTACCGGGTTGGCATGTGGAACTCGTTCCAGTCGATGCCGGACCCGTACTCCTCGGGAGCCCCGTCATCCCGCCCGCGCTTGC
>NZ_WAJS01000003.1 GCF_008831045.1 Adlercreutzia muris
GCGGATCCGGCGCCATGCAGACCGGCTGGCAGAAAGTCGGGGGCGCTTGGTACTATCTGAAGTCCTCGGGCGCCATGGCCACCGGCTGGCAGAAGGTCGGCGGAACCTGGTACTACCTGAGCGGATCCGGCGCCATGCAGACCGGCTGGCAGAAAGTCGGGGGCGCTTGGTACTATCTGAAGTCCTCGGGCGCCATGGCCACCGGCTGGCAGAAGGTCGGCGGAACCTGGTACTACCTGAGCGGATCGGGCGCCATGCAGACTAACCGATGGATTGGCAATTATTATGTTGGCTCCTCTGGAGCCATGGCAACAAACGCTTGGATTGGCAACTACTACGTTGGGCCCGATGGAAGATGGGTGCCAGGTTTCAGCAATTCTGACCAGCAGAAGCCTTCTATTCCGGACAACAATTCCGGCACTGATCAGCCGTCTCGCCCAGCACCTACCCCCTCGCAGCAGCTCGTCCAGCGTGTGGGCAGTTACACCTACAAGGTAAGGCCTATTATTAACGGCACACTAAATACTGTCGTCTTCGTGGAAACCAATAACCCTGATCCCGATAGCTTCTGCTTAGTCGACGAATCGAGCAAATATGCCTCTACGGGGCAAGTTGTCCGCTTCGACAGCCTTGAAACAATTTATGCCGATGTTCAATATACGAACAAGAGCACTCGCCGCATCGCCAACAAGGGCTATCTATTCGAAAAGGGGAAGTATGAATCTGACGGAGGCGCCCTCAAAGTAATAGCTCTAACTGATGAAATATATACCGAGGGCTATGGCGCCGGCGATACCGGCATCACAATAGACGTCGGTCCTCTTATGGATGCCGAAGACTACCTTATCAGCACTTACACTAACGACAACGACACTTTCTTCGGAAAGCTAGATGCCGTACAATCTATACTCAATGATCTTGCGATTTACCCGAAAACTTTGCTAAATACGAGTCAACCAAATGCGAATGCGTATCCGGGGCTTCTTGTTGCACGGTACCCCGAACTTGAGTTGAAATCGTATATCGAAGGAATGTACGAACATGGAAGCCTCTTCCTCAACCGCGCTTACGGACTCACCCTCGATTCTCTCGGTATGCCGGGGATGATGGAAGCCGTTGCAAAACGAATTAACCCCTCTTGCGTGATCAAGTCTGGTTCTACTCACGATAAAGTGACCATAAGTTTTAATGGAACTACTAAGACCTATGGCGGCCAGGGCAATGGTGGCCCAGGCGTGCTGTATTCCGATCTTATTCCCTGGCGATTCAAATTTGATGGCACCGACGTTGGGTTTGGCACGAACCTCTCTATGAGCATTCTGCGACAAGCATGGGCTTCCTGTACGGAAAGTTCGGCAGCACGTGCCGAAACATACCTCCATCAGGTCGATGGCGAAAGCATGACTGCCACTGTGGGGGAGGGAGGATGGTTGCGGCTTGGCATAGGCCCACGGCCAGCTGAACGAGCCCTGGGCTATGCCACCATGGGGCCGACGGGTACCGTAGCCATCGTATCGGAAGGCTGGGTTGACGGGCGTTACATAGATGCCTTCGAAAAGTATCGAGCAGGAGCTACGTTTACCGAATTTCCTAAAGCAAATATCGTCGTTCCCAACGTCACATACAAGAGAAAGAGCGGCGACATTACAACGGGAAACGTCACCTATCAATACTTTGCCGAATCCGATGTTTGGTGCGCCCTCGATTTTTATGAGGCCAGAGAACGGTCAGTATTTCTCTGGTTTAAGCAAGAAGTCGAGGCACTGAAAACCGCATCGCCCAATCTGGTACTCACACGCAGTCAAGTAGAGCAAATGGTTGCAGAAGGATCTATCGATGGCAAGACCAACGTCACACCTTCTTGTGGGTATATCTACGACGGCAGCGTCGCCCCCGGCACCTACAGCGACCATTTGACCGACGGCTGCACCATGTACCTCTAGGGCCATCCGGGCCTTCTCATCTACGCCCAGGAAAGCTCTTGAAACGTAAATGCGGCCGTAACAGGCAAAGATGACCGTCCTTCGGGACGGTCATCTTTGCAATGCGCGTTTTCCGCAACAGGTTTAGAACTTGCGGAACTTGTCGGCCGGGGTGAAGCAGATGGGGCACTTCTCGAAGTCGTCGCCCTTGTGGATGTAGCCGCAGATGGGGCACAGGTAGTAGGCCTCGTCGGTGGGAGCGTCGATGTTGTTGTAGGCGTCCATGTACAGCTCGGCGTGCACGGCCTCGGCCAGCTTGGCGCGGGTGAACACCATCTCGGCCTTCTTGTTGCCCTCGTCGATGGCGACCTTGATGAAGTTCGGGTACATGTCGGAGGTCTCGTAGATCTCGCCCAGAGCGCCGGCGATGAGGTTCAGGTCGGTGGCGATGCCCTCGGCCTCGGGGGCGGCGGGACGCTCGTAGCCCGGCTCCATCTCGGCGATCACGCCGGCCTCCAGGCCGATGTGGATCTGCTCGGCGGCGCTGGTGGCCTCGAACAGGCGGGCGATCTGGTCGAAGCCCTGCTCCTTGGCGGCCACGGCGCAGGCGGCGTACTTGGCGGAAGCGCCGGTCTCGCCGCAGACGGCGGCCTTCAGGTTCTCCAGAGTGGTGCCCACCTCGGTAATGGCCTCGGGAACCACGTTGAAGTTGCTGGAGTTCTCAGCGGTAGGAATAACGTCACGCAGATTCATGGAATCGCTCCTTCTGACTCGTCTTCTTGTTTCGGCCACCCGAAAATGGCAGCGATCATTATAGTACGAAGATATTGCGTGAAACCTCAAAGCAACATTTCCCGTCCCCTTTTCACAGGGGGAACACGGGAGCCGCCCGCTGACCGCGCATAGGCTCCGCACCAAAGGCCATTATGGGTGCGCGCCCTGGATTTTCCTTGGGGACATGCCCATCCGTTGCGGTTTCGTAGCATACTGGGCCCAGCATCTGGCATCCGCGAGAAAGAGGCAGCTGTGGAACGAAACGTGGCCTGGAAGCAATACGACGAGACGGCCCTGGCCGAGCTGGAGGCGCTGGCCGCCGACTATATCGACTTCATTTCGGAGAACAAGACCGAGCGGGAATGCGCCACGGCAGCCATCGCCGCCGCCGAGAACGCCGGCTACGACTCCCTGGCCGACTGCATCGCCGCCGGCACCCCGGTGGGCCCGGGCAGCAAGCTGTGGGCTTGCGCCCAGGGCAAGGCCGTCGTGCTCGTGCACGTAGGCAGCGAGCCCCTGGCTGCGGGCCTGAACATCCTGGGAGCCCACATCGACTCGCCGCGCCTGGACATCAAGCAGAACCCGCTGTACGAGGCCAACGACTTCGCGCTTCTGGACACCCATTACTACGGCGGCATCAAGAACTACCAGTGGACGGCCCTGCCCCTGGCCCTGCACGGCGTGGTGGCGCAAACCGACGGCACCGTGGTGGAGGTGAACATCGGCGAGGACCCCGCCGACCCGGTGTTCTGCGTGACCGACCTTCTTCCGCACCTGGGCGCCCAGCAGCTGGATAAGAAGGGCGCGAAGGTGGTGGAGGGCGAGGACCTGGACGTGCTCGTAGGCAACCGCCCGCTGGTGGAGGCGGCGGCCACCAACACGGACACGGATGCCGAAGCTGCCGAGGGCACCGAGCCCGAGGAGGCCGCCGAAGCTACGGGCGAGACGGCCGGCAAGGACCCGGTGAAGGCCCACGTGCTGTCGCTTCTGGCCGACAAGTACGGCATTGCCGAGGAGGACTTCCTCTCCGCCGAGCTGGAAGTGGTGCCGGCCGGCCGTGCCCGCGATTTGGGGCTGGACCGCTCCATGGTCATCGGCTACGGCCAGGACGACCGCGTCTGCGCCTACACGTCGCTGGCGGCCCAGCTGGCCCTGGGCGATGATGTGCCCGCCCGCACCGCCGTGTGCGTGCTGGTGGACAAGGAGGAGATCGGCAGCGTGGGCGCCTCGGGCATGGCATCGATGTTCTTCGAGAACACCATCGCCGAGATCATGGCCCTGGCCGGAGAAGACGGCCCCTTGGCCCTGCGCCGGGCGCTGACCCGTTCCCGCATGCTGTCCTCGGATGTGTCCGCCGGCTTCGACCCGGCCTACGCGAGCGTCTACGAGGCGAAGAACTCCGCCTACCTGGGCCGCGGCCTCGTGTTCAACAAGTACACCGGAGCCCGCGGCAAGAGCGGCTCCAACGACGCCTCAGCCGAGTACGTGGCCCTCGTGCGCCGCATCATGGACGATGCGCACGTGAGCTTCCAGACCGCCGAGCTCGGTCGCGTGGATGCGGGCGGCGGCGGAACCATCGCCTATATCCCCGCGAAGTACGGCATGGACGTCATCGATTCGGGCGTAGCCGTGCTCTCCATGCACGCCCCCTGGGAAGTGACGAGCAAGGCCGACATCTACGAGGCCCGTCGCGGCTACGAGGCCTTCCTGCGCGACGCGTCGTAAGGGCTCGCCCCCCCGCATCACGCGGCGGCGGCCGCTCCGGATTCAACAACCCCGCCTATGCAGAAGGGCTCCCCCACAGGGAGCCCTTCTCGGTTTCATATCGTGACGACGCGCGCCTCTGGCGCTACTGCGCCGCAACGGCCCACGCCCCTACGCAGCCCATGCCCCTATTCCGCAGCCTCCTCGGCCCAGGGGCTCGCGTATACGGCATAGCTGGCGAACTCGGGGGCACCCACGGCGTAGATGTCGTAGCCGGCGGCCTGGCCCGGCTCGGTGTCGACGATCTTGAAGAAGCCGCCCTCGATCTTGCCGTCCTTATCGAGCAGGATCACATCGACTCGCGACTGGGTAGCGCCGTCAAGCTGCTCGCTCGCGGTCACGGTGCCCGTGAACTCCTTGGCGCCGAACTGGGTGTCGGCAGCTCCCCCGTCGGCGACGGCGTACACATCGGCCAGCTTCTGCTCGGTGGCCTGCCAAGAGCCCTCGGGGGTCGTGATGGCGAAGTCCACCGTCGCGGGCTTGGCGCTCGTCGTGGAGTCGGCGCCCTTGCTCGCCGTGGAGCCGGCCACATAGGAATAGTAATAGGTGGAATCCGGCAGCACGCCAGGCGTCTCGATGGTCTCGTCGAAGATCACGTTGCCGGCATCGTCCTTGCCGACCACTTCGATGACGGGATCCACCGCCTCGACGGTCTTGTTCGGATTCTGCACCTTCACGGCAAAGTCGACCATGCCGTTGTCAGCAGCGAACCAGCCGGAATCGACGATCTGGAGTGCGGCGGGGTTGGCTGCTTCCTGTTCGGCCGTGGCCTTGTCCGCCTGCTCGTCGACTGCCGCTTGCTCGGCCGCTGGACCCTCGTCCTGCACCTGCTCGACTGCCCGCTCGGACCCAGCGGGGGCCGCCTGGCCAGTCGGTTCCGCGCATCCGGCCAAACTCAGGGCGAACAAGCCCGCGAAGGCCGCCATGCCTATGTTCCTCAGCTTCATTGTCATCACCATTCTCGCGTCGGCTCTTCTCTTGAAATACCGTACCGGCGCCCGTGTGTCGCGCGCCAACATGCCCAAAGACCCACAGCGGCGCTCTCGCGTGGCCGTAGCATCTCTTGAGCCTGCGAGTAAATGATTACCCCTGCTATGGGCGAATCGGAGGCGCAGGCCCTCTTCGTAGCCCCTGCGCCACGGCATTGTTTCTGTTGAAATCGCCGCGTCAACGGCGGGAAATCTACAGGAGAAAGGTAATGGTTAACGACATGTCAACCTGGATATCACCCCTCCCCGAGAGATGGGGCGCAGGCGCCGTCCCCGAAAAACACGAAAGCCCGCGGGAGGGGGAATCCGCGGGCCTCATGTTGTGGCGACAGCGAGACGAGGAGAAGCTGCGCCACCCAGTAAAACAAGAAGAGAGGAGGTGTCGTCAGGCACGAGGCTCATCGGAAGGCTCTCGCCTTCTCGGAAGTTCCCTGCCCCTTCCGACGAAAGTTATATTACGTTAACTTCTTCTAGGTCGCAAGAGTGTTAGCTATGGTTTACATTTTCTCCACAAGTACCCCGCAACAAGAGTTTCGCAGCTTTTCTCCCCCGCTCTTTCCTGCTGCGGCAGCGATTTGTCACGGGAACATGGACGCTTATTTACGCGACGGTAACTATAGGCTTTGCAGACCTTGTTCCTCAGAGATTGCGCCCTATACTGCGATCAGCGAAACGGAAAAGAGCTGAAATCCTCCTGTATCTTTCCTCTTTCCCTTTCCTTTCCTTCTTCTCTCTTTTGGAAGCGGGCATCCCCTCAACAGGCCCGCTTCCCCGAGAACGAGATCTCCCCAATCCGTTCTCGAACCCCTGCAAGAGGCGGCCCTTCCCAGGCCGCCTCGCTTCTTTTCTATGGGATAAACGGCGCCGGGAATCCAAGGGGGTGGGGCTCCCCGAGCTTGTTCTCAGAGGCACTCTCCATGGGAATACAGCCCGTCCCTTGCTCGGCCACGGCGAGTTCGACGATGCGTGCTACGATGCCTTGACGGGAGGCTCCTCGCCCAGAATGGCCAGGGCCCGCTTGTAGCCGCCGGAACCGTAGCTGAGGCACTTCGACACGCGGGCGATGGTAGTGGCCGAGGCGCCCGTTTCCGCCTCGATGGCCGCATAGGACTTCCCCGCCGCCAGCAGGCGCGCCACCAGCAGGCGCTGGGAGGTCTCGCGAATCTCACGCACAGTGAACAAATCCTCCAGCAGGGCGAAAACGTCATCGGGCTCGTCAAGCGTCGCCAAAACCGTCAGCAGGTCATCCACGTCCGCCGTGCGAATATCAGCCATCGACTTCCTCCCATACCTCGCAAGCCCGCAAGCTTGCCGCCAGCCTTTTATCAGTACAGACCATTGTACTCCAACGCGCTAAAGCGATGGAGCAGGGGACAAGGGACTCCGGAGAAATCAGATGTACTACCCCGCGCCAGCACCTCTGGGCCCTTAACAGCCGGCAAGTACCTTGATGCCACTTTTACGTCGGAATAATTGGCATTTGTGCCACTTTTCAGGCGGAATACTCCATTTCTCCTGGCAAAGCATGCGCGCTCATGGTAACCTCCCTACCATGGAAAGGAGGTCTCTATGGAACGATTCGCCATGAAAGATCTCATCGCCTGGAAAAACTCCCCACGGCGCCGGCCGTTGCTCGTGCAAGGCGCGCGACAGGTAGGAAAGACCTGGCTCATCAAAGAGTTCGGCCGCGCCAACTTCAGCGCCGTAGCCCACGTGAACTTCCTCGAAGACGAAGCCATGGGGCGGCAATTCGATGGCGAGCTGGCCCCATCCCGCTTGCTCGACGCCATAAGCTTGTACACGGGCGTCAATGCCAAAGACCCCGAAACGCTTGTCGTGCTCGACGAAATACAGGAGTGTCCCCGAGCGCTCACCGCCCTGAAAACCTTCGCCGAGCGCAGCCCCAAGACAGCGCTCGTGGCGGCGGGGTCGCTTTTGGGCGTCGCCCTCCACCGAGGCACCTCCTTCCCCGTGGGAAAAGTCGACCATCTGTTCATCTACCCCATGACTTTCGACGAGTACCTGCTGGCGACAGGCAACGAACCTATGCTTCGCGCGCTGGAAGACGCCGACTTTGACTTGGTCGACTCCCTCTCCGAGCGCTATATCGAGCAGTTGCGCAACTACTACTTCGTCGGCGGCATGCCCGAAGTCGTCCAGACGTTTGCGGACACAGGCAGCTTCGGCGAAACGCGCAAGCAGCAGAACCGACTTTTGTTCGACTACGAGCACGACTTCTCCAAATACGCCGACGCCTCTCTGGCGGAAAAGATTCGTCTCGTGTGGAACTCGGCCCCCAGACAGCTCGCCCGCGAGAACAAGAAGTTCGTCTACTCAGCCGTGCGCACGGGAGCCCGCGCCCGCGGCTACGAAGAGGCCATCCAATGGCTCGTCGATGCCGGGCTGCTCCTGCGGGTCAACCGCATCGCGAAGCCGGAGTTGCCCCCGGCCTCCTACGAGGACAGGAACGCCTTCAAAATCTACCTGCTCGACGTGGGACTTCTCGGCGCCGCCAGTCGGCTCGACGCCTCGGTTCTCGTCGAAGGTCACGAGCTTTTCTCCGAGTTCAAGGGCGCTCTTACGGAGAACTATGTGTGCCAGGAGCTGGTGGCTTCGGGGAAGGCAACTCCCTACTACTGGTCGGCCGAGAACTCCTCGGGCGAGGTCGACTTCGTATACGACTACGGCCGCTCGGTTGTAGCAGTTGAGGCGAAGGCAGCTACGAACCTGAAGGCGAAGAGCCTTCGATTGTTCGTGGAGCGCAACCGCCTCGGTCGGGGGCTGCGCCTCTCGCTTTCCCCCTTCAAGGAGCAGGACTGGGTGGTGAACCTCCCCCTCTACGCCGCGGGCCTGCTTCCCGATTGGTTCGCACGATTTGTAAGCTAGGGATGCAGAAGTTTCTCAGAGAACCCCTTCGCAACCTTCGTAAAGCGGTGCGAGGCAGCGTGATCTGTCGCCGTGCCCGCTTTACGCGCGGCGCATGAAGCGGGCGTAGGCGATGGCAGCCGCGAAACCGCAGGCGGCGACGGCAGCGGCGACGGCCATGGCCCAGGCGAATCCCTCGGCGCTCGCCTGGGCCGCAGGAGCGCCGGCGGCAGCGGCCCTTGCGGTGGCAGCGCTCATGACGCCGATGTAGGTGGCCGGCCCCAGGCACGCCGACAGCTGCACGGCCATGGACATGAGGGTGACGCCATGGGAGTCCAGCTCGTCGGGCAGGCGGCGCAGCCCTGCCGTCTGGGCCGGCGAGAGCACCATGCCCGTGCCCAGGTAGCCGAAGAAGATGCCCACCGTGGCCGCCGCCACCGAACCCGCGAGGGCGCCGGCGATGGTCACGGCAAGCCCCGCGGTCGCCAGTCCGAGGCCCGCCGGCAGCACGGGCCATTCCCCGCGCCGGTCGAGCACGCGCCCGGCCACCACGGCCGCGCTCGCGTTCGCCAACACCGGAGCCACCATGAGCAGGCCCGCCGTGCTGGCAGGAAGCCCGGCGGCTTCCTCGAAGTACAGCGGCGCCATCACCGAGAGCGAGAAATACGTCATCATGGTGATCATCACGAGCACCGACGCTGGCCAGAACACCCGGCGATGCAACGGCGCGAGCGACACGAGCGGGCAGGCAAGCTTCTCCTGGCGCCACGCGAAGGCGCCAAGGGCCGCGGCCGACCCGGCCAGCGCCGTCGCTCCCACTGGCGGATGCAGGGCCACTTCCGACAGGCCCACCGACAGCAGCGTCACCCCGAGGGCCACGAGCAGCGCCGAGGGTACATCGAAGCGGCTTGCAACCGGCTCGCGTCCGTCGCGCACCACGAAGGCGCCCGCGCCCACGAGGAGCACGGCGGCAGCCAGCGGCACGAGAAAGACGCTGCGCCACCCCAGACCGCTCACCATGAAGCCGGTCACAATGGGGGCGGTGGCGGGCCCCACGGTAATCATGGCCGAGCCGATGGCCAGGTAGGCTCCCATCTTCTCGTGGGGTACCCGATCGACGATGACGTTCATCATAAGCGGGATGAACACGCCGGTGCCCACGGCCTGCACAAGACGCGCCGCCAGCAGCACCGCGAAGTTGGGGGCGACAAGGCCGCCGAGCGAACCGGCAATACTCAGGGCCGATGCCGCGAAGAACAGCGTGCGCATGGGCAGGCGGCGGTACAAATACGCCATGCAGGTGACCACCACGGTCACCGCGATCATGTAGCCAGTGACGAGCCACTGGGCCGTCACCGCGTCCACCGCGAAGTCGCCCATAATGGCCACGAGGGCCATGTTCACCAGATTCTCGTTGAAGCCGGCCAGAAAGCCGCAGCCGTAGAACACGGCCAGCAACGGGGCCAAAGACGGGGTGCGCATGCCCTTCCTCTCTCGAGTTCGTACCGTGGAGCGCGGCAGAACCGGAAAGGCAGCCGCAGGCAGCGTAGATACGGGAGCACGGGCGCGGCGCACGAGCCGCACGACGGCACTCCCGCCGCGTTCTGCTAGGAAAAGTGTAGCGCATGGGCGCGTTTTTGGCTTGGAAATCACGACTTTGGAACCGATAGGCGGTAATCTCGGCATCGGCGAAATGCGCGACCTGGGGAAACGCCGATCCGGTTGCCCTCAGCGAGCGTCGAAACGGCGTTTTCGGTTCCAAAACCGTTCAAAAGAAGCCAAAAAGCAGCCGGAGCGCCGCCCGTGGGGAGAAACGGCGCTAGGCGACTACCAGAGCAAGCCCGTAAGCTAAAGATCCGAGGCCTTGAACGACCAGCATTCGTCAAAGGCGTCCATGAGCTCCATGCGGGAGTGCACGCCGCACTTCCGGTAGATGCTGTGCACATGGGCCCGCACCGTGGACTCGGCAATGAACAGCTTCTCTGCGGCGAAGCTCGTCGTGCGCCCCGCGAGCAGATAGGACGCCACCTCGGCTTCGCGCCGGGAAAGCCCCTGCTGCTCGGCGAAGGCGGCGAAGGCCTCCTCGCGGGTGGGACCCTCCAAAGCACCCTCGGATAGGGCCCGATCGTCGGCAACGGCGGCGAAGGAGGTCATATCGCGCTCGGTGAACACCAGCGAGACGGAAACCAGAGCCGCGAACAGCCCGAGGGCCACCAAGCTCGACACGCTTTCCGCCGCACCCGCCAAGGAGGCCGCGGCAAACGCCGCCAGCCAGCCTAAGAACATTCCCAGCGTAATGGCCAGCCGGGCCGCCGCCATCACGCGCAGGAGCGACGCGTCGTTGGCCTTCACGATGTTGCAGCAGTCGTTGAGGACCAGCAATTCGAAGAGCACGTAGCCCAGGGCAACGCAGAAGCCGCCTGCCTCGTCGGGAAGGGGCGAGACGGCCATCAGCAAGAACCCAGCCCCGATAAGCGGGGCAACGGCCCGGTAGAGCTTGTAGGGCCGATCGGGCCGATGGTCGAACTTGAAGAAGGCCGCGCAGATAGCCCCCAGCACGATCATGGCCGCCGGCTCCACCGTGAAGGCCCCGATCACTCCCTCCCCGCTGAACAGGGCGATGCCGCACGAGAGGGAAAAGGAGAACGAGTACAGGGCAAGGGCCACACCAATGCGCATTTTCTGGCGCACGGGACTCTCCGCGCCGCCCGCTGCCCCATGGCGAGAGGCCGCAAAGGCGGCGGCCGGCGGCATGCCCCCTCCCGCCTCTCGGGCGTCGTCGCCCGAAACCGGCTCCTCGACGAACAGCTCCTCGCCCGTCCGCGCCTTCATGAGGCGCTGGGAGAGCACGAAGGCCGTTCCCGACAGCACGGGGAACAGCACCGATGCGGCTGCCATGGCGTTGAAGCCCAATGCCGCCGTCAGAAGGAAGAGCACCGAGCCGATGGCGTAGGACCCCACGAGCAGGACGAAGGTCTCGCCCACCTTCATGTACCCGAAAAAGCAGAGCCACAGCAGGAACATGCACACCTCGCCGATGGCGGCCGCCACCGCCGAGGCCGAAGCCGCGCCGGCACCCCCGAGGCCGAGGACAAGCGGGGCCGACGCGGCGCTTGCCGCAACACCGAGCACGAGCAGCCCGCGCTGCCCGGCAACGGAGGCCAGCCGCCGCGAGGCGAGGAGCACGGCCACGAGCACCAGCGCCCGTACCGACAGTTCGACCATCTCGAACGGCGCATTCGCAAAGCAGAGCGGCGCCCCGATAAGCGGAGAGGGCGTCACCCCCGCCAAAAGGAGCCACGCCCAGAAGAACCCGAACCCCAAAAAGCGCACGGGAAAGAGACTCTCCGCCGCCTGGCCCGCTGGGCCGCCCACGCGCCCCTCATTTGATGCATCTTTTCCCACTCCAACCATTACCCCTCTTTTCACCTGCGGAAACACAATCCCTAAGCGTTTTGGTGGAGGCCCGCTTATGGCAATTTACAGCGCTTCGGAGAATGTTCAGCGCGAATGCCGGCCCCTAACCTAGATGCCAACGGGAGGCTCGGCTTTGACGAGTGGATGAGCCTCCCGGAAGTGTAGCAGATTCCCCGCGCCGATAAGGGCGCGGGAAGAGACGAGGAGAGGGGAGAGCGTGAAGACGAGGGAGAAAACGGATTCCGCCGCGAGCCTCCAAGAGGACGGCGGGGCGACACGCCCCCAAAAGCCAGGCCTTAGCCGCCGGTCGCTCATCGGCGGCGCCGCGATGGCCGCAGGGCTTCTGGCCTTCGGGGGCGCCACGGCGGCCTTCGGCGGCGAGACCGATCGCCTGCGACCGCCGGGAGGCCAGGACGCCGACCGGTTCTGGGGCGCGTGCATCCGCTGCGACCGCTGCCGGGCGGCCTGCCCGCTTGCCGCCATCGGCGTGGAGGGGCTCACCCCCGGCATTATCGGGGCGCGGCTGCCGATCATGGACTTCCGCGAGGGCTACTGCGACATGTGCGACGGCGCCTTCCGCTGCATCGCCGCCTGCCCCACCGGGGCGCTTACGGCCTTCGATCCCTACGTGGACAAGATCGGCATGGCCGTGGTAGACGAGGCCGAGTGCCAGCTGTACGGCATCTCGGGCACGTGCAACGCGCCCTGCATCGATGCCTGCGAGTGGGACGCCCTGTCCCTGGACGAGAACGGGCGCCTGGTGGTGGACGAAAAGCGCTGCAACGGCTGCGGCGCCTGCGAGTACGTTTGCCCCACGAGCGCCTATCGCAACTACGACGCCAGCAACAAGCGCGGCATCAATGTGGAGGTGTGGCATGGCTAAGTCGACAACCCCCGAAAACGGCGCCGAGGTTTCCGCGCAGCCGGAGGAGGGCAGCCGCTCGAAGGTGAGTCGCGTGCGTCGGTACGTCCCGGGCATCGTGTTCGCCCTTCTCGTCATCGGCCTGGTAACCGGCATCGGCTCGGGCACCCTGTGCTCGGTGGGCTACGAGTCCATTGCGGCAGTATGCCCCCTCGGCGCGTTGGAATCGCTCTTCGGCGCCGGGACCTTCGTGGCGCGGGCCGTAATCATCCTGGCCGTGGCCGCCGCCGTAGTGCTGCTCGTGGGCAAGGCCTTCTGCAGCTGGGTGTGCCCCATCCCGCCGCTCGACCGGTTCCTGTCGGGCAAGAAGCGCCGCGAGGCCGACAAGGCGGCGCGCATCGAGGCGGCCCATCATGTGAGCGGGCGCCTGGCCGCGTGCGCCGGTTGTGCGGGCTGCGGTGAGAAGAAGCCCGGCGAAAAGCCCCTCGCCCCCGCCGATGGCGCCGCCAAGCGACGGTTCGCGAAGGTGGACGGGCGCCATGTGGTGCTCGGCGGTTCGCTTGTGTCGGCGGCGATCTGCGGGTTTCCCGTGTTCTGCCTCATCTGCCCGGTGGGCCTCACCTTCGCCACGGCCATCGCCCTCTACCGCCTCGTCGGGTTCAACGAGCCCACCTTGGACCTCATCGTGTTCCCCCTCATCATCGTAGCCGAGCTCACCCTGCTACGGAAATGGTGCCACCGCTTCTGCCCCATCAGCGCCCTTATGGGGCTCGTGGCCAACTTCAGCAAGGCCACGCGTCCCAAGATCGACCCCGACCTCTGCCTGCGCAAGGACGGCACGCCCTGCACCGTATGCGCCGCTGCCTGCCCCGAGTTCATCGATCCGGCGGGAGATCTGGGCGACCGGGCCCTGGCCGAGTGCACCCGCTGCGGCCAGTGCGCCGCCGCCTGCCCCGCAGACGCCATCCGCTTCACGAAGAAAGGACTGACCCGTGGAAACCGCTAGCACGCCCGCGCCCTGCGATGCCGCCGACGGCGATCTTGCGCCCAAGGCCGCCGACCCCGCATCGGCACCCGAAGCCGACGCCAGCGCCGAGGCCACCTTCGAGGAAGCCGTGGCCGCCCTTACCGAGACGGTGAACCGGGCGCCCCTGCACCGCGAGATCTTCCTCAAGCTGCTCGCCTTCTGCACCGCCCAGCGCACGCTCGCCGAAGCCGAGGAGGCGGCCCGAACCTGCCCCGAGTTCTCCTCGGTGGCCCAAAGCCCCTACCGGCTCATCCACACCCTCGTGCACGCCGGCGGCCTGTATTGGCTGGAGCTGGACGAGACGGGCCGGCCCCTGACGCCCCAGGCCAAGGCGGGGCTCACTCCCGACGAGATCGAGGATGCCACCTTCGCCTACGCCGTGGTAACCACGCCGGTCGGCGAGCAGGTGGCCGAGGACCTCGCGCCCGAGAAGCGGCTGCAACGCCTCTTCGATCTCGTGCCCCAGCGGCTTACCACCTACTTGGACCTTATGGACTTCTGCCGAGAGCAGCGCACCTTCAAGGAGATCGAGGCGCTGTTGCGCGCCCGGCCCGCCGCTGCCTTCGCGAGCACCACCTCAAGCCAACCCCTGCAGCCGAGCTTCTTCGTGGACGCACTGGAACGCTCGGGCGGCCTTGCCTGGAACGATGGATGGAAGATCACAGAGAGGGGAATGAAGGTATTGCAGCAACTTCGCTAGGAACGCCATTTTGACCGTAGAGAGGAAAGAGAGGACCCCCATGACCAAGGGAACCATCAGCCGACGCGGCTTCATGAAGGCCGCAGCGGCCACGGGCGCGGCCCTGACGGCCGCCGGCTCGATCCCGCTGCTCGAAACGACCGATCAGGCCTTCGCCGCCGGATCCGTGGAGCGCGTGATGCACAAGACCGCCTGCCATGGCTGCACCAACTGCTGCCCGGTGCGCGTGTACACCGAGGACGGCCGCGTCGTGAAGATCGAGGGAGACCCGGACGGCCCGCTGAACAAGGGCGGCGTGTGCCTGAAGTGCCTGTCGCAAATCCAAACCGTCTACAGCCCCCGCCACGTGCTGCACCCCATGAAGCGCGTCGGCGAGCGCGGCGAGAACCGGTGGGAGGCGATCAGCTGGGAGGAGGCCGTGGATTTGGCCGGCGAGCAGATCGCCACGGCCGTGAAGAAGTACGGTCCCTACTCCTACTGGAGCGCCCGCGGAGGCGGCGGCGCCTACATCGAGTGGGAGACCTCCGGTCTCGACTACACCTTCGGCGGCTGCAACTCCCTCGCCTCCGGCGCCTGCCAGTGCGCCATGCCGCGCGACTTCGTCTCCACCACCTCGGTGGGCTTCAACTGCTGCGTTGACATGGACAACGTGGATCGCTGGGTGGGCATCACCGACAACGCCGAGCTGGATGGCACCCGCCGTGACGACACGGAGCGCGTCTTCGTGCTGTGGGGAAGCCAACCGCACTCCTCCAAGGCGGCCCACGGCGGCCACGGGCTGACCGATGCCCGGTCGAACCTCGGCGTGAAGACCATCGTCGTGGACCCCTACATGACCGCCGAGGCCACCAAGGCCGACGTATGGCTTCCCGTGCGCCCCGGCTCCGACTGCGCGCTCATGCTGTCGTGGATTCACCACATCATCGAGAACAACCTGTACGACGAGGCGTTCGTCAAGCACTGGACCAATCTGCCCTTCCTCATCAACCCCGAGACGCGCCTGGCCTATCGCGCCGAGGAGGTATGGCCCGACTACGTGAACCCGGCCGCCGACCCCGCCGGCGTCTACGACACCCCGGCCTACGTGTGCTTCGACGCGAAAACCAACTCCGTCCAGCCCTTCCCCTTCACCGCCCCCGAGAACTGCGCGGTCGACCCGGTTATCTTCGCCACCGCCACCGTGAACGGCAAGGAGGCCAAGACGGCGGGCCAGATTTACAAGGAAGAGGCCGAGCCCTGGACCTTGGAGGCCGCCGGCGAGACCTGCTGGCTCGACCCCGAGCGCATTCGCGAGGCCGTGGAGCTGTACGCCAAGGCCGACTTCGGCGGCTTGTCCAACGGCGTGTTCTCCGACCACCAGGAGAACTCCTCCACCGCCCCCTTGGGCGCGCTCGCCATCGACGCGCTGCTCGGCTACGTGGAGTCCCCCTGCTCCGCCTTCCAGAACCACGGCGCCGCCAGCCGCACCGCCGACCGCCCGACCCAGCGCCTGGGCGTGTTCTCCTCCACCTTCGAGCGCTACGGCCTGGGCTGGACCACCGGTCTCACCAAGGCCGAGAACGATCGGCTTCTGGACGCCATCGTGGCCGACTGGGACGCCAAGGGCCGCGACGGCAAGGAGATGCAGCGCTACTTCTTCCAGTCCCGCTGCGACACCATGGGCGCCAACGAGCACAAGGGCATCCACCAGTGGCAGACCTGCGCGCCGAAGGAGCTGCGGCAGGCCATCACCACCGGCGAGCCCTACCGCCCGCGCGTGATGTACGAGATGTCGGGCAACAAGTACGCCGTCATGGGGCCCTCCCTCGAGTGGAAGAAGGCCTACGACGAGCAGGACTTCGTCATCCAGCAGTACCCGAACATGACCTCGTTCACCGTGCAGACCGTCGACCTGTTCCTGCCCACCACCGAGTGGCTGGAATACGACTCCTACGAGGCGCCGGGCACCCATTTCAACCGCCACTACGCCCGCTGCCAGGTGACGCACCTCGGCGAGACCGTGAACCCCTTCGTGTCGCCCTACCAGGTGGCCGAGGCCGCCGTGGAGAAGCTCGGCGCCGAGAACGTGTTCGACCCCGACGCCTACAAGGTGCCGTTCTTCGAGAGCCTGGAGGCGGCCCGGGCCGCCTGGGCCGAGCAGATGGGCAAGGGAAGCTGGCAGGAAATGCTCGATGACATCGACCACCGCTTCACCGAGGAGCCCATGGACGACTACATGGCCTACTACCAGTACAAGGAGCCGGTGAGCGACGGGCTGCCCCGCGGGTTCGCCACGATGTCGCGCAAGGTGGACGTGTACTCCGAGGCTATGCTGCGCCTGGCCCGCACCGGCTTCCCCTACATGTACCCCTTCGACCAGCCGGGCTGCGACGACTACGACCCCATCTGCACCTTCAAGGAGCCGACGGAAAGCCCCGTCGAGGGCCAGCCGGGCTACGATCCGGAGTACCCGCTCGTCATCACCACGGGGCGCCTCCCCCACTTCCACCACGGCACCATGCGCCACGCGCCCTTCATCCGCGAGGTCATGCCCGCCCCCGAGCTGAAGATCAACCCCGAGACGGCAGCGGAGTACGGCATCGAGCACCTGGACTGGGTGAAGATCACCTCGCGCCGCGGATCGTCCAACGCGCGGGCCTACCTCACCCAGGGCATTGCCCCCGGCGTGCTCATCACCGAGCGCTTCTGGAACCCCGAGTGCTTCGATGAGACCCAGGAGTCCATCACCCCCGGCATCGAGGAGTGCGGCTACAACATCATGTCCGCCGACGAGTTCCAAAACCCCTGCTTCGCCACGAACAGCTACCGTGCCTTCACGGTGAAGATCGAGAAGACCGAGCGCCCCGAGCGCATCTGGATCGAGAGCGAGCAGTTCCAACCGTTCATGCCCACGCTTTCGGGCGAACCTGTCACCGAGGAGGTGTTCTAAATGCGCAAGGGTCTGCTGATCAACCTGGATCGCTGCTCTGGCTGCGACAGCTGCATCGTGGCGTGCAAGCTGGAAAACGACCTGCCCCTGGGCCATTTCTACAACAAGGTGATCGCCGTGGGCCCCACGGGCACCTTCCCCAACGTGGAGAAGTACTGGCTGCCCTCCCAGTGCCAGCAGTGCGAGAACCCGGCCTGCGTGCACGTATGCCCCACGGCCGCCAGCTACCGCGACCCCGAAACCGGCATGGTGCTCATCGACAAGGAGAAGTGCATCGGCTGCCAGTACTGCATCTACGCCTGCCCCTACGGCGTGCGCCAGTTCAACGAGGACGCCGGCGTGGTGCAGAAGTGCACGCTGTGCGCCCAGATCACCGCTGACGGCGACGGCGTGCCGGCCTGCGTTCACAACTGCAACTGCGGTGCGCGTTTCTTCGGCGATTACGACGACCCGGAATCCGATGTGAGCCGCGAACTGGCGAAGTATCCGGAGGAGGCCATCCACACGCTGCCCGATCCCAATGACGCCAAGCCGCTCACGCGCTACATTCTGTCCCCCAAGTTCGCTTCCTGGAAGGAGCTGGTGTAACCATGGCGATTCAATGGCCCCTCGTCCTGTTCTCGCTGCTGGCCGGAGCCGGCGGCGCCACGCTCGCCTTCGCCGGGCTCTCCCAGCTGCTCGGCGGCTCGCGCACGGTGCGCCGCCGCGCCGTCTGGTGCGCACTGGCCCTGTTCGTGATCGGCGGTTTGTGCTCGGTGGCCCACCTGGCCTCTCCGCTGAACGCCATCAGCGCTGTGACGAACCTGCTGTCGTTCTCGGGCATCTCCATCGAGCTGATGCTTCTGGGCGCGAGCTTCATCGCAGGCGCCGCCTACCTGGTGCTCACCCGTGAGGAGGGCCGCGACGGCGCCGTGCGAGTTGTGGCGGTGCTGGCGGTGATCTTCGGTGTGGCCATCGGGTTCTTCTGCGGCCACGGCTACGTGATCGACGCCCAGCCCACCTGGAGCACCGAAACGCTGCCCTTGGCCTACCTGGGCACGTCTTTGGCCCTCGGCGCCTTCGCCTACGCCCTGGTGGCGGCCGCGACCAAGGCGCCAGCCGATGAGGCGGCCAACGGGGCGGCGGCCAGTGCCGTGGAGCTGGGAGGCAAGCTGTGGCCGGCCGTGCTCGTCTGCGCCGTCGTGGACGCCGTGGGCATTCTCGCCTACGGGCTGTTCCTCGGCCTTGACGCGGTCGCGGCCCAAGGAGTCCTGTTCTGGGGCGGGGCCGTGGCGTGCGGCGTCGTCGGCGTGCTGGCCTGCGCCATTGCCGGCATGACCGCGCTGGCCGCGAAGGCACCCGCTCCCCTGGCCGTGGCCGGCGTGGCCTGCGCCGCCATCGGGGGCGTGGCCCTGCGTATGCTCATGTGGGCCTGCGCCACCGGCTACATCGACCTGTTCTCCCACGGCATCCCCAGCGTGATGCTGCACCTGTAGCGTTGTTCCCCGGCCGGGGGAAAGCCCCTTCCCGGTACTTTCCCCCGGCCCCTGCGGGACGGTCCGCCAAGGGAATCGTCCCAACCCACCCACTCGTCACCTAAGGAGACCGCCATGACCGACCTCGCCTGCGCCATCGACCTTCTCGAAGATCGCGCCTCCCTGTACCGCCTGCTCGCCTCGCTGTACTATCAGCCGCTGTCCGAGGAGCAGATCGATGCCCTGGCCGCCAGCGACCTCGCCGGGCTGGCCGGCGACAGCGAATCCCCCTTCGCGCCGGCCTATCGCGACTTGCACGGAGCGCTGCGCCTGCGGCACACGGGCACCAAAGAGGAGCTGGCCGCCGACTTCACCGGTGCCTTCTACGGCATCCGCACCCGTGAGGGCCGCACGGCCCAGCCCTTCGAATCGCTGTTTCGTACCCAGGGGACAGGCCAGCTCATGGGCGAGGCTCGCAGCGAGGTATACCGGGAGCTGCGCGCGCACCAACTGCGCGTTCCCGAGGGCGTCGACCTGCCCGAGGACCACCTGTCGTTCATCTTCGCCTACTTGGGCCGTCTTTGCGACGATGCCGCCGCGGCCCTGCGCGCGGGAAACGAAGGCCAGGCCGCAGAGCTTCTCGAGCGCCAGCGATCCTTCTTCCGAGCCCATGTGGCCTCGTGGGTACGGGATTTTCTGGTCCAGGCGCGGCTGATGGTGGAAACCCGATTCTACCGGGGCGTCCTCGCGCTGACGGAGGCCTTCGTCGCCGAAGAGGAACGCTCCTTCGAAGAGGCGGCATCACTGGCCGCATAGCGATGGGCGCCCCGAATCTGGGCGCCCATCGCGTTCTGCTGGGAAGAGTGTAGGGCATGGGCGCGTTTTTGGCTTGGAAATCACGACTTTGGAACCAATCGGAGGCAATCTCGGCATCGGCGAAACGCGCGACCTGGGAAAACGCCGTCCCGACTACTCTCAGCGAGTGCCGAAACGGCGTTTTCGGTTCCCAAACCGTTCAAAAGAAGCCAAAAAGCAGCCGGAGCGCCGCCCGTGGGGAGAAACGGCGCTAGGCGACTACTTCGCCCTGGGGGCCTCCCGCCGCCGCACTCGATTCCGCGGCGGCGCTTTCTCCCTGACCCTGAGCACGCTCGCCCTGCGCGCCCTCGCCTTGCTGGGCACTCTCGGCGTTTGAGCCGCCGCGGCGACCGCCGAAGCCGCGGCCCTGACCGCCATCGCCCTGCGGTTGCTCGCCATCAGCGAAATCGCCTCGCATGCCGCCGCGCTGGCCGCCCATGCCGCCCGCAGTCGGCGTGGTGGACGCCGTGAACTCAGTTGCCGTTCCGTTGACAGACACCGTGCCCGCATCGCCCTCGGCCAACTGCGGAGCCGAGACAACAACGCACTGGAAGGCGGACGGAGCTGTATAGTCGACCAACGTCGTGCCGGCCGCATCGGCCACCGCAACCTCCGCGCCAGCGGCCCCTTGGGCCATCACCAGCGCGAAGGGCTGCGTGCCCTCGGTAAACGACTCGGCCATCCCGGCCGAGCCAGCCAAAAGCACCGTGCCGCCGGTGATGGTGGCGCCGTACTCGTAGTCAAGCGCACTGTCGCCGTTGCCGGAACTGACCCCGAGCAGCGTGCCGCCTGTCACCTCGATGTACCCGTTGGAGTCGACGGCATCGCCGCCAGCCTGGATAGTCACCGCGCCGCCATTGACCTGGATGAGGCAATCCTCGCTCGCGTTGGCGCCCAGAGGACCGCCTGCGCCGCCCATGTCGGCCATGTCGCCGCGGCCGCCCTGGGCATCTGGCCGCCTTCCGCCCCCTCGGGCCGCTCGGGCATCTGGCCGTCAAACCCCTCGGGAGGCTCCGGCATCTGGCCGTCTTCCGGCATCGTCGGCACCTCACCTTCGGGCAGATCGGGCATGGTACCGTCGGGCATCTGCCCGTCAAAGCCCTCGGGGGGCTCGGGTGCCTGGCCGTCTTGCGGCATCGCGCCATCTGGGGCGCCGTCGGGCACACCGCTGCCATCGGGCGCGCCGTTGCCGTCGGGCGTCTCGCCCTGCGGCTGGGGCTCTCCGCCCTCCGCGCTCATCCCCGCCGCATTGGAAGCTGCCGAAGACCCCTCAGCATCCGCGCTCTCGTCGGAGCGCTCGGCCACCGCGGCGTTGATGCCATCGTCGCTCGCCACGATGTTCAGCTCACCGTCGTTCACGATAACTTCCTCGGCCTCGATGCCCTCCTCGCTTCCCGTCACATTCAGCGTGCCGCCGTCCATGGTGAAGCAAGTCTCGGCGTTCACGCCCTTGCCTCCAGCCTCCACGGTAAACGAGCCGCCCGTCATAGCCGCTTCCACTTCGGAGCGCAACGCATGATCGGCGGCCTTCACGATTCCCTCGCCCCCGGCAATGCGCAGATAGGTGGCCGCCTGCACGCCGTCATCCTGCACATCCATGGCGAAGGTGCCGCCGTCGATGGACACTAAACCGCGCGTCGGGTCCTCATCGTTGCTCGACTTCACCCCGTCGCCTCCGGCCGTCACCGTAAACGAGCCGTCAGCGATCTTCACGCAGTCCTTGCCCCGCAGGCCGTCCTCCTTAGCCGTCACGGTCAGCGTGCCGCCGGTGATAACCAGATCGTCCTTGGAGTTCACACCGTGACGGTAGTTGCCCTCCACCGTGAGGGCGCCGCTTCCGTTGATAGTCAGGTCGTCCTTGGAGAACAGGACCGCGTTCGGCTCGTCCTCGCCATCGGCGAGCGTATAGGCCGCGCCGTCGGCCAGTGTGTTCTGCGAGCCATCGGCCAGCGTGATGAACACCTTGTCGGCCTGCTGCACGTTCAGCGCCGCGCCGTCGGCGTTGCGAATCGTCGCCCCCGCCAGCACCACCTGCACCTTATCCTGATCGGTCGCGCTCACCACAAGAGCGCCGTCGGTAAGCTCGCCGGACACCACATAGGTGCCGGCGGCCGTAATGGTCACCGTGGAGCCGTCCACCGCAGCGCCATCGCCCTCAACAGTCGCGCCCGCGCCCGAAAGCGCGATCTTCGTGGCCGATGCGGTATCGTAGGAGGCATCCTTGTCGCGGTCGGAGTAGGCGAAGTCCATCCCCGCAATATCGATGAGCGCGTCCCAATCGACCGCTTCGGCGCTGGCCGCTGCGCCACCGCCTTCACCAGCCGCGCCGCCCTCGCCGGCCGCCCCGCCGCTTTCAGCAGCATTGTCGCCGTAGGTGCCGCCCGCGCAACCGGACAGCGCCAACGTAGCGGCCAAGGCCGAAGCCAGAGCCCCGCGCGCCCACCGTCGCCGCTGCTCAACCGTGCCGTTCATCATATTCGTCTTCATCATGCACATCCTCCCAGTAACGTATTGCATTTCCATTTCATTCAGGAAACCCTCGAAGCGGCCCCCAGCAGCCGTTACAGCGTTTCCCGCGCCTGGGGCGTCATGCCCAGCGAGATCTTCAGATTCCCGTTCAAGCAACGCAGCTCGTCGATCATGGCCTTCTCCAGCCCCGGCTCGCGCATGCGCAGCTGGTAGGTCAGTTGGAAGAGGCTGCCCATGTTGGTGGTCGTCACCTCCACCAGCTCCAACTCGGCCGCATAACGCCCGAGCACCGCGTCGAACACGCCGTCGTATTCCAAGTCTTCGGGAATGGTGATGCGCAACATCTTGCCCGGTTCGCGCGGCCGGCCGAAGGGAGTGAGCACGAACAGCAGGTTCACCAGGGCCACCACCGCGGTGAACAGCACCGCGAGTCCCAGAAAGCCCATGCCCGTGGCCAGACCCACGGCCATGGCCAGAAACACGCTGCCGATGTCCTTAGCCGATCCGGGAATGGAGCGGAAGCGCACCAGGTTGAACACGCCCATGACGGCGATGCCCGCGCCGAGGTTGCCGTTCACCAGGGTGATGACCATCTGCACGATCAGCGGCAGCAGGGCCAACGTAACCACGAAGTTCTTCGTATAGTTGTGGCGGAACATGTACACGGCCGCGCAGATGGCACCGAGCGCCACCGAGAAACCGCAGCACAGCAGAAAATCAGTGGCCGACACCGCCCCCACAAGAGAGTCGGCCGTACCGAACACAGAACTGAAGGTTGCATCGAACATGAAAATCCTTTCTTTAGGCGAGTACTCTTCCAAAAAGTGGACAAAAAAGCCTCGAGTGAGCCCTCAACCGCCCCCAAAGCCCTATTTCAAGGGCGCGATCCCTGTCGCCAGCCCGAAAATCACAGGCAAAGTTCGTATCACACGATCATTTTGCTCACCCGAGCGAGGCCCGGCTGCTCACTCGACCCACTTTTGTCCATTTTTTCCCATTGTGCCCACAGTGAGCGAGTTGGTAAGCGCTCCCGTACTTGGTGAACGATGCCGAGTAGATGCGATGGGTCGAGAGCATCGTCACGAGCCAGGGCGGATAGGGGCCGGCGCTCTTAATTTCCAGGATGGCCTCGTCGGAGGCGATAATCGGCAGCCAGGGGGCCTTCGGCTGGTGACAGTCGAGGTACACCAGCCCATCGTCGAAGGTGAGGCGCAGACCTGGGTCGAAGACGGGACGTCGGGCTGCATCGAATGCGGAGCGCGGAGCTAGGTCGAAGGAACCAGCCGCTTTGATCCCGCCGCGCCCTCCTGTCCCGTCGCCCCCTTCGAATGCGTCAGCCGCAGCATAGGCCCAGGCCTCGCGGTCGCAGGCGATGCCCATGGATGGCACCAGCGGTAGCCAGCGATCCATTGCGGCCGTCAACTCCCGGGCGATCTGGCGGGCACCGGGCGCGAGGCCTCCCTCCTCGGAGCCGTCGGCCACGGGCCAGCGGGCCCAGGCCTGTTCGTAGGGCAAACCACTCACGAAGGCCAGGGCCGCCGGCAGCGTAAGGGCCAAGCGCCGCTTGTGCACGATGCCCTTGAACTTCTTCTTGATGCCGAAGAACACCGTCGGCGCAGCACTCAAGCCGGCAGCGGCCAGGGCTGAAGCCGCCCGTGCCTCCACCTCGCCGTCCGACAAGGGCGCTCCGCCAGCCTCACGCCTCACCGGTTCCCCGCCGCCGATCTCGCGCCTCACCGGTTCCCCGCCACCGATCTCGTGCCGCACCATTTCCACGCCATCGGGCTCACGCCGGGCCGGGCCGGCGCCGAACGCGGTCATGAGCGCCACGCCAGCCGCCTCGCCGTAGGCCCGCAGGCGCAGTTTCTCCTTGTACAGGGGCTTTTCCACTGACCGGGCGATCATGGCCCGGTCAGGCGTGTCCACATACAGGCTCGTGATGCGGGTGCGACCGTAGGCGTCCACAGCCATGGGGCCGCCTTCCCGGGCAGCCGCCTCCACCGCGCGCCGCTCGGTCGCCCCGAGGCGGTGCTTCTTTTCCACGCGCTTGAACACGCACTGGTAATCGGCCACAGGTCACCTCCTCTCGCTCTTTCCCGGCGGCCATCATAGGGGGACTTCCTGAAAAGTCCCTGAAGCAGGGCGGTCCTTTCAGCTTGCTTTCAGCCGCGGCGTTACAATGGAGGTCGTGGCAAAACGGCCCGGCCTAAGGAGAAGGAGCCCCATGCACATACTGGTGGTGGAAGACGACGTGCGCCTCGCCGAGGCGCTGGCCCGCATCCTGGAGGACAACGGCTACACCGTGGACGCGGTCCACGACGGCCAGGCCGGCATCGACTACGGCGCGACGGGCATCTACGATGTCATCATTTTGGATGTCATGCTGCCGAAGGCCGACGGCTTTACCGTGGCCCAGCACCTGCGGCGTGCCCATGTGAGCACGCCCATCCTGCTGCTCACGGCCCGCGACGCCACGACCGACAAGATCGCCGGGCTCGATTCGGGAGCCGACGACTACATGACCAAGCCCTTCTCGCCGGCCGAGCTCATGGCCCACTTGCGGGCCCTCACTCGCCGTCAGGGCGACGTGGTCTTCGAGACCTTGGTCGCGGGCGATCTCACCCTGAATCTGGAGAGCCTTGACCTCACCTGCGGAGACGCCGCCGTGCGCCTGAGCCAGAAGGAGTTCGCCATCGCCCGCATCCTGCTGGGATCGCCCGGAGCGGTCATCTCGAAGGAGGCGCTCATCACCCGGGCCTGGGGGCCCGATTCCAGCGCCAGCGACAACAACGTGGAGGCCTACATCTCCTTTTTACGGAAGAAGATCGCCCACGTGGGGTCGACGGCCAAGATCGAGACCATCCGCAGCGTCGGCTACCGCTTCGCCGAGGGCGCCCAGTGATCGGCAACGACCCCACCGCCTCGCCGATGACCAACCCTGCCATTGAGGCACCTGCCGCATCCCGCGCCTCCGCCGCACCGGAAGCCCCCCGCGACGCCGCGTCCCCCGCAGCCGGCCGGGGCTCCACAGCGGAGGCCCGCAGTCGCGGCGCCGCGCCGATCCCTCCCGCTGCGGCCACCGGGCCCTCCAGCACGACGACCCCGCCTTTGCTGCGCGGCTTGCGGGCGAAGTTCATCGCCTTGAACATGGGCCTGGCCGCCCTGGTGCTGGCCGGCTCCTTCACGGCCATCTGCTACATGGACTACCGCAGCGATGTGGACGAGACCTACCGCACCCTCGCCCAGGCCCTGAACCCCGCGGGCCATCGGGCCCAACTCGTTCCCGACCGACACCCCCTTACACCCCCTGAAGAGAGCGGTCCGGCGGACGAGGGTACCTTCACGCCCCCGGAGATCGGCGGAGAGCTCCAGGGGACGCCGGACAGCCCCGTGCCCACGGCCGTATACCATTGGGAGGGCGATCTCGTCCAGCCGCTGTTGGAGCAGTCGAGCGCCGTCGTGCCCGAAACAGTGCTGCCCGAAGCGATGCAAGCGGCCCTGACGGCACCGGGCACTCACGGCTACCTAGAGGAGCAGCGCCTGTTCTTCTCGAAGCGGGAAGTGGGGCCCGGATGGCTCGTGGCCTTTGCCGGCGGCGGGGCGGCGAACGCGTGGCAGGGGCTCGCTTGGGGGCTCGCGGGCATCGGCGTTATGGCCCTTGGGCTGTTGTTCCTGCTCAACCTGCGGTTCTCCCGCTGGGCCCTCGGGCCGGTGCAGCGAGCCTGGAACCAGCAGCAGCAGTTTGTCGCCGATGCTTCCCACGAGCTGAAGACGCCCCTCACGGTGATCCTCGCGAACAACGCCATCCTGCGCCGACGGGGCGGCGACACCGTGGCCAGCCAGATGCAATGGGTGGAAAGCACCCAAGTGGAAGCTGAGCGCATGCAGGCCCTCGTGGCCGATATGCTCGATCTGGCCCGCCCGGCCACCGAAGAGGCCGCCGGCGACGAGGCTCCGCTGGTGAACCTCAGCCGCCTCGTGGAAGGCGAGGCGCTCTCCTTCGAGGCCGTGGCCTTCGAGCGCGATATCGCCTGGGAGAGTTCCGTGGCCGCCGGCATCTCGGTGCGCGGAAACGCCACGCGCCTCGAACGACTCGTGGCTGTGCTGCTGGACAACGCCTGCAAGTACACCGAGCCCGGGGGCACCGTGGCCATCCACCTCGGCACCGAGCCGGGCGAGGCCGTACTGGCCGTGCGCAACAGCGGCGAGCCCATCGCCGCCGAAGACCTGCCGCACCTGTTCGACCGCTTCTACCGAGCCGATAAGGCCCGCACCCATGGAACGGCCGCCCTGGCCGGAGGGAACGGCCCGGCGGCTACCGCTGCGGGCATGCCGGCGTTGGCCGGTGATCGAGCCGGTGACAGCGCCGCGTACACCGGTGCTGCGAGTGGGTCCCCGTCGTCCGCCGCAAGCGCCCCGGCACCGACGGCCGACGGCTATGGCCTCGGCCTGGCCATCGCCCAGGACATCGCCCGGGCCCATCGCGGAACCCTCACCGCCGCGAGCACCGCCGAAGCAGGCACCACCTTCACCCTACGCCTCCCCTTGGCCTAGGCTTTCGCCTTCTCCTCTCCCAGGCGCCCACCCCTTCCCCATCCGACTCAGCACCCGCCCCCCTTCGCCAACGACAGAAATGTCGTTTCTCGCCCTCCACTGGGCAGCTCAGCCTATGAAGCGATCCGATCGACCCTTCCCCTACAAACAAAGAGGGATTCCCTCGGCGACTAAGCCAAGGGAATCCCTGCTATCGAATTTCGTCGAGAGAAATCAAGCTACGACCGTTGCCAGCGTGCAATGACCAAGGCCAGGAGAGATACTGCCGCCATCGCAAAAAGGACGGCCCCTCCCGTCACATCGCCCGTTTGCGCCAGGGGTGTCGTAGACGAGGCTGTTTTCTTGGCAACTCGTTCGCCATCTTTCATCGGCTTCTCAGTCTTTCCATCGGCCTCAGGCCCAGTGCCCACCTCATCTTCGGAAGGCCCCGGCTCTTGGCCCGCTTCCTGCTCGGGAATGCCAATCGCGAAGGTAGAGAGATCGCTTACCTCGACGCTCACATGGCCGTCAGCCACCTGAACCCGCTGAGAAGTGATACGACCATCGTTGTGCACGTGCCACAGAACAACCCAGTCTCCATCACGGCCGCCGAACTCCTTGGCCTTAACGGGGAATGTAAGCTTGAGCGTGCCGAAACCGTCGTGAACCTCGCCACCATTCACGGTCATATCGACTTCGTATACGCCGTCCAAAACGCATTTTCCATCCCCGAGGACGACCATGAGCTTGTCATAGTCAGCCCCCGACTCCACCGCCTCGGCATCCACTTTGACATAGCTGCCGTCGGGAACGTTCTCGCCGCTCAAATTTCCGCTGGCCGTGATTCCTGAGCTTCCCCCTACATGGATGGCATCATCTGCGGCCGACTCCTCTTTGACGAGCCACAGAGACACCAAAGCGACATCTGCGGTAATGGGGGTGTTGAAGTCGTAGCGCGGGCTGTTCACCGTGAGCGTTTCCGCCATCAAGTCGAGGCGCCCGTCGGTGGCCCAATCAACGGGAATGGCGGTCCAGCCAATGAACTTCTTCCCCGGACTGGTTTGCCTCGCCTGAAGTTCGGCCACAAGCTCTGGGTTCTCGGCAATGGAGCTCCCCTTCTTCACCTTATGGCGAGAGGGGGCTCCGCCTCCTTCGATCATATCGGGAGCATCAACCGGCCACCAGCCAGACAAAAAGACCGTGCAGGTCTCCTCGGCCGCATCCAGGGTCCTTTCGGACTGGGCCGACGATACCCCCTTGGGAGCAGGGGCATCGGCCTTGGCGTCGGCATTCGGAACAGCGCCCTCCTCGACACCGGCGCTCAGTGCAGGCACCTCATCAGCGGGCTGCTCTGGGGAAACGGCCCCGTTAGAGGCCTCCGGGGAAGGCACTTCGCCCGCGTCCGCTGACCCCCGCGACGGCTCGCCATCGATGGTCGATGCTTCCCCGTCGCTCCTCACGGGCGCCGGGGTCGCGGCATCAGCCGCAGGGACGTCGCCGCTAACGTTCTCGCTCTCGAAGGGAATATCCTGCACCTCCAAAGGCGCTTGAGCAGTCTCGTCACCGGCGAAGGCGCTCGCCGCACCCACCGACGGCAACCCCATACCCGCGACCAAAGCCACGGCGCACAGAAGCGAACCCCACCGGGAAAGACGCTGCTTGCTCTGCTCTCTCACTCTGATCTCCTTTTCTCCACGAAACACTCTCTCCGAGGCATCCGGACAACGGTTCGGCGCCCACCTATTTAAAGTAAAATTATAGGATTGGTGCCCTTCGCCGAGTCCTCCCGAATCTGACATAAAAACGCCCATTTATGCGGGGCGCACGCAAAAGACCCCGAGCCATGAAGAGGATAGAGGCTCGGGGGCGGGGCAGGATGGATGCCGAATAACCGATGTTAACTTGTCCAAATTTACGATATTATGTCTGCCAAATGACTAGTGTTATTATTGCCAAATGACCGAGATTATCGTAAACTTCCTGATTATTAGGAGGTTCCCATGCTTGAATACTATCCTCGCGTTGCCGACTCCCTCCTCAATTTCAAGTTGCAATCGAGCGGAGCCGTGCTCATTCGAGGGCCCAAATGGTGCGGTAAGTCGACGACTGCCGAGCAGAGGGCCCGAAGCTCCGTTTTCATGCAAGATCGCCAAACAAGCGCCCAGAACAGAGAGCTTGCAAAAAACGCGCCCGCCCTCCTGCTGGCCGGTCCCGCCCCTCGGCTCATCGATGAATGGCAAGTGATTCCCTTCATTTGGGATCAAATTCGCTTCGAAGTGGATCAGCGCGGCGAGAACGGGCAGTTCATACTCACTGGCTCAGCCACACCGCTCTCCGATCCGGAAGGTGACGAACCTCATCCTTACGCGCACAGCGGCATAGGCCGCATAAACCCCCTAACTATGAGAACCATGTCGCTATTCGAATCTCGCGATGGCAACGGCAGCGTTTCCCTCGCGGATCTATTCCGCGAAAACGGAGCAATAGCCGCCCAATGCGACCTGACACTGGAGGACTACGCCTATCTCACCTGTCGCGGCGGGTGGCCCCGCGCCCTCGACCTCGATCGAGAGGTCGCCCTCGAACAGGCATTTGTGTTCTATGACGGCCTCGTTCACGAGGACATCAACCGCGTCTTTCGGCGAACGAAGAACCCCGAGCGCATCAAGCGCTTCATGCGCTCCTACTCCCGTGCCGTCGCCACCGAGACTTCGCTGGCCGAAATCCGCAAGGACATGGCCGCCAATGACGAGGCGACGCTGAGTGACGAGACCATCTCGCTCTACATCTCTGCGTTGGAAAAATTGTTCGTCATCGAGAATCTTCCCGCGTGGAATCCGAATCTACGGTCGAAAACCGCCGTGCGAATATCGGCGACGAAGCATTTCGTCGACCCATCCATTGCTTGCGCCGCCCTCGGTCTTGGACCCCGCGATCTCATCAACGACCTCGCGACCTTCGGACTGTTCTTCGAATCTCTCTGCGTGCGAGACCTGCGCGTCTACGCCGAGAGCCTCAACGGTCAGATATACCATTACCGCGACAAAAAGGGCCGCGAGGCCGATGCGGTCATCCACCTGAGAGACGGAAGCTGGGCGCCGGTCGAAGTAAAGCTGGCCAGCCAAGAGCACATTGAGGAGGCAGCGCAGAACCTACTCCGTTTCGCTTCCGATATCGACACCAACAAGATGAAACCCCCGAGCTTCCTCGCGGTCGTCACCGCCACCGGCTATGCCTATCGTCGCTCCGACGGCGTCTACGTCATCCCCCTCGGCTGCTTGCGCCCGTAAGAACCCATCCATGGATTTTAGACGATGAGAAGAAGGGCGCGCCATTATATACTTCGCTCGCCCATCAGGTCAGGTGAAACAAAAGCCCCCGAGCCATGAAGAGGATAGAGGCTCGGGGGCGGGGTAGGGCAGCTGCCAAAGTTACCGGGAGAAAGGCAGCCGTCTACCTCTCGAAAATGTCGCCGTTGAACGTAAGGCGGAAGGTGTCGAGAATCTGATGGGGGTTGTCGGCCAGATCCACCGGCCGCGGCGTCATGGGATAGCGATGGCAGGTGCCATCCACCAGCCAGTCGGTGCGCACCTCGTCGAGGATCGTGATGGCCTGGGTCGGGCAGATGTCCCGGCAGCTGCCGCACTTCACGCAGTCGGCGGGGGTATGGGCCACGCCCAGTGCGCCATCGGCCTCATCGAACTTGGCAATGGCGCCGGTGGGACAGAACGTGGCGCACATACGGCAAGAAACGCACTTCGCGCCATCGATGACCACGGCCCCCGCCAAGCGGCACGCCACCGACGGAGCCGCCGGCTCGCCCAAAGCAGCCAGGGCATCAAGTAAGCGCTCGCGCCGATCGGGAACGAAATGGGGCAGGGTGCCGTCCTTCATGACGTGCAGGGAATGGGACGCGACCTTGCGGCTGTGACCCGAATTCCAGAAGAAGCGCAGGCCCGGGCCCACCGTGGTATCGGCCGCCTCGGCCTCCGGGGATGAGAGGGACACCGGGCCGCGACCGACTGGGCGCGGGCCGCCCTCGGAAACCACCCCGTCAGCCGCAGCGTCCCCTTCGCGCACCACGGGCACGCAAGCGCGTCCCTCGGCGAAGAAGTCGTCGCGGGCCCGGGCCGCCTCAGCGGCCGTAACACCCCCGGTCAGCAGAAACTGCGGCACTTCGTCGGTCACCCGCACGGCCAGGGAGGCACCCCAGGCATCCAGCAGGGTCTGAGCCGTCTCGGCCACGAGCACGGCTGTGGCGGCCCCGTGGCGCTGGGCGCACCGGTCGCATCGGCCGCAGAGCACGGCAGCCTCCCGCACCCCGCGGGCCGCCAGGGTGCACAGAAGCGACTCATCCACGCGCCCGGCGCACACCACGGGAACCACGGCAGCGCTATCCACGAGGCCATCCAGCGCCTCCAAGGCAAGCCCGCAGCCCACGACCACCCGCCCGTCGCGCACGGCGCTCAGGCAGGCGCCGGCCAACTCGGCATCGCTCGGGTTCAGAGATTCCAAAGCGCACGTGGGGCACACCGTGGCACAGGTACCGCAGCCGACGCACCGGGCCGCATCGATAACCAGCTCGCCCTCCACCAGGGCAATGCAACCCGAGGTGCAGGCGGCGGCGCATTTCAGGCACGCCACATTGCGATTGCGCACCTTGGCGCAGCGCTCCCGATGAACGCGAATGGCCGCGCTGTCCACGGCCGTAAAGGCAGCGCCCACATGACGGTGAGCGGCCGCATCGATCTTCTCAACCATAGTTGCTCCTCTTCAAAGGCGGTCGAGCCTCTCCCAAAGCTCTTCCGCTCTTACGACTAAAGCAATGTCTCTTACGTCGGGTTCCGGCGGCCGCCCTCGCCGACCTCTGCGCGCCCTGCACTCTGCTCAAAATGATATCGCGCAGGCGGCCCGCGGAACCCGTGCTCGCCGACCTCTGAGCGCCCTGCGAAGAACGCGGCTCAAAAGAAGCAGATTCCACGCCAGCAGCAGCGATGCGGGGATAGTACCGACTAGCGTGCGTCATCCCCTCTGCTTCTCTCGCCGCGTTCGCAGCAGGAGCAGCGCGAAGCGGGCGGCGAGCACGGGTTCCGCGGGCCGCCGCCCCAAGTTCCTAGTCCAGCTTCGGCTCCAGATCCTCCAGGGCCGGGTCGGCCACCACGACGGTGCCCTTCGCCTTCTTCCCCGCCAGCAGCGGCATAGTGATAGCCTTGGTGGGACAGGCGTCCACGCAGGCACGGCAACGGGTGCAGTCGGCCGTGGTGAGCTCGCCAAAATCGGGGTGGCGCAGGTTGATGTCGAACTGGCACACCTCGGCGCACTTGCTGCACGAGGCGCCCTTGGCGGTTTCCAAGCACTTCTCATCGTCGATAACCGGCACAAAGGTGCGCGAGAAGCGGCCCACCAGGTTCATGAGGGCCGACAGCGGGCAGAAGCGCGTGCACCACTTCCGCAAAAACACGAGCTCCACGATGAGCATGGCCGGGATGAGAATGATGCCGATGGTGGCGTCGCCCGCCGAGAAGGCCCGCCACAGCACGAGCACCGTGGCAAAGGTGAGGCCCACGGGGCACACGAGGCAGAACACCGGGAAGCCGAACACGGCCGTGGACAGAAGCGCGCCGCCGAGCACCGCGTGGCGCGAGTCCAGCTTGCCGTGCTTAACCGGCTGGCACTTCCCGCAGGCACCGCAGGCGTGGCCCTTGGCGTCCTTGGCCGGCTTCAGGCTGTCCAGCTCCTGCTGGGAAATGGCCTTGATCTCGGCGTTCTTCTGCTCGGCCAGGGCCTTGCGCTTCTTGGGCGAGCGGAAGTAGTCGCGGATGCGGTAGATGAGGGTGGTGGGGCACAGCCACGCGCAGAAGGCGCGACCCACGAGCAGCACGAGAGTTGCCATGATGACAAGCGAGATGACCGCCCGGGGAATCATGGTCTTCGTGGCGATCATGGTGCCGAGCGCGCCCAAGGGGCACAGCGCCGCGATGGTGTCCCAGCCGAAGCCGGACAGAGTGCCGGTGCTCACGCCGACCACCAGGCCGATTGCCATCACGCCGAACACAGCGGCGGCAATGATGGTGCGGAGGTTCTTGGTCTTCATAGGTGCCCCCTATGCCTCGATGGGACGCACCACAATGGCGCGCTCGTTGGACTTGATGGAGCCCGAGGACAGCGACAGGCACACGGCCTGGCAGGCACCGCAGCCGTTGCAGCGGTCCTCGATAACGTAGGGAATGGGGTTCGCGCCGCCCTCGTCCTTCAGCTCGATGGCGCCGTACTTGCAGGCATCGTAGCAGTCGCGGCAGCCGGTGAGGCGGTAGGCCAGGCAGGTGCGCGGGTCGATCTCGGCCGTGCCGATGACGATATCGCCCGTCTCGCCGGTCTCGGGGTTGCCCACGGTGTAGGAGGCCGGAAGCTCCAAAGCCTCGGTGGGGCACACGGCCACGCACTGGGGCACGCCGCCGTTCTCCTCGTAGCAGAAGTCGCAGTAGTTCCCCGTGTTGAAGTCGAGCATGGGGCTGCGCATGCCGAGCAGGCCATCCTCGATCTTCGCGGGCACGATCACCTTGCGCGGGCAGGCCTCGTAGCAGCGCTCGCAGCGGATGCAGCCCGACACCAGGTGCGCCTCGTCGGTGCCTCCGGGCGGTCGGTTCAGCGGGTTGTGCCCCGCATAGCGCAGGCCGCCCAGCCCCAATAGGGCCACCGTGGACCCCACGCCGATGAACAGTCCGCGCCGCGAGATACCGCCGCGCTCGGCGCGCTTGGACTCAACGGCGCCATCCCCGGGCACCGCCGTCGCTTCTTTCTTCTCCTCAGCCATGGCTTCTCCTCTTCACTCTCGCTCAAATGGCTTCAAAATCCAGGTTGTGCACAGGCGCAACCTGGATTTTCAAGCCATTTCGGAAACGCTGCCGAGAAGCGAGGCGGGCCGATGCGTTGCCTGCGGGGCTTGTCCGGTAAGAAAAGCCCGCCTCGCTCAAGTTCCTCAAAGGGCGGCCCGTCGACCAGAACGGGCCGCCTCCGTTACGCTAGTTCGCCCACTGGAACTGGATGAGGGCGTTCACGGCCACTTCGTAGAGCAGCACGCGCCACACGATGGTGCCGATGATGGCGCACACGATGGCGATCACGGCGGCCACGAGCACCTTGTCGGCGGCAATCTTGCCGGTCATGGCCAGGAAGGAGACGATGGCCGGGGCCACGCACCCGATGACGATGGCGCCGAGCCAGAAGGCCACGGCATGCTGGCCGGTCATGATGGCGCCGGTCACGGCAGCCTCAGCGCCGCGCATGGGCACATCGGGCAGAGTCGGATCGAAGTAGTACTCCATGGTGGTGTAGGACTCGCCCATGCCGGAGATGGCCACGGCGTACACCACAGTCACGATGGCCACGCACACGGTGCCGATGAAGGCCAGGGTGCTCGACAGCTTCACGGCGTCCTCGGCCTTGGTGGCGCCGGCGATGATCATGGCGGCCAGACCGCCGAGCATCACCGTGGCGGCCACGTAGTACACGGGCAGCAGCATGGTGTCCCACACCGGGATGGCGGCCATGAGGTAGGAATCACCCGTCGCGAACGGCAGGGCCACGGACACCACGATGGCCAGGATGGCACACCACTTGGGGGCCACGCCCTCCTCAGCGCGACGCATCATGAGGAAGTACAGCACCACGGCGATACCGAAGATGATCACGAAGATCAGCTCGATGGTAATGCCCGAGGTGATGTGGCCGAAGCCGTTCAGCATGCGCAGGGGGTTCTCCAGGTGGAAGAACACCGCCAGGCCGCCCACGGCCAAAGCCACGATGGCGCTCACGCAGGAGGCCAGCTGCATGGCCTTGCCCTTGCCCGCCAGGGTCAGGATGCCCTGGACGAGGAAGATGCCGGAGGCCAGGCAGTTAAAGAAGGTGAAGAGAATAAGGGGCCACTGAATTTCCATTGGTAGTTACTCCCTCCACTTGCGGCCCTCACGCAGCAAGTACATGATCTTGGGATCGTTGCCCTTGTTGGTGAGATGGTGAATGTCGTTTTCGGTAAAGGCTTCCACGTAGTCCTTGAGCTTGACGCGGGTCTTGGTCATCTCGTCGTACTGGCAGCCCGGGCTGTCGGGATGGGCCGGCGCCTCGAAGTTCGCCACACCCTGGTCCAGATCGCCGAAGAAGCGGGCGCGGGCGCCGCACTGGGCCACGCACTGGGGCAGCTCGCCCTGGGAGATGCGCTGCTCGCACAGCGTGCACTTCTCCACGACGCGCTCCTCCTCATTCAGGTAGCGCACGCCGTAGGGGCAGGCCATGGCGCAGAACTGGCAGCCGATGCACTTGTCCTTGTCGATCTGGATGGTGCCGTCGGCGGCCACGTGCGAGGCCTCGGTCGGGCACACCTTCACGCACTCGGGGTTCTCGCAGTGCTGGCACTGGACGGGAAGGAAGTACATCTCCACGTCCGGGTAGGTGCCGGAGCCGCCCTCGATGGGGTGAGGACCGACGCGCAGGGTCTTGATCCAGAAATTGCCCACATCGACGCCGTTGATGGCCTTGCACGCCACGGTGCAGGCAAGGCAGCCGGTGCAACGGTTCAGGTCCGTGATGATTGCGTAGTTGGACATAGCTTCTACCTCCTTCCTTTATTCCTTGATAAGGCTGATCGTCTGCAGGCCCTTGGCATCGGACTTCGCATAGGTGAGCTCCACCTTCGAGTCGTCCAGGCGCGGGTCGTTGGCCAGCCATTCCTTCAGACGCGGGTCGTTGGCGTTCGTGATGGCCTCGTTGCCCCACGGGTCGCACGGCACCGGGTTGCCGAACGGCGAGTTCTCCTCGGTGGCCTTGTAGACGACCATCGGGTTGCCGCGCAGCTGGGAGGCGCCGCAGATCCAGCACTGGGCGTACTTGTCCATGGTGCAGTTGATGCCGACGAGCTCGAAGCCATGGGCGGCGTGGTCCATCTCGGGGTACCACCAGGCATGGTTGGCGTTGGTGGTGCCTTCCTTGATGCCGTAGTACAGGTCGGCCACCTCGCGGATGGCGCCCCACGGCGTGCGGACCCAAATCCAGTCGCCCTGCTCGATGCCGAGGCGCGCCGCGTCGTTCGGGTTCATCTCGAAGCGCGGGGACGGCCACAGCTCGCGGCACCAGGGCAGCTGACGGTGCTCGGAGTGGAAGTACACGGGCTGGCGAGCGCCGGAAGTGCAGATGAAGGTGGCTTCCGGGTTCTCCTTCACGGCCTTCTTGTAGGCCTCGAGGTTGTCGGTGTCACCGTTGTCGGTGGCCTGGCCGGTGCCCACGCCCTCGATGAGGTGGTAGGGCTTGTTCAGGTAGCTCTCGCTGTTGTAGGAAGCGCTGTCCACCAGGCTGGCGTCGTACCACTCGGGGTTGGAGACGCGGGAGTTCTTGGCCTCGAACCAGTGCGGGAACTTGTCGATGTCCGGAATGTCGCCAGCGTAGGCGGCACGCTCGGGCGAGCACACCTCGGCGAAGTACGGGGTCTTGTCGCCCACCTTCACCGTGGTGCCCGGCGTCTCCAGCACGTAGGACTCGGTCACCGTGTCGCCGATGTAGGACTCACAGATGGTCGACCAGATCTCAACCTTGCCGGTGGGAGTGCCGAAGGCGCACTTCTCGTCCACGGCAGCGTACAGGTTGTAGCCGGCCTGCTGGCGACGGTAGCCCATCTCCCAGCGACGGTAGGTGCCCCAGCGCTCGGGATGCCACTTGCGGCAGTCGAACCAGCCCTCTTCCTGGAACTTCGCAGCGTACTGCGGGAAGTCGGGGCCATCGGGGTACTCCTCGGTCTTCCACCAGTCGGTGGCGTCCTTGAGCACGCGGTACTCCTGCTCCTCGTAGCCCACGCTTCCGCCAGCCTGGATGAAGTCGTGGTAGTCGAGGTTCAGCCACTCGTCGTACTCGGGATCGCGGTCGTTGAACGGCACGCCCATGGACTTGTGCAGGCACACCACGAAGGTCGGGTCGAAGACCACATCTCCGATGGGCTCCACGCAGCGCTGGCCCGCGCCGAAGATGCCGCCGGCACCCTGGGACACACGGCCGGTGTTGGTCTCCAGCCAGTGGGTGCAGGGGAAGACGTAGTCGGCGGTGCCGTTGTTCGGGCAGGACCACAGGTTGATGTCCACCCAGAAGTCGAGCTGCGTGAGGGCGTCCCATGCTTCCAGCAGGTTGGACTGGTTCATGAAGTCGCCGGACATGCAGATGCCGCCGTAGAGCTTGTAGGGGGAATCGATCTCGCGGATGGCGTCCCAGATGGAGGAAGCGTCGGTCCAGGAGTTCCAGAAGCGCAGCAGCGGGAAGCGCTCGGCGGAGATCTGGTCCGCGTTGTTCTCGAACGGCGTCTTCAGACCCGGGAAGGCGCGGGAGCCCTTGTAATCGCCGCCCTTGCGCATGGCGATGATACGGGCCTCCTCATCGGTGGGAATGTGGTTGCCGTAGCGCTCCATGAGCGGGGAATTCTCCGCCTGCAGGTACTTCACGAAGTTCTGGATCAGCGGGATCTGGTCCTCGATGGTCAGATCGCGCGGGGTGTTGCCGAGCTCCATGGTGCCGATGCCCTCGCGGATACCCCAGTCGACGGGCTCATGATCGGTCACGATCATGTTGGCGCGGCCGCAGCAGCCGTCCACCTGGGCCTTGGAGGAGCCGCGGTTGCCGGCGGGCTCGTCGGAGTTGCCGGTCAGGCAAGCGATGAGCTGCAGGGCACGGGTGTTCTGCACGGCGTGGCCGGTCTGGTCGGGAGCCAGCTGGTAGTGGATGCCGCCGTTGCCGTGAAGCGGGTTCAGGCGCGTGGTGTAGGTGCGCACCGCCTCCTCGATCTTGTCGGCGGGCACCTCGGTGATCTGGGACACGTTCTCGAGGGTGTACTCCTCCAGGTTGTGCTCCCACTCCTGCCACACGGACTTGGCCTCGATCATGGTGCCGTTCTTCAACTTCACCTGCACGCCGTCGGGCCACAGCTCCGGGTCCTTCGGCAGGCCCTTCGGGTTGGACTTGGCGCCCTTCTCGTTGCCCTCGCCAGTCCAGTAGGCGTCGTAGGCCGGGTCGGCCGGGTCGGCGAACTTGGAGGGGTCGGGCAGCCAGGCATCGGCGATGATGGGCTTGTAGGGGTGCTCGATCCAGGTACCGGTGGTCGGGATCTTGTGCTTCTCGCCCTCCCACTGGCATTCCTCGGCGTCCCAGTAGGTCGGCTTCTCGTTGGCGGCGTCCCAGCAGATGAAGCGGCGATAGGAGTACTGCTCCGGCGCCGGCTCCCAGAACTGGGAGACCCACTCGCGATCAAGGTCAGCCTCGGTGAGAAGACGGCTCGTCATGTGAATGCCGCCGTTCATCTCCAGGAAGTAGCCCTTGTAGGTCTTGCCGTCGGCCTCGGGGTTGTACAGGAACGGACCGTTGGACCAGCGCTTCACGAAGTTCTTGTCGTAGGCGTCGTTGTCCACGATCCACTTCAGCCAGCCCAGCGACAGCGCCAGGTCGGTGCCGACGCGGATGGGCAGCCAGATGTCGGCCTCCTTGCCCAGCGGGCTCATGCGCGGGTCCACCAGGATGTGCTTGTAGGCGCGCTGCGAGCAGTCGACGACGGTACGGTTGGTGGAGTCGTAGTTGGAGTACTCCGACGCGGTGCCCCACTGCACGTACACGATCGGGCCCTGCTCCACTTCCATCCAGGGCGAGCCCTTCTCATCGGTGAGCACGCCGCCGAAGTGGCGGGGGCCCTTGCAGATCTCGTAGGCGGAATGGAAGTTATGGGTGCCGAAGACCGACTTCAGCGTGCCATAGGGCGGCTGCGCCCACACACGCGAGGTGCCGCCCATGGAGAAGATCGACTTCCCGCCGTACTTCTCGATGAGCTCGTTGTACTTGGCGCCGACCTCGTCCATGGCCTCGGCGAAGTTCACACGGACCCAACCGGGATCGTCCTCGCCCTTGGGGTTGGTGCGCTTCATGGTGTAGCGCAGCCGATCGGGATGGTACAGAGCCAGCATGGACGACTGCGACTTGGCACAGCAATGACCGCGGCTGTGCGCGTTGGACTCGTCACCCTCAACCTTGATGACCTTGTTGTCCTGCACGGTGACCCACACACCGCATTCCACTTTACCGCACGCGCGGCAGCAGGAACGGATGCGCTTGACCTCACCAGCTGATTCGTCGACGCCCTCGGCCAAAGCCGCAGACGGAGCGGCGGCAAAGCTCAAGGTGCTCGCAGCGCCCGTGACGGCGGCTGCCTTCAGGAAGCTGCGACGAGTCAGTGAAAGTTTAGCCATGGGTCCCTCCTCTCTCTTAGAGTAGATAGCTTTCAACAAAACACCGGGAGCCGCCGGCGGAGCCTTGGCGGCGCGTCCCTTGGATGGATGGGAGGGATGTCCGCCGCAGCTGTCGGCAAGCTGCCGATGTTTTGTTGCCCAACGGTGGGAAATGATACGGAGCTGTTACGTTTCGCAATCATAAGAGCAGGCCGATTCAGGCCCGCGCAATCATCCGCAAGCTCATCTCTTCAGGATGATTTCCCTGTTCGCGCCCCTCCTATACTGGACAACGAAGAGGATAGGCGGCAGCCAAGATCTACGTCGGCTGCCAACAGGAAAGGAGACCCCGATGGCAAAGCCCCATCCCTCCATGGCGTTGCTGCTCGACTTGGACGAGCGTCTCGTGGACAACGATCTGCGCCTGGAGATCGACCGCTGCTACTCTTATCTGGGAACGCCGGTGGTGCGCACGCACCCGGCGGGCGAGGGAGCGCCGGAAAACACCATCCGCATGATGGTGCGCGTGGGAGCGCGCGAGTACCTGGATTCCACGGCCGAGGGCGCCGATGCGCTGTGGAGCGATTCCATCGAGCACTGGCTTTTGAACCAGGTGCACGCCGTTGAGAACCAGATGAAGATCTTCAACCGCCGCCAGCGCGAGGAGGGCCGCGACGAGCTTTTCTTCACGTGGCTGGAGGTGGAGCTTGCGGGCGGTCGCCTTATGGTGCGCCTGCGCCTGGATTCCTCCTGCGGCATTGATCCGGCCGACAGCGTGTGGGTGACCCGCGTGCGCGCGGCCCTGAACGAAGGCGCCCTCGGCGAGGGCGTGGTAGCTGTGCAGCTGCCCTCCGATGCGTCCTACGAGGAGCAGTACGTCGCCGGTCTTGCAGCCCTCGCAGCCCGCAAGGTGGCCGATGAGGCCGCGGCGCGCGCTGCCGAAGCGGCCGCGGCGGCCGAAGCGGCCGAAGCCGAGGCCGCGGCAGAGGCGACGTTCATGGCCTCGCCGGCCCTGGTGGCCGAAGCCGAGGAGGCGGCCAAAGAAGCCGAGGAGGCCGCCGACATCGTGGTGCAGGCCCGCATTGCCCGCGATCTGGAAGCCGCCGAGCGCGGCGAGCTCGAGAAGACCCCCGAGCAGATCGTAGCCGAGCGCATCGCCGAGGAGGCCCATCTGGGCGAGGACATCCAGAAGAAGTACGCCCTGCCCGAGGCCGACTTCCCCATCGCCTTCGACCAGTGGACGGTCATCTACGCCGACGGCACCACCCGCGATTTCGACGCCACCTGCGGCGTCCTGGCCGAGTAGGAGGCTGCTATGGCCGACGTGATCGCCGAGATCGCGGCCTTTAGCGGCCGCATCGCCAAAATCGCCGGGCCTGTGCGCTCCGGCAAGACCGAGGCTTTGGTGCGCCGCGCCGCTGCCCTGCTGAGCGCCGGAGTCGCGCCCGAGGCCATTCTGCTGGCCACCTCCACGGCCGAGGCCGCCCGCCAGGCACGCCATCGGCTGGCTGAAGCCCTCGCCGCTGCCGGCATGCCCGATGCGGCAGCGCTTGCGGCCCGCGCGAACGTGACCTGCGCCCGCGAGGTGTGCCTGGCCGTGCTGGACGCGCCCGAGGCACGCGCGGTCACCGGGCGCACGCCGCGCGTGCTGGCGCCCTTCGAGTACAACTTCTTCCTGGAGGACATGAAGACCCTGGGAACCCCGGCCCGGCGTTTGCGCTCGCTGCTGCGCCACTTCAAAGAGCAGTGGTGCGCGGGCGCCCCCGAGGAGGAGTGGGTGGTACCCGGCGAGGAGCAGGAGACGCTCGATCTGGCCCGGCGCCTGCTCACCCGCACGAACGCCATGCTGGAAGACGAGGTGGCCTACCTCTGCTGCCGCTACCTGCAAAGCGATGCCGGCGCCGAGGCGCGCCAGCGCTTCGCCCATGTGCTCGCCGACGACTTCCAGAATCTGTCGGCCGCCCAGCAGACCTGCCTGTGCCTGCTCGCCCGCGACCAAGTGATCGTGGCGGGCAATCCCGACGAGACGGTGGCCGCGGCCAGCGACTTCCCCGCACCTGAAGGCTTTGACACCTTCGATACCCTGCGCCGCGGCGTGACCGTGTTCAACCTGGAAACGGCCTTCGGCAACCCCGACATCACGGGCTTCTGCGATGCTGTGCTGCGCGCAGGCAACGAGGACGCCCTTGCCGCCGGCGAGCGCCGAGGCGAGATCCGCGACATTGCCACGGTGAAGTGGAACACCCCCGATGAGGAGTTCAACGGCCTGACGCGCTACCTGTTCGCCCTGAACGCCGAGAACCCCGAGGCCATCCAGGCCGAGACATGCATCGTGGCCCCCAACAAGCAGTGGGCCCACGCCTTCTCGCAGATGCTCGCCAAGCGCGGCTTTTCCGTGTCGTCTTTGGGCTTCGAGCGCCTGGCCGGCGACCCCCGCGATATGAGCCGCGCCAAGGCCCTTGCGGCCTACACGGCGCTGAACCTTATCGCCGACCCGGATGACTTGTTCGCCTGGCGCGCCTGGCTCGGTTTCGGAAACTACCTCACGCTGTCGGATGGCTGGAAGTTCCTGCTGGAGTGGTGCGACGAGCACGACGCGACCATCTTCGATGCCCTGGACGCCGCCAGCGCGGCACGCGCCGCCGGCGAGGCTGAGCCCTACCCCCGCGCCGAGCGCCTGGCCGAGCGCTACGATGCCGGCCGCACGCTCATCGAGGCCAACCGCGCCCGTCGCGGCCATGCCTTGCTCGCGGCCGTGGGCGCCGAGGGCCTGCGCGATTTCGCGGCCCTGGCCGACCGCATCGTGGGCGACGAGGATGCGGCGGCCCTGTACGCCGCGGCCCGCGCCACCCAGTTCGCCCCGGTGCACGAGGACAACCCCCGGGCGGTGCGCGTGAGCTCCTACGAGCAGATGTGCGGCTGCTCGTATCGCGCCGTGTACGCTGTGGGCTGCGTGGACGGATTCGTGCCGGCCCGCGACGCCTTCGAGGTGGTCTCCACTGACGCCGACCGCGCCCGGGTGCGCGAGACCGGTCGGCGCGCCTTCGCCGCCGCAGCCGGCAAGGCGAGCGACGCGCTGATGTTCTCCACCTTCAGCAAAGCGCCGCTCGAGCTGGCCGAGCGCACGAAGATGCAGGTCTCCCGCGTACGCATGGAATCCGGCGAGCGCGTGGCCACCTTGCGCCCCACCTGTTTCTTAGGGGAAGCCGGCGGGGCGGCCCCCATTACCTTGGGCGGCCAGGCCCTCTTGGCCGACATGGGCATCGACTAACCTCCCCCCTGCCCAAATCGCCAGAAAAGCCCCTTATCGGGGCTTTTCTTTTGCCAAAGTAATTCCGATAGCTTCCGACTGCTTCTGGCCATGATCCACCGCCCTTGCGCTTGTCACCTCCAGATATGCGTCGACCCCGCGTAGGGGGAGGCGGAGTCGACTCGAAAGGAGGGGAAAGAGAGGGGTTGGTAAGGGATGGGGCCGCAGCGAGGCGCGCGATCGCGACGCCTCCCGAGCTGCCCAGGGCCGTTAGGCCTCCACGGAATCCAGAAGCTCGCGCAGGACGGCCTCGTCTTCCTGAATGGTGCCCAAGGTGAGCTGGCCCAAGCCCTGATAGAACAGGGTGCGGGCGTGCATGCGCATATCGGTCACCATCATGGGAACCCAGTTGATGAGGTGGTTCTCCAGGAAGTCATAGGAGGTGCGCAGATAGGCCACGGCCTCGTCCTCGGCATCTTCGGCCAAGGCCTCGGCGGCGCGCAGGGCCATGCGCTGCATGAACTCGAGTTCCAGGGCAATGTGATCCTCGGCCTCGTTCCAGTCGCCGCGCTTCAGCTCGTTCTCGCGCAGGGTGGCCAGCACCTCGGCCCGGGCCTCCTGCATAAGCAGGCGCCGCTCGGAGGTGTACACGCTCTCGTAGGGGTAGGCCGCCGAGTAGCCGTTCACGCCGTGTCCGATGAAGGTGCTCACGTAGTCCACGGCCAGCTCGGTCACCGAGTCGTCCCAGGCGCGCTTCAGATAGTCGTACAGCTGGTGGTAGCCCTCGTCCACGGCGGCATTGCCCGTGGCCTGGGGAAAGCGCATGCCCTGCAGCTCGCGCAGAGTCGCCAGGTCCACTTCCTCGCGGAACAGGCGGGCGAGCATTCCATAGGAGCGGGCGCGGGCGTTCATCAGATCGACGAGATCCACGTCCCCAGCCGTCTTCACGTCTTCCATCACAGCCATGATCTATGCCTCCTTGCGCGCCTTCAGCTCAGCGAGCATCGCGCGTCCCAGATCGGTCAGGTTCCAGGCGCCCGAGCCCCACAAAATGCAGTCGGTCGCCTCCAGAATGTCTACGAAATGCTGGCCGAAGCGCCGCGGCGACTTCGTGATGTCCATGGTGTCGGTCAGCTCCTCGATGGCCACAAGCTTGCGGGGCGCCTCGGCCAGCGCGTCCATCACGCGCTCGTACACCTCGGCGTAGCGGGACTCGTCCGACTCCAGCACGATGGCGCGGAACTGGGCCCCGCTCATGTACTCCTCGCGCAGCTGGAGGGCCTCGTCGGTGGCGTGCCAGACGGGATCCACCGTCTCCCTGATCTCCAGATAGCTCACGCCCTCCTCGGCGCTCTCCTGCTCTTCGGCGGTCTCGGGCATCTCCAAGGTAAGGGCGCCGGCCCGCTCCAGCATGCGGCACAGCGTCATAGGGGCGTACACCGACCAGTTGTCGCGCTGCCATTCCTCCACGTGCTCGGAGATGACGCTGGAGGCGCAGCCGCCCTCGGCGAGGCCGATGATGTTCAGCAGCACCGGACGGCGGTTGGGGTTGCGCACGATGAGCGCCTGCAGGGCCGCCCGGGCACTTCCCTGGCGCTCGGGCGAGTACACCGGGTCGCGATGCACCGTCTCGGGCATGTTGCGCATCGTGGGGTAGTCGATGGTGTCGTAGGGGTTCTCGTCGTCCATCCACTCTTGGTCGATGATCGAATCGTCCACCGCCAAGGGGTCGAACTCGTCGTCGAAGGCGAGCAAGTCGAGGGTGTCCTCCCCTGCCGTCCTCGCTGCAGAATATGCCATGGGGCGCCTTCCTTTCTTCTATCCTCTTCGCCATCTATTGTAGGAAGATGGCCGGGGGCATCTTCATACGGCCAGGTCGTATCTGGAGGTCACGGCATCATCCTCTCGTGATGATTTGCGAAGCAAGCGAGGATGATTCCGCATGACAGGACCCCTTTTCGCCTTGACGTTTCGCGCGGGCACGCCATAATGGGGGTGCGTTGCGAAACTGCGGGGCTACCGAGTTTTAGGGAGCACTTATGACCAACGCAGCATTCGGCAAGAAGACTCTTGCTATCGCGGTTATGGCCAGCCTCTGTGCGGCCCTGATCGCCGTCCCGGCCTATGGTTTCTACCATGTGCACGACGACGGCGTGTCGGACGGATCGCAGGGCCTGGGTGCCTACGAGGTCTTCATGGTGGTCGACGAGACCGCCGTGGGGGGCGACGTGCACTCCGACCTGATGTTCGTTCCGGCGGGCAGCACGGCCGATGTTGTCCTTGACGAGGGCACCATCTCCAGCGAGAGCCAGGCCGGCCTGGACGCCATCCACAACTACGACGTCCAGTCTGTCGCCGAGTATCTCGCGGCCAACGGTTACAACTACACGGTTGCCGTGTATCCGACCGGGGAGGTTCAGGCCTACAAAGATGCGGAGGGCGCCTACGCGGCCACGTCTCAGAACGTGAGCGAGGCCTACACCGCTGCATCGAAGGGCGACGGCAGCACCGTCGTCGATCGCTACGACAACGTGGTGATCACGGTGACCCAGTAGGTCGCCACCTTCGGGAGGGCCGTCGTCGACCAGCGGCGGCCCTCCCCCTTTTCGCGGGCCGATAAAGCGCGCGGAGAACTTGACGCTGGCCAGCGTGCGATTCTATAATCCGCTGACTCAGCGTTAAGAAGACGAGAAGAGACAGCAGGGGAATCAGCGCCAAGGGGGATCATGGGCTTTCACGTACCGCGCGTCACCATCAGCATCGACTTCGGCAAAGAGGCCTCGTTCGGCGAGCTGAGCCTCATCTCGCTCGGCTACGGGCTGCACCAGGCCTGGATTTACAGCTCCATGTTCGATAAGGGCGGCATCTTCGGCACGGCCCCCTTGGAAGTAAGCCCTCTGAACGAGGAGCTGTCGCTGGCCTACTTCATGTCCATCCTCGTATACGGCGTGTTGCTGCTTGTCGCGAGCGCGCTGGACACGAAGCTCATCCGCTTCTTCCACGCCACGGCGACCCTCGCCAGCGCGGCGGCGCTCGGCGCCGCGGGTACTCTGCTTCTGCTCTTGCCCGCGTCGGCCGGATGGGACACCGAGATGACCCAGATCGTCTCCGGCGTGCTCACCGGTGCGGGCTCCTCGGTACTGCTCATCGCCTGGGGCATCGCCTTCGCACGGCGCGACTCGGCTTCCATCGTCATCAACGGGGCTCTGTCCATCGCCATCGGCTTCGGCATCTACGGCGTGGTGCTGCACCAACTCCCCTTCCCCATCGGCGCTATCGCGAGCGCGCTCATTCCCGTGGCGGAAATGGCGCTTTTGCTCGTGCTGCGCTCTCACGTGAGCCTCGATTTCGACAACCGCCGGCTCGTCTTCAGCCCCCTGCCCATTAACCAAGCGCGCTTCGTGTTCCGCTTCGGGCTGCCGGTGTTCTTCCTCGGCGTGGCCCTAGGCGTGCTGCGCCAAACCTCCATCGAGACGGTGCTGCCCGGTGACGGCTTCGAGGATCAGGCCATCCTCTTCGTCACCGCCTGCTGCGCCATGGTGCTCATCATGGTGACGTTTCTGGCTCTCGGCGGCAACGAGCGCTGGCATACCTTCTTCCGCCCGCTCATTCCCTTCATCGCCGTGACGGCCGTGTTCATCCCCGTATCCGCCGGCTCCGATTCGGTGCTCACCACTTCGGTGGTGCTCATCGGGTACATGACCTTCGAGGCGCTCATGTGGATCTTCTTCGCCGAGCTCTCGCAGCGCTTCCGCCTCTCGCCCATCTTCGTGTTCGGCCTCGGACGCGGCGTGATGGCCCTGGCGACCCTCGGCGGGTCGCTTCTGCCCGTGGCGAGCGCCGCGCTGCCCGGCATTCCGGCCGTAGGCGAGACGGGCCTTGTGATTCTGGTGATCGTGGCCATGATGGTGGCCTATGCGCTTCTGCCCGAGGAGCGCGAGATGATGACCATCGTATCTACCGCGCCCTGTGTGAAACTGGCCGCCCGCACGCCGGGCACGCCGCTCGTGGTGGCGAACTTTGCCGACCGCGGCGAAGGCGAGGCTGCAGAAGCAAGCCCGACGGAAAAGGCGGACGCCGCCACCTCGCGAGCACCGTGGGAAATGACCGCCGCAGAAGAGGACGGGAAGGGAGCCAATCTTGATTCACCAGCGGCCGCCGGCGACGGCGGCGACGGCGGCACAGCGATGCCGACGGCGGCCGCTGCAGCCTCCGCGGAGGGTGCCACCGCCAATGCGGGAAACCCGGCAGCGGTGCCGCTCCCCGTAAGCCCCGAAGCCGACCTGCCCGACCCGGCTCCCACGGCCCTGGCGGATTCTGCGGACGGTACCGCCCCGATATCCGAAGCGCGGCGCACCATGCTCGGCGAGACGGTCGAGAGCGACGACGGAGACGCTCGCATGGGTCGCTTCCGTTTGCGCTGCGAGGCCGTGGCCAACACCTACCTGCTGTCGCGCCGTGAAAGCGAGGTGCTCTATTACCTGGCTCGTGGCTACAAATCGGCTTCCATCCAGCAGCAGCTCTACATCTCCGAGGGCACGGCGAAGACCCACATCCGCCACATCTACCGCAAGCTGAACGTGCACAACCAGCAGGAGCTCATCCTTCTCATCGACGAGGTGGAGCTGTAGGGCGCGAATCGACGATATGACCGCTCACATCGTCGATTCGCGTCACTTTTGGCTCAGAAATCTCTAACGAGACCTGTTTTCTGTCGCAAACCAACGGTATGCTCAGTCACATCGCCAATTTGGGGCACTTTTGATTCAGAATTCTCCATTGCGAACCGTTTTCCTGCCGAAAAATCATGCTTTGCACGTTCACATCGTCAGTTTGCGCCAACCAATAGCACGGAAAGCCCCCGGTGGGGGCGATTCGCGTTTGCAAGGGGTTTGGGGAAACGAATCGCACCCACCGGGGGCTTTCTATTTGTGCGAGATCCTTCGACTGCGCGCTTCGCGCTCCGCTCAGGATGACGCAAGGTGACTCAACAAAAGCTGAGCGTAGAGGAGACGCGGGCATTCCAGCCGAGCGCAGTTCACCCTAAGGGTACTTCCTCGCTTCGCTCGGGCGCCGACACGCGACATTCCGTGCACGCGAAGACTGTCGAGCGAATTGGAATACCCAGCGGCTCTGACCAGCGGGGAGCCGCGAGCCGCAAAGCTCGCAGCCCCCCTTCCCCGCTTAGAAGAACGGGTAGATGCTCACACCGGTCATGTAGAACGTCGCACGCAGGGCCAGAGCGCTCACGAGCACGCAGGCCGCGCCCACGGCACCCCAGATTTTCCAGTCGCCCTTGGCCTTGCCCACAAAAGCACTGGCCGCACCGGCCACCGCCGCTACAATGGAGCATACGGCCCAGCCCATGGACGCGCCGGAGAAGGGCGCCGTGGAGCCATCGGGAGTGATGTCCAGCGTCGGCTGGGTGGGGTCGTACCAGAACTCCACGGCGGTGTAGGATCCAGCCGTGGCCTGCATGGCAATGAGGTAGGCCACCACGAGCACCACGTTGGCACACTGGCCGATCACGTTGGCCTTGGCATCCAGGTCGGAAGCTTCATCGCGCACGGCACAGATGACGGCCATGGTCGCCGGGCCGAAGGCGCAGGCCGCGCCCAAAAGCGAGCCGATCTGCAGCAGGGAATCCCAGGCCGGCAGCGAGGCCATCATGTAGGAGTGGCCCATGACGACCACGAGCACCACGGCCAGCACAAGACCGGCCACGGCGAGCCACGCCGGCACCCTGGCCTCATCACCGCTGCGGCGCAGGTACACGAAGTAGACCACCATGACCACCGCGAGCACCACGATGGCAATGAGCTCCTGGGTGATGCCGCTGGTCATGTGGCCGAAGCCGTTGAAGATGCGCTCCCAGTGCTCCAGATGGAAGAACACCGCAATACCGCCGACGGCCAGAAGCGCCACGGAGACGATGAGCGCCGGCATCTGGGCTTTCGCGCCCCGGCCGCGCAGGGCCCACAGGCACTGGGCGCCGAACAGGCCCGCCGCCCACGCGAGCAGCGTCGTAAACAAGATAAGGGGCCATTGCAGTTCCATTATTCCCCACCCTTCCATTCTCTGTCGCGCAGGATGTAGGCGAAGTGCGGGCCGTTGCCCACGTCGGGCAGCCGGTGCACGTCGGCCTCGCCGTACTCCTTGGCCATTTCGCCCAGCTTCACGCGATTGCCGGTGTACAGGTTGTCGTAGGAGCGATCGGTGTCGTAGCCCACGGCCGGCGCCTCGAAGGAGTCGATGCCGGCGTCCAGATCGCCGAAGAAGCGGGCGCGGCCGCCGCACTGGATGACGCACTGGGGCAGGCCGCCGGCGGCGGTGATCTGCTCACAGAGCGTGCACTTCTCGACCACGCGCTCCTCCTCGTTCAGGTAGCGCACGCCGTAGGGGCAGGCCATGGCGCAGAACTGGCAGCCGATGCACTTGGACTTGTCGATCTGCACGGTGCCGTCCTCGCGCACCTGGGAGGCGCCGGTGGGGCACACTTTCACGCACTCGGGGTTCTCGCAGTGCTGGCAGCCCACGGGCAGGTAGTACATCTCCACGTCGCGGGCGCTCGCGGCGCCGGCCTTCTTGCTCGGGCCGATTCTCAGCACCTTGTTCCAGTAGCTGCCGATGGGCACGTTGTTCACGGCCTTGCACGCGACCATGCACGCGAGGCAGCCCACGCAGCGGTTCAGGTCGGTGACGATAGCGTTCGTTGCCATGGCCCTAGGCCTCCTCTCGGATATCGTAGTTGGGCAGCCATGCCTTCAGGCGCGGGTCGGAGGCGTCGCAGATGATCTGGGTGCCGTCCTCGGGCGCGCAGGGGATGACGTTGCCGTCGGGGCAGTTCTCGGGCGTCGCCTTGTAGATCTTCACGGGCACGCCGCGCATGTGGGACGAGCCGATGAACTTGTCCTGGCCGTAGGGATTCCAGATGCACTCGATGTTGGACAGCGTGAAGCCGTGGGTCGGCGCCGGCAGCTCGGGGAACCACCAGGCGTGCTCGGCGTTGGCCCAGCCCGGCGCGATGCCGTGGTAGAGGTCCACGCACTGGCGCACCTTGCCCCACTCGGTCTCGATCCAGGCCCAGTCGCCCTGCTTGAGCCCCAGCTTCTCGGCGTCCTCGGGGTTCATCTCCAGGCGCGGGGCCGGCCACAGCTCGCGACACCAGGGCAGTTGCCGGTGCTCGGAGTGGAAGTACACGGGGATACGGCGGCCGGTGGTGAGGATGATCGGGTACTCCTCCAGGTCGATGGTGCCGCTGCCGGCCGCGGACACGGGCGGCTCGTAGTTCGGCATCATCTCCTTGATGACGTCGAACTTGCCAGGCTCGGCCTCGTTGGCCATGTCGAGGCACAGCGTCTCGAACTGCATGGACCAGAAGCTCACCAAGCCCGTGGGGGTGGGACAGCCGAAGTTGTTCACCGGCTGGCCCGTGGCGGGGTCGGTCGACCAGGGGGCGGCAGTGCAGGCATCCTTGCCCATGCGCATCCAGCCGGTCTCGAAGCGACGGTAGGTGCCCCAGCGCTCCGGCTCTACTACCTTGGCGTTGATCCAGCCATTGTCCTGGAAGTCCTGACGGAAGTCCTCCCAGTGCTCCCACTTGCAGCCCGGGTAGCGATCCGAGAAGCCCGACACCTCGTTATGGGCCTGGAACCAGTCCTCCAAGCGGTCGTCGTGCAGATAGGCACCCGGGGCGTCGCCGGCGATGTTGGTCCAGGTGCCGTTGGGGTTGCCCTGCTTCTCCATGGCCTCGAAGATGAGGCGGTTGATGTCGTAGTCGAACTTCGTGTCGGCCGGCGGCTCGATGGCGCGCTGGGTAAGCCCGATACCGCCCGAGGCGCCCTGGGACACGCGGATGCAGTTCAACTCGGTCCAGTGCTGGCAGGGCAGGATGATGTCGGCCATCTCGGTGCCGGGGTGGTGGAACATGTTGATGTCCACCCAGAAGTCCAGCTGCGAGAGCGCCTCCCAGGCCAGGTTGGCGTTGGACATGTTCATGAACGAGCCGGACTCGTTGATGCCGCCGCGCAGGCGGTACTCGCCGTTGCCCAGACAGGCCTCCCAGATGAGGGTGGCATCAGCCCACTCGCCGTAGTAGGGCAGCATGGGGAACTTGCTCGCGCCGATCATCTTGCCGTGCACATCGCGCTTGTCCGGAATGTTCATCGGATCGACGTCCACATCGGCAAGGTACATCGGCGGGCACATGGGCTCTCCGGTGAGCGCTCCCATGCCCTTCAGGGTGTACTTCACCTCTTCGGGCATGTTGGTGCCCGGAGCGGCCGTGGACTGCTCGTCCACAGGGGAGCGCGTGAGGCCGCGGTTGCCGGCAGGGCCGTCGAAGTTGCCCGAGGTGTAGATGAGGTTGCAGATGGCACGCACCGTCTGGGTGCAGTTGCCGATCTGGTCGGGGGCCAGCTGCAGGTGGATACCGCCGTTGCCGTAGGTCTGGCCCTCGGGACGGGTCAGCCACAGCACGCAGGTCTCCTCGATCATCTGCGGGTCGAGGCCCGTGATCTCGGCGGCCCACTCGGGGGTGCAATCGGCCACCGAGGCGGCCAGGTAGCTCCACACGGGACGGGCGGCGTGCTTGCTGCCGTCAGCCAGGGTCACCTCGTGGGTGCCCTCCAGATCGAAGTCGATGCCGGCCTCCACGAGCTCGTTATAGGAGATGGGCGGCAGGTAGCCCTCCTGGGAGGTGCCGGCGTACACCACTTCCATCTGATCGCGGGTGGGGGCCACGTGGTTGCAGCCCTGCCACTGGGTGGTGTCGGCGTCCCAGTACACCAGGCCGCCGGCGCCGTCGTTGGCGTTCTTGTTCCAGGCCATGAACTTGTGGGGGCTGCCGCCGGCCACCAGGTCGCTCTCCTTCAGAAGGCGCGTCTTCAGCTTCGTGCCGATGAGATCCTGCAGCGGGGGCACGGCGATGGGGGCCGTCAGATCCAGGTAGCGTCCGCCCGTGGGCTCCATGTCCTCCACCACCAGCAGCGAGGCGTCGGTCCAGCGCTTCACGAACTCCCAGTCCACCAGGTCCTTTTCGATCATGACATGCTGCCAGGCCAGGGCGAGCGCCCCGTCGGTGCCCGGCTCCAGGTTCAGCCAGTAGTCCGCCTCCTTGCCCGAGCCGGACAGGCGCGGGTCGATGCAGATATGGGCCTCGGCATCGGTCATGCGGTCCACGAGGTTGCGGCAGCTGTCGTCGTAGTTGGAGTTCTCCGGCGCGGTGCCCCACTGCACGTAGACGCGCGGCCCGTCGCGCAGGGCCATCCATGGGGAGCCGTCCACGGAGCTGATCCAGCCCATGAGGCGGCGGGGGCCCTTGCAGATCTCCGAGGCCACGTGGGCGTTGGGAGTCTGGAACAGCCACTTGTAGAACGCATAGGGCCCATAGACCCACTGGCGGGACGTGCCGCACATGTTGAAGATGCACTCGCCGCCGTACTGGTCGATGAGCTCCTGGAACTTGGTGCCGATGGTCTCCATGGCCTCGTCCCAGGTGATGCGCACCCAGCCAGGGTCCTCGCCCTTGGGGTTGGTGCGCTTCATGGGATGGTAGATGCGGTCGGGGTGGTAGGCCGCCTGCAGCGACGACTGCGACTTGCCGCAGCAGTTGCCCGACGACTGGAACGACGACTGGTCGCCCTCCACCTTGACGGCGCGCCCGTTCTCCACCGTGACCCACACGCCGCACTCCATCTTGCCGCAGCCGCGGCAGCAGGTGCGCACGCGCTTGACCTCACTGCCCTTGCCCGGCGCCTCGGCATCCTCGGCGAGCGCCGCACCGGGCGCGGCACATCCGATGACCGCCGTGGCGGCCGTGGCCGCGGACAGCTTGGCGAAGGTACGGCGGCTCAGGTTGAGCTTACCCATCTCTCCTCCTTTTGTCTCTCTTCTCTTCTGGAAGCCGCTGGCGCGGTCTCCCACGTTGACATGGTGGCAAAATCGGGGCGCCGTCGCATCATATGTTTGCCATGATTTTTGAGTTTTACCAGTTCAATTCCTTATTTGTCCAGGAAAAAGATGGGCGCTTCCCCAAGCTTTTCCCACTATAATTTTCTCGGGAGAATAGGGTGGATTTCCAGGGGAAGAACACGGTGCCGCCCGCTCGCTCCATGGTTGCCAGTCAAGTCGAGGGGGCTCGCGTGAGATTCGACTACATCGCAGAGAACCTGCGCGCCCGACGCGCGGAAATCGGCTCGCACCCGCTGTCCCCGGATCGCGTGCTCGGCTTCACGCTCATCCGGGGCTGGGTGTACCTCATGTTCGTCGGCGCGGCCGCCAGCTCCATGACGTGGACCGGCGAGGCCCTCCCGCCCGTCTTCTATACCGTCTCCACGGCGAGCCTGTGCGCCGTGCTCCTGGCGAGCGCCCTGGCCGGCAGCCGCTTCGTCCAGCTGATGCTGCACCCTGCCGCCCGGCTCGCCGGGCCCGTGCTCACCAGCGGGGGCACCCTGCTTTTGGCCTCCTCGGTCGGCGAGAGCGGCGCGGCCCTCATGTGCGGGCTTCTGGGAGCCCTCACCACGGGCATCGGCTCGGGCATCATCGATCTGGGCTACGGCGAGCTGTACCGCAACGAGCCACCGGCCCGCACCACCTTCGAGGTGCCCCTGGCCTTCTTCCTAGCCGCCGTGGTGTTCTCCCTCGTCATCGCACTGCCGCCGACCGCGGGCTGCGTCGTCTGCTCGCTTTTGCCGGCCATTTCCGGATGGATCCTCTTCGGCCGCGAGCATGCCTGGTCCCGCAAGCACCGCGCCAGCGTGTTGCCCATCGATTTCGACCTGAAGTCCTTCGCCTGGCGCATCGGCGTGTGCGCCTGTTTGGTGGGCGTGGCCGACGGCATGGTGCGAGCTGCCTTCCTCTCGTCCAACAACCTGAGCATGCACATGTTCCTGCAATGGCCCCTGGCAGGAGCGGGGCTGCTCACCATGGCCATCGTCTACGGTGCCGCCATCTTGAGCTCCGAGCAGAGCGCCCGCACCATCTACAAGGCCGCCATCTTCGTCATGGCCTTCTTCTTCATGCTGCTGCCCGCGTTCACCGGCGCCCAGGATATGGAAAGCGTGCTGGCCCTGGCCGGCTACGGCACTTTCAACGTGCTCATCTGGATGCTGCTGGCGGAAATCTCCTACACCTACCGGCTCTCCTCCACCGAGGTCTTCGGCATCGGCTGGGCCATGGTGACCTTAGGGGTGCTGCTCGGTTCCATCGCCGGAACCATCGTGGATCAGTTCGCCCCGTTCACGCCCCAGTTCTTGAGCCTCATCGCCCTGGTCGCCACCATGGCCGTGCTCCTGTCGTTTCTGTTTGTGTTTCGCGAGAGCGACCTCATCGATCTGACCGAGGAGCCCGACGGCGACAACGCGGGCGCCATCGAGAAGGCCGCGGAAAGCCCGAGCTCCGAGGGGGTCGTCGCAGTGGCCGGCGAGTCGGGCGGCGACGAGGGTCGCCGGCCCCGCTTCCACGACCGCTGCCTGGAGGTGGCCGCCGCCTTCGAGTTATCGCCGAAGGAGACCGAGGTCATGACCTTGTTCGCCAAGGGCCGATCGGCCGCCCGCATCCAAGAGGAGCTGTTCATATCGAAGGGCACCGTGAGCACACATCTGCGCCACATCTACCAGAAGATGGACGTTCATTCCAAGCAGGAGCTCCTCGACGTCATCGAAGACCGCGACCGGAAGTGAGTCCAGGCCGATAAGCCGCGCCGGGAAACCGAGGCGGGCCATGTCCGGACTCGCGCACCCCCGCCCTACGCGAGACCGCCTTTTTCCTTTTTGCGAGCGTTCAGTATAATAGCGGGCTGTAAGGAGAGGGGGTATGGGCTTGAACAGGGAGAGTGCGCACCTGAACGGACGCGGGGCGCTTATTGCCGTAGGCGCCGGCCTGAACCTGAGCACGTACGGACTGGGCGTATGGGGCGAGAACGTGCTGCTGTCGAGTGGGACCTTCGTGGGGCCCGCTCTGGCAACGCTCGCGGAAACCTACCTCCTCTTCGCCGCGCTCGGGCTGTTTGCCGCCCTCATCCTGCGCATCGCCATCGCCGCTTGCACCGGACAGAGCAACCGCTTCTACTTGGTCTGCGGCCTGGGCCCCATGATCGTGGCGGCCGTGCTGTTCGGAAGCGGCCTGTGGAACGCCTCGGGACTGCTCATAGCCCTGGCCGCCTTCTGCACCGGCTGGTCCTTTGCCTGCCAGAGCCTGTTCTGGATGAGCGCCCTGTCTTTCGAGCCAGGCCAGATGCGAACGGTCTTTCCGCTGGAACTCCTGGTCGCGGCCGTGGTGAATGTCGTGTTCGTCGCAGGATTTCTGAACCTGCAGGCCATCTTTCTCGGCGCTGGCATCGCGCTGTCCGCTGCGGCAAGCGTACTGCTGTTGCACGGGGACGCCCAGCGGGAGCACCCTGCCGTGGCGGCACCGAGCAGGGCGCTCCAGAGCCGATACCTGCCCGGGTTTCGCCAACTGGCGGAAGTGCTGTTCTGCGTCGTGGCCCTGCAGACCATCGCGCCCACCCTCAATTACATGGGACTTTCCGGCGCCCTGCCGCCCGAGCAGCAGCAGCTGGCCATCATCGCCGCTAAAATGGCAGCCGCCGTAACTCTCGTGGCCATCCTGCACTGGTCGCGAGCGCCGCTGTACTCGGTGCAGGTGTTCAAGGTGGTCACGCCCGTGCTCATCCTGCTGCTGTTCGCCGTGCCCTTTGCCAGCGCCGGTTACCTGTTCGCGCTGCTCGTAGGCGGCTCCTGCCTGCATTTCATCGTGACCAACTCGCTGTTCTGCATCGATGCCGTGGCCATCGCCCGACGGCGCGGGCTCGTCTTCGAGCTCTTCTACGGCACCGGTTACTTCGCGCTCATGGCCTTCTGCTCGGTACTCGAGAAGGTGATGCCCACCCTGCTGGCCGCCTCGTCGTCAATGGAACTGCTGCTCGTGTTCGGCGTGTTCTTCTGCGTCTATGCCCTCAGCATGGCCTTCGTCGCGGTGCGGCGCCGCCGGCGCGACAGCGGCGGAGACGGCGCCGAGAACACGACCGCTCCCGCTTCCCCGCCCTCCTCCGAGCCGACCGTGACGACTGACGCCGAACGGGTGGCCGCCGTGCAGGCGCACTGCGGCTTGTCTGATCGCGAGGCCGAGATCGTGCTCCTCATGATGCACGGGCGCAACGTGCCGGCCATTGCCGAGGCGCTGGTCATCTCCCAGAACACCGTGCGCACCCACGTGAAGCGCATTTACCGCGCCTGCGGCGTCCACTCCCGCCAAGAGCTCATCGCCCGCTGCGAAACCGAGGAATCTCAGGGTCATAGCGACGGTCCCCCAGCTAAATCACCTAGTAATCCATCATAATCACCCATTTTGAGACACGGCGGCGCCCCCTTCGTGCCCTATGGTTTCCCTGTCGCGGAAAGCGACGAGAGACCAAGGAGGGAACCTATGTCGAAGATCACCCGAGGCGGGCTGTCCCGCCGCCAGTTCCTGACCGGATCGGCGATCACCGCCGGCGCCGTAGCATCGCTCGGTTTGGCTGGCTGCGCCCCGAAGGCCCCAGCCGAGGCACCGGCAGCCGGAAGCGACCTGGCCGCCACCGGCGAGGACGCCGCCAACGTGCGCGCCCATGCGGCCCAGCTCAACCCCCAGGGCGAGCCGAAGCCCGTGCAGAACACCACCTGCCCCTCGCTATTCACCGAATGGAAGATGGGAGCGCTCACCCTGCCCAACCGTGTGGTGAAGTCGGCCGCTGGCTACATCGGCGTGACGAGCCAGGGTATCACTGGCGATTTGCATATGCAGCACTATGGTAAGCTGGCCGCCGGTGGCGCATCAGTGGTGTACTGCGATGACTTCGCAGAACTCTACGATCATTTCCGCGCCATTCCCGACGTGGGCAAGTTCACCGACTGGACCGATGCCGACCTGACCGCCTTCGCCCAGAACATCAAGGACAACGGTGCCGCCGCCGGTTACCAGCTGGCCACCATGGGCCTCGTGTTCAGCGGTTTCGAGCCCGACCCCACGGCCATCTTCCAGTCCTCGGACTGCATGGATATGACGGCCGAGGAGATCCAGAACCTCATCGCCGACACCATCAAGGCCGCCGCCACCCTGAAGCGCTGCGGCTTCGATTGCGTGGAGATCAACGCCGCCGGCGAGAATATCGGCCAGACCTTCATGTCCCGCAACCGCAACAAGCGCGAGGACGACTACGGTCCGCAGACCTTCGAGAGCCGCACCCGCTTCGTCTGCGAGATCGTGCGCGGCATCAAGGCCGAATGCGGTGCCGACTTCCCTGTCCAGGTGCTCATCAACGGCGTTGAGGAGAACGACAAGGCCATCGGCGACTCCGCCCTCTTCACCACCGTGGAGGAGAACAAGGAGATGTGCAAGCTCATCGAGGCCGCTGGCGCCGACTCGCTGCATATCCGCATCGGGCCCTGCGGCCAGCACGTCGCCGAGTTTGCCGGCGACCTGTACTTCTGCGGCACCGGCATCGAGGGCACCACAGGCTACGGCACCCAGTTCGACTTTACTCGCCACTGGCAGGGCATGCTGAAGGCCGATCAGTCGGGCCTCGGCGTCATGGTGCCCGTGGCCGCCGAGATCAAGAAGGCCGTGAGCATTCCCGTGGGCGCGGTCACCTACATGGACCCGGCTCGCGATCCGGAGTATTTCGAGGGGTTCATCGCGGGCGGCGATCTGGACTTCATCCTCATGAACCGCCCGCTTTCCGTGGACTACGACTACCTGCACAAGCTGGAAGAGGGCCGCATCGACGAGATCCGCCCCTGCACCCGCTGCATGCACTGCCATTGGGATGCGGCCGACGACGGAAACCTCACCTTCAGCTGCCGCACCAACGCCGCGCACCCCTTCCGCTTCGTCACCGGCCAGCTAACCGGCGGCTACGACCCCGAGCCGGCCGCGACGGCCAAGAACGTCGTCGTAGTGGGCGCAGGACCCGCCGGCTTGGAGGCAGCGCGTGTGGCCGCCGAGCGCGGACACGCTGTGACCCTCTACGAGAAGAAGGGCTCTGTGGGAGGCCTTCTGGAATTCGCCAACAACGTGAAGGGGCCCCACGAGAACCTGAGCGTGCTGCGCAACTACTTCGAGCGTCAGATGGAGCTACTCGGCGTGAACGTGGTGCTGAACACCGAGGCCACGGCCGACACCATCGCCGAGGCGGCCCCCGATGCCGTGATTCTGGCCACAGGCGGCGTGCGCGACAGCCTGGGCCTCGACGAGACGGCCGGCACGAACGTGGTGGGCATCGATGACTTCATGATGGCCGATATTGCCGAGGAGGTTGTCGTGGTCGGATCGAACGCCCAGGCCATCGACGCGGCCATGTATCTGCTGGCCCAGGGCAAGCACGTGTCGGTGGTCACGCCGAGCGCGGCGGGCACCATCGGCGCCGGCCACTCCTTCTGGGTGAAGACCTTCACCCAGCCCAACATGAAGGCCCTCGGCGTGCGCTTCTGGCCCGAGGCCGAGGTGGTGGCCGTGAACGATGGCACCGTCACCGTGAAGACGGCTACGGGCATCCAGCAGGAGATTCCCTGCGGCACCGTCGTGGAGGCCCTGGACAGCCTGCCCAACGGCTCCCTCGCCGAAGGCCTGACCTGCGAGGTGGTCACCGTGGGCGATGCCGCCCGGCCCTTCAACATCGGCGAGGCCATCTGCTCCGCCAACGCCGCCGCCCGCGCCCTCTAGCGAGCCCCGGCGAAGCGATGTCCATCCATACCATCTGACAGCCGAGAACACCAGGGGCCCTTCACCGCTTGTGCGGTCCCCGGTGCCTCGGACAAGCTGCACCCTCCCGAGGCGGGCGACTCACCCAGATCGCCCGCCTCCCTTCGACGAATCTCGCCCTTGGCTCTCCCGTCCGTGGCATGATGCCCCGTCGAAGAGGGGAGGCCTCCATGAACATCAACCAATTGGAATGGTTCTGCCTGGCGCGTGAATCCCTCACCCAGCGCTTCATGACCACGAGCCTGTACGCCTTGGGCGTGCGCCCCTACACCCACGCTTCCATCACCTCGGTGGCCGACGGCTTCGCCACCGTGCACGGGAAGGCCCATCGGCCGCTTCGGAAATGACGGCAGCGACGAGACCCCAGACGGAGAGGCGACTCCGAACCGCGGTCCGCGACTTGGCGCCAACGCCGTCTGTCCCTAAGCGAGGGCCGCATCGTCGGCGGGGAAGGTGAGGGTGATGGCCAGCTCGTCGCCTTCCAGCGCCGCCGCGACTTCCATGCCCTGGGCAGCGGCGAGGCTCGCCACCACGGCCAGGCCGAGGCCCGCGCCGCTGCGAGCCCGGGCGGCATCGGCCCGGTAGAAGCGCTCGAAGAGGCGGTCGATGTCGATAGCCGCCGGGTCTTCCACCACATTGGCGAAGGTGATGGCGCGGCCCTTTTGGGTGATGGCGGGCGCTGCCGCTCCGTAGCGCAGGGCGTTGCTGATAAGGTTCTCGAAGATGCGAGCAAGAGCCTCCTCGTCGGCCTCCACTGCAAGCGACTCGTCGGCGATGCGCACCTCCGGCTCCCAGCCGCGCTCCTCGAAGGCGGGAAACTGCCCCGTGAGCACGGCGGCCAGCACGGGCATCACCGCCGTGGGCCGCAGATCCAGCGCGGCGGTTGGGTCGGTGGCCCGAGCGTAGGCGAACAGGGCATCCAGCAGCCCTTCCATGTCGTCGAGCCGGGTCGAGGCCGCACCCAGGTAGTGGGCCCGACGCTCGCCGTCGGCCTCGTCGGCCGCCAGGGCCACGTAGCCCTTGGCCCCCATGAGCGGCGTGCGAATGTCGTGGGACAAACTCGCCAAGTCGCGCTGGAACTGGCGCTGCTCGGCGGCTGCCTCGCGGCGCTCCGCTTCGGCATCGTCCAGGGTCTCGTTCACGGCCCGAGCCAGCGCCGCGAAACCCGGTCCCGGCATCTCGGTGGACAGCCGCCCGTTGGAGCGCCGCTCGCGCCCCCGCAGGAAGGCGGCCATGCGGCGCAACTCGCGACCGTACAGCACCACCGTCGCAAAGGCGCACAGGGTCAACGCCCCCATACCCAGCGCAAGCGTCATGAACCGCTCCTTTCCCGTCGGCGCCCCAAGCGCCCCACTTTACCCTCGTAGCGCCTGGGACGTCTCGCCTCACTCGCACGGCACCCTCTCGCCCCGCCATCCACTCGCAGCGCCCCGGCGCCCCGTTTTCCCACAGCAGCGCCCCGCACCGCCGCTCGCTATCGACGATCCCGCCGGCGGAGAGGCACCGCCGCTCGCTCACAGGTCGCGCTTGCGCAGCACGCCTAAGGCTAGGGCGCTGCACAGCCCGGCTGCAACCGCGCCCACGATCAGCACCTGCACCGCCACTGGCACCATGGTCAGGGGCGCGGCGGCCGGAGTGCCGAGCAGCGCGCCCGCAAAGGCCCCCAGATCCTGCACGCAGGATGACAGCAGCCACGGCTCCAAGGCGCCGAACCACGGAGCGATAACGGCGAGCGACAACAGCACCTGGCCCACCACGGCGCCCAAGAAGCCCGAGCACACCACGATGGCCCAGGCCACACCGGCGCCCGCGCTGCGGCTGATCCACACGATAACCGCCGCCGAGCAGCCGTAGGCGAAAATGACGAGCCACGTCAGGCCGAAGAACGCCAGCAGATCGGTCAGGCTGTTCGCGGCCTCGTAGGTAAAGCCCGCCACCGCGAAGGACGCCACGCTGGTCAGCGAGACCACAGCCAGGAAGAATGCCGCCAGCACCCCCACGAGCGCAATCTTCTCCCCGTAGTAGCGCACGCGCCCGCGACGATCCATCACGAGGTTGCGGGCGAACCGCGTTGTGAAGTCCTGGGCGCAGAACAGCGCCGCTACCAGGGCGACGATCAGAGTCAGCATGCCGCCCGACACCACCGAGTCGCCCAACATGTCCGCAGGCGTGGCGAAGGTGCGCATCTCCCGGGACACGCCCTCGAAATCGGCCTCGCTCAGAGCCTGGGGGTCCTCGGCGACCGAAGCCCACAGCTCCGCCGAAGCCGAGCCAGACGCAGCGCCCTCCTCCGCTTCCGCAGCATTTTCGGCGACGTCCTCGACCGCTTCCGCCGCAGCTGCCACCGGCGCTTCGAACGCGGCCGGGCCCTCGGCCTCATCGCCCGAAGCCGCGCCACGGGCTCCTTCGTCTTCGCAGGCCGTCACCGTCATATCCACGGCCGATGCGGTCATGGAAAGAAACTCCGGCGACGACACCGCATGCATCATGGCGACCACGAGAACGGATGCCGCCACCACGATGGCCGTTACCACCCACAGCATCTTCCCATGCGCCAAACGGTACATATCGCTCTTCAGCAGGTTAAACATGGGTCGCACCCCCTTCCATCAGCTCAACGAAGTAGTCTTCGATGTCACGGTGGTCCTGGGAGAATTCCAGGACCACCTGGCCCGCACCGCTTAAGGTGCGGGCGACGGCCTCAGCATTATAGTCGCCCGACACCACGATAGTGCCGCCCGGCTCCGCGCGAAAGGCCGCCGCCGGATAGGCCTCCTCCAGCACGGCCAGGGCCCGGGGGCTGTCGGCCGTGCGCACCCGCAGGCTGCCGCCGCACTCGGCCGCCACCTCCTCGGCGCTCATCTCGCGCACCATGCGGCCGTTGGCGATCACGCCGTAGCGGGTGGCCATGCGATCCAGCTGATCGAGCACATGAGACGAGATCACCACGGTAATGCCGAAGGTTTGGGCCAGGCGCACGATGAGGTTGCGCATGGCACGGGTGGCCTCGGGGTCCAGTCCGTTGAAGGGCTCGTCTAACAGCAGCACGTCGGGACTGCCCAGCAGGGCCAGGGCCAGGCCGAGGCGCTGGCGCATGCCGAGGGAGAACCCACGCACCTTCTGCTTGCCCGCACCGGCGAGCCCCACAAGCCGCAGCACCTCCTCGCAGCGGGCCGGCCCGTCTACGATGCCCCAGGCAAGCGCCTTGGCCTGCAGGTTCTGATAGGCCGTCAGATTCGGCAGCAGCCCCGGCTGCTCGATGAGCACGCCGATGCGTCGGGCTTGATCGCCCTCGCCGGATGTCTTCTGCACAGAGCCGATACCCGTCGGCACGCCGAACAGCGCCACCTCGCCGGCCGTCGGCGCCACCTCCCCGCAGATCATCTTCATCACCGTGGACTTGCCGGCGCCGTTCTTCCCCACGAAACCGTAGATATCGCCCGCTGCCACGGTCATGGCGAAATCATCCACCACGCGCCGACCGCCGTAGGCCTTGGCCAGACCGCACGCCTCAATCACATTCATGGCTCTCTCCTTTCTCCGTACAGATATACCCTATTTCCAGCGCTTTCCAGTGTGGAGGGGAATAGTAAAGAAAGTTCTGGCGAAGCGTTAAGAATGTTTGAAGATGGCGCCTCGCGCTGGCGCACCGTATTATGCTGCCAGAAAAGCACCTGGCGAAGGAGGCCCGAACCACCCGATGGATACCCCCTTGGACATACTGGTCATCGAAGATGACCCTTCCATCAACGAAGTGGTGACCGCCCACCTGGAACGTCAGGGCCATCGCTGCCGCCAGGCCTTCTCGGGCACCGAGGGCACCCTGCTTCTGCGCGAGCAGCGCCCCGACCTGGTCATCACCGACCTCATGCTGCCGGGCATCACGGGCGAGGAGATCGTCCGGGCCATTCGCGCCGCCGACGGCGCGCTGCCCATCATCGTCATCTCGGCCCGCATCACCGCCGCCGACAAGATCATGCTGTTGCAAGAAGGGGCCGACGACTACCTGACCAAGCCCTTCGACCTGGACGAACTGAGCGCGCGCATCGCCGTGCAGTGCCGTCACCGGACCGCGTGCAACCGCGATGGCGTCTCCGTCTCGGACGATGCGGCCGCCGATGGGCACGGGCCCGACAGCTCTGGGGCCGCCGTGCTGCGCTTCCGCGATTGGGAACTCAACGGCGACGAACGCACCTTCGCCGTAGGGGGCATCCCCGTGGCCCTCACCCGCACCGAGTTCAACATCCTGGAGCTGCTCATGGCCCGCCCGCGCAAGGTGTTCACCAAGCAGGAGCTGTTCGAGCTAGCCTGGGGCGAGCCCTATTCTGTGGAAGATTCCACCGTGAACGTCCACGTGTCGAACTTGCGCCGCAAGCTGAAGCCCACCGGCACCGACGGCTACCTGCAAACGGTCTGGGGCATGGGATTCAAGCTGACGACCGGGTAGGACTCCCACACCCGGTAGGACTCCCACACAAGGCTCCGCCGCGCCGCAGAACTCCTCCGCGCTGCGTCCCCCCGCAAGGCTCCGCCGCGCTGCGCCGGCCGCCCACCGCGGTGCGCTAGCCCGGGCCAACCGCTCCCGCGGCCCGCAAGGCCTTCCATCACGCACATCTGTCGTGCCTTCCGACCGCCCCCGCTCTGACCAACTCGCCCGCACGCGCCGATTTGCTGACAAGCAATCGCCTTCGATCAATGTTCTCAGCTCATTCCCTGGTCTTGCGACAAATCATGAGATTGGGCGACATCTCAACGCTCGGATTCGCTCGAAGCGCGACAAATCAGACGATTGAGCGACATTTCCAGCGTCCAAATGTCGCTCAATCAATCGATTTGTCGCAAAAAGCCGCCCTCACTCCGGGAAACCACAGCGCGCTTAATCGAACCGCTCTTTCTGCGCCACACAGGCCACTGTCAGCAACGTCGCCACGCGCACAGCCCTTCCCATAGTGAGGAGCAGCCCCCTTCCCAGAAGATGCAACTGCCCCCGCTGTGGGGGGCGTGTGGTGAGGTCGGGCGATTTCCCCAAGCCTCCCTTCCTATTAACGCGGGGATGTGGGACAATAGATTGACTTGACTTCTACAGCTTCCCCATGGGAAGGAGCACAGGGTGTTTGACTTTTTCCGCAAGAAGAACAACGGCGGCCGCGACGGGGACAAAGGGGGGCCGGACGGCGCGTCGCGCTCCAGCGCCGGCGAAGGCGGCGCAGCCGATCCGAGCGATAAGACCACCCGCGACGTGCTGGGCGAGTTCATCACCGCGCCGCTGCCCGATGCCGTGGACGGCCTGTTGTTCCGCGTGTCCATGGCCGACGGCGCCAACCCGGCCCCGGGCTTCGAGGCCTATGCCGCCCGCCTGCTCTCCGATGCCGAGGCACCCACCCTGCGCGCCATCGCCGTGGAGCACCCGGTGGAACTGCGCCGTCTGAACACCACCGAGCTGTTCTGGTCGGTCTTCGACGACAGCACCATCAGCGCCGGCGCCCGCGGCACCATCCTGCGCATCGAGTCGGTGCTCGACCGCCTGGCCCTTATCTCGAAGCTCATGGAGGACGGCAACGGCGCCGTGGCCGCTACCGCCTACAGCGAGGAACAGTGCAGCGAGGCCGACTGGCGCGTGCTGCGCTCCATCGCCAACGATGCCGGCGACTACCTGGGCGCCGCCGACCGCGACAACAAGCTGGACACCCAGTACGGCACCACGGGCACCCGCGGCGGCAACTGGGATCTGGCCACCCGCTTCGCCGCCGCCTGCGAGGCCATGGTGCTCCCCTTCCGCCTGGAGTACCGCTTCGTCTGCGACGCGAGCACCGGCACTATCGTGGCCGATGTGTCCACGCCGGCCCCCGACGTCTTCCCCAAGTCGCGCTACGACGCCGCGGCCGGCCAGTGGGTCGACAACACTCCCCGTCGCGCCGACGCCGCTGCGGCCTACGGCCTGCGCCTGGCGGCCCTCATTGCCGCGGCGGCCTTTGGCTGCTCGGTGGGCATCACCCGCGTGGTGATAAATGAGAAGGAGGGCTCCATCGCCGGCGCCACGGTCATGTCCCTCGAGTTCGGCCGCATCCCCTTCACTATGGGCACCATGGCGAAGATCCGCAGCGGCGAGTTCGCCTCGCCCGAGAGCGAATGCAACCCGGGGCTGCTCTTCGACATGCTGCACCTCCAGAACCGCGCCATCGATCTGGCCGATGACGGCACGCTGCGCCCCGTCGAGCCCCTGGCGGTGGAGCTGGCCGTGGTACGCACCCCCGTGGCCGAGGACGACCGCGAGCTGTCGCCCGAGCTGCGCGACCTGCTGCATGCCGATGTGGTGCGCGACCTGGACGTGATGAGCGAGCAGAACGCCGACCTGGCCGCCCGCTATCGCGCCATCATGGACGAGAAGGACGATTCCCTGCTGTTGGCCGTGGCCCAGCTGGAGGACATCGTGGCCGAAACAAGCAAGGCCACTGAAGAAGAGGAAGCCGCCCGCGCCCTGCGCGAGGCCGGCGTGACCGTGAAACCGCTGTACTGCGAGAACGTCTTCGCCCGGTACCTCACGAGCGTCGTGGAAAGCGACCCCACGGTGCGCTACCAGCGCCTGTCCGACATTGGCCAGGCAGCCCGCTCGTCGCTGTCGCGCATCTACCGCGACATGGGCGACCTGGACGCCGCCGAGGCCCAAGCCCGCGTGTGCATCGAGCTAGCTCCCACAAGCGCCCCGGCCTTCAACGACCTTATCACCTGCTTCGCCGAGGGCGACCACTACGACCGCATCATCGAGGTGACCAAGGACGCCCTGCGCGTGGCCGTGACCGGCAACGACATCTCCTATATCTTCTATCGTCTGGCCTTCGCCTACTGGCAGACCGGCCGCTTGCGCGAGGCCCTGGCCTGCTATCTGCGGGTACCCGAGACAAGCCCCATGGGCGAGGCCGCCCTGCGTGAGCGCAACGACCTGCTGAGTGAGATGGGCAACAATGTGCCCGGCAACGACTGGGATCCCACGGCCTGCCTGCGCACTGCCGGCGTGCCTCTGGCCCCCTTGGACGATGTCATGGAAGTGGTCGGTCGCGCCCTCGTGCTGCTGTGCGACCAGAACATGCCCCTGGCCGCCGCTCCGCTCGCGAGCCTCGTAGCCAGCACCCAGCGCAACGACATCCTCCACGCCGTAGCCGCAAGTTTGCGCCAGGGCGTGTAGAAGCCCGGCGAAGCCCCGAGGCAGCCGCCCTCCCGGAACGGTACCCTGGAGGCCCACCAACCTACTCCCAACACCCGAAGGGCCCGCAATGCGGGCCCTTCCCATATATCTTCTTCTCTTTTTGTCCCCGGAATGCGCCCCAGGAAGTCAGCGAGGTTCCGACCGGCGCCTGGAATTGGCCCGCCTTTGGGCCAAGCGGCCTTCGCGCCGCGCCGAGCCCAAAACAAGGGCCAAGGCCAGGTGCCCGTCGGAACCGCAGCGTCAGGCATAGGTAGGAGGGGAATCCCTCCTACCTATGCATAAAACAAAATCTCGTTGTAGGTGGGCACCGGCCAGGCCTCGCGCTCGACGATGATCTCCAGGCTGTCCACGGCCTCGCGCAGCGCATTCATCACCGGCACGATCTCGTGGGCGTTCATGTTCGCCCGCTCCTGCTGGTCGGCGATCTCACGGGAAGCGTGGTGCAGGTCGTTCAGCTTCTCCAACTGGCGGTTGATTTCGGCGGCCCCGGCCACGAGCTTACGCAGCTTGTCCTCCATAAACGAGGTGTCGCCATCGGGCAGCACGCCGCGGATAGCAGCGATGCCGTTGGCAAGCTTCGCCGCATAGCGGTTGATGGCGGGCAGGTAATCGCGGCGCACGAGACGCTTCATCACCCGGCATTCGATGTTCATGATCTTGTTGTACTTCTCCAGCTTCACCTCGTAGCGGCTGCGCACCTCAGTCTCGGTGAGCACGCCGAACTCGGCGAACAGCGCGATGGACTTCGGCGATACATAGCAGGGCAGCGCTTCGGCCGTGGTACGGTGGTTGGCCAGGCCCCGACGGGCCGCCTCGGCCTCCCACTCGGCGGAATAGCCGTCGCCGTTGAAGATGATGCGCTCGTGATCGCGCAGGGTCCGCTTGATGTAATCGATGGCCGCCGCCTCGAACGCATCGCCGGTCTTGCCCTCCATGGCATCGGCGAAACCCTTGAGCGATTTGGCCATGGCCGTGTTCAGCACCATGTTGACGTCCGACAGGTTCTGGGCGGAACCGGGCATACGGAACTCGAACTTGTTGCCGGTGAAGGCGAAGGGGCTCGTACGGTTGCGGTCGGTGTTGTCCTTGATGAAGTTCGGCAGCACATCCACGCCGAGATCCATGGACACGCGCTCGGCCGAGGTGTAGTCGTGCTCGTCCACCAGGGCCTCCACGATTGCCCCCAGCTCATCGCCGAGGAACATGGACACAATGGCCGGCGGCGCCTCATTGGCCCCCAGGCGATGGTCGTTGCCGGCGCTGGCAGCCGACATGCGCAAAAGCTCCTGATACTCGTCCACAGCCTCGATCACGCAGGTGAGAAACACCAGGAAGCGTAGGTTCTCCATGGGGTTCTCGCCGGGATCGAACAGGTTCTTGCCGTCGGCAGAGATGGACCAGTTGTTGTGCTTGCCACTTCCGTTGATGAACTCGAAGGGCTTCTCGTGCTGCAGGCACACCAGGCCGTAGTGGCTGGCCAAAAGCTTCATCTTCTCCATGGTGAGCAGGTTCTCGTCTACGCCGCGGTTCGTCTCCGCGAAGATAGGCGCCAGCTCGTGCTGGGCCGGGGCCACCTCGTTGTGCTTGGTGCGGGCCGATACGCCCAACGCCCACAGCTCGTCGTCGAGCTCCTTCATGAACTCGTTCACCGTGGGACGGATGGCACCGAAGTAGTGCTCCTCCAGCTCCTGGCCCTTGCAGGGAGAATAGCCGAACAGGGTGCGGCCCGTGAGCATGAGATCGAGGCGCTGCTCGTAGTCCCTCTCGGAAACGAGGAAGTACTCCTGCTCGGCGCCGAGCGTGGTGGTCACACGCTCACCGGCCTCGCCGAACAGGGCCAGCACGCGCTTGGCCTGAATCTCAATGGCCTTCATAGAGCGCAGAAGCGGGGTCTTCTTGTCGAGGGCCTCGCCGGTGTAGGAGCAGAAGGCGGTGGGGATGCACAGCACCTCATCTTTGATGAAGGCGTAGGAGGTGGGGTCCCAGGCGGTGTAGCCGCGGGCCTCGAAGGTGGCGCGCAGGCCGCCGGAGGGGAAGCTGGAGGCGTCCGGCTCGCCCTGGATGAGCTCCTTGCCCGAGAAGGTCATGATGGCGCGGCCGTCAGGCGTAGGATCGATGAAGCTGTCGTGCTTCTCGGAGGTGATGCCCGTCAGCGGCTGGAACCAATGGGTGAAGTGGGTGGCGCCCTTCTCGATGGCCCACTCCTTCATAGCGTGGGCCACCACGTTCGCCACGTCGATGTCGAGCGGCTCGCCGCCCTTGATGGTGCGCATGAGCTGCTTGTAGGTGGCAGAAGGCAGGCGCTCCTGCATGGTGTGCTCATTGAACACCATGGAACCGTAGATATCGGTGACTTTCGACATAATGGGCCGCTCCTCACTCGGATCAATGATCGGACAAAGATACCACGTTGCTGCGAAGTCGGCGAGCCGAGCCGCCCGTTTACCAAACTAACGGCGCATCGTTTCGGGAAGTTTCCGGTCAGGAAAACCGAGATTGCGAAACAGGAGCCCTCGGAGAAGCTGCCGCCCTCTTAAAGAGCGAAGGGGCCAGTGCGGGTAAACGGCACCCGCACGTTTGCCACGAACGGCAGCTGCGAGGGCTGCACTTCATCAGCCGAAATGAGGCAGAACCTTGTTATAGGCCATAAACCTGGCAAAGGCTCTCCGCCACTGCAGGATCGGCCATGGCAGCGAGGGCGTCCTCGGCACGGTCTTCCTCCGCAAGTCGGGCAGCGAGGGCCGCCATACGTGCAGCAAGCTCCGCGCGACCTTCCTCGCGGCCTTGGGCCATACCTTGAGCCATACCTTGGGCCATGCCTTGGGCTATACCCTCCGCCCGACCTTCAGCCAGACCCTGCTCTTGAGCATCAAGGCGAACCTCCTCCACCAAGTCTCTCACGGTCATCACGGAGCCCACCCACTCTCTGTCCTCGTTGGCTGTGGAAACCTCGGCGTCCATGGCAGTAACGAGCCTGTCGCCTGGGGCCACAGCACCCTTTCGGATGTATTCTAACAGATTGCGCATGCCCTCGGTGGGAGCGCAACCGGCAGCCCGAGCATTCAGGATCTTCCAAACGGCGCCGGTGGAGGCGCTGAGCGACGGATCCTCGCGGCACAGACTCTCAAAGGTGTAAACGGGAAGTCCCGCGCCAAACCAGTCGAAGTCGCAAGCGAAGATGATATAGCTGTCGCGCAGATCCCTCCATGCGGCACCATGCTCCATAAGTCCCGAGTCGATGCCAGCTTGATAGTAGCGCAACCGGCGGCCTGGGGCGGTGTGGGGATTCGCCTGCATCTCCACATCAACGACACCTGCGTCCGTCTCGGCGTACACATCCAGCCGCACGCCACGCGCATCGACAGCCGGTTGGAGCACCTGTTCCCGGTTGAGGTAGGCGATGTCGCCCACCTCGATGCCCAAGACACGTTCCAGGAAGCCGCGACACACCTCCTCGTTGCAGAGCACGCGCCCGAACATGAAGTTGTCGGATATAGGAAGTCGACCGGCCATGGCAGCCCCTTTCTCTCGGCGGCTGTCCCCGCAAGCGGGTTAGGGGCTCCCCAGCCTAGATTTCCTCCAATGAGCAATTTACGAACGTTTGTTTCATTATAGTCTCCTAAACCGACCAATGCAAGCAAAAATAGAACATCAGTTTTATTTTTTGGAAGACGCAGGCCGAATACTCGGAAAAGGACAACGGCAGGTGAAGAGATTGTCCGCCGGGCAAGCGAGGCGCTCCCTGATGACAAGAAGGGCGGCCCGGAGGTCGCCCTTGGTTTGCGTTGGAAGATGTCGCCGCTTCGCTACTCGATAGGCTTCCCGTATCGCTCCTCGGTGATCTCGTCGAGGGTGCGGCCCTGGGTGTTGGGGCACCACACCACACCCACCACGAGCGACACCAGCAGAAAGCCGCACATGATAATGCCGGCCATCACGAAGCCCGCAGGCGTCTCCACGCCGAGGCCCGCCACCGCCACGAGCGACCAGATGCCCAAAACACCGCGCACCAGGAAGAACATGATGCCCTGCACGCCGCCGCGGTACAGCGTGGGGAACAGCTCCGTGGACCACAGGGCGTAGAAGCACTGGGCCGAGAAGCCGGCCGAGATACCCCACAGCGCCACGAACACCCACAGCAGCCAGCCCCACGCATCAGCGGTGCCGGCCTCAAGCTGCATGCCGAAGAACACCATGATCGCCCAGGCCGCCAGGGCCATGAGGGCCGTGGCTGCGAACAGGATGCGGTGCGGGATGCGGTCGCCGAACTTCGAGAAGATGGCGAGCGACCCCACCGCCGTGAGGATCCACATGACCGCCTGCAGAAGCGAGATGGTGGTGTCGTCCAAGTGCCCGGCCGCCGCGTACATGTAGGGCATGAACTGGCCCATGGTGCCGGCCACGATGTTCCAGGTCAGGTATACCGCCACCAGAAACACGATGGACTTCACGTTCACGGAGTTCGTCAGCGCCCGGCGCATCATTTGGATGAACGTATCGCGCGGGCCGGCCGCACCCTGCTTCTCGGTCCAGTCCTTCGACTCCTCCAGCTTGCGCTGCAAATTCCACGCCACGAGCGCCACCACGAACAAGATGAGGAACAGCAGGCGCATGGCGAACAGGCCATCGAAGGGCCCGTAGGTGCCCGCGGGCAGCAGCGCGCCGTCCGGCCCGAACGTGGGAAACGCGAACGAGAACAACAGCGCGATGACGAAGATGACCGCCGGGCCGCAAGACCAGGCGAACTGGCTGATGCCGATGTTGGCGGCACGGCTCGTGGAGGACGACATCTCGGAGATGTAGCTCCACGACGACGGCACGCCGGCGCCCACCGACAGGCCAGAGACAACGATGCCGAGGCAGAGCATAGGCAGGTTCACGGCGCACATGATGATGAACACGCCGGCGGCGTACACGAGCAGGTTGTAGGTGTAGATGAACTTGCGCCCGAAGCGGTCGGCCAGAAAGCCGCCGATGAGCGCACCCACCGCCGCGCCGAAGGCGTTCGCGCCCACGGCGCCCAAGATGGACACCCACACGTTGTCGAAGTTGAAGGCGATGGCCCAGGCGGCCAGAGCCACCGACGAGGCCACAATGCAGCCCGAGTCGAGGAAGTTGGTCAGCGAAACGGCAATGGTGCCTTTTTTCTCTTGGGACAGTGCCATAGTCGGTTGGAACCTTTCTAGTCGATGGCCTCGCCGGCCACGGGAGATTCCAGCATGGCCTCGTTCAGCGGAATAGCGAACTCGCGGGCGATGGCCTTAAGGCCGTCATCGGTGATGGTGTTCATGAAGTCGTCGGAGCCCCCGTTCATGGAGCGGGCGCGCACGTAGATGTCGGCGGCCTTCTCCACGGTGTGCATGAGGCCGAAGGTGGTATCGAAGTCGGGGCCGGAGGCGAACAGGCCGTGCTGGGCCCAGATGACGGCGTCGAAGGTCTCCATCATGGCCGCGGTCTCCCGCGCGATGTCAGCGCCGCCCGGCACCATCCACGGCACCACGCCCACGCCGCCGGGGAACACCACGACGCACTCGGTCATGGCCTTCCACAGCGCCCGGGTGAAAGCGCGCGATTCCAGGGGCAGCACGAAGGTCATGGCGATGACGTTGTTCGGATGCGCGTGGTAGAGCACCCGCGAGGCGCCGCCCGTCGCCCGCATGCGCACGGCGTGGCACATGAAGTGGCTCGGGAATTCCGAGGTGGGACGGCCGCCGTCGGTCAGCCCCCACACGATGCGCCAGGCGTCGCCCTCGGGGTTGATCTCCACGATGCCGATGTTGTGGGCCGGATCAGCGGCCACATTGCGCATGTAGCGCCCCGAGCCCGTGGTGAGGAAAAACGCCCCGCCCAGATCGGCCGCTTGCACGCCCATGGGTACCCACGGACTCGGCTCCGGGTTGAAGAAGGGCCGCGCGGCGCTTGCGTCGGCCTCGGTCATGCGGTAAGTGAGGTTACCGCCGTTGCGCTCGTGCCAACCCTGGCCCCAGCCGTCGCTGCACAGGCGCACGAAGCCGCGCACGAAGCCGAGCTGTTCCACCGCCACGCCCGACACCGCCCCGCGGGCCGCGCTGGCCCCCTTCGCCAACAAATCCTGTGCCTGATCGATAAATGCCATGGTTGCTCCTCTTACTGTCGGGTCGGCAGAATCTTCGCCTCGTAGGCGGCAACGAGAGGATACACCTCGCCGTCGGTGGGACAGCCCTCGCGGCGGCAGTACTCGTCCCACACGGCGCCGAAGGGCATGGACTTCGCCTGCTCGGACAGCGCCATCTTCTCGGTGAAGCGGTAGGTGTCCTGCATCTCCTTCAGCTGAGCCGCCGGCTGCAAAAGCGCGTACAGCAGCGACTTCTCCATGGCGCGAGTGCCGATGGCCCAGGCGCCCACGCGGTTGATGGAGGCGTCGAAGAAGTCCAGTCCGATGATGACCTTCTCCCAGGCACCGGGGCAGTGGGCCACTTCCATGGCCATCTCCTTCACCGGGTCGTCGAACAGCACCACATGGTCGGAGTCCCAGCGGATGGGGCGCGTCACGTGCAGCGGCACCCTGTCGAAGAACAGCAAAAGTGCGCTCAGCTTATCGGCCACGTTCTCGGTCGGGTGGAAGTGCCCCAGGTCAAGCAGGTCGTACACGCCGGGGTGCGTGGCGGCGTAGGCCAGGTAGAACTCGTTGGAGCCCACGGTCATCGATTCCAGCCCGATACCGAACACCTTCGACTCGCAGGAGTCGATCACGCGGTCGTACTTCTCGGCGTAGATGGCGTCCAGCGAATCGCGCAGGCGCTCGCGCAGCCCGTAGCGGTCGGCCGGCACGTCCTTCAGGCCGTCGGGAATCCAGATGTTGCAGAGCGTCTCGTCATCGAGCGCCTCGGCGATCTGCTGGGAGATCTTGCGACAGGCCTTGCAGTGGCGAATCCAGAAGTCGCGCGTGGCCGCGTCGGGCGAGGACAGCGACAGCTCGTTGTTCATCATGGGATGACCGAAGATGGTGGGATTGAAATCGATGCCGAAGCCGTGCTCGCGCGCCCAGGCCACCCACGGCTCGAAGTGCCTGTACTCCAGCGCGTCGCGGTCGACCCAGGGGTTCTCATCGGTGAACACGGCATAGCTCGCGTGCAGGTTGATGCGCTTGGCTCCGGGCACGAGCGCCATGGCCACCTCGAAGTCGGCCGTGAGCTCTTCGAAGGTGCGGGCGCGGCCGGGATAGTTGCCCGTGGTCTGGATGCCGCCGGACAGACCGCCTTCCTGGTCGAAACCGAGCACATCGTCGCCCTGCCAGCAGTGCACCGAGATGGGCTTTCCCGCCAGCTTCTCCATCACGGCCTCGGTATCGATCCCCAGCTCAGCGTAGGCATCCTTCGCCAGTTCGTACATAGTGGTCATAACGCTTCCTTTCGTTTCGTCCTGTTACGGCAGTAACTCATCGAGGTCGGAACCGCCCGGTATTCCAATTCGCTCAGACAGTCCTCGCTTTGTGGAACAGGACATTAAGTCCTGTTCCAGTCGCTGCGGAACTCGCTCGGTTGGAACACCAGCCGTTTCCTCTACGCTCAGCCATGGTCGAGCAGAGCGCGGATGCCCATCACGGTTCCACCTTCGTTACCTCGAAACTCTCCGCGATGGCAGCCCGCACGGCTTTGAGGTGTGGAAACACGCCGTCGGCGAGCATCTGCACCGCCAGGTTGCCCAAAGCCGTCCCCTCCACGGGGCCGGCGTACACGGGCAGCCCGCACACCTGGGCGGTGCGGCGGTTCAGGTGGTCGTCGCGGCAGCCGCCGCCGACGATGTTGATGGAGGCGTAACCGTGACCCGCCAGCGAGGCCAGCTCGTCCACGGCGTCGCGGTAGCAGCGCGCGAGACTCTCGTACACGCAGAGCATCAGCTCACCCAAGGTCTCGGGCACCGGCTGGCCCGCCTCGTCGCAGGCCGCGCAAATCTCCTCGATCATAGAATCGGGCGCGAGGAACCGGTCATCGTTCACGTTCACGATGGATGCGATCACGCCTGCCGCCTCGGCCTCGTCGGCCGCCTTGATAAGGTCGGGGAAATCCACCTCGTGGCCGAGCCCCTCCACGCGCATGTACTGGTGCAGACGGCCCTTGCGGATGGCCTTCTCATCCACCACGTAGGTGATGCCGTTCAGCTCGCGGCGGATGGACTGGATCATCCACAGCCCCATGATGTTCTTCAGAAAGCGGTAGCGGAAATGGTAGCCGCCCTCGTTGGTGAAGTTCGCGCGGTAGGCCGGCTCGGCGCAGATGGGGCTGCGGTTCTCCACCCCCAGCAGGCTCCACGTGCCCGACGAGAGGAACACCGCCGGCGGCTCGCAAGCGGGCACGGCCAAATAGGCGCTGCCCGTGTCATGGGTGGCCGGCAGCACCACGCGCGGCTCGTAGCCGATGGCCTCGGCCACCTCGGGCAACACCGGCCCCAGGCTGGCACCGGCATGGGTCACATTGGGGAACAGACGCCGCGGGATGGCGAAGGCGGCCATGACCGTCTCGTCCCACGCGCCGGTTTCCGCGTTCAGCAGGCCCGTGGTGGAAGCGTTGGTATATTCCACCGCCTTCTGGCCTGTGAGCAGGAAGTTCAGGTAGTCGGGAATCATAAGGAAGGTGTCAGCCGCCTCCAGCTGCTCGGGGTGTTCCCGCTGCAGGGCCAGCAGCTGGTAGATGGTGTTGAAGGGCTGCCGCTGCAGACCGCAGTGACGGTACAGCTCCTCGGGGGCCATGATGGCGTCGGCCACCGCGTACATGCCCGCCGTGCGACCGTCGCGGTAGGCCACGGCATCACCTACCAGGTTGTCGTCGGCATCCAGCAGCACGAAATCGACGCCCCAGGTGTCGATGCCCACGGTCTTGGGCGCGAAGCCGGCCTCCTTGCAGCGGGCCAGGCCACGCAGAAGCTCGCTCGAGAGCAGATCGAGATCCCAGCAATCGTGGCCGTCGCGGCGCACCTGGCGGTTGTCGAAGCGATGGACCTCCTGAAGGCGGATGAGCCCCTCTTCCAGATAGCCCACCACCACGCGCCCCGACGATGCCCCGATATCCACCGCCGCGTAGCAGTCGGTTCGCGCACCTTGCGCTTGCTGCGCCATAGCCGTCCTATCTCTGAGCGTATTTCTCACCATTTACCAGGAGAAACACCTAATCGGAAATAATGCGCGGCACAGTGTACCAGTTGGCGCACCCCCGCAAGCCCGCATGCCCAAAGAGGTGCGCGCCTGTAACAAATCAACAACAATGACTCCATAGGTCGGGGAACGAGTCCTCCTGGCTTCGGACACGAAAAAGCCCGCTGCGAACAGCGGGCTTTCTGCAGGTTGTATCTCGCTGCGGCTTAGCGCTTGGAGAACTGCGGGCGCTTGCGGGCCTTCTTCAGACCATACTTCTTGCGCTCCACCATACGGGCGTCGCGGGTCAGGAAGCCAGCCTTCTTCAGCTCGGCGCGGTAGTCGCCAGCCTCCAGCAGAGCGCGGGAGATGCCGTGGCGCAGAGCGCCAGCCTGGCCGGACACGCCGCCGCCGTCGATGCGGGCCTTCACATCGAAGTGACCAGCGGTGTCGGTCACCTTGAAGGGGGTCATCGCGTAGTTGAACAGCGCCTCACGACCGAAGTACTCCTCGCCGTCGCGGCCATTGATGGTCACCTTGCCGGTGCCGGGAACGAGACGGACGCGCGCCACCGCGTTCTTGCGGCGGCCAGTGCCGTAGTACAAAGCCTCATCTGCCATGATTAACCCTCCAACTCAATCTTGCGGGGCTTCTGAGCAGCATGGGGATGCTCAGCGCCAACGTACACCTTCAGCTTCTTGCCCATCGCGCGGCCCAGCGTGTTCTTCGGCAGCATGCCCTTGACGGCATGCTCGATGACGCGCTCGGGGTGCTTGGTCATGGCCTCGGTGAACGTCTCCTGCTTGAGACCACCCGGGAACCCGCTATGACGATAGTAGGTCTTGGTGGCAGCCTTGGTGCCGGTGACCTTGATCTTGTCAGCATTGATGATGATGACAAAGTCGCCGGTGTCCACGTGGGGGGTGTACTGCGGCTTGTGCTTGCCCTTCAGAATCTGAGCTGCGCGGGCAGCCACGCGACCGAGGACCTGGTCCTCAGCGTCGATGATGACCCATTCGCGCTCAACCTCACCGGGCTTTGCATAATACGTCTTCACTGTTTCCTCCATTAACTTGCAGGTTCTGTCCGACGGGTGAAGCCTCCGCTTCTCCGTGCGTTGCAGCCTCGCGGCCGCGCTGCCTGGAAGCGCGGAACCGTCTTCCAGAGTGTTTGTTTTCAAAAGTGCACGATCCTTGGAAGTCGGTTTCCTACGCCGACACGCGGTGCCGCGGGCCTGGACAACCCTTGGCGGTTGCGTTTCCTTGAACCCATGCGTTTACGGGGCTTTTGAAAGCGAACTTTTACATTTTCACGCGCGAGCGCGTTTATGTCAACGGAAGCGGTCGACGAATACCCACAATCGCCAAAACTTTCCCGCTGAGAGGCGCGAGGAGGGCCAACGTAAGCGTTGATGGAGTCGAGATCGGCCGCATCAGACGCAGGTGCCCGATCCCTCTTAGCGCAGGCTGCGACGATGGCGAAGGCCGCCCTTACCTTCACGGACATGCCTCTCGCAGCTTCGTCGGCTTTATGGCTGGTTCGGCCAGCGCACCTTATGCGCTCAATGCCCCCACAACGAGCTCCAGATACACCGGGGATAAGGTTCCCAGCGGTTCATCGCGCAAAAGATTCTCGAAAGCAACCTCAAGCTTTTGGTCAATCCGCAGGTAGGACGGCTTAAGCAGCCCGCACTCGCGCCAGTCGATGATCGGAACACACCTGCCCGATCCATCTGCGCTCAAATCCTTCGATGTAACCTTTGCGGCAATCGCAATGCACATTTCGCTTTCAACATCAATCACGAACACCGGACGAACCTTGCCGATGCCGGGATGATCGAGAAACTCCACGTAGGCGAGCCAGATTTCTCCAGGCTTCGGATCACACGAGGGCATCGTAAACCCCATCGTCCTCTTCGTTGTCCCAATCAGCGGGCAAAACGGTCCGGCGAGTTTCCGGATCCACCCGAATTACATCCTGGGCAGCCCAATCGATATGCGGAATGCGATCACCGTAACCACTCTCGATGGGCGCAACCAGTACCCAGGGCTTCGAGTTCTTGAACACGGTCACAGGCTGCCCGGTCTCGCGCACCGTCGCGGCAATCTTCGAGAAGTTCGCCCGCGTCTCAGCTACCGTTGCGGTCATCTCGGTCATAGACTCCTCCTTGTCGCGTCAATCATAGGCCCATTGTAGCTATCTTTATGTACATTTTCATGTACATAAAATAACATTTTGATCAATGTGGGCACCAGGAGGTTCACATTCCCCAGAGGAGGAGGTTGAACGCCGCGAGGACTGCAACGCCGAGGGCCGCGACACGACGCCCGGTCTTCACCTCGCAGAAAAAGAGTGCGGCCAGATAACCGTAGAAGACTATATTTACCGTCACATCTGCCACCCCGTGAGGCACGCCCCAGAAATGCATCCCGACCATGCAGAGCACAATGATCGCCGTCCCGGCAAGTGCGATGACGATCCAGGGGTTTCTCGCACTCCAGAACGCATTGGTGTTCTCGTGCTCGATCCACCACAGAAGACCTCTCCGCTCCGATCTTCCCTCGCTCACAGCCAGCCTCCTTCTCTTGTCGAGCGCCCCGGAATGGGCGACCCGCCATCTATTATATCCCCTGGCGACTTCGCCCTCCCGCCGGCAGCCCGTTCGTGCGCGCACCGTTGCCGTGGGAAATGTTACCTCCGACTAACGTTTGGGCAGGAGGCGCTTCCGCGCGGGCGTGGATTGAAGCACAATAGGCGGCGCTGTGTGAAACCTTGAGGTGTAAGGAAGCCTGCATACTATGGAAGCAATGTCGCCGTTCGCGTTCATCACGTTGGTCACCCTCATCTCCGGCGCGGGAGGCACGGGGCTCGGCGGCCTCATCGGCGCCCTGTTCAAGAGCGAGAGCAACCGCACCATCAGCCTGCTTTTGGCCTTCGCCGGCGGCGTGATGACCGCCATGGTGTGCTTCGACCTGCTGGCCGAGGCCGAGGAAGCCGCCAACCAGGTGGTCGAGCACGGCGTGCTGCTGGTCATCTTCGCCGTGGCCCTGGGTGTGGCCGTGGTGTATTTGCTGAACCACCTGATCGACCGCAAGACGCGGACCGAGGTGTCCCACACTGCCGACGCCGCGCACCCCGATACCCACGACAATATCGACGAGTTGGTGCACGCCGACCATCTGAACATGCACAAGCGCCACAACGATTCGCGGCTGTCGCTGTTCGTGGCTGGCGTGGTCATGGCCTGCGCCATCGCGCTGCACAACATCCCCGAGGGCATGACCATCGGCGCAAGCTTCGCCGTGTCGAGCGACCTTATGTGGGGCACCGGCATGATCATGGCCGTGCTCATCGGCCTGCACAACATCCCCGAGGGCATGGCCGTGGCCGTGCCGCTCATCTCCGGCGGCACGAGCCGCGTGAAGGCCACCCTGCTCACGGCGGCCTGCGGCCTGCCCACGGTGCTCGGGGCGTGGCTCGGTTTCTGGCTGGGCGACATCGGGCCTTTGGGCCTCACCCTGTCCCTCGGCTTCGCCTCGGGCGCCATGCTGTATGTGGTGTTCGGCGAGATCATGCCCGAGAGCTACCTCATCTACCGCAGCAAGCTGCCCGCCTTCGCCGTCATGATCGGCCTGGCCCTGGGCATGCTCATGATCTTCTTCTAGCAGATCCAGCGGTTGCCCCGCAAAGACCGTCCGTCCCGAAAGGATTCCCTATGCGAGCTGTTGTGCAGTGTGTGAGCGAAGCCAGCGTGAGCGTGGCGGGGAACGTCGTCGGTCGCATCGGGCGCGGATACCTGATCCTTCTGGGCGTGGGCCACGGCGACGGCGAGGCCCAGGCACAGCGGCTCTGGGAGAAGATTCGCAAGATGCGCGTGTTCGAGGACGAGAGCGGCAAGACCAATCTGAGCTTGGCCGACGTGGGAGGCGAGGTGCTCGTGGTCAGCCAGTTCACGCTCTTCGCCAACTGCCGGAAGGGCAACCGCCCCTCGTTCACCGATGCCGCCGCGCCCGATGAGGCCGAGCGGCTCTACGAGCACTTCGTCTCCCTCGCCCGGCGCGACGTGCCCCGCGTGGACACCGGCGTCTTCGGCGCCATGATGGACGTGAGCCTGGTGAACCGCGGCCCCTTCACCCTCTGCCTGGACACCGACAACCTGTAGGGCCGCCGCCGAGAGCGGCGGCGTTCGATACCGGCAACGGGCACTTAGGGCACGGGAGGCCCCGGCGGGGACAGCGCGAGCACCGTCATCTTCCCCATCGTCTCCATCGAGGGAAAGAATCGGCCGCCTTGTTTTGGGGTCAGCCCGAATCACCTCGGCCAAGGGAAGACGCTGGGAGTCGCAAGAAAAACAGCCTTACCAGTAGAGCTTCTCGTAGATGAGGCGGTGGGACTCATGGCCGTGCCAGTCGCGCAGGGCGATGGTGCCGGCGACGGTCCAGCCCTCGCGGGCGAGCAGGTCGCGCATGGGGGCGTTGGCCTCGTACACATCGCAGCACAGATTGTGGCAGCCGGCGTCGCGGGCGATGCGCTGGGCGGTTCCCAGAATGTAGGCGCCCACGCCGCAGTGGCGCGCCGACGGCGCCACGTTCACCCAGTGCAACGCCCCATAGTTGCCGTCGCCCTCGGTGATCCAGGTAAGCCCGCGCCCTTCCTCGTAGGCCGCGTCGCCTTCTACGTCCACGTCGAACATGGCGATGATGCGGCTTTCACCGACCTTCCCCGCGGGGCCCTCCCCACAACCTTCCGCAGCATCCTCAGCGGAAAGGCACTCGAGTGCCGTGGTGTCTTCGGCGGAAAGGCCCCCGGCCGCCGGCGCCTCCTCCGACTTGCGGGCCTCCACGCCGAGCCAGGCGGGATTGCTCACCACCACGTACACACTGCCGGCGTCCACGGCGCGCAAGAGGCGGCGCGACGAGGGGTAGCGCTTCGTGCCCTCCTTCACGCCGAGTTTCGCCATGGTGCGGCGCCCGTCGGCCAGAAGCTGCTGCAGCAGCGGCACATCCTCGCGCGCGGCCACCCGGGCCGCATAATAGCCCAACTCGCTCGCGCGTCCCTGGAACACGGGCACGTTGCCGCGAGCCCCATCGTAGCGGCTCGGCGCCGCGCCCGTGCCGCCTTCCACAGCATGATCGTCATCGCCCTCGCCGCCCCGGTCGGTGACGAGGAACACCATCGCCACGATCATGGCGCAGCCGAGCACGTCCATCGGCGTGACCGCGGTGCCGAGCCACGCCGCCGAGATGATGGTGGCCGACACCGGCTCCACGCAACCCACGAGACCCGCGCGCACCGGGCCCGCGTCGGCGATGCCCTGCAGGTAGAACAGGTAGGCGGCGAAGGTGCCCACGAGCACCATGAGCGCCATGATGCCCACCACCGCCGGCGTCACCTCCACGCCGAGGGTCCACGGCTGCACGCCGGCCATGGACACCGTGCCGCCCATGGCCATGGCCAGCCCCGTCACGATGAAGCTGCCCCATTTCGCCAGGGGCTTGCCGGGCATCAGCGTGTAGAAGGCCAGCGCCACCGCCGACACGAGGCCCCATCCGAGGCCCGCCGGCGCGATGGCCAGCCGCGAGAAGTCGCCTTGGGTGGCGATAAGCACCGTGCCGCCGATGGCGAGCACGAGCCCCGCCGCCTCGCGCGGGCGCGGCAGGCGGCGGGTGCGCAGGCACACATAGCCCATGATGAGCACGAGCCCCGTGCGCTCGAGCACGGTGCCGGTGCCGGCGTTGGTGTAGGCAATGGCCGAGAGATAGCTCACCTGGGTGAGCAGCACGCCCAAAATGGCGAACCCGGCAATGTAGGCGAGGCTGCGCCCGTCGCGCAGAGCCGCCAGCAGATGGCGCGGCTCGCGCACCAGGCAAATGGCCAGGAAGATAACGGCGGCCACCGTCAGGCGCACGGCGGTGATCCACAGCACCGGCACGTCCAGCTCGGCCGTGAGCATTTGGGCGCAGTTGCCCGAGAAGCCCCAGCAGATGCCGCCAAGCGCCGCAAACACGATGCCGCGCAGCACGTGGCTTTTTGCCGCCGGCATCTTCACGGTCGCCTCGGCCGACGGCGCCCGCTCGCCCGCGGTCGCCCCGGCCGGCGGCGCCTGCGTACCAGCGGCCGCCCTGGTTTCCGCCGCGTTCGCGCCAGCCGCTCCTGCGTCCGCGGCCGCGGCCGTCGCCTTCTCGCCCATCGCGCCCCTCCTCCCATCGCGCCCAGCTTCCAAGGCGATTTTGACAGGTTGCACAATTCCCGTAAAGGGGTGCGCGCGAAGTATCTTGCCGCCTAGGCCCAGGGATCCTCTTGGAAGAGAGGCTCGGGCGGGGCCGGGCGGTCGGAATAGGGGTCGTAGCCGTCGTCGTCCTCGTTGGCGGCCCGCAGGAAGGGATCGTCGGGCGCGACGTGCGAGGATGCGATGCGCGGGGACGCAGAGGACGGGGGGACAGAGCCCGTCGCGCCGGCTGATCCCACGCCAACCCCGCCGGCGGCTTCCGCACTCTCCACCGCCGCCTTCGCCTTAGCGGCCGCCACCTGGCTCGGCAGCGGCTTCACCACGATGTGCGCGTGGGGGTCGCGCATCGGATCGATGCTCACCACGATGCCTCCTCTTCCCCGTCGCGCTCGCCGGCGCGGCTGATATCGTAGGGGGTGGTCTGGTACACGTAGTAGTTCAGCCAGTTCGTGTACAGCAGCTGCGCGTGGGAGAACCACGTGGCCACGGGCTCGCGCGCCGGGTCGTCGCCCGGATAGTAATGGGCCGGCAGCGCCATGGCCATACCGCGAGCCACGTCGCGGTCGTACTCGGCCTTCAGGGTCTCGCGGTCGTACTCGGGATGCCCGAACACGAAGAAGTTCTGCGAATCGGTGGACTTCGCCACGTACACACCGGCCTCGTCGGACACGGCGATGAGCTCCAGGTCGGGATGGGCCTCAATGTCGGCGGCCCGCACCTCGGTGAAGCGCGAGTGCGGCGCGAAGAACTCGTCGTCGAATCCGCGCACGAGCGGCGAGGTGCGCTTGGCCAGCGTGTGCGGGAACACGCCGAACATCTTCTCGGGCAGCGCGCGCTTGGGCACCCCGTAGTGGTAGTAGATGCCGGCCTGGGCGCCCCAGCAGATGTGGAACGTGGAGTGCGCGTGGGTCTTCGACCACTCCATGATCTCGCACAACTCGTCCCAGTAATCGACCTCCTCGAAATCCAGCTGCTCGACAGGGGCGCCGGTGATGATGAGGCCGTCGAAGTGCTCGTCGCGCACCTCGTCGAAGGTGGTGTAGAAGGTCTCCAAGTGCTCGGCGGCCGTGTTCTTCGCGTCGTGGCTCACGGTCTGCAGCAGCTCCACCTCAACCTGGATGGGCGTGTTGGAGAGCTTGCGCAGAATCTGCGTCTCGGTGGTGATCTTGGTGGGCATGAGGTTTAAGAGCAGCACGCGCAGCGGACGAATATCCTGGTGCATAGCGCGATGCTCCGTCATGACGAAGATGTTCTCGCTCTCAAGGGCCGCCGTGGCGGGCAGTGCGTCGGGAATGCGAATGGGCACAGCTCCCCTCCTACTCTACGGCAGCCAGGGCCGCATCGATGTCGGCGATAAGATCGGCGGCGTCCTCGATGCCACAGGACAGGCGGATGAGATCGGAGGTGATGCCAGCCGCTTCCAGCTCGGCATCGTTCATCTGGCGATGGGTGGCGTTGGCCGGATGCAGCACGCAGGTGCGCGCATCGGCCACGTGGGTGGCAATTTGGGCCAGCTTCAGGTTCGCCATGAAGGTCTCGGCCGCGGCACGGCCCCCGGCCACGCCGAAGCTCACCACGCCGCAGCTGCCCTCGGGCAGGTACTTCTCGGCCAGGGCGTACTCGCTATCGCCCGCAAGCGACGGATGGCGCACCCAGGCCACCTTCGGGTGAGCTGCCAGGTGCTCGGCCACCGCGCGGCCGTTGGCAGCGTGCCGGGCCATGCGCAGATGCAGGCTCTCCAGACCCAAGTTGATGAGGAAGGCGTTCTGCGGCGCCTGGATGCACCCCAGATCGCGCATGAGCTGGGCCGTGGCCTTGGTGATGAACGCGCCTTCCAGCCCGAAGCGCTCGGTGTACACCACGCCGTGATAGCTCTCGTCGGGCGTGGTGAGCCCGGGGAACTTGTCGGCGTGGGCGTTCCAGTCGAAGGTGCCCGCGTCCACGATGACGCCGCCGACGGAGGCGCCGTGGCCGTCCATGTACTTGGTGGTGGAATGCGTCACGATGTCGGCGCCCCACTCGATGGGGCGGCACAGCACCGGCGTGGGGAAGGTGTTATCCACGATGAGCGGCACCCCGTGATCGTGGGCCGCCGCCGCAAAGCGCTCGATATCGAGCACCGACAGCGCCGGGTTGGCGATGGTCTCGCCGAAGACGCACTTGGTGTTGGGACGGAAGGCCGCCGCCAGCTCCTCGTCGGTGCAGTGCGGATCCACGAAGGTGCACTCCAGCCCCATGCGGGCCATGGTGTGGGCGAACAGGTTGTAGGTGCCACCGTAGATGGCCGAGGAGGCCACCACATGATCGCCCGCGCCGGCAATGTTGAACACGGCGAAGAAGTTCGCCGCCTGGCCCGAGGAGGTGAGCATGGCCGCCGCGCCCCCTTCCAGAGCGGCGATCTTGGCCGCCACCGCGTCGTTGGTGGGGTTGGCCAGGCGCGTGTAGAAGTAGCCGGACTCCTCCAGATCGAACAGGCGCCCCATGTGCTCGCTCGTATCGTACTTCCACGTGGTGTTCTGATAGATGGGCACCTGGCGCGGCTCGCCATCGCCGGGCCGCCAGCCGCCTTGCACGCAGATGGTTCCAATGCGCTCGTCCATGGAGGGCTCCTTTGCTGATCTCTTGTCTCATAGAAGGGGTTCGCCCATTATAGGGGCAACGGGCCCGCACCCGTTATAGGAACTACCCAGTCAATGCCATCGGAAAAACCGAGGAACGCGACCGCCGCAGGTCAGCAAGACATTCTTTCCCTCTGTGAAGCCGACGGAACGGCTTATTTCCCGCGCACGGCGTCGGCGGGATGGATGGTCATGGACTGGAAGCGGTCGGCCATGACGGTATCATCGAAGTGCTGGTCGTAGAACTGCTGGATGGGCGTGTCCACTTTGTCGCCGGAAAGGCGCTCGTACCAGCAGTCCAGGGCCTGCAGGGTCATCACGGCATCGGCCAGCATGAACACGGCGGCCACCACGGTCAGCCCGTAGCGCCAGTTCCAGGGAATGAAGTTCACGAGCCGCAGCATGAAGGGCAAGAGCAGCTTGATCCACACCACGCCGAGCAGCCCCCAGCAGGCCATGAACGGCAGGCAGGTGCGACCGCCGAACAGCGACCCGGGCATGTTGGAGTAGTCCCAGGCCACCGCGCCATAGGCGTACTGCATGAACAGGCTGGTCAGCGCTTCGAAGCCGCCGCCGATGACCGCGGCCACCACAAAGATGACGAGCCAGTTGCTCTTGTGGAAGCGATTGAGGAACACGGTCATGAGCACCGCCCCGCACCCGTAGATGGGCGAGAACGGCCCGAACAGAAGCCCCGCGCGATCCTGCCACTGGCCCGGCACCACGAACAGGAAGTGCACCACCTCTTCCATGATAAGCCCCAGCACGCTGGCCACCACGAAGATCCAGAACAGGTTGAAGAAGTTCAGCGTGATGTAACCCTTGCCCGTGAGATCGCGGCCCAGGGTGCCGGCCTCACCCTCGGCGTGCTCCTCGGCCTCGCGGGCCTTGCGGTGGCGCCGACGCTCCTCCAGAAGCGAGGGGTCCAGATAGCTTTGCAGCCCGATGGTCACCACGAAGGCCACCAGATAGAACACCAGATCCGGCGTGATGCCCTGCAGCATGATGGAGCACAGCACCCCAGCGATCAGCAGCACGTACAGGCCGTAGGAAATGATGGCGGCCCAGCGCCGCTGGTTGCGGAAGAGACGGTAGCCGAAGATGACCGCCGTCAGCGCCAAAACCGAGAGCACGCCCAGGTACAGGAAGTTCACCACCACCGTGGAGACGCCCTCGGTACCCAGGCCGTGGGCCTCCACGCTCGTCACCGACCGATAGATGGCCGCACCGATGCCCGGCAGCGTCGCTAGCGACACCAAAGCCAACAGCACGCCGAACACCTTCAGCACCCGGGGCAACTTGCGGGCGTCGGCGGGGCTCGTGAACTCGGCGGCAATAGTGGCCGTGGTGCGGTCGAAAGCGGTCTTCTTGGCAGCCACGGCGTGCTCGGCCTCGGCGACGGTCACACCGGGGTGCTCAATGGCGCGGGCCGCTGAGGCCGCCTCCTCGGCGCCGTGCTCCACCCGCGCTTCCACCGCAGCGGCGATGCGCTCGGGGTGGCGCAAGTCGTCGACCGCCTGAGCGACTTTCTGCTTGTCACGAGCCACATCGGCACGCAGTTCGGCGCCGTCGTTGTGCAGCTGCTCGCGCCACTCGTGCTCGGTCTCGGCGAGGTCGGCCCGCTCGAAGGCCACGGCCGCCCGCGCCGTGTCGGTCACCTTCTCCTCAGCGGCGCGGACGACCCGGGCAACGCGCTTTTCGCGCTCGGGACGCTCGGTGTTCTCGGGTTTCGGCGCGCTCACGGCTCCCCCTTCCCTGCTGACAGTGATTCACCTTGTCAGTATAGAAAGGCGCGGCGATCATTGATGACCACCGCGCCCAACATCTGCCAACCTGGCACGCCCCCGTCACGATACGGTTGCCCACCTCGGAGTTGTCGGGAAAGCCGCGCGGCGCAGGAGCCGCGTGGGAGCCGCCCACGCGGCTCCCGTAAGCCGTCGCCTTTCGTTCTTCCCACACCCCTCCCTTGACCGAAAAGGGAAAAAAGGAAAAAATAGGAAAGAAAGGAAAACTAAGGAAAGAAAGGAAAGGGGCGCGCCCATGAACGACATGATCTTCTCGCCCTCTTTCGGGAACAGGCCCTCCTCCTTCGTCGGACGCGACGAGATGCTGGAGCAGCTGGTCGGCGGCCTCACCTCTGCCCCTGGCAGCCGCGAGCGCGCCGTTGTTCTTCTCGGGCAGCGCGGATCGGGCAAAACCGTGCTCCTCTGGGAACTGGCCGACCGCATGCGCCAGCAGAACTTCGTGGTCGCCACCCCCACCATCGTCTCCGAATCTATGCTCGAGCGCATCGTCGAAAAGATCATCGATGACGCCGATGCCGCTTCGAAGGGCAAGACCCGCATCAGCGGGGGCAGTGTGGGAGTGTTCGGCTTTTCGGCCGGCCTTCAGTTGCAGCGCGAAGCCCACGAGCCCGGCAGCCCTCAGCACCAGCTGACCCAACTCTGTCGCACGCTGACCAAGCAGGGCCGCGGCGTCCTCATCCTGGTGGACGAATTGCAGGCCAATACGCCCGAAGTGAAGCAGCTCATCATTACCTATCAGGAGCTGGTGGGAGAAGGACTCAACGTCGCCATCGTGCTGGCAGGATTGCCGGGTGCCGTTTCCGCCACCCTGAACGACAAGGTGCTCACCTTCCTGAATCGTGCGCGCAAGATTGCGCTGGAACCCCTCGCACTCGGCGATGTGGATGCGTTCCTCGCCCGCTCGTTCCGCAAGATCGGTCTCTCTATCGATGGCGACCTGCGACGCACCGCCTCCGCGTTCACGGCGGGCTCGCCCTATCTTCTGCAACTCGTTGGCCACAACACCGTGCAGTATGCCGAACCCGATGGAGCGGTCACCGCAGAGACACTGGCCGACGCCTTGCGCACCTCCCAGGAGGACTTCGAGAACGACGTGTGCCGCACCACCTTGGCCGCGCTCTCCGAAAAGGACGTGAAGTTCCTGGAGGCCCTCGCCGTCGAGGGAGCCGAGAGCAGCATGGCGGCCATAGCCGACCGCATGGGCGTCACCCCCGATTACGCCCAGAAGTACCGGAAGCGCCTCATCGATGCGGGCATTATTCAGGTCGCCGGGCGCGGTCGCGTGGCCATGGCCGTCCCCTACCTGAGCGACCACCTTCAACGCCAGCGCAATTAACACCTTACTTTGTACTCGCAAGGACACAACGATCCCGCTGGCAGAAGCCGGAACACGGTCTAGCAGTGAGGGTTGATGGGCATTTCGACAACTGCAATCCCACCGCAGCGGCACAAAGCGCGCCCCTTTCCCTCCCCGTGAACGCGGCCGGCCAGCTTGAGGGCAACTTTGCAGTGCCGCGGATCGGATCCTCCGCTAGCCCCCACTTGAGAGTGCCCCTCTTTCGATAGCGCGGGGCGGGACGCAGCCCCCCCTCTGTGTCCCGCCCCGCTGCTGGTCGCCGCCGGCCGATGCCGTCCCTTCCTTCCCCGCCGCCCTCCTACGAGGCCTTGCAGGCGTATTCGAGGATACGGCGGGCGGTGCCTTGGCTTACTTTTGTGTCGTCACCCTTGCCGAGGAAAGCGTAGATGTTTCCCTTGTTCAGGCCCAAATCCTTGCAGAGACGATAGACCGTGACGTTGCGGCCCTCCATGGCTTGCAGCGTTTTCTCGCGCATGCCCGCGATGATGCGGCGCTCGCCCGCGATGGCGTAGCGCTTCGCAATGTAGGCGTTCCACACCGCCCGGTATCGGGGCGGCGCCTCGGGCGACTGCAGGTAAAACGATACCTCTTCGGGATCGCGCAGCTGTTCGGCCATCTGGGCGTAGCCGGATTCCATCCACGTTCCCTGGCTGATGGTCGCCAGATAGCCCGCTTTGTCCTGAACAGCCGCGAACACCATGAGCGCCTCGGCAGCAGCTGGCATCGACGTCGCCACTGAATCGCGGAGTTTCCGCAGGTTGTCCGTCTCTAATCCCGTTAGTTCGCGACAGTACCAACGCAGAAAACCCTTGAACGTCAGGTTCACGCTCAACCCCTTTCTGAATAGTATTATTCGTAACGAGTAATACTAACATAAGCCAATTCATCATCGCTGACTTTTTCGATGACTGGCCGCAAAAAGACGCAGCGCATTGAAGGCTCAGGCGAATATCGGAGATGCGAAACCGCCGGCAATCGCAGCGCAAAGCAGCACGACCCCACGCGCTCTCCAGCAGCAAGAAAGCCGCCCCCTCGGGGACGGCTTTCCGCGCTTGATGGGCTATTTCTGCCCGCAACGACGCGCCAACGGCCGACACGTTACTTGGTGAGCCACTCCTCAAGCCACACCTTGGACGGGGCCGCACCCTCAACCGGGTCGCTCGCCGAGCTCTCATCCGGCGCAGCTTCCCCATTGGAAGCACCCTCCGCCTCTTCCCGAAAGCGCGCCGGGTCATCCAGGTGCGTCTGGGTAAGGCCCCTGAAATCCCTGTCGTAGTGGGTCACGAAATCGTCCACGCGCTTCACTTGATAGCGCGTCGGACCATGCTGCACATAAGCCAAACCGTCGATCTTCCCGCCGATAGCGCTGGTGAAGGCCACATTCGCCCAGCCGACTTCCTCGTGCTGCTCGTTGTGCAGCAGATATAAATTAGGATTCTCGGTCGCCTTGAAGTACCCGTTCAGCGGCGCCGTGCGCGAGAAATCGGCAATCTGCCACACACCCCCGTCGGCACTGGTAAAGCCGAACGACACCGTGGTAAAGGAGCCCTCCTCACTCGGCACCTTCCACGTTCCCTGAAGTTGGAACCCCTGCTCGAGCCCCTCGACGAACCGATTCGCCTGCGTGCCCAGCAAGTACGCAAGGCCGCCCGCCAACGCCAGCACGCAAACCACGACCAGCTGCTGCTGCGACAGCCCACGCGCCTCGCGAAACTTCCGCAGATTGTCCCTCAGCATAGGCCCTCCTTCGCCCGGCGCGCCTCGCTCACTCCCCACGCCGCCCCCCCAAAGCGGGCAACCGTGTCAAAACGTGCCGAAGCAGCCGACCCCTGTCACGCCTTCCGTCCCTTCCAGCCTACCACAATCGCTCTCCCAAACAAGCAACGCTCGCTAACATGGGACGTGCGGAGAAGAAGAGAAGTCCGAACATGAAAGCCCCCAGCCAGGGATTTCCAGCTGGGGGCTTAAATCTCACGTGCCACAGGCTCTGCTACAGAGCCGCGGCTCCGATGCAGCCGGCCAAAGCGGCGATGGCGAAGGTGAACAGAGCGGCTCCGGCGACGATGGTAATCATGGCGGATCTCCTTTCCGTGCGACGGGGCAATCTCTTTCGCCGCCCCGCCTTCGTGCGGAATAATTTCGATGAGACCACTATGACGGCCCTAACTTACCACCCCCTTGCGCGCCCATTACAGAAATGTCGCTTTCGGGACGGCGTTCGGCGGTGTACTTCTGCATGCCGCTCCCGGGGCCGGGCGGGGAGTTTTCGAGTAAATCTCGACGAAAGTGGCGCTGGATTGCGAAAAGTTGACGCCGGCGACAGGTTTTACGCGGTCCGGTGGCTATCGCTGCTGCCGTGGCCCCTGTTTTCCCAGGTGAGCGCAATATGGCTCAGAGAGAGCCCAGCGCTCCGAACAGACGGCGTCAACTTTTCGAAGTTCAGTGCCACTTTCAGCGACTCTTTCCGAAAAAGAAAGCCGCCCCGACACCACGCCCCTGCGGAATCGCCCTAGGCGCGCACCTTGTCGAGGAAAGCCTCGGCAGTGAGGTCTTCCCAGGTGGGGATGAGCAGTTCGGCGCGCGCGGCGAGGGCGTCCCACGAACCGGAAATGTCGTTGTCGTAGATGGCGCCGGTGCGAAAGCCCGCCGCCCTCAGGGTGTCCAGGGCATAGGCGGCATCCTCGAAACCCCAGGTGTGAGCGCGGTCGGTGCCGAGGAAGCTGCGCGCGTGGTCGTAAACGGCCGGCTCGCGCTTGCTGGTGCGCAGGTCGTCCACCGACACGACCGCCTTCATGTAAGGGGCGAATCCGCAGCGCTCAACGCAGATGGCCAGCATGTCGGGCGACGTGGAGGAGGCCACGGCCATGGGCACGCCGCGGGCATGCAGCCCCTGCACGAAGGCGAGCGCCCCGGGCCGTGCTTCCACTTCATGGGCGTAGAAGGCGCGCATGCGCTCGAAGATCATCTCCTTCACCGCCGATGCGCTGGTGCCCAGGCCGCATTGCTCGTGCAGGTAGGCACTCGCCTCGTCAAGCGACATGGTGGTGATGGCATCGGTATCCGCCTTCGTGAGCGCGATGCCCGCCTCAGCCGCCAGCGTGCGATCCACCTCGTGCCACGCCCCCATGGAATCCACGAGCGTCCCATCGCAATCGAAGATAACGCCGATATCACTCATCTTCTACAACCTCACATTCCAGGCAAAATCAGCGAGAGGCTCTGGCGCGTTTCAGATTCGCCCGCCTTTGCGCCAAGCTGGCTTCGGCCAACGCCGCGTGCAAAACCAGGGTGAAGATGAAACGGGCCAGAGCCTCGCAGCGTCGAGCAGTCCGCGTGGCCGTCAGACCACACGGAACAAGCTACTCCTCCACGCGGATGACCGAGGGAGTGTCAAGCACCACGTTGTCCAGGGAGAGTGCCTCTTCCAAAGCCTCGCGGATGTCGCGCTCGCTGCAGCGATGGGTGACCACCACCTGGTCCACCCGCTCGGCACCCGAGCGGCCGCGCTGCACGATGGACTTCACCGAGATGTTGTGGCGAGCGAACACGCCGGCCATGGTCTCCAGGACGCCGGGACGGTCGGTCACCGAGAAGCGCAGGTAGTAGCGCATGACCAGCTCGTCCATGGGAAGAATGGGCAGCTCATCGGTGCAGGTGCAGCCCACCATGGGGGCCACGCCCTGCTGAATGTGGCGCGCCACTTCCAGCACATCGCCCATGACGGCACTGGCCGCCGCACCGGCACCGGCACCTTCGCCGAAGAACATGGTCTCGCCCACGAAATCGCCCACCACGTAGATGGCGTTGAACACGCCGTTCACCGTGGCCAGCTGATGGCTCTCGGGAATCATGGTGGGGTGCACGCGCACGTCCACGCCGCCCTCGCGGCGATGGGCGATGGCCAAAAGCTTGATGACGTAGCCCATGTCGCGGGCCGCCTCGATGTCCACGGGCGTGATGTTGGTGATGCCGTCGGTGAACACGTCGTCCAAGGTCACGCGCGAGTTGAAGGCGATGGAAGCCAGAATGGCGATCTTGGCGGCTGCATCGAACCCGCCCACATCTGCCGTGGGGTCGGCCTCGGCGAAGCCCTTGGCCTGGGCCTCGGCCAGCGCATCCTCGTAGGACAGACCATTGTCGGCCATACGGGTGAGCATGTAGTTGGTGGTGCCGTTCACGATGCCCATGACCGAAGTGATCTCGTTGGCGATGAGCGAGTGCTTCAGCGGATCGATGATGGGAATGCCGCCGCCCACCGACGCCTCGAAGGCCAGCTCCTTGCCCGCGGCTGCCGCGGCGTCCATGACCTCCTTGCCGTGGGTGGCCATGAGCGCCTTATTGGCCGTGACCACGTTCTTCCCCGCCGCCAGGGCATTTAGCACCACGGTGCGCGCGATGGTGGTGCCGCCGATGAGCTCCACCACGATGTCGATCTCGGGGTCGTTGATGATGTTGTTGAAGTTGTCGGTGAACAGGTGCCCCACGCCGTGGGCCTCGGCCTCTTCCGATGAGAGCGAGCACACGCGGGCCAGCTCCAAGTCGATGCCGAAGTGGCGGCGGAAGGCGTCGCCGTGCTTCAAGATGATATCGATGCATCCGCCACCCACGGTGCCGGTGCCCACCAAGCCGATCTTCACTGCCATATTGCGTCCTCTCCCGAGCGCGAACGTTCTCTCTGATCGGACGATTATAAGGGCGCACGGCGCAAAAGCCGCGACGGCTCAGGGGAGAGGGCCGTGGCTCAGGGGAGAGGGCCGCAATTCGCGACTGCCCGAGGCCTTCCCAGTGCCAGACAATGCCCTGTCGCGCCCCTCTTCCACAGAACGTCGATGCAGTTCGGGCGCGGCAGCAGACAGCTCGCTCGAAAAGGCAAGCAGAGTTGCGTGCGCCAGCGAGGGGCTGCATGCGCCTTCGAGAGGCCGCGTGCACCAGCGAGGGGCCACCTGCGCCAGAGAGGGCCCGCCTCCACGGCGACGCCCACCGACAGTGGCGCCGAGGCGAGCGGAATCGCGTGCGCCAGCGAGGGGCCGCAGCTCGTCTGCCTAGCCGCCGATGCTGAAGGAAGTAAAAGCTGGCGCATGTTTCTGAAGAGATTGATTCTGTGCAGTAAACTCCGCGAGATAGATACCGCACGCAGCTGACTTCACCACACGCGATCCGAAACTGATTTGTCGAGGCTATTTTCCCAGGTGAAAAAACGCGGAGGGCTCCATTGCACTAGCTCTTGCGACGGAGGTATCTATCTCGCGGAGTTTACTGCACAGAATTGCAGAATAGAGAAACAAGGGAGCAGCAAGAGGGAGCGACAAGAGCACGCAGAAGCCAATCAAACACAGCCTGATGAGGAGAGCATAGCGCCAGGACGCCGAAGCGGCCGACCGGCGAGCAGCCCCCCTCACGCTCGGCCGTCCGGCGAGCAGCTCCTCCCCTCACGCTCCGCCGGCCCGCGAGCAGTCCCGTCCGCTCGGCCGTCCGACGAATATCTCTACGCGAAGATCTCCTTCTCCACGACGAGGTTGTTCTTGATATGGCCGACGAGCTTCTGCAGGGCGTCGATGCAGTTCGGGCGAATGTCGGCTCCGATGAGCACGTACATGAGCGAGTCGCCCACCTCGCAGCGGCCCTCGTTCAGCCACGTGCGCACGTAGTACACGCCGGGCCAGGTGAGCGCCTCGGCCTCGGCCGCCGCGAGCCCCTCGGCGTCGTAGGAAAATTCCACGGCCACCACCTCGCCGAGGCCTTCCACACCCTCGCGCACCTGGGCCTTCGGCGTGATGCGCACCACGCCGTTATGGGTGAGGAACATGCCGCACTGGGCCGCTGTCGGATCGGCCTTGGCCTCGCGCAGCCACTGATCAACAGAAGGTTCGGTCTTTGCCATGATGGGTCCTTTCCCTATACCATTCGTTCCGAAATATTATACGGATACCCTGCGGTGTTTCGCGTTGGAAATAAAGCCTTGCTACCATGGGCGCACGCTCATACCCGTACAGCCCCGCGCGATCCGCGAGCCCGCGACCAGAACCCCGCGCGACCCATACCCCGCGGCCGTGCCCGACCGCCCAAACGAGACACCGAGAAGAAAGGAAGCGGAAATGGCCCTGCCTGCCTCCGACCTTACCAAGAAGCCCGACCTGCGCACCACCATGGAGCTGGGCGCCGTGCTGCCCGAGACCGCCGAGGTGCGTGACGACCACCTATTCATCGGCGGGGTCGACATGGTTCAGCTGGCCCGCGAAGAGGGCACGGCGCTCTATGTGTTCGATGAGGCCGACCTGCGCCACCGCATGGAGGCCTACCGCGAGGCCTTCCGCAGCCGCTACGAGAACTCCGACGTCATTTACGCCTCGAAGGCCTTCCTCAACAAGGAAGTGGTGCGCATCGCCCAGGCCGAGGGGCTGTGCCTGGATGTGTCCGGCGGCGGAGAGCTGGCCTGCGCTCAGGCCGTGGGCTTTCCCATGGAGCGCGTGTTCGTGCACGGGAACAACAAGACGCCGCGCGAGCTGGAAGAGGCCATTGCAGCGGGCGTGGGCCGCATCGTGGTGGACAGCCGCATCGAGCTGGCCCGCGTGAACGAGATCGCCGGCCGCCTCGGCGTGGTGCAGGACATCTACATGCGCATCACCCCGGGCGTGGAGGCCGACACCCACGAGTACATCCGCACCGGCTGCGAGGACTCCAAGTTCGGCTTCACCATGCGCGAGGACTTCGCCTTCACCTGCGTCGCCGACGTGCTGGCCGCGGAAAACGTGCGCCTGGCGGGCCTGCACTGCCACATCGGTTCGCAGATCTTTGCCCTGCACTCCTTCCGCGAGGCGGCGGCGGTCATGGTGGAGTTCATGGCGCGCATCCGCGAGCGCTACGGCTACGAGATCGAGGAGCTGGACTTGGGCGGCGGCCTCGGCATCGCCTACCTGGCCGACGACGCCCCCTCCTCCATCGACGACTTCGCCGAGGTCACCTGCACCGCCGTGCGCGACCTGTGCGAGCGCCACGGCCTGGCGCTGCCGCGCCTTCTGGTGGAACCGGGCCGCAGCCTGGTGGCCAATGCCGGCGTGACCCTGTACACCGTGGGCATCCTGAAGACGCTGCCGGGCATCCGCAAGTACGTGGCCATCGACGGCGGCATGTCCGACAACGTCCGCACGGCGCTCTACCACGCCGACTACGAGCCCACCATCGCCAACAAGGCATCCCAGCCGCGCACCGAGATCGTCACGCTGTGCGGCAAGCACTGCGAAAGCGGCGATGCCGTGGTGGTGGACATGCCGCTGCAGAAGGCCGATGTGGGCGACATCGTGTGCGTCTTCGGCACCGGCGCCTACAACATGACCATGGCCAGCAACTACAACGGCCAGCCGCGCCCCGCCGTGGTGTTCGTGCGCGACGGCGTGTCGCGCGTGGTCACCCGCCGCGAGACTTACGAGGACCTCTACCAGCGCGATCTGTAAGGGCCGTCGAGGCTGGCGCGGTCACGCCTCGGGAAGTTCGGGAAACTGGGGAAGGCGGCGAAGCGATGCGACCTCATCGAGGCACCACTGGGAAACCGGTCGGCGCTCAACGGGCCGAGCTGCGACTCCAATGCCGCGACTCCAATGCCGCTCCTGCAACATCCATCCCTTTTCGGGCGACCTTCGGGTCGCCCTTTTCTTGTCGGTTCCGTAGCGGGGAGTTCGCAGGTCAGTAATGGGGAGAGCCTTCGCCGCCTTCTGTGCCCCCTGGCCGCTAGAGTGGGAATCCGATGCGACTCTCGTGCCCCTCGGGCGCGTTTTCCCGACGGCTCCGTGTGCCTTTTCGCCGCGGAATCATCCCTTCGACAGCAAGCAGGATCGAGGCAGTCTTATGAACGCCATCTTCAAGCGGAGCAGCGTGCGACAGTTCACCGACGAACCCGTGGCCATCGACGATATCGAGCGACTCATGCGCGCCGCTATGGCCGCCCCCTCGGCGGGCAACCAGCAACCCTGGGAGTTTTACATCGCCCGCGACGAGACCACGCGCATGGCCCTGGCCGCCACGAGCCCCTATGCCGCGCCGGCCAAGCTCGCTCCCTGCGTCATCGTCGCCTGCACACGCACCGACGGGTTGCGCTTCGTCCCCTGCGCCCCCCTCGATATGAGCGCCGCCGTGGAGAACATCCTGCTGGAAGCGGCCAACATCGGCCTGGGTGCCGTCTGGCTCGGCGTGGCCCCCGACCCCCATCGCATGGCCGCCGTGGCCGTGGCCCTCGGCAGCCCCCGGGGCGCGGAGCCCTTCGCGCTGGTGGCCGTGGGACATCCCGCACACCGCCCCGAGCCCAAGGGCCCCAGCCGCTACGACGAAACCCGCGTCCATTGGATTTGAGCGACCGCATCATTGCGAGCGGTGGGCATCGGGCGGCAGCCAACGCAACCGCGCCGCATCGTCGCAGGGACAGGCTTGAGCCCACTCGGAAGCTGATCGGACGTGCGAGATGGTGGCCAGCTGAGCGGGCGGCCTGAAGGCCGCCCCTACGGACCGCCCCCGCTAATCGGCCCCGCAAATCACTCCCGCTAATCGTCCCCGCAAGGTCGGCCCCGTAGGTCGGCCTGCAGGTCGGCCTCGGGGCCGTGCTACTTCTTTCCAGCTCTTCGGACGTTGTTGCGGGCGGCGGTCACGTCGCTGAAGGCGCGAGTGAGGCCGCGCAGGGCGTTGAGTATGGTGGTTCGGTCGGCCATGGGGGCCCGCATGACGCCGTCCCGCAGAATGGCCCACTCGCGACCGCCGGCGAACAGCTGGGCGGCATCGGTGATGCCTGCGGCTTTCAAAGCGCTGAACAGGGCCTCCACCATGCGCTCGCGATCTTCCCCGTCCATGGAGGCGAGCCATGTGGCCAGTGCCTCGGCCCGGCGCTCCGTGCGATCGGGCAGTGCGCCCAACGTAGCGAAGATCGCAGGCGCCCCGCCGGGCTTGGCAACATGGGCGGCGTCCCCCCGCAGCCCGGGTCCGGCCTCTGCATCGGCCACCACCCAGCGGTACACCGTGTGCTGCTCGAAGCCGCGCCCCGTGGCCTGCACCACTTCCGTGGGCATCAGCGACTCCATGAGAATGCCCACCATGGAATCTCCCGGCACCTGCTTGGTCATGCGACCCACCAACGGCTCATAGTCGACTGCCGTGAAGGTGCCGGGCATGAAGCCCGGGCCATCGTGGTTGTACAGGTGGACAATGCGCTCCTGCACCGCCGGCGATACCTTCAGCGCCGCGTACTCGGCCAAGTTGCCGCCCTTGGAATGGCCGCCCACGATGAGCCGTCCGGGCAGTCGGCGGTCGGCGGCCACGGCCTCCAGATAGCGCACGGCCAAATCCTGGGCCGGCACCGGCACCATGTAGGCCATGTTGAAATCCTCGCGCCACCCGGTAAGCGTCGTGTCGGTGCCGCGGTACCCCACATAGGCGAACCGCCCCGGGCACACGAAGGTCGTGGCGGCGAACTGCATATCGAGCGCCTCGTCGAAAGCGGCCTCGTGATCGTAGATGAGCAGCTCGCGAAAGCGCGGGCTCGCGGCCATCCGGAACAGCTGCTGGGTCATCGAGGTCGCATGCATACCCGAGAACATCGTGGGGAACAGCTCGGCCCGCAGCAGGTCGGCGAAGCGAACGGGCGCCGTGGGCGCCGTTGGACCCTGGGCCTCTTCGGCCCGATCGGCGCCATCGGACGTGGTCGAGGCGGCCCCGACCGCAGCCGCCTTCCCCGCCGCGGCCGCCTTCCCCGCCCTCTCGTCGCGACCGCTCTCGCGCCGCTCGCGCAGGCGGCGACGCAGCGCCGCGAAGGGGGCGCGCCAGCGGGTCGTCCTCTCGGCGCTCCCCTCTTCCCCGGCGCCTTCCCCTAAAGCCACCCGCGGCATGATGCCCTCGCCCCGGGCCATACAGAACTGGGCGAGCAGCGCCGAGTCCACGGCGTTGAAGGGCTCCTCGTCGAAGGTGGCCAGCTGCGTTTCCAGATATGTGAGTATATCGCTCATGGGTCTATTATGCCCCACTCCGCCGAAAGGTGCACTGCGCCGACCCCGCCAGACACAAAGCCGTTGCCTGCACTTCGCAGCCTTACCATGACCGCACCTCTCACCTTCGGCTACAATGGCACCGCAATTTCGTTCAAATGCGGGCATCTCCCGGCGCGGCGAGTGCACCGCCGCCATGACCGCGAGCCGCCATCGGCCCTGCCATTCCCGCAGCGGCCGTCGCGCCCGGTCACTCGCCGTGCCGAGGGGCGCCCGCGCGCCCAACCCAGGAGGTTCCCGTGTCCACCGATCCCGCCTCTATCCCCGCGCCGGCCCGCGATGCCGCCGTTCCGGCCGCCGACAGCAACCCCGCCGGCGCCGACATCCCCGCCGGCATCGGCAGCGCCGCCGCGCCCCGCGAGCACTTCGCCAGCCGCCTCGGCTTCATCCTCATCTCAGCCGGCTGTGCCATTGGCCTCGGCAATGTGTGGCGCTTCCCCTATATCGCCGGCGAGTACGGCGGCGCGGCGTTCATTTTGCTGTACCTGATCTTCCTCGTCATTTTGGGTCTGCCGGTCATGGTGATGGAGTTCGCCGTGGGCCGCGCCTCCCAGCGCTCGGCGGCCCTGGCCTTCGACGTGCTGCAGCCCTCCCGCCGTTGGCACTGGTTCAGCTGGTGGGGGTATATCGGCTGCATGCTGCTCATGATGTTCTATACCACCGTGTGCGGCTGGATGCTCGCCTACACCGCCAAGATGGCCACGGGCACCTTCGACGGGCTGGATCCCGAGGGCGTCGGCGGCGTGTTCGGCGCCATGCTGGCGAACCCCTCCGAGATGGTGGGCTGGATGCTCGCCGTCATCGTCATCGGCTTTTTCGTATGCAGCTTCGGCCTGCAGAAGGGCGTGGAGCGCATCACCAAGATCATGATGATCTGCCTGCTCGGCGTCATGGGCCTGCTGGTCGTCCGCTCGGTCACCCTGCCCGGCGCCGCCGAGGGTCTGGCCTTCTACCTCGTCCCCGACTTCGGGCGCATGTTCGCCGGCGGCATCGGCGGCTTCGGCGAGGCCGTGTACGCCGCCATGGGCCAGGCGTTCTTCACGCTGTCGCTCGGCATCTCGGCCATGGAGGTCTTCGGCAGCCGCATCGGCAAGCAGAACTCGCTCACCGGCGAGGCCCTGCGTATCTGCGGCCTGGACACGCTCGTGGCCATTCTCGCCGGCCTCATCATCTTCCCCGCCTGCTTCGCCTTCGCCGTGGCCCCCGACCAGGGCCCCTCGCTCGTGTTCGTCACCCTGCCCAACGTGTTCAACCAGATGCCCTTGGGCCAGCTGTGGGGCACCCTGTTCTTCGTGTTCATGAGCTTCGCTGCCTTGTCTACCATCATCGCCGTGTTCGAGAATCTCATCACCTTCACCATGGAGAAATGGGATCTCTCTCGTCGCGACGCCATCAAGCGCACGGCCATCCTCGTCACCGTGCTCAGCCTGCCCTGCGCGCTGGGCTTCAACGTGCTGGCCGGCGTCACCGTGCCGGGCATCGGCGACATCCAGTCCATCGAGGACTTCATCGTGTCGAACAACCTGCTGCCTTTGGGCAGCCTCCTGTACGTGGTGTTCTGCGTGTCCCGCAAGGGCTGGGGCTGGAAGAACTTCCTGGCCGAGGCCGACACGGGCACGGGGGCGAAATTCCCCCGCTGGGCCCGCGGCTGGCTTGCCTTCGGCCTGCCGACGCTCATTATCATCATCTTCATCATGGGCTACGTGCCGAAGATCATGCTGTGGTGCGGATTGGCCTAGCGAATCTCTCCCACACGTTGGCACCGTGCGACGGCGCACCGTGCCAACGCCACGACCGCCCTGGCACTTCCTCGCGTCTGTGAGCCGCGACTGCCACAGCCGATCCAGCGTCGAAGACCACTGTGGCCGAGCCAACCCCACCCCGCATGGCGCCAGCGTGCGGGCCTTCGACGGTTTCTTCTCGACGGCGCACCGCGTTTCCGCTATACTGCGTAGATGCGCCTAGGCCCGGGTGGTGGAACGGCAGACACGACGGTCTCAAAAACCGTTGCCGAAAGGTGTGCGGGTTCAAATCCCGCCCCGGGCACCACGAACCTCAAACGGCTCCCTTCGGGGAGCCGTTTTTCGTTGGGAGCGAGCTGGCCGACGGAGCCGTTTTTCGTTGCAGGCCACGGCCGTCGCCTCCGCGCCTCAACCATCGGCTTCATTCCCTTGTTTCCCTATTTCGCAATTCTGCGCAGCAAACTCCGCGAGATAGACATTGAGCTCACCTGTCCTTGCCAGGAAGGGATCGAGATGCGGGTGTTGCCCGCGTTTTTCCAGGTGAAGAAAGCACGAAAGGGCGGTGTACGATCGTCTCTGCGGGAGGCGCATCTATCTCGCGGAGTTTGCTGCGCAGAATCGGCCCTTTCGGAAACAAAACCCGGGAAGGCAAAGGGCATCTTCTCCCGGAGCACGGGCCTGCCCCCCGTCACCTTCCGCGCCAAAGCAGAACGGCCCGCGGCGACCGGTCGACAGGCAGGGGGGCATTTCGCGCCTCGGCTCAGAGCTGCTCGCGATGGAACTTCCCCACCTGCCAGCGCAAATCCGTGTGTTTCTCAATCTGCCCGGGAAGCCACCCCCGAAAGCGCTTCCCCGTCTTCTCGGACACCTTGCCCATCAAGCTCGCGAACTCATACACATTCGAGAACTGCGCCGACGTCACGGTGACCACATCGACGCCCTCGGCAAGCAACGCGTCTCTTCGCCGCGAATCGCGCGCCTGGGCGAGACTGCCGCTGTGGGCGTCGCGACCATCGTACTCAACCACAATGCCGCATTCCCACCAGCACAGATCCCCGACAACATACTTCTGTCGCGCAATACGACGCCCCCGATCGCCCAGTGCGCGGGGTTCGTTCAGGCGGGCATCGGGAAGCCCCAGCCCTCCTCGGCGCCTCGGAGTGAGCGCAATGATGGCCAGCTCGGTCTCCATAACGGACGCCGATTTACGACGCACCTGCTTCGCCGCCGAGCGCGCCAACTTGATAGCGCGAACATCGGTAAGCTGCTCGAGAAACGCCAGCAGTCGCTCCGGAGTCGTTAGGGGGCGGCGCACCATGTCGCCTCCGCTTCCCTCAATCGGGTAGCTGCCGCAAAGCTCATAGCCGAGCGCGAGCAGCTCCCCATAGGTGAGCCGCGACGCCATCTGCGCGAAAACCAACTCGGGCGACGAGGCCCACACTCCAGGCGCGACCTCGAGAAACGCATTGCGCGGCATACTGCGGCCGCACTGGCGCCGGCACACCGAGGCCGCCGATCGCACACCGGGTTTCTTGCCCACGAGCACCTCAAGGGGAAGACCCCCAGGTGTGACCGGCTCGCATCCCGCGAGCAACGCGCGCGACTCCGGGGGAAGTTTCCCGAGAATATGCGCTATATCTTCGTGCGTCGACGCGCACGTCTTCACCGCCGTAGAGCCGGAGAGCATTGATGCGGGCAGGTCGACGCCTCGGCGCTTACCGGACAGGTGAAACTCACTCAACGGAATCGAATGTGCCACCGACCAAGTGCGCCACAGGAGAAGGGCGGAAGTATGACTCGGATATATGTTCATTGGTGCAGGATACTGTGCCGATTCGACGCTCGGCAGGCCATGCCGCGAAATTAACTGAACGACCATTCATGAGGGAATTGCTTGCTTTTGGAATTGCCTTGGAATGGCGCTTACGCTTCCTATGCCGCAGCCGGCACAAGAAGGATAACGATTAAGGCTCAGTGCTCCGATCGAGGTGCGCCTAATTCCCTCGCAGGATCAGTTCGTGTTTCCGAAACGGGGAAATTTGCGCAGCAAACTCCGCGAGATAGATGCTCCCCGACACACATTCCAGCTCGAACGGCTTTGCGGCCATATAGCACCAGGGAAAACGCTGCATAGGCCGCATCTCAACCAAGCCAGCCGCCCCTTCCCGGAGACTTTACATCTACTTCGCGGAGTTTACTGCACAAAACCGGTCTCTTCGGGAACAAAATCCAGGCCGCAGCACCGAAAATCGCGCTGGGAGAGCCTCAGCCGACCGCACCGATACTCCTCATGCGGTGGCTCCCCGCAAACCCGCGAGCGCGCTCATTCGCAAGCCCGATTGGCTTCGCAGCTTAGCGACTCCACACCAGCGGATCGCCGCGACCCTGCAGGCCCGCAACGCCACACGCCAATGATCCACCGGAAATTGACACCCACAGCGGGAAAGGGGCCGCCATTCGCAGTACGCGGCTCCCTACCGAAACGCCCCGGGCGCCGCGAACCTCAAACGGCTCCCCGCGGGAGCCGTTTTTCGTCGCAGGCAAGGGCGGCGGCCCCGGCGGAGCGCTCAAGCAGTCTCGTGGTAGTAGATGAAGATATCCTCGTAGACGCCATCCTTGTTGCGGAAACCGCCGGGAATACGCCCGATGCGCTGGAAGCCCAGATCTTCGTAGAGGGCGATGGCGCGCTCGTTGCTGGCCACCACGGCGTTGAACTGCAGACCGCGAAAGCCGAGACGCGCCGCCTGACGCAGCGAGTCCTCCACCAGAAGACGCCCGACCCCGTGGCCGCGCACCTCCGACGACACCGCATAGCTCGCGTTGGCCACGTGTCCGCAGCGACCCACATTGTTGGGATGCAAGATATACAGCCCCGCCACGCGTCCAGCCACCGTGGCCACCGCCGTATGAGACTGCTCGGCGAAGAACGCGCTCGCCTCCTCCGTCGTCAACGGATCGGTCTGCGGAAAGGCGCGACCGGCCTCCACCACGGCGTTCCAAATCTCCATCATGGCGGCCACGTCCTCCTCGCGGTACGGCCGCGTAACCCGCATCGCCAATCCATCAAGCGCGCTCATTGCCACTGCTCCCCTTCTCTATCTCATAAAGAAAGGCTCCCTTTCGGAAGCCTTTCCTACAAGTACTATGCCAGCAGCCTAGATGTCGGCCAGCGTGAAGTCGCGCTCGCCGTTGAACACGGCCAGGGCATCGGCCACCGTCCAGTCGGCCAAGGTGATGGCAGAGATGGCCTTGGTCAGGCGCACGGCCTCGTCCAGGGAGCGCTGATGGATGTTGCGGCCCGTGGCGTTGCCCACGGCCCCGCCCACGTGAATCTGATCGTAGAGCTGGGTGAGGAAGGTGTCGGCATCCACCGTGGAACCGCCCGCGCACACCAGGCCGCAACGGCCAGCGGCGGTGGAGGCGATCTTCAGGGCCTCGGCAGCCGGGGTGCCGTCCTCGGGCTTCGGCGGGTTCACCTTCACGAAGTCGGCGCCGAGGCACAGGGCCACGCCGGCGGCACCAGCGATGAGATCCGGATCCTTCTCGGCGGTGACAGCCTTGCCGCGGGGGTAGATCCACAGCACCACGATAAGGCCGTTGGCATGGGCCTGGGCGATGAGCTCGCCGGCCTCGGCCATCATGGTGGCCTCGTACTCGCTGCCGAGGTAGATGGTGTAGCCGAGGCCCACCACGTTCACGCCGGCCTCCTTCATGGCCAGCACGGCGTCCAGATCGTACAGCTGCGGGGAGTAGGGATCCTCCTGCTTGGTGCCCACGAGGTTGGTCTTGGAGTTCATCTTCACGAGGTAGTTGATCTCCGGGTAGTCGGCCGCGTACTGGGCCACCAGGCCGCGCTGGCCGGCGAGCACGCCGCAGACGCCCTCGGAGCCGATCTTGAACAGGTGCTCCGGATCCAGGTCGGCGATGTCGATGCCCTCGCCGTAGAAGTCCTTGTTCAGATGCTCGATCTTCTGATCGCAGGCGAACAGCATGAGACGGCCGGTCTCGCGCGTGGCCTTCATGTAGTTGGAGATGTACTCATCGCGAGCCTCGGGCATGACGTCGGCGGGAACGCGCACCTGATCACGGGTGATCTTCGGCATGGGGATCCTCCTTGGAATTCGTATCAATAACGGCGACTATTGTACAGAAAAGTAAGCCTGACCGCGCATTCTTTCACAAAGAAAGTGGCGAAGGGCCGACGCGGTATCGGGGACCCTACTCCTTCGGGTCGGCGGCCTTCTTCGTCATGCGGCTGTACACCACCAGCGCCACAATGGCGATGGCCGCCGTCGCCGCAAAGATGACGACGGACTCCGCGATGTTGCCCGACACGAGCCCGGACGCTGCATAGGTGGACAGCACGATACCGGGGATGCGGGCAAAGTTCGAGATGAGCACGAAGTTGCGCATGGACATGTGCGTCAGCGGCGTGATGTAGGTGAACACGTCCTTCGGCAGCCCCGGGATGAGGAACAGGATGAACACGATGACGTTGAACTTCTCGGAGGTTTCCCATTCGCGGAACTTGCCCATGTACTTCTCGGGCACCATGGCCTGCACGAAGGGGGCGCCCAGCTTGTGCACGAGCACAAAGATGAACGAGCTGGAGATGATACAGCCGAGCCAGATGATGAGCGCGCCCACCCAGGGGCCGTAGATCATGCCGGCGGCCACCTGCACCACTTCGCCGGGAATGAAGGCCACCACGATCTGGAGGAACTGGATAGCCAGCAGAATGAGGAAGCCCCAGGGGCCGGCGTTGCGAATGTCGGAGGTGACGCGGTCCACCCCGCCGGGCTCGAACAGCTCGTGGATCATGGGCCAGAGAGCCGCGCACACCACGATCATGATGACGAAGAACGCGATGAGGCCCGCGAACTTGAAGATGTTCGCCGCAGGCATCTCATGGCCGGCAACGGACTTCTCCTGGTGGGCCTTGGCGTCCAGCTTCTGGAGGCGCTCGGATTTGGGGGTTTTGTTATCGTGTGTATTCATGGGCTCCAGTGTAACGGAGCGCCCCGCGGGGCGGGGCGCATCTTAAAGAACTCTATAGCTTAGTGACGAAATCGTAAGGGCTGCCCGCGAAGAGCCCGAGACGCCCGGCCGGACCTTCGCGCCAACACGCCCCCCATACTGGGACAATGTTACCGGGCAAGTCCGCCCCCGCGCTCATCGTCGTCCTTGCGGGCCTTGTCGTACTCCTCCTTGAAGGCGGAGAACATGCCACTAGCCCGCTTGATCTGGCGGCCCGTGGCGAAGGCGCCGGCGTTGACGGCCTTGCCCGCGGCCTTCGTGGCTGTAGACACCGCCGGCTTTACCGCCTCCACCGTTTCCCGGGCCCGATCGGCCACCACGGCCGTGGCCTCGCCGGCCTTGGCGGCCAAGCCGCCCTCGACTGTCAACTCGGCCACCTCGTCGCTCACGAGGATGGCCCCCAGCTCGGGGTTCTCGGCGTCGGCCTGGCCGTTCACGGACAGCGCCGTGCCGATGCCGCGGCGGAAACCCCGGATCATAGAGCCGGGAATCTCCCTCACGCCGAGCAGGGCGTTGGCCGTGGCTCCCTGGGTCACGGCCAGAAAGCGCACCTCGCCAGTCTTGGGATCGAAGGACACGTCGCCCACCGTGCCGTAGACGGTGCCGTCCTCGCCGATGACGGGCAGCCCCGCCCACAGCACGCAGTCGTCGTAATCCACGCCCAGAGCCTTGCAGGCGCCCTTATCGGTGGCCGCGGCATCTTGCAGCACGAGGATACGGCCGTCCACCACGTCGTAGCCGTTGTAGGCCACGAACACATCCTTGCGGTGGAACATCCACAACAAATCGGGCCGTTTCACGATGAAGCCGACGAAGCGGCGCTGGATGGGATGGAACACACAGTGGCGCACCTTCCCCAGCCTTTTGACCGCCTCGGGCCTCTTCGGCGTGCTCCTATCGAGGAACACGCGCTTGCCGACAATCTCTCCGGTGGTGCCGTAACGCTTGGCCATGGTCTACTCGGCGTCCTTCTTATCGTCCGCGACAACTTCCTTCACGGTTTCCTTGGCCTCGTGGGCGGCGGTCTTTACAGCCTCGGTGCCGTCGACAGCCGCGGCCTTCACATCCTCGGCGGCATCGGCCACCGCGTCGGCGTCCTCGCCGGCGTTCTTGGCCACCTGGTCGGCAATGCGCTGGCGGGCTGCCTCGATCTTCTCGCGCAGCTCGTCGCCCTTCTCGTTGATGGTGGGGGAAATGTTGCTGGCAGCCTCTTGGATGGACGCGGCCATATCGGCGCCGCGAGCAGCGGCCTCGGAGGCGATCTCCTGGCCGCGGGCGGTCACGCTGTTCACCACTTCGGCTCCCTTGGTGGCAGCCTCTTGGTAGATGTGCTGGGCTCCAGCGGCGGCCTGGCCGCCCCACTGCTGGGCATCGCCCAGGATGTCGTTGGCCTTGTCGGCCACCATGGCGCGGGTCTCAGCGCCGGGACGCGGCGCGGCCAGCAGGGCTGCGACGGCACCGACGACGCCACCGATCAGAAACATTCCAAATTTGTTGGCCATAACTGCCTCCTTTATCGACAGGTTATCAAGTCCGCTCATTATAGGGTGAGCGCACCCGAAACGGGGCCGCGAAAGCCCGCTTCTCACCTTACGGTAAACAAGCCGTCAAACATCATCGATGAGGAAAACTCTCAGAGAAAACCTCAGCCTGTGCGCAAGAGCGACACAGGCCGAGGAAAAGGGGCGGGATCGGGGAAACTCAGATGGCCCCCGTGCGAAAAATTACGTTATCGCGAGCCCTGCTCCAACGATAGCCGCTTCAAACTCGCGATAACGCGCATTTTCGCACTGAGGGGAATGTGTAGCGGCCTAGAACTTGGCGCCGCGGGCGTAGGCTTCTTCCACCAGGGTGTCGAGCACCTTGGGCAGGGTGAGGCCGGCAGCCGAACAGGCCATGGGGAACAGGGAATGCGGCGTCATGCCCGGGGACACGTCCAGCTCGAAGCAGCGGGCGGCACCGCCGTCCCACACAAGGTCTACACGGCCCAGATCGCGGGCGCCGTAGGCGCGATACACTTCCAGCGCGGCCCGTTCGATCTCGGCGCGGATGGCGTGGGCCGTAGCCTCATCGGGCGAGAGCGACGCCGGGCGCACAGGGCAGAAGAACTCCGCGGCGTCGTTGCGCATGCGGGCCGCTGCGTCGAAGAACTCCCCTTCGCGAGCCACAATCTCCACCGGCGGGAGCGCATAGGCGTCCCAGCCGGTGCCGAGAATGGCTACGGACAGTTCCACGCCGTCGACCCACTGCTCGATGTTCACAGCCTCGTCGAAGGAGAGCGCATCGAGCACCGCCTCGCCGAGCTCGTCTTGGCTCTCCACCTTGTGTACGCCGAGTGCGCTGCCGCCGTGGGCCGGCTTCACGCACACCGGGTAGCCGCCGATCACGCGGTCGGCCACCAGGTCGAGAGCCGTGGCAGCACCCATGTCCTTGAAGGCGTCACGAGACAGGTACACGCCCTGGGGCCAGCTTGCGATGCCCTCCTCGCCCGTGATGTCGCGGTACTTCTCCAGAGAGGAGTGCAGCGCGTCCTTGTTCCAAGCGCAATGGCACACGCTGGCTGGCGAGCCCACGAAGGGCAAGCCGACGAACTCCATCAGGCTCTGGATGGTACCATCCTCACCGTGCTTGCCGTGCAGGGCGTTGTAGACCACATCGGGGCGCTCGCTGCGCAGGGTGGGCACCAAGTCGGCGTTCGTGTCCAGCGGCACCACCTTGTGACCGGCCTCTTCCAGGGCCTCGCAGACCACCTTGCCCGATGCCAGCGACACCTCACGCTCGAAGGACTTGCCTCCCATGAGCACTGCTACTTTCATCGAGCCTCCTCTTCGGCCTCGGCCACCTTGTCCTCGGCAATCTCGATCTGGGCGGCATCACCGTCGTGGGACTGCATGACGGCCTCCTCGTTCTGCTCGGACGCCACGATGACCTCGTCCCAATTCTCGCGCTCGTTCTCGGCCATGACGGCCTCCTTTCCGTAACCCGGCAGCGCGCCGGCATTGATGAACACACGGTACAGTTCCAGGCGCTCCTCGATGACCCCGGCCAGCCGGCGGATGGCCTCGGTGATGGATTCCGGCGTCTCGAAGCTGAAGTTCACGCGCATGGAGTTCTTGCCGGTCACGCCATCGGGGAAGAAGGAGTTCCCTGGCACATAGGTTACGCCCGCCTCCAGCGCCTCGGCAAGCATCGAATCGGTATCCATATAGTCGGGCAGCGTGATCCAGAGGAACATGCCGCCAGCGGGATGGGTCCAGGAGGCCTCGGGCGGGAAGAACTCTTCCAGGGCCGCCAGCATAGTGTCGCGCCGCTCCTTGTATAGGGCGATGAACTTTTGCAGCGTGCGCTGCCAGGGAATATCGGCGAAGTAGTGCTGCACCACGAGCTGGTCGAAGGCGCTGCCGCACAGATCGGCCCCCTGCTTCACCAGGTTGACGCGGGCGAGCACCGATTCCGGCGCCGCAATCCAGCCCGTGCGCAGGCCCGGCCCCAACATCTTCGAGATAGTGCCCAGGTAGATGACCGAATCGTCCATGGCCTTCAAAGGCACCTGATGGCCGCCGTCGTAGCGCAAGCGGCCGTAGGGGTCGTCTTCCACCACCATGAAGCCGTACTCGTCGGCCAGTTCCAGCAAACGGCGCCGGCGCTCGGCGTTCATGGTCACGCCACCGGGGTTCTGGAAGTTCGGAATGGTGTAGCAGAACTTCAGGCGCGGATTGCCCTTGCCGATGCGCTCGAGCTCGGCCTCCAAGAGATCCATGCGCATGCCGTCCTCGTCGAAGGGGATGGCGCGGATATCGGGCTCGAAGGCGGAGAAGGCCTGCAGCGCCCCCAGATAGGTGGGGCCCTCGGTGATGATGATGTCACCTGGATCGATGAAGGCCTCGGCGATGAGCGTGAGGGCCTGCTGGGCCCCCGATGTAACGAGAATCTGGTCAGCCTTCACGCGAATGCCCAGATCGCGCATCATATCGGCGAGCACGGCCCGCAGGCCGGCCAGGCCGTCGGTGGGGCCGTACTGCAGCGACACGGCCCGGGCCTGGGGACTTTCCACCGCGGCCAGCACGGCGCGGCGCACGTCTTCTTCGGGCAGGAGCGACACGGCGGGCATGCCGCCCGACAGCGAGATCACGTCGTCGCGCGTGGCGGCGGCGAAGAGGTTGCGCACCGCCGAGGGTCGCATGATGCGCACGCGATGGGCGATCTTGTCGCCCGTGGTGTCGAAGGTGATGTGAGCTGATGACATGGCTAATCCACCATCCCTTCCATAAGCGCGCAGGCAGCTTTCAAGGCCGCCAGTGCGATGAGGTCATCGGTAAAGTTTACTTCAACGCGGGCCAGACCCTCGCGCTCGTTCAGCCATTCCGTCGTACCGACAAAAGTTGCCGCCGAACGGTCATCGAGCTCGGCTTGGAAATCGATGATGAGATGCTCCAGGATATGGGGAAGGGAGGTACGGTCGAGGATGGCGCCGAAGGGCTCGCCGGCCTCGTTGAGGCAGGCGTGGGCTGCCAGAGTGGGGCGCTCCCGCAGCAGCCGGGCCGCGGCCGCCGGGGACAGCCGGGCCCTCGCGCCGCCGGCCACGCGCACGAGCAGGGCCATGCGGTCGCGCTCGATGGCCGCTCGCTCGAGGACGAGGGCCGCCATCAGGCCCCGCGGCCGGCCGAGATTCCGGCACCGTCGTCGTCAGCCCCCGCACCCGCCGCGCCAGCGCCATCCGGAGCGCTCGCGCCGTCTCCGGTGCCGCCCGTCGTGCCACCCGCGCCGTCGGCGCTGCCAGACGCCCCGGCGCCGCCTGTGTCATCGGCGGCCTTGTCGCGGGGCTCGTCGATGGCGGCGGGCACCTTGCCCGACAGGTCGCCCACGGGCTCGTCCTCGATGGTCTGGGCGCCGCCGTCGGTCTCCGAATCATCGTCGGCGCCGTCAGCGCTGCCAAGGGAGCCCTCCCCCGGCGCCGGGGTGTCGCGCACCGACTGAGGGTTGGCCGTGGCCCCGGCGGTGGGAGTGCGCGAGAGCAGAGTGAGACCGCGGCCCGCTTCCTCGGCCGGGGGCAGGTCGCCGTCCCGCAGCTTCTCGATGAGAGCCTCCAGAGTCCAGCCGATATCGCGGCCCAGGGTGTCGGTGGCCGAGAAGGAGCCGTCCACCAGGGCCAGCTCGTCGCGATCCAGCGAGAAGCGGTAGCAGCCGCCCCCCGTGAGGTTCCCGAAGGTGAATTGGATGGTCTTGGCAACCGGATCCAGGGCGTAGTGGTAGGCCACGTCCTCGGTCAACTGGATGCGCTCGTCGGTGATGGTGATGGGGGTGGAGGTACCGGCCAGATACCAGGTGCCCTGGATGTCGGCGCCGTCGTCGGCGGAGAACCAGCGCAGCCACGAGAAGCCGGCCACCACGGCGGCCGCCAGGGACAATGCGAGCAGCGACAGCACGAGGGCCGTCACTTTCCCCTTCGTCCAGCGGCGCTTGCGCACGGCGGGACGGCTCGCGCGATCCGTGCGGCCGCCGCGACCGGTACGACCCGAACGGCCCGCCTCGCCCCCGGCCGCACCGGCGCGCTGGGCGAGGCGGGCCGCGACGCGCTCCTCGGCCGAAGGCGGCTCATCATCCCAGGCGGCCGTCCCGCGGCGCGCGGCGCGGCGCTCTGCCGACGGCCCGCTTCCGCGGCCGAAACGCTGCGCCGAGGCGCGGCGCCGGGACTCGCGAGGCCCCGGCTCGCGCGATTGTGCACCCATGATGGCCTTAGACCTCTTCCGGCCCAATCACCGTTTTGCCGCCCATGTAGGGCACAAGCACCTCGGGCACCGTGATGGTGCCGTCGGGGTTCTGGTAGTTCTCGATGACCGCGGCCATGGTGCGGCCCACGGCCAGACCCGATCCGTTCAGGGTATAGGCGAAACGGGTGCCCTTGAAGTTAGCCGGATCGCGATACTTGATGTTGGCGCGGCGGGCCTGGAAGTCGGTGCAGCAGCTGCACGAGGAGATTTCCTTGTAGGCGTTGTAGCTGGGCAGCCACACCTCAACGTCGTAGGTCTTGGCGGAGGAGAAGCCGATGTCGCCGGTGCACAGGCTGATGACGCGATAGGGCAGCTCCAGCTTCTGCAGGATGTTCTCGGCGTCTTCCACCATGGACTCCAGCTCGGCGAAGCCGGTCTCGGGGGTGGCGAACTTCACCATCTCCACCTTGGAGAACTGGTGCACGCGGATGATGCCGCGGGTATCGCGGCCGGCCGAACCCGCCTCCTCGCGGAAGCAGGGGGTAAAGGCGCAGTAGTGCAGCGGCAGCTGACTGGCATCCAGCACCTCGCCGGCGTGCAGGTTGGTCAGCTGCACCTCGGCCGTGGGAATGAGGTAGAGCCCCTCGGTGGTGTGGAACAGATCCTCCTCGAACTTCGGCAGCTGGCCGGTGCCCGTAAGCGTGGCGGCGTTGGCCATGGCCGGCACCCACCACTCCTTGTAGCCGCGGGCAGTGTGCTGATCCAGCATGAAGGAGATGAGGGCGCGCTCCAGGCGGGCGCCGGCGCCGCCGAGCACGTAGAAGCGGCTCTCGGCCAGCTTCACGCCGCGCTCGAAGTCGATGATATTCAGGGCCGGCCCCAGATCCCAGTGGGCCTGGGCCTCAAAGCCCTCGGCCGCGAAATCGCGCGGGGTGCCCCAGCGGCGCACCTCGGGGTTGTCGTCCTCGTCCTCGCCGATGGGGGTGGAGGCGTCGCACAGGTTCGGCACGCTCATGAGCAGCGTTTGCAGCACGCCATCGGCCTCGGTGCGGGCGGCGCTGGCCGCTTCCAGCTTCTCGTTGATCTGGCGCACCTGCTCCTTGGCGGCCTCGGCCTCGTCCTTCTTGCCCTGGCCCATAAGCGCGCCGATCTGCTTGGAGATACGGTTGCGCTCGGCCTGGAGAGCCTCTTCCTCGGCGATGACCTCGCGACGCTGCACATCGAGGGCAGCGAACTGCTCCGGATCGAACGACGCATGGCGGTTCCGCATGGCCTCGGCCACTTCATCAAGATGGTCGCGAACGTATTTGACATCCAGCATAGGGGCGCTCCTCGAATCGTGCGTTTTGCGTTCGACCAGTATAGCGCAACCAGTGGGCGTGGAGATTGCGTTTGCGGTGAAGAAGCATAGTATACTTTCCCCAGCAAAACACCAACCCGCCGCCGCGTTCGGCACCAGGGGCCCCGCGGCGTTTCAGGCAGACGAGGACGACGCCATGAACATGAACTTTGAAGAGATCTACCATTTCCTGTTCGAGACCATGCCCGGCATTGGTGTACTCGTCGGCATCGGCCTGCTCGCGAGCATCATCGTGTGCGTCATTCTGGAACGCAAGACCCGCAAGCAGTTCAAGAACCACGAGAAGACCGAGGACGACTGGTCGCTGTTCGACGATGACGAGGACGGCGAGGAGAACTAGCCCGCCTTCGCCACTGACCCGCGCATCCACGCGAGCCCGGCCATCACGGTCGGGCTCGCGGTGTTTCTGGGCTCGAAGCCGAGAGCGCCCCGGCCGGGGCCGGGGCCGAGCGCAAGCGGCCCGAGATCGGGCGCAGCCTGGGACCGAGCACGAGCGGCGGCCGCAGTCCGGGCCGAGCACGAGCGGCCCCGGGCTGGGACAGGCCCTACCCTTCCAGCTCCTCGTCGTCGAGGTACCACTCCTCCTCGGCCCAGCGGGCGCGGTCGGGAATGCCCATGACCGCGGCGACAATGCCGAGGGCACCGGGCACGAGGGCGCCCAGCAGAGCCGGCGGCGCGGGCAGCCACGAGCCGCCGAAGGAGCCCAGGTGGGCCGCGGCGCACACGCCGAGCATGAGCAGAGCCGCGGCCGCCACCGACCCGGCGATATCGAAGTTGCGGGTGCCGCGCACGCAGAACAGGCTGTAGGCGGCGGCCGCGGCGATCCAGCTGACGCCGATGGCCCACGGCGCGCTCTGGGAGACCATGGAGATGCAGGCCGCCTGGGGGTTGCTGCCGAACTCCACATGGAGCAGAGCGTCCCAGTTCAGCAGATCCAGGGAGCCGAAGGAAGCCATGACCAGAGCCGTCGCGAAGGTGAAGGCCGCCGTGATGGCCGATTGCAGCACCGGCAGCAACACGCCGCAGCACACCGGCGCCAGCCCCGCGAAACCGAAGGAGCCGAACAGGGGCTGAGCCAGGGCCGCCACGGCCTGGGTAGGACCGCGCCGACCGACGTAGTACCACCACAGCCCCGTAACCGCAGCCAGGAACAGGGCGAGCACCCAGCTGCCCGAGGCCCCGAGCCCCACCACGAGGGCCCCGTAACCGAGAAGCGAGCCCCAGGCGGGTCGCAGGGCCGCCGCACCGGCGCAGAGGGCCACCAGAACCCAGTACACCACCGGCGCATCGGTGGCCAGGCCCATGGCCGAGCCCGGGCTCAGGGAGATGTTCGCCATGCCCACGGCGGCCATGAGCCCCACGGCCACGGCGGCCAGGCTGTGGCCCACCACCATGGCGCCCCGCAGACCGAGGCGGTCCACCAAGGGGGGCAGGGGCTCGGCGGGCTCCACCGGCTCAGGGGCGGCGACAGCGTCTTCCTTCCCCTTCACGATGTCGGCCAGCACCTTCTTGCCCTTCTTCGCGTTGCCGAGCAGGGGCATGAGGGCCTCGGAGAAGTCGGCTACGGTATCGAAGCGCTCGTCGCGGTCGGGGTCGAGGGCGGCGAACATGATGTCGTCGGCCTCGGCGGGCAACTCGTCCCAGCACAGAGAGGGCAGCACCAGCTCCGCCTCCTCGATGGCCTCCTCGGCCTCGGGCAGGTCGTTGGCGAAGAAAGGGTTCTCGCCAGAGAGCATCTCGTAGGTGAGGCTCGCCAGGGCCCACTCGTCGGTGCGCACGTCCAAAGGCTCCTGGCGCATCTGCTCTAACGGCATATAGCCGATAGTGCCGCCGCCGGTGGTGCCCGATCCCGTGGCGTCCATGAGGGCGGCCAGGCCGAAGTCGGTCACCTTCGCCACGCCCTTGGAGTTCACGATGACGTTCTCGGGCTTGATGTCCAGGTGCAGCGTGTTCGCGCCGTGGGCCACCTCGAGGGCATGGGCCACGGCCGAGAAGACGGCGGCCACCACATCCAGGGTGATGCTGTCGTCGATCTCGTCGATGATCTGCGCCAAGGTCTTGCCCTCGACGTACTCCATGATGACGTAGGCGCAGGCGTCCTCTACAGCGCAGTCGTACACAGTGACGATGTTGGCATCGGACAGCTTCGCCACCGATCGGGCTTCCTCCAAGCCGGGAATGTGCTCGAAGAGATCGGCGTCGTCGGTCTCGTCGAAGTCGGTGGAAGCCGGGGGCACGGAGGCGCCGGCCCCGCCCACTGCGGCCGATACGCTCGACACGGCGACGGAGGCGGCCGCGGCGCGGCCCCCGCGGCGGCGGCGCTTCTCGGCGGCCCCGTCGATGGTGCGGGATGCCCGGATGCCCCGCAGATGGCGCACATCCACGGCACTCTCGTCGAAGTAGTCGCTCATGGGGGCGGCATCCTGCACCTCCACCGGCGGTACGTAGGGGGCCTCGGGGGCATGGCGCGTCTTGCGGGGCCCCACCCGGCCGTCCAAGCTCGGCCGCGAACGGCCGGCGAAGCCGCCGGTAGCGGCGTTCCAGGGAACAAGGGAGTCGTCCTCTTCCTCGGCAAAGGCCATGTCCTCCCAGGGGGGCACCTCCTCGGCGCTGCGCACAGTCGCAGCCGAGTGACGACCGCTACGACGTTCGTCGACACCCCGGAGGAAGGCGGGGTCGGCGGGGAAATCGGCGGCACCGGAGGCCGGGGCGGAGGCGCCGGAAGGCGCGGCACCCGCAGGAGCCGTAACGCCAGCGGCTACAGCGCCCGCGGAGGGCTCTCCGTCCTCCAGATCGGCGGCCATGCGGGCCTCTAGGGCCACGAGGCGCGCCCGGGCCACCTCGTCTTCCGAGAGCTCGATGCACTTGATGGCCACATCGCGTTTGAGATGGGTGTCGAAGGCGTGCACGACGGTGCCGTAGCCGCCGGCACCGGCCTGGTCGATAACGCGATAGCGATTGAGGATGAGCTGAGATCGTGCCATGGGGCGAGAACCTCTTCTGTCTTCGTTTGGGCTGCATGTTCTTGAGGTAGGGCCATTCTACCACCCGGGCAACGCCGCGGCGACCGTTGATCGGCGGCTTCCACGGGCCAAACGGTGCCGCGCCAACGTGGGAGGGACGAAGCACGGTGTGCGGGAGGTGGGTGCGCCGGGTGCGAGGGTACGGGGTGGGGGGTG
>NZ_WAJS01000004.1 GCF_008831045.1 Adlercreutzia muris
CCGCCCCTGCCGCTGTTCCGGCCGTCGCGCCCCCGGTCTTGGCTGCGCCCACGCCCGCCCCGGCTGTCGCAGAGCCCGCTGGCGAAGTGATCGAGGACGACGCCACGCCGCAGGCAGCCACGCCCTCCGATGAGGCTGGCGAGCAGATCGAAGACGACGCCACCCCCATGGGCGCCTTCGACGAGCCCCATTGTTGGGTGCACTGGGTGATGATGCTCGGCATTCTGCTCACGGCTCTGTATGGCATCGTTGTGGTGCGCCGCCGCCTTGCCCTGATCAGTGATATCGACGATATCGAGCGGCAGATCACGGGCCGCACGGAAGAAACCGAGGAGACGTTTGTTCCCCTCACGGGCCATCAGGCTCTGTAACGTACATCGCGAGGGTGCGGTCGCCCAAGCACCGCACCCCTCTTCTCGGAAAGGAACTTCGCATGAGAAAGAGCAATTGGCTGGTAGCCACCCTCGCGGTTGTCGCGTCGGCTGCCCTGCTGTGGGCCTGGTTTGCCCTCGGCTTCAACCACGTGGATGATCCGTTGGATCTGATCGTCGCCATTCTGTGGTGGGTCGTCGTGGCCGCTGTGGTGGGCGCTATCCTGTGGGCCGAGAGCAAGCGCCGCCAGAAGATGCGCCTGGCCTTCGTGGGCGAGGGCATTATCTACAACCCGGAATCCGGCATGGTGATGGCCGATCGGGGCGAGACCGAGCTGGCCGCCCTGGAGCGCACCCTGGCCGGTATGACCTTCCCGGACGAGGTGGCACCCCTTGATAACCGCACGCGGCCGGCGTTTCGGTGGGTCGTTCGTTCGGAAAAGTTCAAGGACAACGGCAACGTGTGGGAGGGCGAAGTGATTCCCGCCCATGATCCCCAGGCCCCGGCCGTGCGCTTTCATGGTCGCGAGGAGCTGGCGGCCCTCATCGCCGCCGCCTAACTGGCTCGCACAACATACCCCTTAAGGGCGGTGCTTCGGCGCCGCCCTCTTTACGTTGAGAGGAAGACGCTCGCACGGGCTTAGCCGAAACCCGAGAGGCGCCGCAGCCTAGACGAATTGGGCGACGATCCAGAGCACCAGGAGGTGAGCCGGGTAGTAGGCGTAGAAGAACCACTTGAGGGACGGGCCGCGCTGGCCGTTGTAGGTAGTCATGAGGAAGGTGGCCAGGGCGAAGCCCAGGGTGTAGTAGCCCAGCGCCCCCCATTGGATAGCCGGGGGAAGCCCCCCGGCCGCACCCAGGCCAGCGCCCCACACACTTATGAGTTGGGGAATTCCGAAGACCGCGCCGAAGGCTGCCATGACCTTCAATACGCCGCGCGGCTGTTCTCGTACGCGGTGGAAGAAAACGATCATGAGCGGCCCTGCAATGGCCCAGTCGCATAGCCAGCTGGCGGCTACGCCGGCCACGATCACGAGCCCATAGGCCCCCCGGTTGCGCAGATGATCGTGGGCCCACAGCAGGCCAAGGCCGATGAGCAGGGTGAACAGCACGTTCAGCGACGGGCCCCACAGCAGAAACCACGGCACTTCGGCGGCGACAGCGAACAGCGCCAGCCGGGCGGCGTAGCGTCGGATGCTCGATGTATGGCGGTACCCCTCGCACAGCAAGAACGCCATGATGGGGAAAGTGAGGCCTCCCAACGTAAAGAGGATCATCGTAGCCGCAGGTGCCATGACGTCGCCGAAGACATTGGCCACGTGATTGCAGCTCATGCCCGCAATGGCGGCCATTTTCAGGGTGAAAGCCGAGGTTCCGCGCGATAGGGCCACGGGACTCCCTTCCAAGAAGTCGGGTATTGCGGCACCATTATAATGAAGCCCTATGAAATGCTTGCGACATAATGGACGGCCCGCTATCGTTCTCGTTCTCGTTCTCTTGGCCGGCGCGTGCGGGGGCTTAGCCTCGGCCGCCGCGCAGGTGCAGCTGGAGTTGGCCGCTGGTTGCAACGGCGCCGCCCTGCCATCCTTTTCTCTGACTGGCCTTGGTGACGCCCTCGTCGTGTCGCTCGAAGCGGCCGTAGGTGAAGAGCTGCTGTTTCGCGGGCCGCTGCTATGGGGTTTGGCTGCGATGATCCCTTGGCTGGCCCGGAAGAACATGCCTTTGGCTCGCGCACTGGTCCGGCGCTGGGGCCCGCACGGGGCCGCCGTGTTCGCGGTCGCGGTCAGCGCTCTGCTCTTCGGCATCGCCCACCTGCTCCCCTCCCCTGAAACTCCGCTTCCTGCCCTCTCACCAGCTGTCGCGGTCCAGGCGATGCTCAAGGTGGTAGAGGGAACGGCCTTCGGCTCCCTCATGGGCTCCCTGGTCGTGAACAGCCGCTGGTTCGCCGCTCGCGACGGGGCCATATTGCGCTCGCTGGGATTTCCCATGCTGCTGCACGCTGCCTTCGATCTGTTGTACTTCGCTCCTACCTTGGGCCTCGGCCTTCCTTTGCCCGACACCTATCTGACGGGGAACGTCCTGGACGAGCTGGGCATGGCGGCGAGCACACTGCTGTTGATTCTTGCGGTATTCGTGGCCGCGCGGTCGAAGAAAGCCCGTTCGTGCTAGGATGGCCCGCATGAACAGAAACGAAGCCCTCAACATACTCGGCCTGGAGGACGATGCCTCGGCCGATGACATCAAGGTTGCCTACCGCGAAACGGTGCAGATCCTGCATCCCGATAAGTTCGCCGGCAACGAGAAGCTCCAGAGTCGCGCCACCGAGCAGTTCAAGCGGCTCCAGGAAGCCTATGAGCTGTTGACCTCGTCGCATGGTGGCCGGCGCGGCCGCGGCTCCTCCGCAAGTAGCAGCGCTCCCCGCTCGTCCGGCGCCGCTCGTTCGTGGACCGAGACCGAGGGCGACGTGGAAGTGGAGTACCTCACCGAGGCTGAGATTCGGGCGCGCCTGTCCGGCATCGCCGCGGCCCGGGCCCAGCTGGTGGCCCAGCGCGACACGGTGACCGACGAGCGCCGCAACGGCCTGGCCATGGCAGGTATCGGCGCCGTGGCCGCCTTCTTCACCATTCGCCGGCCCTTCGGCATCTTCGGGTTCATCGCCGCCATGGCGGTGCCCGCGGCTATTTGGGGGGTTGTGCAGGCTATCAGCGCCCAGCGCAACCTGAACACCCTGAACGAGCACCTTGCGAAGCTAACCGAGGAACGTAAGGAATACGAGGCTCTGCTGGACGAGTGACCGCCCTCACGGCGGGTGGCTTCCCTGCACCGTCTGCGCCGATCATCATTGATACGCGCTGCAAAGCGCTATAATTTCTAGGCCCCAAACCGAATAAGAAAGAAGATTCATGAAGCAAGAGAACATCCGCAACGTTGCCATCATCGCCCATGTTGACCACGGCAAGACCACCCTGGTGGACCGCCTGCTGTGGGCGTCGCACGTGTTCCGCGACAATCAGCAGGTGGAAGAGCGCGTGCTGGACTCCAACGACCAGGAGCGCGAGCGCGGCATTACCATCCTTTCCAAGAACATCTCCATCAACTACAAGGGCGTGAAGATCAACGTCATCGACACGCCGGGCCATGCCGATTTCGGCGGCGAGGTGGAGCGCGTGCTCAACATGGCCGACGGCGCCCTGCTCATCGTGGATGCCTACGAGGGTCCCAAGCCCCAGACCCGCTTCGTGCTGTCCCATGCCCTGGAGCGCGGGTTGCGCATCGTAGTGGTGGTAAATAAGATCGACCGCCCCAACGCCGATCCGGAGGGCGCGGTGGACAAGGTGTTCGACCTCATGGTGGAGCTGGGTGCCACCGACGAGCAGCTGGACTTCCCCGTGGTGTACGCCTCGGCCGTGAACGGTTACGCGCGCCTGGCCCCCGATGACGACAACATGGACATGGTGCCGCTGCTGGATACCATCGTGAGCGAGATTCCCGCCCCCGAGGTGGACGTCGATGGCCCGGTGGCCCTGCAGGTGTGCACGGTGGATCATTCCAGCTACGAGGGCCGCATCGGCGTCGGCCGCCTGGTGAGCGGCACGCTGCACGAGAAGGAGCAGGTGCTCGTGGTGAAGGCCGACGGCACCGAGCGCCGCGCCCAGATCCGCAAGGTGTACACCTTCGAGAACCTCGGCAAGGCGGAAGTGACCGCTGCCGACGCCGGCGACATCGTGGCTGTCATCGGTATCGAGGATGCCGATATCGGCGACATCATCACCTGTCCGGAGAACCCTGTGGCCATGGACCCCATCGCCGTGGAAGAGCCTACTATGGCCGTTGTCTTCGAGGCTTCCTCTAGCCCGCTTGTGGGCCGCGAGGGAGAGATCGTGGGCGGCCGCCAGCTGAAAGAGCGCCTCATGCGCGAGAAGGAGAGCAACATCTCCATGCGCATCAACGAGCTGGAGGACAAGACCGGTATCGAGGTGGCCGGCCGCGGCGTGCTGCACCTGTCGGTGCTCATGGAGACCATGCGCCGCGAGGGCTTCGAGTTTCAGGTGGGGCGCCCCCGCGTGGTGTACAAGACCGCCGAGGACGGCAGCAAGCTGGAGCCCATCGAGGAAGCCACGGTGGACGTGCCCAACGAGTACGCGGGCAAGGCCATCGAGGTCATGGGCACCGCCGGCGGCATCATGGAGGACATGTCCTCTGACGAGACCATGACGCACCTCACCTTCCGCATTCCCTCTCGCGGCACCATGGGCCTGAAGACCCGCATTCTGAACGCCACCCGCGGCGAGGCCATGCTGTTCCACCACTTCAAGGAGTACGGCCCCTATTCCGGCGAGATGGCCGGCCGCAAGAACGGCGGCATGATCGCCATGTCCACGGGCAAGGCCGTGGCCTACGCCCTGGACACCCTGCAGGAGCGCGGGCGTTTGTTCGTGAGCCCGGGCGATGAGTGCTACGAGGGCATGATCGTGGGCGAGTCCGCCAAGGAAGGCGACATGGTGGTGAACGTCGAGAAGACGAAGTCGCTCGGCAACCAGCGTTCCAGCTCGGCCGACAAGGCCATTCAGCTGACGCCCCCTATCACCTTCACGTTGGAAGAGGCCCTGGAGTACATTGAGGACGACGAGCTGGTGGAAGTGACGCCGCAGTCCATCCGCCTGCGCAAGCGCCTGCTTTCCGCCACCGATCGCAAGAAGGCCGCGAAGAAGTAGCATCCCTGCTTCGTATCTCGCCCTGCTGCGCTTCCTTATCCAAACCCCGCGTCAATTCATCAGTGTTGACGTGGGGTTTGTCCTTTTCGTAATTGACGAACCGTGAATCAAAAGTGGGCAAATTGTGCGGCGGTTGTTACCGTGCGCATCCCCATGGGAAAATGCCTTGTGAAATCATCTGGGACTGTCTCAAAACGCACCCGCGAAACGAATCCGACGGCCCAGTCACCTATGAGGGAAGGTATGTATGAAGAAGCTGACCTTTGCGAAATCGCTTGCCACCATGGGCCTTGCGGCTGCGTGCATCGTGGGCGTTGTGGGCTGCGCTGAGAATTCCTCCAGCGATGCGCCCGTGTACACCGGTGGTGTGGCCGCAACCGTCAACGGCGTGGAAATCCAGGAGGATATGGTCACCCAGGCCATCCAAGACATTCGCGCCCAGATGAGCCTGACCGATGAGCAGGCGTGGGGCGAATGGCTGGCCGAGAACGACTACACGCCGGAGACCGTCCGCGAGGAGATCATCAACGGATACGTCGATCAGGAACTTGTGAAGCAGGGGAGCGAAGCCCTGGGCGTGACCGCGAATCCCGATGACGTGAACGAGTACGTTGATGCCATGAAGGGCCACTACGATTCCGATGAGGCTTGGGGCGAGGCCCTGTCTGCTGTGGGGCTGACCGAGGACGAGTACCGCGAGAACATCGAGCTGTCGCTCGTGTCCCAGCAGTTGAAGACCAAGGTGGCCGAAGAGGCCGCCGAGGCCACCGATGAGGACGCCCTGGCCCTGGCCAACGAGCAGAATTACCTGTCTTCCTTTGACGGCGCGAAGAAGTCGTCTCATATTTTGTTCGATTCCAGCGATGAGGCTACGGCCCAGCAGGTGCTCGAGAAGATCAACGCCGGCGAGCTGGACTTCGCCACGGCGGCTGAGTCCTACTCCAAGGATACCGCCTCTGCGGCCGACGGCGGCAATGTGGGTTGGAACAACCTGAGCAACTTCGTGACCGAGTACAGCGACACTCTGGCCACGCTGAACGTGGGTGATGTGAGCGGTCTGGTGCCGAGCACCTATGGCATCCACATCATCACCTGCACCGAGCAGTTCGATGCCCCTGAGAAGCTGGATAGCCTCGACCAGCTGCCGACGGAGTTCCAGGATGCCCTGCGCAACGCCGTGAAGACTTCCAACGAGTCTCAGGCCTACTACACCTGGCTCGAGGGTCAGCGCGAGTCAGCCGACATCGTCATCAACGAGATGCCTGAGGGCCTGCCCTACTACGTCGATATGGCGAACTTCCCGAAGGACGGTGCCGATGACGCGGCCGCGACCGCCGTTGACGGCGAGGGCAATCCCGTGACCATCGAGCCCGAGGTCGTGGATGGCGAAGGCGCTGCCGAGGGAGATCAGCCGGCCGAGGGCGATCAGCCTGCGGAAGGCACTGAAGGCGGCAACGCCGGTGATCAGCCGACTGTCGGCGCCGAGGGCGATCAGACCGCCGAGGGCGAGGCCGCTGAGGACAATCAGCCCGCTGAGGCTGATGGTAACGGCACCAGTCAGCCGGCCGAGGGCGACCAGCCCGAGGAGGGCGCCGCAGAGTAGCGAGCCTCTCTGAACCGAGCGGCGATCCTCGCGATTGCAAGCAAGAAAAGCGCCTGCCGGTTTTACCCGCAGGCGCTTTTCCCATGGGTCCGCCGGAATTGTCGGGCCAGTCGGCGCTGCGAGGCTTTGGGTATATTTGACGATGTGGTGAACAGCGGCCCCTCTTGGCCAGACTTCCGCAAAAACTTCTTGCTTGGGACCGTTCCCTGCGCTATACTCCTTAGACGCTTCGCCTTTGCGGGGCATGGCTATGTGGAGAGGTGTCCGAGCTGGCCGAAGGAGCACGATTGGAAATCGTGTATGCGCCAAAAGCGTATCCGGGGTTCAAATCCCCGCCTCTCCGCCAGAGTTAATTCGCGAGCCGTTAAGGCTCGCTTCTATATACGTCCCTATGCGACGTTTGCTATGGCACCGATTCGGTGCATCGCCCCTGCGGAGGGGTGGCAGAGTGGTTGAATGCGGCGGTCTCGAAAACCGTTTCACCGGTAACCCCGGTGACGAGGGTTCGAATCCCTCCTCCTCCGCCAGTTTATTCTCAGGCAAAGAACGAGTCTGCCGTTCGCTGATTTTGGCAACAGAATGAGCAGGTTGGTCATTTTTCCGCAGCTCCCCCTTCCTTACAATAGGGAAAATAAGGCTCGCGTCGAAGGATGGCTTCCATGTCGGTTGTTGATGCCCATTCCCATATCTACCCTGCGAAGATCGCCTCAAAGGCCTCGGCTGCCGTGGGCGACTTCTATCGCGTGACCATGGCCGCGCCCGATGCCTCGGCTGAGGCTTTGCTCGCAGCCTGCGAGGGTACGCCTATCACCCATCATGTCGTGCACTCGGTGGCCACGTCTCCCGGTCAGGTGGAGACTATCAACACGTTCATCGCCGATCAGTGCTTCATGCACCCCGAGTTCATCGGCTTTGCCACTATGCACCAGGACTATGTGGACGTAGAAGGGGAGATCGACCGCGCTATTCAATTGGGCTTGAAGGGCGTGAAGATTCATCCCGATACTCAGATGGTGAACATGGACGATCCGCGTCTCATGCGGCTGTACGAGGTGATCGAGGGTCGGCTGCCCATCGTCATCCACACGGGAGATTACCGCTACGACTACTCGCACCCGCGCCGGTTGCAGCGTATTCTGCGCACCTTTCCACGCCTGAAGGTGGATGCGGCCCATTTTGGCGGCTGGTCCATCTTCGATTATGCCTTGGAGTACCTGGAAAACGAGAACTGCTTCGTGGATACCTCCAGCGCCCTGGAGTTCCTCGGGCCCCGTCGCACGGTGGAACTGGTGCGTGCCTATGGGCCCGACCGCGTCATGTTCGGCAGCGATTTCCCCATGTGGAGCCCCGCCACTGAGTATCGCATGCTGGCGGCCATGCCCTTCACCCCCGAGGAGTTCGAGGCCATCACCTGGAAGAGCGCCATGCGTTTTATCGGGGAGGAGTCTTAGAATTCCGATGGCCCTCGAGGGGAGCTACCCCGGCGGTTTACGCTTTTCGATAGTGGAGCCAGTCAGCGGAAAAGGGAGAACCCCGGCACTTTGCCCAGGCCGGGGTTCTTTACTGTTTGGGCCAGAGGGATCGATTGGCGCGCGGGACCCTCAGAATTTCCCGCGCGCCAAAATGACGCCGTTTAGGCCTGCTCGGCGAGATATTTGCCCGTCAGATACCCGTAGGTGAGGGCCGCGGCGTGGCTGGCTCCCGACAACGTGAAGGGGTAGTCCTCTACGAAGCGTCCGCCTTGCACGTTGCCAACGGCAAACAGGCCGGGAATGGGCTCCATGTCGTCGTTGAGCACGCGAGCATTGTCGTCGGTTACGAGACCGCCCATGGTAACGAGCAGTCGCATGCAGCTCACATCTTCCACCGACGTGTGCTTGAGCATATCGTAGGTGATCGCGTAGAAGGGAGGATCGACCACGGGGAACATCTTCTCTGCTGCCTTGCCGAAGTCCTCATCGACTCCTTTTCCGCACAGCTCGTTGTAGCGCGCGACCGCTGCGGTTAAATTCTGGGTGGCATCGGCGCTGAGCTCCAGCTGGGAAGCAAGCTCTGTAGGGGGCGCTTCGTCCGACGATATAGAGATTGAACACATCGCGTTCGCGAGCAGTCAGGCCCATGCTGTCGCTGAATGATTCAAGGGGACGACCCGAGAGCGAGGTGAGCTTCGCGCCGCCGTTTGCGGACAACAGCAGCGACATGGTTCGATCCTCCAGAATCCAAATGGATGCCACGACGAGCAGAAGGGCCATGAAGAGCATGGCGACCCTGCTTGCGATGTGGGGTCCGAAAAAAGCGGAAGCCAGCAGGGGGAGGGATCCTAAAGTCCCCACACACCAGGCAGTGGCTAAGATTCTCACACGAGTACCAGGATACAGCCGCCCCAGGAGCAATCCCATGTAGAGGGCGCCGCATTCCAAAAGAGAGTATGCGATGCCGGCCAACACGTAGGCAAGGTAGGTGAGAGTCGATGAGAACAGCACTAAGATAAGAGCGACCAGCGAAAGGGTCGCAACCACTTTCGTCCATACCGACAGATTGAAGTCTCGCCCGTGGTTAAAGAGCCAGAGCACAAGTGCGAGCGATATGGCGGTAATGATGACGGGGAACATCTCGCCTTCTGCCTGCTGCAGGAAGACCGAGTACTGCAAGGATCCCACCACCAGTCCGATAACAAAGAAGCTGCAGAGGATTTTCGCCAGCGAAGACGGCTCGAGGGTAAAAGACCGCTCGGCCTCCGATGCGGAAGGCGCGGGGCGCTGGAAGAGGCAAAGTGCCACCGCAGAGACTGCCACGCTCATGCCGGCGAGGGCTTGGCACCATGACGCAGACAGAAGCGAGGGGAGAATCGCCGCCGCCGATGCGAGCACCTCGACCTCTATCATCAGCTCGGCAATGCCGATATCGCGCTGGGCACAGACTGCCGCCAGCCAGCAGAAGAGAAGAACGGTTCCCCCGGCAGACATGAGGATGAGTCCGAAGATGGAGAGGGGCTCTCCCGTGCCTTGCATGGCCAGGCCCATTAGGCAGCATGAGGCGCTTGCTATGGCGAAGGGAACACTCGCGAGTGCGCGTCCCCCTCGGTTGCCCGCGATGATCAAAGCGCAAGAAACGAGGGAGGCGACGGCTACGTCTACAATGGTCGCCGGCACGCTGCCTTGTCCCAGGGGAAGATACCAGGAAATCTCGCAGGGCGCCTCAAATGACTGGGCCGCCAGAAGGGCGGAGATACCCGCCACAGCTATCAGGAGATTCCTGCCGAGCCACCGCCCATGATTGCGCTGCAACGGTATGCCCCTTCCTGTTGTGGCCCTCGATCATACGGGGCCATTATACACGGGGCCGTCGCTCGGTCGAAGGGCGGCCCGAAGACCGCCCGGATACGAAGCTCTCGGGGCCGCCCGCTACTCCTCGTCGGGGCGGTCGATGGCCATGCAGATGCGGTCGATGCGCAGACGGTCCATGGACAGCACGGTGAAGGTCACCTTGGCGCCGCGATGCTCCAGCACCGCCACGTCGCCCTCGGCGGGAATGCGGTCGAACAGCTTCAGCAGCAGACCGCCGGCCGTTTCCACCTCGTCGGCTTCCTCGGGCTCGAAGCCGAGCAGCTCCACCAGGTCGTTGATGGCCAGGGTGCCGTTGATCTGATAGGTGCCGTCGGGCAGCTCCTCCACGTCGTCGTCGGTGTCATGGACGTACTCGTCGTCGATGCGGCCCACGATCTGCTCCATGATGTCGCTCATGGTGACGATGCCGGCCGTGCCGCCGTGCTCGTCTACCACCACGCAGATCTTCGTGCAGCGCTCCTGCATGGTTTCCAGCAGCTTCGCGATGGGAATGCTCTCGGGCACGGCGGGCAGCTCGCGAACGTTCCACTCGCTCATGGGTGTGTCCAGCGCCGTGTCCACGAGGTCCTTGGTGTGCACGAAGCCCACGATGTGGTCCTTCGAGCCGTGGCACACGGGGTAGCGGGAGTACTTGTACTGGCGGATGAGATCAAGGTTCTCCTCCAGCGTGTCCTCGGTGTCCAGGCAGATGACGTCGGTGCGGGGGGTCATGATGCCCTCGGCGTCCTTGTCACCCAAATCGAAGATGTTGTCCACGAACTCGTTCTGCTCGGGGTCGATAAGGCCGTTTTCCGTGGACTCGTCGATGAGCAGCTTGATCTCGTCGCCGGTGTACACCTCGTGCTCGTCGGCCGGATCATGGCCGAAAAGCTTCATCACGGCGTTGGTCACGCCGTTGAAGATGACCATGATGGGGTAGGTGATGCGGTAGAACACGCGCAGGGGCCCGGCGGTATGCAGGGCGTACTTCTCGGTGGAGAAGATGGCGAAAGACTTCGGGATGAGCTCGCCCACCACCACGTGCAGGGCTGTCACGATGAAGAAGCCCACGGCCACGCAGATGGGATGGATGGCGGCTTCGGGCAGGCCCAGGGCCAGCAGCGGGCCTTCCAGCACGGCGGACACGGCCGGTTCGCCGAGCCAGCCGATAGCCAGAGAGGCCAGGGTAATGCCCAGCTGGCAGGCGGACAGGTAGGCGTTGATGTGGGTCGTCACATCGCGGGCCGCCTCGGCCCCGCGGCGCTTTTCGGCCACGGCCATATCGATCTGGCTGCGGCGCACGCGCACCAGCGCGAACTCGGCCACAACGAAAAACGCGTTCATCAGCAGGAACAGGACAACGAGCAACAAGCAAAGTGCGGTATACATACCGTCATGCACCCTTTCGGTGGATTTCAGGCCGCTTCCCCTTTGGAAGAGCCCCTATCCGTCGACTAAATTACGGGACATATCCTAGGCGATTTCCCGCCGCATCCGCCGAACTGACACCGCTTTACCGTGAACTTTCATAGTGCTGTTGCTTTTCTCCCGCCCGGTCGCGGCCCTTCCGTCCTCTGGCGCTTCGGTTCGGCTTTTAAGTCAGAGCTCCCAAAGGACTGCGGGCAAGTTGCCAGCCCTGCAACCGTTCGGCGCGGTTCGCGGCGGCGCGGGGCCTTGCAGTGGTACAGTAGGTCGGCCCCCAGAACGCATATGGCGAAGCGCACGCAAGAGACGAGTAGCAGACGAGGTAGAAGATGAAATTGTCCCGCAAGGAATGGCTGATGTTGGCGGTGTTGGTGTTCGGCGCCTTCGTTACCGTGTTGAACCAGACGCTGGTTACGCCGGCGCTGCCGTCCATCATGGCGGAAATGGCCGTCGATCAATCCACGGCCCAGTGGCTCACCACGGGATTCACCCTGGTGAACGCCATCATGATTCCCATCACGGCATTTTTGCAGGATCGCTTTTCCACGCGCAAGCTGTTCGTGTTCTCCATGGCCACCTTTGCCGTCGGCACGCTTATGGCGGGCGTCGGCCCGAACTTCCCGGTGCTTTTGGGCGGCCGGCTCGTGCAGGCCATGGGCGCCGGCATCCTCATGCCCGTGACCATGACCGTGCTCATGCTGGTGTTTCCCGTGGATCGCCGCGGGTCGGCCATGGGTATCTTCGGCCTTGTGATCGCTTTCGCGCCGGCTATCGGCCCCACGGTGGCGGGCTTCGTCATCGATCAGGCCGACTGGCATATCCTGTTCTACATCATCTTTGCGCTGTCGCTCGTCATCATTGCGGCATCGCTGTTCCTCGTGGACAACAAGGCCCCGGCGAACAAGGGCGATTCGGTGCTCGACCCGCTGTCGCTGGTTCTATCCACCCTGGGCTTCGGGCTCATGCTCTACGGTTTCTCGGCCTTGGGCTCGGTGGGACTGACCCTGGTGCCCGTGGCCACCACCGCGGCCGGCATCGTCGGGGTGGTGTGGTTCTTCATCCGCCAGACGCGGCTGCCCCACCCCATGCTGCGGGTTGATGTGCTGAAGAACCGCCGCTTCCTTATCGGCACCATCATCGGCATGCTCGTGCAGGGGGCCCTGCTGGCGGCCGGCATCCTCATGCCCATCTACGTGCAGTCGCTCCACGGGCTGTCGGCTACGGTGTCGGGCCTCGTGCTCATGCCCGGCGCCATCCTCATGGGGGTTATGAACCCCATCGCCGGCAAGTGGTTCGACCGCCACGGCCCGCGTCGCATGGCCATTGTGGGCATGAGCTTGTTGACGCTCACCACCTTCGCCTTCGCCATTCTGAACCTCACGTCGAGCATTATCTACCTCACGATTGTGTACACCGTGCGCATGTTCTCCATGGCGCTCGTGAATATGCCCATTACCACCTGGGGCATGAATGCCCTGGACAACAAGGTGATGAACCATGGTACCTCGGTGAACAACACCCTGCGCCAAGTGGCGGGCTCCCTCGGCACGGCCATCATCATCGCCGTATCCACCCAGGTGCAGAATTTCGCCACGCCGGACTTCGGCACGGCCCAGGGCACCATGTTCGGCATCAACGCGGCGTTCCTCGTGTGCACGCTGCTGTGCTTGGTGGGCCTGGTCATGACCATTATGTTCGTGAAGGACAAACCCGGCGAGGAGGCGGCCGTGGATGAGGGCGGCACGCGCAAGTCGCTGCTCACCTCCATCATGAAGACCGACGTGTACTCGCTCTCCCAGGAGGCTACCGTGGAAGAGGCCATGCGCCTGTTCGTGGAGAAGAACATCTCGGCGGCCCCCATCGTAGACGCTTCGGGGGAGCCGGTGGGCTTCATTTCCGACGGCGACATTCTGAAGCGCCTGAGCCCGCGCCGTAGCTCGTTTACCGATCCTATTGTGCTCATCAACCGCACGGTTCCCGACGAAGAGGGCTACGACGAGAAGCTGGCGAAGGTGATGCAGATGCGCGCCAGCGAGATCGGTGCTGCGAGCCCCATATGTGTGAGTGTACACGCGAACCTGACCGACGTGTGCCGCGTGCTGGCCGAGAATCACCTGAAGAAGGTGCCGGTTCTGGAAGAGGGCCACATCGTGGGCATCATCAACCGCAGCGACATCACCCAGTACTCCATGGCCGCCTATCTGGCCGGCAACCCCGACCGCGCCGTGTACTGCGGCGATGGGCCGAGCGGCCAAAACGAGTGCGTGGAAGAGAAGCAGTGCGATTGCGGTTGCGAGGAGGGGAAGTAGGTCTCGTGGAAATGCAAGCAGCCCCGGCGAGCGAAGGCAACGGGGCTGCTTGGCTTGGGAAGCCGCATGGCCGGCTTCCGTGCGAGGCAAAGACGCCAGGTGCGCGGGCTGCGATTCGGCGTCGAACGAGCATCTAGTATCTTCGCCTTCGATAGTAGCCCTTTCGCCCCCGGCCGCTGTGTTCAGCGGCGAACCGTCGCCTTTCTGCTATCCTATCGAAAACCGCGGACGGCCGCCTGGGAAGGCGGCCCGTGCCGCCGATCTGCGAGGAGGCCCTATGTTCGGAGACAATCTGGAGCGCATCGTCGCCGCTATCGAGAAGAACTACGAGGCGGACGAGATCTTCTTCACGAAGCCGGGACGGCGCTTCCCCAGCCGCACGGCTATCAAGGGACTTATCACCGAGCTGCGTCGCGTGCTGTTTCCCGGCTACTTCGGCCCCGAGATGCTCTCGCCCTCCACGAGTCCCAGCTACTTCATCGGCCAGACCCTCATCGACATCGAGAGCGTGCTGCGCCAGCAGCTGATTCTGGCGCTCACCTACACCTCCGACGAGCGCGACGACCTCATTGGCAGCGGCAACCACCTATGCGGCGGCTGCACCTCCGACACCATCTGCCAGCAGACGGCCGACATCTGTACGAAGTTCTTCGACGCTCTGCCCGAGGTGCAGCGCACGCTGCTCACCGACGTGCAGGCGCTCTACGACGGCGACCCAGCGGCGGGTTCCAAGGAGGAGGTCATCTTCACCTACCCGGGCCTGTATGCCATCTACGTGTACCGCATCGCGCACGTGCTCTATGAGCTGGGCGTGCCCATCATCCCCCGCGTGATGACCGAGATCGCCCATTCGTCCACCGGCATCGACATCGGTGCCGGCGCGACCATCGGCGACTACTTCTTCATCGACCACGGCACGGGCGTGGTCATCGGCGAGACCTGCGTCATCGGCGAGCATGTGAAGCTGTACCAGGGTGTTACCCTGGGGGCCCTTTCCACCCGCGGCGGCCAGCGCCTGGCCGGCGTGAAGCGCCACCCCACCATCGAGGACAACGTGACCATCTACTCCAACGCCAGCGTGCTCGGCGGCGAGACCGTCATCGGCGAGGGATCGGTCATTGCCGGCTCCACCTTCGTCACCTTCTCGGTGCCCCCCAATTCCCGCGTGTCGGTGAAGTCCCAGGAGATCTCCGTTCGCCAACCGGGCGAGCGCGACTAGGGACGCGAGCTCGCGCTCTGGTCGATGCCGATCCTTTCCGCCGCCACGCGGGCCGCCGTTGGGTTCGACTTTCTTTCGGGGAAAGATTAAACTCCTGCCGCGAGCCGGCGTATGCCGGCCATGCTCGATATCTCGTCGAGGACGGCGATCAGCTCAGAGGCTTGATAGAAATCCCCTCGCTGCGCATTTCCAAGGGGCTTCAGTATGCCGTATTCGCAAGCTCTGCTGATGATGGAAGTCGCCGCCCTACGGGTTACCCCGAGCCCGCTTGCCACGTAGTTGGAATTGACGACGGGCTGCTCAACGAGCAGCGCAGGCAGTTCGAAAATACGAGATCCCGAGCGCTCTCTCATGCGGGTCGCCCAGTCTTCTACGAGATCTGCGATGGCGCGCGATGTTTTTTGCCCGACAACCAAGGCCAAGTCAATCGCGCCGCAAACTTGCTCGATGATGGGTGTTGGGTCGCCTTGCTGGTAGCTCGAAAGGGCGCTCATGTAGTCGTCGATGTCATGCAGCAAGCCTGCCGATATGGGCACCGTTGCATGGAGAAGGACGCCGTCGCTGCGCAGCATGCGGTGGAGAAGCGTTCGCCCTGTTCTCCCATTCCCATCGATGAAGGGATGTATGGTCTCAAATTGGGCATGGGTAAGGGCGGCCTTGGCGAGAGGGTCTATATCCTCCGTTTCCGCGAAGATGCAAAGATCTCCCAGACACGCATCGATGCGACCGGGCACAGGTGGGACAAAGAGCGCTCCGTGCGGGCTGTAGGGGGTGCCACCGATCCATACCTGTTCATTGCGCAACTCTCCTGCAAAATCGAGGGAGGCTTTCTTGAGGAGTTGGCGGTGAATTTGCCGAATGCCGTCGATCGTGAGGTCGTCCTCGAGATGAAGCGCGCATCGCATGGCATCGATGTTTCCCGCAATCACGAGAGCGTTTGACGGCGCGGTGGACGAGAGCTCGGCCAAGGCTATATTACGCGCGCTGGAGGTGAGGTTTTCAATCTGGGAGCTTGCGGCCGATTCGCTGCGTAACAGGAGGCTGGGGAGGTTGAAGGCCAGGGAGCTCTGATGCTCGTCGAATCGGGCAAGACGCGTTCGGGCATCAGCGAGGCGTTCAGCGAGTTCGGCTGAGATATCAGGTCGCGCATGGCGGATTTCGGCTGGTATGGCGGCCCGGTAGGTGGGAGTGATCTTCCTGCGGCGGGATTTCGGGATGAGGTAGGCATCCTCATCGCGCAGATGCCATGAAACTTCCTCGGTGGTTATGGCTGGCCAATCGCTCATGAGGATCCCCTTTCGGTTAATTTCGCTTCCGCACTATACAGTTAGCGGAAGCGAAATGCAATTCGCTTCCGCTAACTAAAATTAGAGGAAGTGGATCTTGCCCTCGGGCGGAAGGATCGGCGACGCCGAGATGGCTGCCCTGATAGCCCTCGCTCGCTGCGGCTAGGACTGCGCGATCTACAGGAACTTCGTCTCGGCCAGCTTGGCGAGCACCCAGTTGTTCAGGCGCACAACAGGGCGGCGCAAGGCGAGGCCCAGGATGAGGCTCGGCACGAGGAAGGCGGCCAGCAGGCCCATCTGCACGAGGTACTGGTTGCCGTAGATGCCGGCCATGGCTCCTTCCAGCGCGGGCATAGAATGGGCGAAGGGCAGCCAGGGGTAGATGGCATCGAACAGCGGCGCCGACAGCATCTGCACGGGCATGAGGCCGCCGGAGCCGGCCAGCTGCAGCACCAGCCCGATGATGGCGATGGCCTTGCCGATGTTGCCGAAGCTGACGGTAAGGGTGTACACGAGGCTCGTGAACACCACGGAAGCCAGGCAGCAGGCGGCCAGGTACAGCACCAGATGCTCGCATTCCACGCCGAGGAAGAACACGTTGCCGAGCCCCACGACAAGGGCCTGGGCCAGGCCGATCAGTCCGAATACGCCGTAGCGGCCGAGGTACAGCTCGGCCGGCCGGGGCGCGCGGCCGAGCTTCCTCGCGAGCGCTTGCTGGCGCGTAGGAGACACGTTCACGCTCATGAGCGCCACCATGAAGATGGCGCCGATCCACAGGCAGAGCGATGTATAAAAGGGGCTCATGGCGCTGCCGTTGTCGGCCATGGGGTACACGGTGTGCTGCTCCAGCTTCGTCGGAGCGGCGATGAATTGGGCGATAGCGGCCGGGTTGTTGCCGATGATGCGCCGTACCTCGTCGATGTCGCCGGCGCTCAGCGCCTGGTGCAGATCGTCGCGGGCCTGGGTCAGCTGGCTGGCGGCGGCGCGCAGCGTGTCGGCCGTTTTGCGCAGGGATTCCTCGGCCGCATGCAGGCTCGAGCCGAGGGAGTCGGTGGAGTCGCCGAGACCCGCGGCGGTGCTTTGCAGGGAGGCCGCCAGCGTCGAGGTGTCGTCACCCACCTTCTGCAGACTGGCTGAAAGGCTCTCGAGCTCGCCCTTCAGCTGATCGTTGTAGGTGGCTCTTGAGGCATCGAGCGTTTCTTTCCCCCTCCCGATGGCATCGGTCACCTTTTGGCGCGCCTCATCGAGTGAGGCGGTGTCCTTGCCGATCGCCGCCTCGGCGGCTTGCAGGCTTCCCTCCAAGGTTCCAAGCTGCGCGATGACCCGATCGAGGGCGGCTAGGGCCGGGCTGCTCGGGTCGGCTGCGGCCAGCGTATCGCGCATCGACTGGTAGGCCTGCTGCAGCGACTGCACATCGCTTGCGGTGGCAGCGAGCACCTCGCGGGCGGCCACAGGGTCGCTTTCCATAGTGGCGAAGGCGGTATCGGCCGCTTGGGACACGGCGCTGTAACTCGCATCGGCAGCGTCGAGCGCCTTCTGCGCTGCATCTGCTGCACTGGCCAGGCCCATCTGGGCGTCTGCCAGGCCGTCGCGTGCCTCGCTCACCAAAGGCGCCGTCTCGTCCGGTGCGTCGGCGGCCTCCTTCAAGATGGAGCCGGTGGCCGTCACGAGCGAGTCGGTGGAGCCTACCAGATCGGCATAGGCCCCGGCCTGATCGGCCGCCGCCTCCACTTCGCCGATGGCCTCATCGAGCCGATTCCCAAGACTCTGCCCGTAGGCGAGGATGCCCTCGCCGCTCATGAACGACGTGAGACTGCTCGTAGTGTCCAGCGCCACCGACGCTACTGTTTCCGTGAAGGTCTCGTCGATCGTCTCCTGAAGGGTATTCGCGCCCGTGGAGGTTACGCGCTGGGCAATGGCGTTCTCCTTCTCGTTGTCGTAGTAGACGATCTTGGGCTCGGCGATGTCGTCGGAGAACACCGTCATGAGATCGGCCGAGAACTCCTTCGGAATGACAAGGGCCGCGTAGTACTCGCCCGATCGCACCCCCGCCACGGCCTCGTCGGCGCTGACGAACTGCCAGTCGAACTTGTCGTTGGCTCGCAGCTTCGCGATGATCTGGTCGCCGGCGTTAATGCGCGATGGCAGCAGGTCGGATGCGTAGCCCTCGTCCTGAGAGGCCACCGCCACCTCGATATTGCCCGTGTTGTCGTAGGGGTTCCAGAAGCCCAGGGTCGTGAACCAGGCGTACATGGGCGGCACGAGGGCCAGACCCATTACCACAATGGCGGCGATGACGTTCTTGAATAGGTTCCGTACGTCACCGGAGAAGATTTCCCAGATCATTCTCATGCGGAATCACCACCCGAAGGCTTTTCGGGGCGGGAGGTCTCCGGGCATTCCGATTCGCTCAGACAGCTCTCGCTCATCGAAGCGGCCCACGGGGCTGTTTCGACGCTCTCGGAGCTCGCTCGGCCAGAACATCCGGAGCCCTCCCGGAACTTTTTCTCTGCTGCGATTCCCGTCGCCTGCGAGGCCCTTTCCTGCAGGTCGGCTGCACTCAGGTTCGCCAGGGCCAGCTGGCGGGTAAGGTTGGCGTCCAGGTAGCTGATGATAATGAGGTAGGCGTCCACGGCAATGATGCCCGCCACCATGGCCATGAGCATCAGCACCCGCGTGTTCACGTCGGCGTGCACCAGCACCATAATGGCGAAGGTGATGGCCGGCTGCGCTATGAGGGCCGCCCACCCGATGCGTCGTAGCAGGGGATAGCGCCGCCGGAAGCGCTCGGCCCGCGCGACAAGCGTGTGGCGGAACGTGTCGGTGTCCAACAGGGCGCGGATAAGGGTGCGCGTGCGGAAATGCCCGCGGGTCTCTCCGGCGGCCTTTGCCGTGGGAGTGACCGGCTCGGCCAGCAGCAGGTCGGTGGCGCCGAGCTTCTCGTCTAACATGAGGTTCAGGTTGAAATCGGAGCGGCCCACCACCAAACCGATGAAGAAGCCGAGCGGCACGAACAGGAGCCCCAGCCAGAGCATGTCGTACAAGTAGTCCATCCCGTAGAAGCCGCCGATGGCCTCGCGCATGGCATCGATAGAGTAGGTGAAGGGCAGCATCGGGTGGATGAAGCGGAAGAAGTCGGGCATCATCTCAATGGGGAACATGCCCGAGGATCCGGGAATCTGCACGATAAGCAGGATGACGGCCACGGCCTTGCCGATGTGACGGAAGGCGTAGGACAGGGCGAACATGAGGTTCACGTCCACGAACACGGTGAGCAGGCCCGCCCCGATGAAGGCCGCCGGGCTCTCGCATTGGATGCCCAGCACGAGGTCGCCAGCGCAGCACACAAACCCCATGGCCAGGCCGCACACCACATAGAACAGCCAGCGCCCGAAGTAGGCCTGCACGGCGGTGAACTCCGGCAGTCCCTCCGGATCCACCCGCAGCTTCACCATGGCCATGAGAATGAAGCCGGCCACCCACAGCGCCAGGTTTGTGAAGAAGGGCGCCACGCCGCTGCCATAGTTTCTCACGGGGTACACAAGCTGTGTGTCCAGGGCCACGGGCGCCGCCATGAAGCTGCCGATCTCGGCGGGATCGGCTTTCAGATATTCTGCTAGGCTCTTCACGGCCGCGGAGTTCTGCAGGGAGCTAAGGTCGGTGAGCGAGCGGGCGAGGTTGTCCTCCATGGTGGCCAGGGAATCGGAGGTGGTCGCTAGCGAGGCTTGGGAGGATTCCAGCGTGTCGCCCAGCTCCGCGAGCAGCGAGCGCGCCTGGTCAAGGGACGGGGACAGGCCGCGCAGAGCCCCTTCCAGGGTGCCGCAGGCCTCTACCAGCGCATCGAGGCTGCTCGTCAGGTCGGGCAGCACGCTGCTCTGGAATGTGCCCGCCGCGCCGCGGACGGCATCGGCCCCCTTGCCAGCGACCTTGTCGAGCGCATCGGCTTCGCCTTCCAGCGCCGCGGCCGTGGAGGCCAGGTCGTCATTGGCAGTGCGCAGGGCGCCTGCGGTGGCGGTCAGGCGCTTGTTGGCGGAGCGCGCCTCGGCGAGCGCCTGGGTTACGGCGGGGTCGGCGCCGGCCGCACCGGCTTGCGTCGCCAGATCGTCCACGAGCGTCTGGTTGTCGGCAAGCAGCTCCTCGGCTGCGGCGAGTGCCGTCCGCGTGGCCGCCTCGGCGGCTGCCACGTCTCCTCTTATGGCGCCGAGCGCGCGCTGCGTTCGGGTGGCGGCGGCTGAAAGCTGCAGCGCGCCGTCGGTGGCTTCCTGGGAAAGTGCGGTTCCGTAGGTGTTCGCGGTGCTCCGCACGCTGGCCAGCAGCTTCTCCGATTGGCCGACAGCCTCCAACAGACGGGGCACCTCATCCTGCAGGCTGGCGAGCGTGTCGTCGGCGTGACGGGCCGCTTCGCGGGTGTCGCCCACGGTGCCGACGAGCTCGCCTAAGGTGGAGCGCGTTTCAGCAATGGTGTCGTGCGCGCTCCTGATGCCGCTGGTCAAGCTGCTCTCAGCGGCATCGCCCCTGTCCTCAGCGTGGGCGCCGACCTCCTGGGTGGCATCCACCACCTTCTCTGCCACAGTCTTCACGAAGCTCTCGTTGATAGATCGCTCTATAGCCGTAGCCGCCGCGTCGGTCACCTTCGGCGCGATGGACGACGGCTTCTCGTCCACGTAGTACTCCAGCGTGGGCTGGGTGAAATCTCCGGTGAGCACGCTGGCGAAGTCTTCGCTGAAATCTTCGGGAATCACAAGCGCGGCCCAGTATTTTCCCTCGTAGACGCCGTTGATGGCACTTTCGCGATCGGTGAGCTCCCAGCCCATATCATGGTTGTCGTGCAGCTGATCCACCACGCTGCGCCCCACGTCCAGCCGTCCCGCCTCGGGGCTGTCGCAGCCCGCATCCTCGTTGGCCACGGCCACCTTCATGGCGGCGGTGTTGCTGTAGGGGTCCCAATTCGCCACCACCACGTACCAGGCGTAGGCCGACGGCATCGCGATCATGCCCAGCACGATGACCAGCGCCACAGGGTTGCGCATAACGCGCTTCACGTCCCGCGCGAAGATGGCGAGGATCACGGAGAGATATGCGATCGCACGTTTGATCATGGGTGGCAAGACTTCCCAACCTACTAATACATTGCTGAAAATTATCTTCGCCCTCATCGATTGGTTGGGGCGCACCACCCGTTTGTCAACGCCTTGTGGCCGACCAGTCAAGGAAGCTGCGGTACACTGCGGGCATGCATCAAGGAGCGCCGGTGTCGGCAACGTCGCCGCGCCGCATTCCCAACTGAGAAAGGAGGCCCGCCGTGGCCGACCGTACTATTGAAAACGACAGCACCGATGTCCCCGAGATTCCCGAGGAGCTCGAGCGGGTGCTCGTGTTCGCCCTGGACGAGGGCAAGGAGAAGCTGCAAGGCGGCGAGGACCTCGTTCCCTTCACCGCGCTTATCGTGAAGGACAACCTGTTCTTGGAAACCCATCCCGGCGAGAACGCCGAGGAGTGCTTCGCGGCTGCTGAGGCTAACGTGCGCGGTGCCCGCGGCGCCGGCGGCTACGCCTTCTGCTACGACGGCTACATCGAGACCGACGACGGTGTGAAGGATGCCATCATCGCCGAGGGCGGCCAGCCTGGCGCCGAGGACGGCTATGCGGTGGCCTATCTGTATACGGTCGACGACGATGGCAACTTCACCTTCGAGGCCGAGCCGGCCTACATCGGCGAGGCTCCGAATTTCATGGAGGCCCTGAAGGAGCCCCTCTCCTACGCCGCCGACGAGATCGACGAGAAGTACGCCGCCGCTGGGGACGATGGGGAAGATGCCGGCGACGAGTGCTGCGGCGCCCACGACCATGCGTCCGGCGAATCCTGCGGCTGCGGGTGTGCCGCCGAGGAATAAGCTTGCGGCTGCAGCTGCGATTCGCATAAGGAAGGCCCCGCAAACGGAGGAGTTTGCGGGGCCTCGGTATATGTTCGGCGCGGTCCTTGGAGGGAGGGGGGGAGGGCCGCGCAGAACGGACTAGAGCTTTGCGGCGGTCTGGCCGGCCAGCCATCCGTGGGTCATGGCCATGCCGACCGAGTTGCCCGCCATGGGGGTGCTATAGCCGAAGCCATAGCGCCCACCCAAGCAGTTGCCCGCGGCGTAGAGGCCCTTGATGGGCTTCCAATCGGTGGTCAGCACGTTCTGGGTCTCATCGGTCACGAGGCCCGACAGCGTCACCATCATGGGGCTGGAGCTGTGGGACAGCTGGCCTTTGCCGCCGTAGAATGGAGGCGTTTCGATCGGGACCATGTAGGCCGCGTCCTTGCCGAAGTCGGTGTCGCCGTTGGAGGACTTGCACAGCTCGTTGTAGTGCTCGATGCTCTTAAGGAATTCGGCCGCCGCATCGCCCTCGTAGCCGAGGAGGGTTGCGAGTTCCTCGAGGGTGTTGGCGCCGAATACCGTCCCCTTCATCATTTTGCGCTCGGCGAGATTGGCGCCGACCACCTCGGTGCCCTCGGGGTTACCGAGTTCCACTTTGGCCATGTCGGCCTCTAGCTGCACCATATAGTCGTCCATGCCGAAGTTCGGCGCGCCGTGATCGAGCGGGGCGGCGCCGACGATCTTTTTCCAGTTGGCGTCCGACACCCATGTGCACAGGCCATGGGGCTGCCGCAGACACACCTGGGTGAGCTGGGGAATGGCCCCTTCGTTGCAGAAGCGCTTGCCCTCGGAGTTGATCATGAGCATCGGGGTGGTACCCCACGGGCCGCTTGCGCCGCCGCCCAGGCCCATCCAGCCGCGCGGGCTCGGCTCGATCATGCCGCCAGCCCAGCAGCCCATCTTATGGGCTGCGCCGACGCGAAAGCCCGTCTGGGTCCAGTCGTCGGCGGTGGCACCGCTGCGCTCGCCCCACTCCATGCCCTCGTTGAGCAGCGCCCAGCACATGGCCGGATCGCCGATGAAGTCGCCGGCGGCCAGCACGACGCCCTTGGCGGCATTCAGCTGGATGTAGCCGTCCTTGCCCTGGGCGATAAGGCCCGTCACATCGCCGTTCTCGTTCTGCGTGAGCACGATGCCGGTGGTCTCGAAGAGCCAGTCGGCGCCGTTCTCCTGAGTGTGCTTCACGATGTACTTATGTACGTACTCGATGTTGTTGCCCTGGTAGCCGTAGAACTGGGCGTTGCAGGGCCAAGTCTTGTAGCCGCCGCAGGAGATGGGGTACTCCACGTTGGCGCCGCTCCAGGCAGCCTGGGTGTTGCACAGGGGGTACTCGAACATGTTGGACATGTCGAAGGTTCCTTCGTCAGCGACGGGCTCGCCATCGATCACCACCATAGTGTCCTTCATGTACACAGCGCTGTCGTTTTTCTTGCGCTCGTCGGCGTAGGAGTCGTAAATCTCCTTGTAGCGGTCGAACATCGGACCTGACTGCTGCACGTAGTTGCGTAGCAGGCCGGGGTTCACGCGGCCGCCGGCGCGCTTGCAGAACTCAGCCGTGATCTCTCCGGTGTTGTAGGGGCCGAAGCCGCGGTCGATGAGGAACTGGGAGTTCACGTGTCCGATGTCCTCGCCATACCAGCCTGCGAGGTTCGTGCCGGAGGTTCCCTCTTCGTCCACATAGCTGGACCAGGGCTGCATCTCCACCACCGCTACCGTGGCGCCTTCGTCTACCGCACCGCAAGCCGCCATCAGCCCCGCGTGGCCGCCACCGAGCACCACAACGTCGTAGTCGCGTGTTTCCACGATCTCGTCCTCGGCGATGACGGGCGCCTCGCCCAGCCAGTCGCCCGGTCCGCAGTAACCGCGCACACGGCCGTCCTCGGTCAGCCCGCTGAAGGGCGTGGGATCGGCCGCTGCGCCGCCCGGGCCGCCCGGACCCCCCGGGCCACCTTTGCCGCCCTCGGCCTCGCCGCCGGTGTCGGGAGCCTTCACGTCTTCGGTTTTCGCCACCACATCGCCGCCCTGCGGCGTGCAGCCGGCGATGCCCAGCGCGGCACCTGCCGCAGCGGCACCCACCAGAAAGTCTCGGCGGGAAAGTGTCCTCTCCATGTTCATCTCCTTTTGTCGTACCCCCTCCCCAGGCGGGGAGCTCGTTGTTTTCGCGACTCGAGGCCGCTCCTCTCTTTTCCCATGTTTTCTCGAGCGAAAGAGCACCCAGTCAGAGCGAAACGCTGCGAAACACGGTAATTCACCCGAGCGGGGTGAAGGGGTTGGGCGTGGGCTATCTGGCCGATTCGGAGCGCAGTGCTAAGATGGGAGAAGAGCTCGACGGAAGTTCGAAGTCGTGAGGTTGGGAGGGGCGAGTGCTTTCGAGGAGAGCGAGAAGAAGCATCGATGGGCCGCTCTGCGTAGTCCTCGGCTTGCTGTTTACATGGAACTGGGTCATATCTCAGAGCCCTACGAACCTGGTGGTTGAAATAGGATCGTGGGCCATTCCTTCCCGAGTGGTGCTCCTTGTCAGCCTGGTGGTTGCCGGCCTCCTTCTCTTCCTTGTGCGGAGAAGCACCGCGCCGGCGGCGCCGCGGGCCCGCAAGATCCAGCGATATGCGGCGGCCCTATTCCTCGGTCTCGTCATTCTCGCCATGGATATCGTCGACGGCTCGTTCGATGGAGAGGTGGCCGGACCGGCGTTCTTCGTGCAGTCGGTGGCAATGGGAGTTGCGAGCGCCTATCTTTATATGGAGATCGGATCGCTTTTCGGTATGGAGGGGGCGCTGCGGCCGCGGGTCGTATCGGTGGCCGCTGTGGCCGGGCTCCTTCTGTGTTCGCCCTTGCAGATGGTGCTCTTTTACACGCCGGGCCAGATGAGGGAGGGCCTGATGGTCGCCTTTCTCGTAGCCATGCCGTCCTTCTACGATTGGCTCGCCGCGAAAGACGGCCTGCGTGTGAGCCGGCACCGGGAGACGGCGCGCATGCCCCTTCAGTTCGCCGCGACCCTTCTGCTCGTCGGAATTGCCTTGGGGATGCTTCAGGGGGTCCTCTCCGAAACTAACACCGGGCACAGCGTGTTCAACCCCCTCTCCGCGCTCGGGTTTCCCCTCGCTGCCCTGGTGGCAGCGGCCACGATCCTCTGCGGCCGCCTTGATTACAATCATATTATCTACCAGGTGGACATTCCCATTCTCGCCTGTGGGTTCGCCTTCGTAGCTTTGGGGGGCAATCTGTTCGTGGGCTTCGTGCTCTGCCTTGCCGGCTACTATGCTGCGTTCGTCTCACTGTGGGTTCTGGGTGCCTACCTCACAGCTGAGTCTCCTGCAATGGTGCGGTGGCTGTTCGCCCTCGTGGGGGCCGTGCTGGCAGCGGGGCAGGCGCTGGGTCTCATCGCAGTGGATACGCGCCTGTTCGGACTCGGGCGGGAGGACGCCGTGGTAATGGTCGTCGTCCTGCTCCTGGCGTGCCTGTACCTCAGCAACAGCAGCTCGCCCTATGAGAGTTGGGGAATCGTCAAGCCCGCTCAGCTCTCCTCGGAGCCTGATATGGCCGATGCCTGCGAGCTCCTCGCGGCGGAGACGCGCATGACCAAACGGGAGCGAGAGATTCTCCCCCTGCTCGCCCAGGGGCGTAACAGGAAGGTCATCGCCGAGCAACTTGTTTTGTCTGAGAACACCGTCAAGACCCACATCTCGAATCTCTACGCGAAGGTGCACGTGCACAGCCAGCAAGAACTCATCGAGCTGGTTCGCCGTCGCATGGTCGGCTCCTCCGACCGGGAGGAGCGGAGCGAAGACTAGCCTGCGGGGCAGCTCTCTACGGCCACGACCGTCTTGCTCGGGTCGTCGGGGAAGCTCACGTAGGTGGTGTAGTCGTCGGTGTTGACATAGGAGAGGCCCCCGAAGCAACTCCGGGCGTCTATACCCAGGCCGATTTCGGGACATTGTCGGGCCTGGAGCACGGCGAAGGTGTCGCGGAACCGCTCCTCGTGGGCGAACAGACCGGGAAGGTATTCGAGGTAACCGTATTCGCGAAGCCGCCCCCGCGCCGCGGCGACGTTCTCCTCTTCTAGGGCCGTCCCTTCTGTGCGGCCTAGGCAGGCGTGGGAGTAGGGGGCAAGAGTGAAATGGGAAACGCCGACGCCGGCGAGGGAGCGCAGACCGCGTAGCAAGGCCGGTGTCTGCTGACCCGGCGTGCCCACGATAAGGCGCACGCCCACGTTCCCGATATGGAATTTGTCCAGAAAGAGCAGGGCGTTCTGGATATCGTTCACGTTGAAGGGTCGCTCGAGCCGGTCGAGCTCTTCCGGCTCGAGACTGTCGACGAGAAGCTCCACGCGGTTGATGGCTCCCTGGGTCCAGCCGGTGAGCGAGGCCGTGCCAACGGTCTGGGGCGTTGCCACAAGGGTCGTGGTACAGCTTGGCGTGCAAGAAAACGCCTGGTGCAGGGTCTTGGTTAGACGTCCCAGATGGTCGGGACTCAGCACGGAAGGCATGGGGCCATCGAGTCGGAAGGCGGCGACTGCGAGTGACGCGGCATCGGGGGCGACAGCACGGGCCTCTTGCTCGAGGGCGTCGAGGTAGAGTGTGCGCGCCGCTCGGTCTCCGGTGAGGGTGTGGCCCGGGATAAAGGACGTCGACCGTGAAACGAAGGGGATGTTCACGCGAACGATGGCTGGTTGAGGTTCGATCGTCTCAACGGGCTCGGTTGGTACAGCACTCATCGGCGCCTCCTTAACGGGAAACGGGTTTTTCACGACCATAGGTTATTTCAGCGAGAACGAGTACACCCGGAATGGGTGAAGTTCCACGTTCTGCTTCGCGCATCTGGGGATGGGCACGAGTTGATGGCCCTTGCGAGCGTCGGCGAAGTTTCCATGGAGCAAAAATGCCGGCAGAACCGATCACTGTCCTGCCGGCGTGCTCATCGTCGCGAGCATTCGACATCGCTCGAAGGGGTGCGCCCCGCCACAGCGGTGCGCCACCGGGTTCGCGCCGTCGTGGCGGCGAAGCCCGTCGTTGCAAGGGCCGTTAAGGAGGCCCTCGCGAACCCCAGCGAAGATCGCAGAGAAAAGAAGTGGCGCGGTGAGGAGGGGTGCCTCACCGCGCCGGAGGAGGGGGTAGCGGCATCGAGTGCCGCATCTGCTTTCAAGGGGATTGAAGCAGAGCGATGGAAGCAGGGGAACTTCCAAATCGCTGATACGAATAATAAAGCAAGACTTGTTTTCGCGTCCAGAATGTGTATCGCCTCTCCAAGAGAACGGCGCAAATTTGGCGGCGAACTGTCATCTTGGGCGAACAAGTCGCCGTTTGCGCCGTTCAGCGTGCCGCTCGCCCTCGGTAGAGCTTCCAGAAAATCTTCGACCGCTTCCTGTATCATAGATGGGAAAACTTTTGCGGAAAGGAATTCCCATGGCCGATATCGCCCTGCGCTTCTTCAAAGATATGCTCGTTGTCGCTTCTCCCGTGCAGGCGGCTTTGCGTCGCCAAGGTATCGAGGACGCACGCGATCAGGCCCTCGCCGTTTTGTTGGAGCCCGAGACCATCGAGGATGCCTATCGTCTGGAAACCGCGGCGGGGCCCCAGTGCCTTGTTACCCCCGTGGCCGATTTCGCTCCGGCCCGTCTGACGGCTTTGGGGATGGAAGACGCCGCCGAGAAGCTTGCCCGTGCGGCGGTGGCTATCCCGCGCAGCTTCAAGCCCCAGCACCTTCTCGTGGAGATTGCGCCGTGCGGGTTGCCGCTCGATCCCTCGTCGAAGGGGTCGCTTGTGGAGAACCGCGATCAGTACGCCCGCGCCGCGGGTCTGTTCGACGCAGCCGATTTCGACGCTTTCTTCCTGAATGGCTTCACGACGGTCGATGACCTGAAATGCGCGCTCATGGGGCTGCGCAAGGTAAGCGATGCTCCAGTTTTCGCCTCGGTGGACGTGACCGCCGACGGCATGCTGGCCTCGGGCCGGGGAACGCTGGCCGAAGCGGTGGCCGTCATGGCCGAGTTCGGGGCCTCGGTGGCCGGCTTCGCCACGCTTTCCGCCCCTGCCCGCGCCGCTGCCCTGGCTACCACCGTGCGCGAGACGCTTGGGGCCCAGGGCGCCGACCTCTGTATCATGGCAACCCTGGCGGCGCGCGAACGCAACGATCGCCAGCAGGGATCCACGCCGGAGAATCCCTATTATGTCCCCGACACCATGGTGGCCGCTGCGGCCGATCTGCGTGCTGCGGGCGTGCAGTTCCTCCGCGCTGCGGGGAATGCCACGCCGGCCTACACCGGCGTCCTCGCGGCTGCGGTGGCGGGCCAGGACGTAGCGGTGGAGTAGCCGCCCTTGCGGCCCATGCGCGGGGCGCGACTGAGGTGCCCCGCGCTCTCTGTGTCCTTTCGATTTCGAAAATCTGAGTAGCCGCCGCGAAGGTAACCTGCGCTGCTGACGCCCCGTCACCTCTCATCGAAAAAACTTCTGTAGTTTTCAAATAACTAAAAACACAACTTGTTCGGTTGAACTCGAACACATTGGCGAGTACTATATGTATCCGCCAAATGAACCTATTAACACAATATATAGTGGTTCTGCTGGTGAATAACCTGTGGAAAGCATGTGCGCAAAACATTGCGAAACACAGGTTTACCCCTCAGGAGTTTCGGAAGTCCGGCAGTGGGGAAAACATTGCCGGGCTTCTGCATGTTGTGGTTGGCACAGCGCGGAAACGTGACAGACGAAAGGAAGTACAGCGGTTATGCTCAAGACCATCATCAAGCGCGACGGGCGCACGGCGGAGTTCCACCCCCAGAAGATCGCCGATGCAGTGGAGAAGTCGTTCCAGGCCTGTGCGGCCATGCAGGATCGCGCCACCGCCGAGCAGATCGCCGCGACGGTCGTCGAGAAGCTTGAGAGCGGCGCCATCGAGGGCACGCCCACGGTGGAAGGCGTGCAGGATCTGGTGGAGGAGACCCTCATCGAGTCCGGCTTCGTGCAGACCGCCAAGGCCTACATCCTGTATCGCGCCGAGCGCAGCCGCGTGCGCGACGTGAACTCTCGCCTCATCCAGACTTTGAAGGACATCACCTTCTCAAAGGCCGCCGATTCCGACATGAAGCGCGAGAACGCCAACATCGACGCCGACACCGCCATGGGCACCATGCTGAAGTACGGCTCGGAATCTGCCAAGCAGTTCTACGAGATGTGCGTCATCGACCCGCGCTACGCCAAGGCCCACCGCGAGGGCGATATCCACATCCACGACATGGACTTCTACACCCTGACCACCACCTGCTGCCAGATCGAGCTGCGCAAGCTGTTCAAGGGCGGCTTCTCCACCGGCCACGGCGTGCTGCGCGAGCCCAACGACATTTCCAGCTACGCGGCCCTGGCCTGCATTGCCATCCAGTCGAACCAGAACGACCAGCACGGCGGCCAGTCCGTCTGCGACTTCGACTACGGCCTGGCCGTGGGTGTGCGCAAGACTTACCGCCGTCTGTTCAAAAAGCACATCGCCGAGGGTATCGACCTGTTGACCGACATCGCCGACGACCGCGACTTTGCCGAGAAGACCCTCGCCCGCATCGAGGAGGAGACGGGCAGCATCGCCTCGCTGGAGATGGACGCTGATTTCCGCGCCGCCGTGGTGGCCGCCCTCGTTGAGGCTGGCGCCGATGAGGCCACGGCTGACCGCATCGTGGCCTACGCCGAGAAGAACGCCTCGCGCGACACCGACCGCCAGACCTTCCAGGCCATGGAGGCCCTGGTGCATAACTTGAACACCATGCACTCCCGCGCTGGCGCCCAGACGCCCTTCAGCTCGGTGAACTACGGCATGGACACAAGCCCTGAGGGCCGCATGGTCATCAAGAACATGCTGCTGGCCACCGAGGAGGGCCTGGGCTCCGGTGAGACCCCCATCTTCCCCGTGCAAATCTTCCGCGTGAAGGAAGGCGTGAACTACAACCCCGAGGATCCGAACTACGACCTGTTCAAGCTGGCTATGCACTGCTCGGCCAAGCGCCTGTTCCCGAACTTCAGCTTCCTGGACGCGCCGTTCAACGCGCAGTACTACAAAGGCACTCCGGAGACCGAGATCGCCTACATGGGCTGCCGCACCCGCGTCATGGGCAACGTGTACGATCCCGACCGCGAGGTCACGCCCGGCCGCGGCAACCTGTCCTTCACCTCCATCAACCTGCCCCGCCTGGCCATCCGCGCCAAGGGCGACATCGACCTGTTCTTCGACCTGCTCGATTCCAAGCTGCAACTGGTGACCGGCCAGCTGGACGAGCGCTTCGAGATCCAGGCCCGCAAGCACGTGTACAACGCGCCGTTCCTCATGGGCCAGGGCGTGTGGATCGATTCCGAGAAGCTCTCTCCCACCGACGTGCAGCGCGACGTGCTGAAGCACGGCACCCTGACCACCGGCTTCATCGGCCTGGCCGAGTGCCTGGTGGCCCTGACCGGCCAGCACCACGGCCAGTCGCCCGAGGCCCAGCGCCTCGGCCTGGAGATCGTGGGCCACATGCGCTCCTACTGCGACCGCGTCTCCCAGGAGCGCGGCATGAACTACTCGCTCATCGCCACCCCTGCCGAGGGCCTGTCCGGCCGCTTCGTGCGCATCGACCGCGAGCGCTACGGCGTCATTCCCGGCGTGACCGACCGCGACTACTACACCAACGGCTTCCACGTGCCGGTGTACTACGACATCTCCGCCTACGACAAGATCGCCCTGGAGGCGCCCTACCACGCGCTCACCAACGGCGGCCACATCAGCTACATCGAGCTGGACGGCGATCCGTCGGACAACCTGGAGGCCTTCGAGAGCGTCATCCGCTACATGAAGGACTGCGGCATGGGCTATGGCAGCGTGAACCACCCCGTGGACCGCGACCCGGTGTGCGGCTACAACGGCATCATCGAGGACGTGTGCCCGAAGTGCGGCCGCTCCGAGGACGCCCACAACCAGCCCTTCGAGCGCATCCGCCGCATCACCGGCTACCTGGTGGGCACCCTGGATCGCTTCAACGACGCCAAGCGCGCCGAGGAGAGCCAGCGCGTGAAGCACGCAGTACCGATGCCGGAGTCTGCCGAGTAGCGGCGCCACGCTCAAGCTCCCAAGCTTCGCGAGCACCCCAAGCACCTAGGGCCGTCCCAGCGACGGCCCTCTTCTTGCTTTTCCTCAGAAAATGCCAGTTCGACCCTGCTTTGGCAAGCGGCGGATTCTCCCTTCTGCCATGCCTGCCTCCAACTGGCATTTTTCTGCCACTTCAGGCCCGTAATGGCAGAGGGTCTCTGTGTGCGGCGACCATTTCGACCCTTAACTGGCATTTTGAGCGATATTCGAAAAGCGGGCGCCTTCGAAATGCTGGACACATTCGAAATATCGAGAATCTTGCAGGCGAAAGGTGCTCACGCGCGCTTCTTGCGGAAACTGGCGGCGGCCAGGGTGAAGAATAGGGCGAGAAATCCCCACAGTATGGCGAGATCGAACCCTACGGTGGCGAGGTTCGCGCCACACAGCAGAATTTGCGGAACGACAAACAACAAGATGAGCTGGATGACTTGGAACGGCGTAGTGGCCAAGCCCGACACCAGAAGGCCGAGCGCCACCGACACCATGGCCATGGTTATGCAGGTGAACACCACCAGTCCCACGTTGCCTTCATTGGGAAAGCCGATGAACACGGGCCCGTAGCAATCGAACATGTGCCAGTCCTCGTTGCCGTGCAGGTAAGCGGTCTCCATGTCTTCTATAGGCAGGTAGTTGCTCGCATTCATCGAAAGATCTTCGGTTGAAAAGCTCAACGCCGCATCGTCTTCGAATACGCAAGCGGCGGTATCCTGGCCCTTATGGCCTATCGCACCGAAACGGGTTTCGCCTACCCCGTGGAGGCATTCCTGCAATGCCTCACCCCCGAAGTCCCCATCGCGTTGCTCGCTGTCCTTTCAGAGAAGTGATGCTCATGTCTACGTACGCCTTCCCCTTCCAAGTTTTCCGGCCTTCCTGCAGCAAAAAGACGATTGAGCGAGTTCCGTAGGTATCAAAACTCGCTCAATCGACTAAAATGTTGCTTGAGGTGCTCTTTTGGGCTCTCTCAACTCGCTCAATCGTTGTTTTTATTGCAGGAATTGCCTTCGCTTTGTTTTGGCGTGGCTGTAAAGCAGATTCGACGCCTCTTTCTTCTTGAAAAGAAAGGTTAATGAACTAACCCTTCTTTTTTACGACGGGAAAGAAAGGTTACGTGGTGGGGGATGTCGCGGAGGCTTTCAACGCCTATGAGCGCTCGCTGGCCACCATCTCGGGCGATACGGCGGCAGAGAAGCCGAACAAGCCCGTGCCTCAGAGGGGTGTGCGGATGGCCAAGGGCCACTGAAAGATACTGCTTGATGAGGCCGGAGCCGGGCCTCGCGAGAACTTACGAAAAGCACTCAAAGGTTTTCCTCACGGCTTACCGAAGCTTTACTGTGCCGATCTATCGTTGAGTTGTTCGCTGAACGATGAAACCCGAGAAAGGACTTCTCATGATAGATGATGCGATTCCGGATCTTGTATCCCGCCGCAACTTCCTGCGCGGGGCCGTGGGCCTGGCGGGAGCGGCGTCCATGGGCGCGCTGCTCGGCTGCTCCTCGGACGAGCCAAGTTCGGTGGCCATAGCTGCCACCGGCGAAGGCGGGGCGCAAGGGGACTCTGCGGCCGCAACGCCGAAGTACGTGTTCCTCTTCATCGGCGACGGCATGAGCTACCCCCAAATTCAGGCAACAGCCTACTTCAACGGCACCCAGCAGGGCGGGGAAGAACCGACCATCGGGCGCGTGAGCTTCATGGACTTCCCGGTCATCGGCTCCCAGTACACCTACGACAGCACCTCGTTCTGCCCCGATTCCGCCTCCACGGCCACCTCCATTGCCTCTGGGCGCAAGACGGCTAGCGGGGTCATCAACGTGTCGCCGGACGCCTCCGAGCACTTCGAGACCATCGCCGAGAAACTGAAGCGCCAGCTCGGCTACAAGGTGGGCGTGCTCACCAGCGTGAATTTGAACCATGCGACGCCGGCGGCCTTCTACGCTCATCAGCAGTCGCGCAAGAACTATTACGAGATCGGTCAGGAGCTTATTGCGAGCGGGTTCGACTACTTTGCCGGCGGCGGCCTGCTCAACCCTACGGGCGCCAGTGATAACCGCATCGATCTGTACGAGGCGGCGCGTGATGCCGGCTACGTGGTGGCGCGCACCTACGACGAGGCCGCCCATGTCACGGCTGGTAGCAAGGCGCTGCTTGTGGCGGAGAAACTGGCCGACGAGGACGCGCTTTCCTACGCGATGGATGCGTCGGCCGACGAGTGGTCGCTGCGCGATTACGTGGCCAAGGGCATCGAGGTGCTGGGTGACGGCGACGCTGGCTTCTTCATGATGTGCGAGGGCGGCAAGATCGACTGGGCGTGCCATGCGAATGACTGCGCCGCCGCCATCCACGACGTGATGGCCTTGGAAGACTGCGTGGCTGAGGCAGTGGCGTTCTGCGAGGACCATCCCGACGAGACCCTGATCGTTGTGACGGGCGACCACGAGACGGGTGGCTTGACCATCGGCTATGCGGAAACCAACTACGACACTTTCCTGGCCAACATCGCGCGGCAGAATATCTCCTATGCCAAATTCAACAGCGATTACGTGGCCGGCTATATTGATGCCGGAGCAACCTACGAGCAGGCGATGGAAGATGTGGCCCAACTGTTCGGGTTGGAAAGGCCGGCCTCGGCGCTGTCGTCGGGCGCCGACGCGCAAGCGGCCGAGGCCGAGCCGGGCAGCCTGATGCTCACTGCCTACGAGGACGAGCAGCTGCGCGAGGCCTACGAGCGAACTGTGGCCGTCGGCGTCGGCGACCAGGAGGACATGACCCAGGAAGAGTACGTCCACTACGGCACCTACGAGCCCTTCACGGTGACTCTCACTCATTTGCTCAACCATAAGTCGGGTGTCGATTTCTCCACCTACGCCCATTCGGGACTTACCGTGCCCGTGTTCGCCATGGGCGCTGGCGCCGAAGTTTTCGACGGCTTCTACGACAACACCGAGGTCTACGCGAAGTTAGCTGCGCTGACTGGCGTCGCCTAGATTGTTTTGTCGCCCTCGCCGTCTTGCTTGTCGAGATTTCTCTCCTCCTCTTCGTGACCCTTCATCTGTTTTCTCCTCTCTGTCTGGCCGGAGCGCGTCCCCTCCCAAGCGCTCCGGCCTTCTTGCGGTGAGTCGCACCATTAAGTAACTTTCCGGCATCTGAAAAACGCCGGAGCGGCCGAAGAGATGTCAAAGGTGCCTGAAGGGCACGGAAATGCCGCTTCGACCCCGAAATGGTAAGGCCGAACGAGGGTGGTCTGCCATATCTGCCCTCAACTGGCATTTTTCTGCCACTTCAGGCTCGTAATGGCAGAGGCATTCGTCGGCCGCCGACCATTTCGGCCCTCAACTGGCATCTACTCGGCGAAAGCGCGGCGCCTGGAAATACGCCCGGGCAGCTGCTCGGAGTTGCCATTGACGCGCGAGCCAAATGACAGTCAAGTAAGCGCTTCAGGCGTTTGGCGCTGGGGTTTTACCGAAGCTTTTCAAAACTGACGGGGACTCTTTACGGGTGTTGCTCGGTTCTTTTACGAAGCGGGGCCCATCATGGATGCACGGAGGCGACCCTTCCCTTGCGGGCCGCTTTCGAAAGTTGAATGGCCTTGCGGGGCGGCGGTTCTGGGATACTGCCCCGCGCACGTGAAAGGAACAATGGCATGAAAGTATCCTCCGGCACTTCTCGTTTGTCGCAGCGGTTGCGGCGCCTGGTGGCGTTCGCTGGAGCGGTGGCCCAAATTCCCGACTTCGGCGGCCAGGGCATCTTCGCCCTGTTCGACTCTTGTCGCACCTTGGCCGTGTACATGTACACCCTGGCCTGCGAGGGCCTGCATGTGAACGAGGCCTACGCCACGGCCGTGGTGCTGCTGACCCTGGTTCTTTTACTGAACGCCGCCATGAGGTTGGTGGCGACAAAGATGGAAGTGAGCAAGAAATGACGAGCTTTTTGAAAGAACGCGCGAACGAGATGAGCGCTTCGGAGCCGGTTGGTGACTCTTCGGTCGACGTTGTGTGTGCCGCCTCCGGGCCCGCGCGCGCTGCCCGCACTGCCCCCGGCGCCGCACGCACCACCTACGGCACCACCTCTGCGGCTGCCCTCGCATTCGCGCCCGCCCCCGCTAATTCCGGCGTTGTCTCCGCGTCCGCGCACGCGCACGTCCCCGCATCGGTTCCCGCATCCGCACCTGCGCCCACCCCCGTATCCGCGCGCGCTTCCGCCCCCGCAAAGATGGCCGTCGAGCACCTCAACCTGTTCTACGGCGACTTCCAGGGTCTGCGCGATATCAATCTCGCCTTCCCGGAAAACCAGGTGACCGCGCTCATCGGACCGTCCGGCTGCGGAAAATCTACGCTTCTGAAAACCCTGAACCGCATGAACGATCTGGTTGAAGGATGCCGTGTGGAAGGCTCGGTCACCTTGGACGGCACCGACACCATCTTCTCGACCCCCACCGACCCCCGCACCGCCGACTACGTCGCCGGTCGTTTTGGGTAATCGGCAGCCCGTGATTTTACCTTCATTTTACATGGCTCTTACGGCGGCCGCTCAATAGGGGTTCATACTCCTTCCCTGCTGAGACGAGCACGGGCCGCCGGGGCGCGACCTGCCGACAAATGCGGTTCGCAAGGGGCGGGCCGCCGTAAGAAGGAGACGCAGAGGTGGAAGAACTGCTTCAAATCGGATTGGGACTGTTCGGCGGCTTGGCCTTGTTCCTGTATGGCATGAACCTCATGAGCAGCAGCCTGCAAGAGGCCGCGGGCGAGCGTATGCGCTCCATTCTGGCTGCGGTGACGAAGAATCCGCTGGTGGCGGTGCTCGCCGGCGCTGTGGCCACGGCGGTGCTGCAAAGCTCGTCGGCCACCACCGTCATGACCATCGGTTTCGTGGCGGCCGGTCTCATGAACCTGCGCCAGGCCATCCCCATCATCATGGGCGCCAACATCGGCACTACCATTACGGCCCAGATCATCGCCTTCAAGCTGTCCGACTACGTGCTCGGCATCGTGCTCGTGGGCTTCATCGTCATGTCCCTGGCGAAGCAGTCGAAGGTGAAGCTCACCGGTACGGCCATCTTCGGCTTCGGCCTCTTGTTCCTCGGCATCGACACCATGGGGGCCGTTATGAAGCCCCTGGCCGAGAACCCCGTGTTCACCGACATGATCGCCCAGGTCACCGGCGTGCCGATTCTGGGGGTGGCGGTGGGTACCATCATGACCCTGGTCGTGCAGAGCTCCAGCGCCACCATCGCCGTGCTGCAGAACTTCGCCGCCCAGGCCGGCCCCGACGGTGCCAGCGTCATCGGCCTGGAAGGGGCCCTTCCCATTTTGCTCGGCGACAACCTGGGCACTACCATCACGGCTCTTCTGGCCTCTGTCGGCCAGAGCCGCGATGCCAAGCGCGTGGCCCTGTCCCACTGCATCTTCAACCTGTCCGGTTGCCTGCTGTTCGTGTGGCTCATCGGCCCGGCAGCTTCGGTGGTGGCAGCCCTCACTCCGGGTTCCGAGATCGAGGTCATCGCCCGTCAGATTGCCAACGCGCACACCCTGTTCAACGTGACCATGACCCTGCTGTGGCTGCCCCTGGTGTCGCTCATGGTGCGCATCGTCATGGCGGTGCTGCCCGACCATCCGCGCCGCCCCCGCCGCCCGCGCAACCCCGTGGCCGAGACCCCCTTCGCTCCCGACACCGCCGCGGCATAGGCTCTGCAGCGGCCAATGGCCTCGGAATCTGCCACCCTGCGCTTAGAATCTGCTTCCTGGAGGCGAGGCCCCGTCAGCTTATTGACGACTTGGGGCCTCGCCTCTTCCGCGCTGGCGGCATGAGATACAATGCGGCACGCAGACGAGAAAGGACTCCCATGGCTGCGCCGGCACTCATATATTACGTAGAAGACGATGAGCACATTCGCGATCTGACGAGCTATGCCCTGCGCCACGCCGGCTTCGAGGTGCGGGCCTTCCCCGATGGATCGGGCTTCATCGAGGCTTGCCGCGAGAAGGCTCCCGCCGCGGCGTTGCTGGACATCATGCTGCCCGGAGAAAGCGGCCTGAGCCTCGTGCAGCAGCTGCGCGCGAACGCAGCCACCGAGAACATCCCCGTTATGATGCTCACCGCCAAGGGTACCGAGTTCGACAAAGTGTGCGGGCTCGACGCCGGGGCCGACGATTATCTGGCAAAGCCCTTCGGCATGATGGAGCTCGTCTCGCGGGTGAACGCGCTTCTGCGCCGCGCCGCCCGGCCCGCCCAGGGAGCGTCGGGCTCTCCGGCTGAGGAACTTGGCTGGCTGTCCTGCGGGGCCATCTCCCTGTCGCCCGAGGCGCGCACGGCCACGGCAGCCGGGGCGGAGCTGCCCCTGACCCGCAAGGAGTTCGACCTGCTGCGCATTCTTTTGGAGCATAAGGGCCGCGTCCTCACCCGCGAACAGCTGCTCGAGCGGGTGTGGGGCGTAAGTTTCGTCGGCGAGACGCGAACGGTGGATATGCACGTGAAGACGCTGCGCAAGAAGCTTGCCGCGGCAGCGCCCGGTGCCGAGGAGGCCATCGGCACCGTTCGCGGCGTGGGATATCGGATGCGGGAGATCGCACTATGAGCGAGGTCGAAGGCGCCGGGCGGCCGGAAGCCGTCGATGCCGCAGGTGCCGCTCCCAGCCTGTCCGGGCGCATTTTGCGGAGTGTCCTTACCTTCACCATCGGGGGCATTGCGCTGCTCACGCTTATGTTCGCGGGCATTTTCTACGCCACGATGATGCAGGTGCCCAACTCCGCGGCCGTCATGGCCGACTTCTTCGGCGGCGATTTGACCGTGTGTGTGGTGGCGACGCTCATCGTGGGCGTGGCGCTCGCCTTTGCTGTGTCCCGTGCGCTGACCGCCAGCATTGTGCGCCCGCTCGACGAGGTGGATCCCGCCGACCCGTGGAAGGTGCCGGTGTACGCCGAGATGCGCCCGCTGCTCGCCCGTATCGACTCTCAGCAGCGCACCCTGCGGGCCCAGAACGAGGAGCTGGCCCGCGCCGAGAGCCTGCGGCGCGACTTCTCGGCCAACGTGTCCCACGAGATGAAGACACCCCTCCAGGTGATCTCCGGCTATGCCGAGCTTATGGAGAACGGCCTCGTGCCACCTGAGGACGTGCCGCGGTTCGCCGGGCTCATCCATCAGGAGTCCCAGGCCATGCGCGCGCTCATCGACGACGTGCTCACGCTCTCGCGCCTCGATGAGCTGCCGCCCGATGCAGCCGTCGTTGCATCCGTAGAGGTGCTCGGCGTGGCCCAGCGCGCCGCCGGGCGCCTGGCGAAACTCGCCGACGAGCGTGCGATAAGCGTGCAGGTGAAGGGCGCTCCGGTCGCGGTGATGGGCAACGAGGGGCTCATGGAGCAGATGCTCCACAATCTCATCGAGAACGCCATTCGCTATAACGACGAGGGTGGCCATGTGTGGGTGGAGGTGGACGGCTCTTCGGAGGGCGTTACCGTGCGGGTGGCCGACGACGGCCCCGGCATTCCCGAGGCCAAGCGCGAGAAGATCTTCGAGCGTTTCTACCGCCTGGAGAAGAGCCGCTCGAAGGAAACCGGTGGCACGGGCTTGGGCCTGGCCATCGTGAAGCACGGTGCCCAGCGTCACGGAGGCACCATCGAGGTCGGCGGCAAGGAAGGCGAGGGCGCTACCTTCACCCTCCGCTTCCCGGCAACGGCTGATTAGCGAGGCGCCGGCGGGTTTTTCGCGACTGCCCTTCCCTGCTGCGAGAACCCATGTTGCCCTGATAGTGAAATTTCCATTTCACTATCATTTCACTATTTTGAGAGTGCGGCAATAGCCGAGGCTCTCTACCAGTTCGAGGGCTTCTCCAGGTTGAAGTCGGTGGGCTGCCAGAGGGTGACGCTGCCCGTGCGGCGGGTGGCAGGTACGTCGATGAGGCGCTGGTTGGAAGAGCCGCACCATTTCAGCTCCAAGGACTTGCGGGACTCCACAAAGGGGCCGTCCACCAGCACGTCGATGGCATCCAGCAAATCTCCCACGGCCAGATCGGCGGCAATGCCCGCGGCGAGCGCCTCCCCGGCCAGGCCGGCTTCTTCGCGCCGCGTGCGTTCGGTGCGAGCCGCCTCCGCTCGGCGCAGCAGGTCCTCGTACAGGTACCCCGTGAATGACCACACGCCGTAGCCTCGCTCCTTCAGCGCGCGGGCCAGCACGGCACAGGCCTCCGGTTGCTCGAAGGGCTCGCCGCCCGAGAGGGTCACATCGTGCACGAGGCCATTGGCCTCGATGTCGGCCAGCAGGTCGCTGATGGCCGTGACGGTGCCGCCTTCGGCCGGCTGGCTGTCGGGGTTGTGGCATCCCGGGCAGCCGTGGGAGCAGCCCTGCACGAACACGGCATAGCGCAACCCCGGCCCGTCCACAATGGAATCGGGCACGGTGCCGAACAGAGATATGGTCAGGTCGTTCACGTCGCTCATAGGGTCCTCGCTCATCGTGCGGGCCTCGCAGCCCGAGGCGCCTGTATCGGTTACGGGCCACCATTATAGGCTGCGCGGGCACCTCGTGTTCCGCAATACAAAGACGGCACGAAACCGTCGCCTCCACCTTGCCTACCTTGCCGCACGGCGCCGCCCTACTGCGGAGGCTGCCTGCATCGGCTGTCCGCCCCGTTTGCTGTGACGATTGCGTAAGGTTGGGGGCTTGTTGACCCCGCGACCAATGGTTTGTGGCAAAATGAGCCGATGTGCATTTAGTCGCAGCTTAAACATGGTAGAAACAAGGAGAAGCACATGGGACTCCTCTCAAGGTTCGAGGGCAAAATGGAAGACACCGTGGAAGGTGCCGCCGACCGCATGGGCGCGGCTCCGCTGTCTCCCGTGCAGATTGCCAAGAAGGCCGAGAAGCAGATGCGCCGCGAGAAGATGGTCGGCGCAGGCAAGCAGTATGCTCCCACCCTGTACACCGTGCTCGTGAACGCCGACGACGATCGGCGCCTGCTGGGCTATTACCCCACGCTGGCCGGCGAGACCGAGACGTACCTGTCCGCTAAGGCCGCTGAGTCGGGACTCGTCATGGACGGGCAGCCCCTCGTGCGCTTCATCGTGGACGACGATTTGCGCCACGGCAAGTTCGACGTTATTGCCGAGATGGTGGCCTCTCCCTTGGTCGAGCAGCTGCGCCAGGAGGAATACGCCCGCTACGGCATTCTGAACCAGGGCGGTCGTCCCCAGGCCGCCGCGCCCATGGCTCCGGTCGCCGGTTACGGCTATCAGGCGCCGGCCCCCGCGCCGGCCCCCGCCGCTCCCCAGACCATGGACTTCAACGCGGCCCCTGCCGATTATGGCTACGACGAGTACCTGGCCGACGACGAGCCGCGCCAGGCCTATATCTACGACATCACCAACGACCGTGCCTTCACCCTTCCCGGCGACGCAGAGACCATCGGGCGCGAGTCGAAGAACGATATCGTCATTCCCGACATCAACGTGTCTCGCGTCCATGCGGAAATCCGCCAGGACGAGTCCGGCGCGTGGATTCTCACCGACCTGGGATCCACCAACGGCACCTTCGTGAACGGCCGCCAGATCAAGTCCGCGGCCCTTTCCGATGCCGACCGCATTATCGTGGGCACCACCAACCTCGAATTCCAGCTCATCTAGCCGCGCGTCCGCGGCCATTCGAGCTAAGGAGGATTTCCGGTGATCGATCTCGTACTGCTCATAGCGCGCCTACTGTTCGTGGCGCTGCTCTATCTGTTCCTGTTCGCCATCATGCGCACGGGCATCGGCATGGTAAAGGGCTCCCGTAAGAAGGAGCGCTCCTGGACCGTATCGGTGGAACGCGGCCCCAAGGAGCTGCGCGGCGTGTCCATTGCGGTGCACGGCCCCGTTATCGTGGGGCGCTCGCCGGGGGCCGACATCGTCATCGGCGCCGGCTACGTGTCGGGGCGCCACGCGCGCTTCCAGCTCATGGGCCAGAACCTCTTCGTAGAGGATTTGGGCTCGAAGAACGGCACGGCGGTGAACGGCCGGCCCGTCCACGACCCGGTGGCCCTGCGGGACAAGGATCTCGTGACCATCGGTGACGTTGACATGCGCGTGAGGAACCAGTAATGGCGAAGGTCAAGGGTCGTAAGAAGGTTCAGACGCCGTTCGGCAGCCGCACCGATGTGGGCTGCGTGCGCGACCATAACGAAGACTCCCTGGTGGTGGCTCCGCCGCTGTACGTGGTATGCGACGGTATGGGCGGTCACGCCGCCGGCGAGGTGGCCTCCGAGATCGCCGTGGACGTGATTGCCCGCAGCGCCCCGGAGCATGCCGACGCGAGCGCCCTGGGCCAAGCGGTGGAAGAGGCGAACCTCGCCATCATCAAGGCCGCCCGGGAAGGGATGGGCCGGGCCGGCATGGGCTGCACCTGCACCGCCGCAATCTTGGAGAAGGAGCGCCTCGTTATTGCCCAGGTGGGCGATTCCCGGGCCTACCTTCTGCACCACGGCAAGCTCCAGCAGCTCACCCGCGACCATTCCCTTGTGGCCGACCTCATCGAGGCCGGGCAGATCACCGAGGTCGAGGCTCGGGTGCATCCCCAGCGCTCGGTCATCACCCGGGCCCTGGGCAGCGATCCGCGCACACAGCCCGACCTGTTCGAGATCAATGTGGAGGCGGGTGATCGCCTGCTTCTGTGCTCCGACGGCCTGTCCACGATGCTGGAAGACCCAGAGATCGAGAAGATTCTCGTCAGCGCGAGCGACCCTCAGCGCTGCGCGGCCCAGCTGGTGAACGAGGCCAACGGCCTGGGGGGCTACGACAACGTGACCGTCATCGTGGTGGATGTGACCGGCCTGGCCGAGCAGCGCCGCCGCAAGATGACCCGCCGCTCGCGCGTGACGGCTGCCATGCTCATCCTGCTGCTCGTGGGTATCCTGGCCGGCTGCGGCTACGGGTTCAACTACCTGGCGAGCAATGCCGCCTACCTGGTGGAGCAAGAGGGGAAGGTGGCCATTTACCAGGGCGTTCCCGGTGAGCTGTTCGGGTTTACGGCCCACAAGCTCGTCCGCGTGACGGACGTGGCCGTGGACGATTTGCAGCCGGGGGTGGCGAACCGCCTGCGCGAGGAGACCATCAAGGTGGCGAGCGTGGACGATGCCGAGCACCTCGTGGCCGAATACGAGGCCGACATTGCCGGCCGCACGCCCGACGACGGCGCCGTGAGGTGATGGCCCCGTGACGCGCCGCAACATCGAGCTTTTGCTCCTGGTCATCGCTTCGCCTATCGTCATCGTCCTCTTCGCGATGATGGTGGTGACCGGCGGCCAGGAACTATCTGTGAACACCCTGGGCGTACCCCTGGGCATCTTCGCCGCCTTCGTGGTGGCCCACATTGCCGTGCGCTGGCTCGCTCCGGCGGCCGACCCGGCCATCTTGCCCATATCCTTCGCCCTGTCGGGCATCGGCATCGCCTTTGTGACCCGCATTGTGCCGGATCTGGCCGTGCGCCAGGTGATCTGGCTCTTCGCGGCCGTGGCGGTTATGGTGGCGGTGCTGGCCCTCGTGCGCAATCTGGACAAGCTCGCCAACTACAAGTACACCCTCATGATCGTGGGCATTTTGCTGCTGCTCTCGCCCATGCTGCCGGTCATCGGCGAGGAGTCGGGCGGCGGCCAGCTGTGGCTGCGACTGGGCCCCTTCTCCTTCCAGCCGGGCGAGATCGCGAAGATCCTCATCGTGTTCTTCATCGCGGCCTACCTGGCGGCTAACCGGGAGATGCTCTCGGTGTTCACCCAGAAGGTGGGCCCGCTGCATCTGCCGAGCCTGCCGACGTTGTTGCCTCTCATCGTCATGTGGGCCCTCGCCTTTGTCGTCGTGGTGCTGGAGAAGGACCTCGGCCTGGCCCTCGTGCTGTTCTCCGTGTTCGTTATCATGCTGTATGTGGCCACGGGCAAGAAGCTCTATCTGGTGGCCTCCATCGGCCTGGCGGCCATTGCCGCCGTGGCCCTCTACTTCATGATGGGCCACGTGCAGACCCGTGTGAGCATCTGGCTCGATCCCTTCGCGGCGGCCCAGGGCGGCGGCTTCCAGCTGGTGCAGTCGCTCTTCTCCATGGCCGACGGCGACCTGTTCGGCACCGGCATCGGCCGGGGCATGGGCGGCGAACCGGTGGCCGCAGGCGGTATTCCCGTGGCCGAGAGCGACTTCATCTTCCCGGTCATCGCCGAGGAGGCAGGGCTCATGGGCGCTGCCGGCCTGCTGCTTCTGTACCTGTGCTTCGCCATCCGCGGCATCGTGACCGCGGCCCGGGCGAAGTCCGATGTCAGCTCGTTCGTGGCCGTGGGCCTCACGTCCATCATCGTGCTCCAGGCTTTCATCATCGTCGGCGGCGTCACGCGCCTCATTCCCCTGACAGGCATCACGCTGCCCTTCGTCAGTCAGGGCGGTTCGTCCCTCATCGCCAGCTTCATGATCGTGGCCTTCCTGCTGCGCTGCGGCGACGAGGGCACCGGCGTGGGCGAGGAAATGCGCCAAACCGGAGCGATCGGTTCTCACGGGGCCGATGCGGTGCTCGGGCGTGTGGCCCTGGGCAAGCGGCTGACCGGCACCATGATGATCTTTTCGCTGCTGTTCGCCGTATTGGTGGCCAACCTCACCTACCTTATGATCATCAAGGCGCCCGAGTACCAGAACATGCCGAGCAACAACCACACCATCGCCCGCGAGGCCCAGATGGAGCGCGGCACCATTTCCACCGTGGACGGCACCGTGCTCGCCCAGTCGGTGCGCCAGGAAGACGGCAGCTACCAACGCGAGTACCCGGCTGGTACCCTGGCGGCCCACATCGTGGGCTACGCTTCGCAGAAGTTCGGCACCGCCGGCATCGAGGCGGCTTACAACGACGCCTTGCGCGGCGAGCAGAACTTCGCCAGCTTCACCGACGTGGTGAACTCGCTGGCGGGCATCCAGACCAAGGGCAATGACGTTGCCCTGACCATAGACTCCCGTATTCAGCAGGCGGCGCAGGATGCCCTGGAAGGCCAGGTGGGAGCCGTGGTGGCCATGAATCCCGAGACCGGCGCCGTCTACGCCCTGGCATCCTCGCCCACCTACGACGCGGCCGACTACGAGACGCTGCTCACGGCCGCGGCCGAGGGCGATGGGAACGATTCATCCGAGCTGTACAACCGTGCCACCCAGGCGCTCTATGCCCCCGGTTCCACCTTCAAGATGGTCACCCTGGCCGCCGCCCTCCAGGACGGCATCGCCAAGGCCGATAGCGAGTACGACTCGCCCGGCGAGATGGAGATCGGCAACGCGCCCGTGACCAATGTGAAGAAGCGCTCCTACGGCAAGATCACCCTGGCCCAGGCCATGTGGTACTCCTCCAACACCGTGTTCGGGCAGGTAGGCGTGCAGCTAGGCAGCGATCTGCTCGTGAACATGGCCTGCAGCTTCGGCTTCAACGAGGCTATCAACTTCGATCTGCCCTTAGCCACGTCGCTCATGCCCGATCCCGCCGAGATGACCGAGTGGGAGACCGCTTGGGCCGCTTGCGGCGAGCCGGTGGGCGAGCACGAGAGCCCGGCCGGGCCCCAGGCTACAGTGATGCAGATGTGCCTGGTGGGCTGCGCCATCGCCAACGAGGGCGCCATCATGCAGCCCTACCTGGTGGACGGTATCTACAACGCCAACGGCGAGCGCGGCTTCACCCCGCTGCCCGTGAAGCTGAAGCAGGCCATCGACCCCAAGACGGCGGAGGCGGAAATCGAGGTCATGAAGGGGGTCGTGGTCGAGGGCACTGGCGGGAAGGCCGCCATCGACGGTGTGGAGGTGGCCGGCAAGACCGGCACCCACGAGCGCGGCGACGGCGACGACGACAGTTGGTTCGTGGGGCTTGCCCCCGCCGATGACCCGCAGGTCGTGGTGGCTGTGGCCATTGAGCGCGGCGAATCGGGCGCGGGGGCCCAGGCAGCCCATGACGTTATGGAGACGGCTCTCGAAGTGGCGGGGGTGCTGTAGTACAATGGCTAGACTCATACGAGTCCGCATCGAAACGCAAACGCAAACGCACTAGCACGTGGAACGTTAAGGAGTAGCAATAGTGACCGGACAGGGAACAATGACGGGCAAGGTTTTCAGTGGCCGTTATGAAATAAAGGATCGCATCGGCATCGGCGGCATGGCCGAGGTGTATCGAGCCCAGGACAGCACCCTCGGGCGCGTCGTGGCCGTGAAGGTGATGCTGCCGCAATTCGCTGCCGACCCCTCCTTCACCCAGCGGTTCCGCCAGGAGGCCGCCGCCGCGGCGAATCTCCAGAGCCCCTACATCGTGAACGTGTACGACTGGGGCCAGGACGACGGCACCTACTACATCGTCATGGAATTCGTGCGCGGGTCCGACCTGAAGACCGCCATCCAGCAGCGCGGCGCCATCAACCAGCGCAAGGCCGCTGAAATCGGCGGCCAGGTGTGCCAGGCCCTCACGGTGGCCCACAACCAGGACATCATCCATCGCGACATCAAGCCCCAGAACATCATGGTGCAGCCCGACGGCAATGTGAAGGTGATGGACTTCGGCATCGCGCGGGCGAAGAACTCCGTGAACGATAAGACCTCCGCGGTGCTGGGCACTGCCCACTACATCTCGCCGGAGCAGGCCCAGGGCAAGGACCTCACGGCTGCCAGCGATATTTACTCGCTCGGCATCGTGCTCTACGAGGCCGCTACGGGCAAGCTGCCCTTCGACGGCCCCGATGCCGTGTCGGTGGCCATGCAGCAGGTGAAGGACGAGCCCGTGCCGCCGTCAAGCATCAACCCGGACATCGATCCGGATCTCGAGGACATCATCATGGTGGCCCTCGCGAAGAATCCGGCTGAGCGCTTCGCCACGGCCAACGACATGCGCATGGCCCTGAACGACTACCTGGCCGGACGCCCCGTCACCCTGCCGGGCGGCGCTGGATTTACGAGCGCCCGCACCCAGATGATGGGGGCTGTGGGAGCCGTGAACACCCAGGCCGCCACCGCGGTCATCGGCGGCATCGACGGCACCCAGGCCATGCCCGGCATTGTGGGCGCCGGGGTGGGCGGCATGGTGTCGCCGAGCGCCACCGGCGGCTTCCCGCCCCAGAACTTCCATGCGGCCCCTCCGCAGAAGAAGAGCAAGAAGCCCGTTATCATTGCGCTCGTGGCCGTGCTGGCCGTGGCTCTCATCGCCGGCATTGCCTTCGCTCTGTCCATGGGCGGCGCGGCACCCACCGAGGAAGAGGTGGACGTGCCCAGCGTGGTGGGCCAGACCCAGGATGAGGCCGAATTCGCCCTGAAGGAGGCCGGGTTCACCGTGAAGGTAGAGCCGAAGGTGGACGAGGGCACCGAGGAGGGCACCGTGCTCTCCCAGGATCCGTCGGGCGGCAAGGCTGCCAAGGGCTCCGAGGTGAAGATCGTCGTGGCCGTGGGCCCCGAGGAGAAGGAAGTGCCCAGCTTGGCGGGACTGTCCGAGGACGAGGCCAAGGCAAAGGCCAAGGAGTACGGGTTCACGGCGGTGCTGCGGGAGAGCAGCTTCTCCGAGGATGTGCCCGAGGGCCAGGTCATATCCCAGAGCCCCTCGGCCGGCAGCATGGAGAAGCCGGGCACCCAGATCGAGTACGTGCTGTCCAAGGGCAGCGAGTTGGTGAACGTGCCGAACGTCATCGGCCTGTCCGAGGAGGACGCCATCGCGAAGCTCCAGAGCGAGGGCTTCGGCGCCGACGTGAAGGCCCGCGAATACAGCGACACCAAGAAAGAGGGCACGGTCATGAAGCAGGACCCCCTCAACGACAAGGTGGCGCCGGGGTCCACGGTTTCCATCACCATCTCGAAGGGCCCCGAGCCCGCTCCCGAGCCGGAGCCCGACCCCGGTAACAATGGGGGCAACAATAACGGGGGCAACAACGGCGGCAACAATAATGGGGACAATAACGGCAACGGGGCGAACAACCCCGACCAGCCCGAGAACCCCGATGGCGGGAACAACCCCGACCAGGGCGGCGAGGGAGGCCAAGGCGGTTCGGGCAGCAACCCGGGCGGCACCACCCCCGCTGCGGAATAAAGCTACTATGCGATTGGGCGCCGCACTACGCGGCGCTCTTTTTTGTGGCCGCATTGGCCGCAGGCACCCGGGGATAGGGTACACCCCGCACACGAGGCCGCCCTGGTGGATGCCGGCCGCCCTCCAGAAGAGGCCGCCCTTCGGGGATGGCCCTCCTCTGGGGATGCCGGCCACCCCCGAAGGGCAGGGGCCTAGGCCCTTGCCGCTCTAGGCCCGGAACAGGTCGATGGCGTCTTGCTTGGAATGGACGCCGAGCAGCAGGCACGCAAGGGTAACGGCCTCCGTGGCGCGCTACAACGAGCTGGCCCACGGCGGCAAGGACACCGACTTCTCGAAGGTGCCCACGCGCCTGTTCCCCGTGGAGAACCCGCCGTTCTATGTGGTGCCCTTCGGCGATTCGGGCATGCTCGTGCTTATCGGCGGCATCGACTGCGATGCTCAGTGCCGCGCCCTGGACGCCGAGAAGAACCCGGTGCCGGGCCTGTTCGTGGCTGGCAACACCATGGGCGGCCGCTTCCTGGTGGACTACCCCGTGACCGTGGCCGGTGCAAGCCACTCCATGGCCATGTCCTTCGGCCGCCTGGCTGGCCGCGTGGCCGCTGTCGGGGAATAGGGGACGAAAGCGCCGCGGCTCTCGCTGGTGCAAAATGCGGTTGCGCTGCGGGCTGTGGCGGCTCGGGCGTATCTGCGGCGAAGGTTTGTCGCACTTTCTGCAACGATACGGTGAAGACCGCAGGCCCCCTCTCGTGCGAGAGGGGGCCGTTTTATAATGAAGCCATGGAGCAGCTCTTCGACATCTTCGAGAAATTCATCCACGCCGACTGGTTCAATTCCCTCATCGGCGCGGCCATCATTTTCGCCGTCACCTTCGTGGTGTGCCGCATCACCGTGTACTTCGCCCGCCGGCTGCTGAATCGCACGTCGCTTCTGCCTTCCAGTTCCATCTTCATCAATGTCATCCGCGCTACGGTGTGGCTCATCGGCATTGGGTTCGTGCTCTCGCTGTGCTTCAACGTGAACGTGAACGGCATGATTACCGGCCTCGGTGTTGTGGGTATCGCTATCTCCCTGGGTTTTCAGGATACGCTCTCGAATCTCATCGGCGGTTTGCAGGTGAGCCTGTCGCGCTCGGTAGAACCGGGGGACAACATCCGCATGGGCTCGTCGGGCGTGACCGGCGTAGTGAAAGATGTGACCTGGCGCTACACCACGGTGGTGGATAGCTCGGGCAACCACACGAACATTCCCAATGCCGTGATGACCTCCACGGCGGTCACGCGCCTCGCGCCGCTGAACAGCGTGTCCATTGCTCTGATCGTCACCACCAACAGCGAGCGGCTGACCGCCACGGCCCATCACATCGAGGATGCGGCCGAGAAGGCGGTATCGCGGGTGAGCAAGATCAAGAAGGGCCCCTCGGTGAGCTTCAGCGCCATTACCGAGCATGGGTTCCAGGGAACGCTGAGCTTCACCATTGCCAATGCCAGCAAGGCCGGCAATGCCACCGATGCGGCCATTCGCGCCATTGCGCCCTACGTGCACAATCACCTGGTTGAAGAGGAGATGGACAGTCTCTCCGCCCCGGCCGAGGCGAATGCGGGGCGGCCCGCGGCGGTTGAGAGGGAGCCTATCGAGATGCCGCAGGCATAGAAATGTCCCGCCCCCGCCAGAGGATGAACCCACCTCACAAGGTGGGTGCTCGCATCTGGGATCCTGGCTTTCGTGTCAACGGACACGAATCTCCATTCCACCAGCTTCTAAAGCTCCCTCAGTTCAATACGTCGGTCCATCGCAGTGTATGACGGGAACAGGACTTGAGTTAAGTATACGCGAAGTTGCGCCGAGGGAAAGTCTTGACAAAATCCGTTACCAAGTTTTTCTTCAACGCGGCGAGGATGCGCGTGGCGCGGCCCTGAGTGGGGGATGGTGCGACCGGCGCGGTCCGGCGGGGTCCTGAGTGGCGCGGTCGGTGCGACCGGTGTGGCCGGATCATTTTCAGCTCAGCTGCTCGGGCCCTGCTCGTCGCTCCCGCTCGGCGGCAACGACTCGGCACCAAGTCAATAGTTCATCGGCAAGGTCGGCTTTAGGGACGATACCATGGGGTTTCCGGAAAGGAGGGCCCATGGCCACGTTCGAGGAATTTCTAAAGGTTGCCGAGATTTCCCTGAAGGACAAGACCTCCCACAAGCGCATGGACGAGATTATCCACATCATGCGCGAGTACCACGGGCTGCGCGGGCTTACCCCCGAGCGGGCCGTCGAGGTGCTCCAGGCCCTCGGGCCCACCTATGTGAAGATTGGCCAGCTGGCGTCGAACCGCTCCGATCTTTTGCCCAAGGCCTACTGCGATGCCTTCGAGCGGCTGCGCGACGACGCGAACCCCATGGCCTTCGACCAGGTGATCGAGCAGATCGACCGTGCCTACGGCAAGTCGTGGCACGAAGTGTTCGCCTCCATTGACCCGAAGCCCTTAGGGGCCGCCTCCATCGCCCAGGTGCACAGGGCCGCCCTCCTCGACGGCACTACGGTGGCCGTGAAGGTGCGCCGACCCGGCGTGGCCGAGTCCATGGCCGAGGACATCATGCTCATGAAGCACCTGCTGGCCTTGGGGGAGTTCGCCTCCAACGCCCACCGCGATATGCTGCTGTCGCTGGAGGGCTTCGTGGAGGAGATCGAGCGCACCACGGCCAACGAGGTGGACTTCACCCAGGAGCTGGGCAATCTTGTGCGCTTTCACGGCGAGCTGGCCAATGAGGAGGGGGTGACCTCGCCGGTGGCCTATCCGGCCTATTCCACCGAATCGGTGCTCGTCATGGAATTCGTGCAGGGCGTGGAAATCTCCGACACGGCCGCCCTGCGCAGCCGGGGCATCGATGTGGACGCCCTGGCCGGACGGGCGTGCCAGAGCTACGTGACCCAGGTGCTCGACAACGGGTTCTTCCACGCCGACCCGCACCCGGGCAACATTCTCGTGCGTGATGGTGAGGTGGTGTGGATCGACCTGGGCATGGTGGGCACGCTCACCGTTTCGGAGCGTATGCTCGTGGGCAAGGCGTTTACGGCCGTGGCCACCGGCAATGCCTATCTGCTGAAGGAAGCGGTCATGGGGCTCGTGCGGGCGACGGGGCCGGTGGATCACGGGGCCCTGCTCGCGTCGCTGTCGCGTCTTCTGGCCAAGTACAGCACCGCCGAGCTGAAGGAGATCAACGTGGGCACGGTGCTCACCGAGGTCATCGAAGTGCTGCGCGATCAGAATATGGTGATGACCTCGTCGGTAACCATGCTCGCCCGCGGCTTTGTGGCCCTTGAGGGGGTTATCGCGCAGATTTCGCCGTCCACCTCGGTTATTGAGATCGTGTCCAAGCACGTCATTGCCCAGCAAGGCGATCCGAAGCTGCTCGGCACGCGGGTGCTCGATCTGGTGGTGTCGAGCGCCGCCTCGGTGGAGGCTCTGGCAAAGCTGCCCACTCAGCTGTCGAACACGTTGGAAATGGTGGATCGCGGCCAGATCAAGGTGAACGGATCCGTCGATGTGTCCTCCCGTATTCTGGCAACGGTCTACGCCTCGGTGGGGCGCCTGTCCCTGGCGCTGCTGTCGGCGGGGCTGTTCATCGGGTCCTCCATCGTGTGCACCACCGCCATGCAGCCGCGGTTTTTGGATGTGCCCCTGCTCGGCGTGCTCGGCTACCTGGGCGCCTTCGTGCTGGGGGGCTATACCGTGTTCCGCATCATGGTGTCGCGCCACCGCCTGCTCAACGACGAGGAACCGCGGTAGAGGGTCGGGGGCCGTGCTGCCGGGCACGAGGGCGCAGGCCGCCGGCGTTGCGGTCCATCGGGCGGTGCGCGGTAACGCCGCGTCTACAGCTTGCAGGAGCCGCGGGCGGGGCGGCGGCCCGTGATAAAATGACCCTGCAACTTATTTATTGTGAGTTGGCGGGTTAGCATTCGCGCGACCCGGGGAATAGGAGGCCGTTATGTACAAGAAGATTCTCGTCCCCTACGACAAGTCCGAACCGGCTCAGCACGCACTGTCGGCGGCCCTCGATCTGGCTGCCGGGGTGCCTGGCGCCCAGATCACTGTGCTCTCGGTGGTGGACTGGCACGACTTCAACGCTGAGACGTTCAAAATTGCCTCGCGCATGTCCGGCGTCATGGGCGACACCATGGACATGGACGTGATGGCCGAGGTGGAGAACGAGGCCATCAAGGCCGACACCGATGCCATCGCCGAGAACATTGCGCCTTTGGTGGGCGACGCCGAGGGCATTGCCATCGCCGTGGTGAACGGATCGCCCCACGACTCCATTACCGCCTATGCCGACGAGGGCGGCTATGACTGCATCGTCATGGGCCACCGCGGTCTGGGCGCGGTGCGGGGCATGCTCGGCAGCGTGTGCTATTCGGTGCTGCACAAGACCAACGTGCCCGTGCTTATTGTGAAGTAGCCCGTTCCCGCCATTGTCGGCGGACGACGGCCGCTCTGGTGCTGCGGCGTGCCCCAAAAATGCGATCTGCTCGTTCATAGCGCATGTTTGGGGCGGCAAACGCACCTCGGAGGCCTTCGGGAAGGTAAGGCCTGCCCCGAAAGTGCGATGCGCCCGGGCAGATCGGCGATTTGCGACGGGAAATCTGCGCGAGCGGGACACAACGAGGGTAAAAGCGCCCGATTCCTCGAAGCGCCCGGGCGCATCGTTCATTTGTGACAGGTTTTGCCCGGGAAGCGGGTGGAGCGCGAAACGTAAGGAAGCAGAATGGGTCGTTCAGGTGGCGGTGGCTTTTCCGGAGGCGGTGGCTTCGGAGGCGGGTTTGGAAGCGGCGGCGGTGGCTTTGGCGGCGGTTTCTCCGGCGGCTCCGGCCATGGCGGCCGCTCCGCTGGTGGTTCCGGGGGCTCCGGCTTCGGAGGTCCGGGATTCGGCGGGGGCTACCATGGGGGTGGTTACTACGGCGGCGGCTTCGGTGGCGGTGGCTTCTGGGGCGGCCTGCTCGGCGGCCTCATCGGCTCCAGCCGCAGCGGAGGCGGCGGCTCAATGCCTCCGCAGATGCCGCAGTCGAACGGCCCGCAGCAGCCGGGTCCCGGCGGCTCTGGCAACGGTGGCGGTCCGGGCGGCTCGCAGCCGGACTCGGGAGGCCCGGGCGTGCCTCCGTCCGGATCGGGCGGCTCGAACTCGCCTCAGCGCAAGTCTCCCAACAGCGGCCTCGGCACCGTGTTCGTGGTTCTGGCGGCGGTGCTGCTCGTAGTGTTGCTGGTGGTGGCCCTCGGTGGCGGCAGTTGCTCGGGTGCCGATATTCCCCGTTCCACGGTGGAGCGCACGGCCCTCGCGCCCGGCTCCGCGAACGAAACCGGCTACTTCACCGACGAGGACGGCGATTGGATTCACGATCCCGCCAAGCTGGAGCGCGGTCTGCGCCACTTCTACGAGGAGACGGGCGTGCAGCCCTATGTGTACATCCTGCCGAACGGGTCGGTGCGTTCCTATCAGGAGCTGCAATCCATTGCCGAGGAGAAGTACAGCGAGTTGTTCACCGATCAGGCCCACTTCGTGCTGGTGTTCTGCGATGACGGCAACGGGCGCTTCAACGCTGCGTATTGGGCCGGGGCGCAGACAGGATCAGTGCTCGACGACGAGGCCATCAACATCTTCAAGGGCTATTTGAGCCAGAACTACGACGACATGAGCCTGTCCGAGGAGGAGATCTTCTCGAAGGCGTTTGCCGACACCGCCGACCGTATCATGGAGGTGACACCTTCGCCGCTGCCGATTATCGCGGTGTGCGGAGCGGTCATAATTGTCGCCGTCGTCGTGTTCGTTATCGTGCGCAACCGGCGCCTGGCCCGGCAACGCGAAGCCGAGCGCATGGAGCAGATTCTGAGCACACCGCTGGAATCGTTCGCCGACGGCGAACTTGAGGACCTGGAAAAGAAGTACACGGCCTCAGCTGCGGGAACCTCGGACGCACCGCCCGTACAACCTACGAGGCCCCCGCAGTAAGAAGGTCGGCCCCGGCCACGAAAGGCCTCCGGGGTCGCCGAAGGGAGCACCGCGCCCGCTGGCGCTTGCCGACAACGTCCCGCTTCCGCGCGGGGCAACCGAACCGGGCCGATTCGGCCAGATAGGAGATGCACCATGGGTATCCTCGATCGCTTCACCTCCATCGTGAAGGCGAACATCAACGAGCTGTTGGACAAGGCGGAAGACCCCGAGAAGATGGTCGACCAGTACCTGCGCGAGATGACCGAGTCCCTCGCCGAGGTGCGCGAGGCCACGGCCGGCGTCATGGCCGAGGAGCGCCGCTGCAAGAAGCTCGTGGACGAGAACCGCGCCGAGATGGAGAAGTACGAGGAGCTGGCCCGCAAGGCCCTGGCTGCCGGCAACGAGGCCGATGCCCGGGTGTTCCTGGCGAAGAAGCAGGAGCTGGCCGGGCGCAGCGAGGGGCTTGTCGTGGCCTTTGAGGGCGCCAAGGCCAATGCCGACAAAATGCGCCAGATGCACGACAAGCTGGTGGCCGATATCGAGGAGCTGAACGCGCGCAAGGCTGCCATCAAGGCCAAGGCCGCCGTGGCCAAGACCCAGTCCAAGGTGAACGAGATGACCTCCGCGAGCGACCGCGCCGAGGGTGCCCGCAGCGCCTTCGACCGCATGGAGGCCAAGGCCGACGAGATGCTCGATCGCGCCAACGCCGTGGCCGAGCTGTCCGAGAAGCCGGCCGACCCCACCGAGGACTTGGCCAAGAAGTATGCCGAGGCCGGTGCCACCGCCGCCGTGGACGACGATCTGGCCCGTCTCAAGAAGGAAATGGGCCTGGAATAGCGTAGTTTCCCCGCCGAGCCCGAGGGCCTCGATCCTTCGGGCTCGGCTGTTTTGGCGCAACGCCGAGCTCGGCGCAGGTTTCCATGAAATAGCGGTGCAGGTGGTCGCGCTTACCGAAGGTGACGAAGGGCTGGCCGTCCAGATCGCGGACCTCAAGATGATCGCGCCGGGCACGAGCGACACCGATAGCTGGGGCACTCGTTCGCCCATGCCTTCTCGACGCTGGGCGACTCGTCCACGGTGTCCACGGGCCCCTACTACGCCGCGAAAAACACCTGCACGTTCATGACCATCATGGGCGGTTTGCGCACGAGCGCGGACATGGAGGTGTGCGACGAGGACGACGAGCCCATCCCGGGTCTGTTTAACGTGGGCTGCATGGTGGGCGACGGGTGCGCCAACGAGTTGTCCCACCCACCGAGGCGTCCGCGCTTTCTCATGCGCCTTCTTGTCGTCCGAGACCATCCTCTACGAGGTCGATAAGCTCCTGCTGGGTGTGAACATCGAGCTTCATGTAGATGTGCTTGACGTGGGTCTTCACGGTGTTGTACGACAGGGTGAGCTGGTCGCTGATGGCTCGGCCGTTGCGGCCGCGGGCAAGCAGGGCGCACAGTTCCACCTCGCGCTTGGTAAGACCATGCTGCGTGCCGAGCCGAGCGCAGCGATCTTCGATGCTTTCCCGCTCTTTTCCGCTTTCAATCGGCGCGACGGCGGGCGTGATGGGCTCCACGCCGAAGATGACGGCGCGGAAGCTGAACTTCGCGAGCCAGAGAAAGGCGAGGGCCACAAAGGAGACGAGGATGGCGCAGAGTAGGCCTGCGGCCAGGGCATCGTTCGTGCCCACGAGGCGGTTTACGCCATGGCCCGACAAGGTTCCCATCAGCGTACCCAGGCCCGTGAGGAAACATGCCCAGGCGGCCACGCGCAGGGCGCCGATGCGGTTGCGCGAGCCGATGCCGAAGATAACCAGGTAGTGGATGATGGAGAAGCAGGCGGATCCGCTGCGGAGGATGTAGTTGCTCGCAGATCCCAGGGGGAGGAAAAGCGACACAATGGCGCAGAGCAGGCCCGCGATCACGACGAGGGCGGCCAGGGCGGCTAAAGGGTCGATGAATCCGCTGCGCCGTCGACTGGCAACGACGACCCCGCCTACGAGAAGCGCGGTGACGATACCCGAAGGAGATGTATCGACGGGAATGCCCGAGATGCAGTTGAGGGCGAGGGAGAACCCAAATACGAGATTGAACACGAAAAGGCACAGGAAAGCCGGATTCAGGGGGCTGACAAAGGCTGCCGGATTGGAAAGTTCGACGCTCTCCAAGCCGCCCGTCTCGTTCAAAAGCGCGAGATTCTCCCTCGCCAGGTGGGAGGAGAGAGCGAGGGTCGCACAGGGAAGGACGGCGCACAGAATGAGATGCATCGGAAGAGAGAAGAGGTCGACAGCTCGCTGGCCGAGCGTGCCGATGAGAGCCGAGGCGCAGATGCACAGCATGGCGCTGCGTATGTTATCGAGCTGGCAGAGGGCGATAAGGTACATGAGCGTTGCCCATAGGCTTCCCAGCTGCCAGAGGGCGTATCCGCCGCACAGTGCCGCCGTCGAGCCGGTTTTCGCGTGGAGGCCCACCAGGAGCGTTCCGGCGATCACGAGGACGCAGCTCGCGGTTGCGGCCCAAGGGCCCATCCGGGTGAGATACCCGCGTTTCAGGGCGAAGAGCACGAGAAGGAACGGGCATATGTTCGCCACAATGAACAGGGTGTCGCGGGCAACGGGTGCTGCTACCGAGAGCGGGGCGATTATATCGGCGTTCAGTAGCCGATTGCAGGCGATTTCGCAGGCTCCTGCCGCGAAGACGGCGAGCCAGGGCTTGGTGGTGCTCATTGACGCGAAGTCCTCTCTTCCCTTCTCACTATTATAGTCGAAGGGCCTCTCTGACTGCTCGCCGTGCGCGTTGCCTCGAATGCGCCAAAGGGACGACCCTCGGCGAGGGCCGTCCCTATAGGGGGAGGCGTGTTCGTAAGCGCCTTTCGACGCAACGGTGTGCTGCGGTGCCGCGCGACGGTTCCATCGTGACCCGTCGCGCGGCACCTCGGTGCGCCAGAGCGGCTATGCCTTCTTTCCGGCGATGTGCTGCACCTCATGGCGGGCGAAGGTGAGCAGGCGGCCGCAGGCCATGCCGTGAGTCAAATTGTAGTAGCCGTCGGCGAACAGCGAACCGGCGCAGTTGCCCGCCGCCCAGAGACCCTCCAGGACCTCGCCGTCGGTCTTGAGCACCTGCCCGTCAGCATTGATGCGAAGGCCGTCTGAGGTGTCCAGTAGGGTACCGCCGAGGGTCACGCCGTAGAAGGGCGCCTGGCGAATAGCGGACAGGGTGTAGGGTTCCTTGCCGAAGTCCTCGTCCACCTGTTTATCGTAAAGTTCGTTGTAGCGCTCGATGGATGCGAGGAAGTTCTGCTTATGTTCGCCTTCGAGCAGCAGTTTATCGGCGAGTTCCTCGAGGGTATCGGCCTTTACGACGACACCCTGGTCGATTTGCTCCTGCAGAAAGCCCTCGGTGCCTGCACCCATGACGTTTACGATGAGATTGGTAAGGCTCGCGCAACCGAGGCTGTGGAAGCGGGCCACGTCATCGGCGAAGTTCGCGTCCCACACCTCGAGGTACACGCCGCCCGGTTGAGAGGCGGCTGCGTAGGGCAGCCAGTCGTAGTTGCCCGACTCGTTGGTGAAGCGCTCGCCGTGCAGGTTCATCTTGAGGAAAGGCTGCGAGCCGGGATTGAACTGACCTGAAGCGGGCAGCATGGGCTCGCCCGTCGCCACGCTCTCCTCGGTCCAGCCGGCCTTGGTGCCCGGAGGGACGGCACCTCGATCGAACACGAAGGCCGCTGCGCCGGGATCCTTCATGGCCCCGGCCCAAAGGCCAGCCTTGATGCCCATGCCCGTGTTTCCCGGCTCCCAGTTGGAGGCGGTCAGGCAGCGCGGGAGGATGGGGTTGATACCCTCGATCATGTCGGGGTTCGCCGCGTAGCCACCCGTGGCGAGCAGCACGTCCTCAGCGTTGATCTGCACATAGCCGTCTTTGGCATCGAAGATGGCTCCGCTGACTGCGCCGCTCTCGTCGGTGACGAGCTTGACGAGGTCGAAGCCGAAGAGCACTTCGTTGCCCTGTTTGTTCAGCAGGTCCTCGAAGATCTGGTTGCGGCTCATTTCGGCATGCTCCTCGGGGCAATCCTCGCGAGCCGTGTAGCTCACCTGGATGGGCGGCACGTACATATCGACGCCTACGCCGCCTCGCCCTTCACCCTGGTCGGCATCGAAGCTCACTGCGAAGCCATACTGATCCATAATGCCTTTTACCCAGGCATGCATCTCGGCGGATTCGTTCAGCCACGTTTTTGTGACGCGCATGTCGTTTTTGCCCCAGAAGGCTTGACGCAGCACGTTGTTCAACTTGATGATGTCGACGCTTTTGCCGGCCTCGGCGCATTCGGGAATGTTTACGGCTCCATACCAGCCGCGAGCCGTGGCGACGGCTCCGGCCTTCTCGGCGATGAGGAAATCAACTCCGAGTTCCTGGGCGGTGACGGCGGCGGCAAGGCCGGCGTTGCCCGCGCCCACGATGAGGAGCTTGGTGCTACGCGTCTCGACGATGTCCGCTTCGGCGATTTCGGGAGCTGTGCCGAGCCATGCGGGGGTATTGCCCACAACGGCCATGCCGCTGTCGGTGCCGCCCGCTGTAGCCGCTGCATCGGGGCCGGTTTCGGCCATGGTCTTCGGCGAGCAGCCGGAGAGTCCGGCCACGGCGGCGGCTCCGGCTGCCAGGGCGGCGCCGGAGAGGAAGTTGCGGCGAGAAATACCTTGAGTCATAGAGGTCCCTCCTAGAATGGGTCTTGCCAGCCGCCCGCCCCACTTTGGCGGGCGGCGTTCATCCTAGGTTTTTCCTGGAGGGAGGTGCGTCACCCCCATTGGGGTATTTTTGAAAAATGCCTGGTAGAATCTATGCTTATGGTGGGCGGCAGGCCGTTTACGTTGCATCCCGAAGGGCCGCCGCAGTGAGGGGCACCCTTCTGCGACTTAGGCTTAATGTGCTTTTCGGCCATGGAAACGTTCGTATTTCTTTAGGGGGCCAAGCTGGTAATCGGGATGACGCAGACGCCGTCATCCCGAACGTAGGCGTGCTGGCCGAGTCCCTCCACCACGGCAAGGAATGACGGGGGCTCTGCTCCGGCAGATTCCATCTTGGCCTTGAGGCGTAGTAGATTTTTAGCGGCTTGGTCTGCCTGGTTGTGCCCGAGCTTTATTTCGAGTGCGGCCCACTTTCCGTCGTAGGATTCGATAATCGCATCCACTTTCAGATCGGTGTTATCGCGATAGTAGCGCACCTGCGCCTCTGAGGCTTCGGCGTATACCAGCAGATCGCACAGGCAAAGACTCTCGAAGAGGAACCCAAAGGCGCTGAGGTCGCCGAGGAGTTTCTGCGGGGTGGCGCCGAGGATGGCCGCTGGCAGAGAGGGATCGACGTAGTGGTATTTGGGTCGCTTGTTGATTCGGATTGACGACCGCAGGTTCGGAGACCATCCAGGGGTCTCCTCGATGACGAAGATCCGCCGAAGGGCTCGAAGGTAGTCGTCAACCGTTTCTTTGGAGAGCGCTTCGCTCGTTGCATCGCCGGTCATGTCGCGAATCATGGTTTTGGTGGCCGTCGCCTGCTCTGCATTGCGGGCGAGCGAATGGAGGAGCCGGCTGATTTTCTGTGGATCACGGGCCACATCGTCGACGCGCGAGAGATCGTCTTCGGACACTTGCCACACGTAACTGCGCGCGAGCCGCGATGCCCGGTGCAGCTCCATGGCTTGAACGGCGGGCCAGCCGCCGCGGATAACGACATCGCAGAGATCATCCAAGGTCGCCGGAAGGGCGCGGCCTGCCGGCCTCCCTCCATTGAAGAGGGCCCGCAGCGATACGGCTCCCGAGGATCGGTTCGCCTCGAAGAGCGTCATAGGCCTCATGCGAACCTTTTCGATACGGCCCACGCCGCTGTGATGCGGTTTAACCCGGCGGGGAACAGCGGATCCCGTGAGTATGAACGTGTCCCGTTTGCCGCTTCTGTCAACGGCGTTGCGGACGGCATCCCACAGCGAGGGCACCTCTTGCCATTCGTCGATGAGGCGGGGATGGTCGCCTTGGAGCGCCTGATGGGGGGGGGTAAGCGCGCCAGTTCTTGGTTTTGGAAGGCCCCTTCAGTGTCGAGCAGACAGATCTCGCTGTTGCTGAGGCTTCGGGCCGTCTACTCTACTTTTTTCAACCTTTCCACTCTACTTTTTTCAACCCAAATACGCCTTCTTCCGAGGGGGCGGAAAGGGCTGTGACGCAAAAACGGGGCCTCCTATGCGAGGTGCCGTCCCGGATGACGGGACGGCACTGGAAGGGATGCGGGCCGGGGAGGGAAAGCCCGCAGGGGGTTTGCGGAGGAAGCGGGAGAGCGCCTGCGAAGGGGCATCGCGGGCCGGGGAGGGAGAGCCCGCGATGCCCCGGGTGGCCGAGTTTCCCTAGGCCACGGCCTCGGCGGCGTACATGCCGGCCATGCGGCCGCCGCTGTAGGCGCACATGAGGGAGAATCCCTCGTAGTCGCAATAGGGGGCGCTCATGAGGGTGCCGTTGTCGGCGCCAGCCACGTACAGGCCCGGGATGGCGATGCCCGCATTGTCGATGGCCTGCAAGCGGTCGTTGGTGCGGATGCCGCCGATGGTCACCCAGGCGCTCGGCTCGTACTGCATGGCGTAGAAGGGGCCCGTCTCCACCGGCTGCAGGAAGCAGGCCGGCTTGTAGAACTGCTCGTCCTTGCCCGTGGCGCAGTAGCCGTTGTACTCGTCCAGCGTCGCCACCAGCTCGGGGGCGCCAATAGCCTCGGCCAGGGCCTCCACAGTGTCGGCTTTGAAGATCCAACCTGCATCCACGCCGGCGTCGATGTTCGCCTGCACGTCTTCCAGGGGCTTGTCCTTCAGGGTCATCATGCCGGTGCGCCAGTTCGCCTCGTCGGCGCCGCACAGCGTCCACGGGTCGGTGCCGCCGGCCAGACCGTCCACGTAAGCCTGGTCCACCACGGCGTAGTACTGGCCGCCGACCAGCGAGATAGCGCCGCCCAGAGCCAGGGGCAGGTTCGCGAACTTGCCCTCGTTGCTGAAGCGGCGGCCCTGGTTGTTCACGAGCAGGGTGCCGTAGATGCCGATGGAGAAGGCGGCGTTGCCCTTGCCCCACAGGCCGTCGGCGTTCTGATTGGAACCGGAGAACTCGTTGCCGGCGATGCCCCACTGGGTGGACACCTGGCCGCCGATCTCCTGCACCATCTCGATGCCCTCGCCCACCGACAGGATGCTGCCGAGGGGGTTCACGAAGGTTCCGAAGCGCTCGGTCATCATGTCTACGTTGCCGAGGAAGCCGCCGGTGGCCACGATGACGGCCTTGGCCTTCACGTCGATGACGCTATCGCCCTCGCACTGGATGCCCGCGCAGGTGCCGTCCTCCATGATGAGGCGCTTGCCGGCGGTGTTGAAGATGAACTCGCCGCCGTTGGCCTCAACGAAGCTCTGCAGCGGGCCCATGCGGTCCACGCCCTTGGCCTGGGTCTTGGAGTCCTTCGGATCGGACTGGAAGTTGCAGCGCACCGAGTCGTGACCGGCGCCGTAGTTGTCGGGGCGCAGGCCCGTGGCGACGCCGAACTCGTCGGTGAACTCGTCCACGGTGCTGCCCGACAGCTCCAGGGCCCGCTTCACGGCCGCGGCGTTCGTGGACCAGTGGGAGTACTCCATGATGTGGTTGAAGGCCTCTTCGATGGAGAAGGTGATGCCGGCCTGCTGCTGGAGCTTCGAGCCCACCATGAACGGGCCGCCGGCGATGGAGCCGTTGGAGACGCCCACGTCGCCGCCCTTCTCGATGACGATGACCGACTTGCCGGCGCGCACGGCCTCCACGGCCGCCCACATACCAGCCCCGCCGGCGCCGACGATGGCGATGTCGCATTCCTTGGTCTCGTCGGCGGTCTGCATGGCGGCCGCGCCGCCAGGCTCCTCGCCCGTCTCGGCGAGGTCGGCGGCAGGGGCCTTCGGGGCGCACCCGGCCAGGGCCGCGCCAGCGCCCAGGGCGGCGATGCTGCCGAGGGTCAAGAAGCTGCGACGGGAAAACGTGGTGTTGCTCATGGTGATCTCTCCCTCCAAGAGTTGGAATCGATGCCGCCCAGGGCGGCTTTCGGAATCTGCGCCGCACTTCAGCGGCGGGGCGACCGCCCTCTCGGCGGCCGAGCTCATCATGGGGCCGCTGCGACGTTCTGTCGCGGGTGAAGTTGCCCGATCCTCCGGGTGATTGTTGGCTCACCCCTTGTTTCACCCCTGGGTTTCACCTGGTACAATGGGCGCAAACGAAGGGAGGGAGCTATGGGAGCGGGAAATGCCCTGCAGTCCCTTGTGCCGCAGCAGAGCGAGGAAGACGACGGCTTTGTGCCGCTCGTGCCCCTGCGCTTTCTCGGCATGGGCCTGTTCATCGCGTGGCTGTGCTGCACGCATATCGTGGCGGTCTTTCCTGGAAGCGGCTACGAGATGGCTCCGCGCAATGCCTACGATACGGCCATGCGAGTTTTCGACATCGCCTCGTTCCTCGTCTTGGCCTTGGTGGCGATGGGCTTGGGGAGCATCGGGCGGCACGCCGTCCTGTGCGTGGCATCGGTGGTGCTGAGCGCGGCGGGCACGCTCGTCGTGGGGTGGGTGTTGCTCCCGCTGGCCGTGGCGCCGGCGTGGCTGTGGGCCGTGTCCGTTCTGGCTGCGCCGGGCGGTGCGGTGCTGTTCTGTCTGTGGGCCGAGGTGTATGCGCAGCTCGGGCCCACGCGTACCATGGTGTATGGTGCCTGCTCCTGCATCGTGGCCGCGGTCCTCGCCTTTCTCGTGTGCACCATGAGGCCGCCCTATGCCGTGGCGGCCACGAGCTTGTTGCCCCTTCTGTCGCTCGGCTGCGCCCTGGCGAGCGCGCAGCTGGCGCCCCGCGAGCCTCAGCGCGCTTCCGGCACCCGCTATCCGGTGCCGGGCAAACTCATCCTCATCATGGCCATCGCCGGCTTTTTGTCGGGCGTGTCCGCCTTGGCGATGGAGAACGTCGAGGGCGTGGGGGCGATGTTCCGCGTGCTGGCCACGGCGCTTGCCGGCGTGGTCATATTGGCCATGGCCATCGTGCGGCGCGATCGCATGGACGTGCGCTTCCTCGCGAGGGTGTCGCTCCCGCTCGCGATACTGGCGCTGCTGCTCATTCCGCTCGGCGGGGTGGGGCTGGGGTACGCGGCCGCGTTTCTGCTGAAGCTCGCCTATGTGTGGTTCACGTTCTTCGTGCTTATTCTGCTGGCGAGCATCTGCTATCGGTTCGAGGTTCCCACATTGCGCATATTCGCGCTCGCCCGCGCCGCAAGTGAGTTCGGCATACTGGCGGGGGTGGCCCTGCGCCGGTTCCTCCATCTGGGCGATTATTTGGCGAATCCGGCGTTTCCGATGGTGTTTTCCCTGGCAGGAATCGTGATCGTGCTCTGCTGCGTGCTGGTATGGAAGAGCGAGAAGTCCGTCAACGGAGACTGGGGCGCCGCCGGCGTGGCGGTAGAGACGAACCAGCAGGTAGTCAGCTCGCGCGAGCGGTTCATGGCTCGTTGCGAGCGCATGGCCGCCGAGCGCAATCTGACGGCGCGGGAGGCCGAGGTCATGGCTCTCATCGCCCAGGGCAAGACGCGCCGCGAGATAGAGCAGGAGCTGTTCCTGTCCGAGAACACGGTGAAGACCCACGCGCGCCACCTGTACGCTAAGCTCGGCGTGGCCACCAAGGCCGAGCTTATCGCCCTGTTCCGGGAGTAGAGGCGCCCCTCTTCTGCCAAGAGGCGCCGTGCTCCGGAAGGGAGCCGCGGCGCCTCTCGCAGGGGGGGGGAGGGCTCGTGGGCTTAGGCTGCGGCGTTGCCGAGGGCGTTTTCCACGGCGGCCATAATGGCCTTGCTGGTAAGGGTGGCTCCCGTCACGACGTCTACCTCCGTGCTGTTGGCCTCCACGATGCGGCCGGGCATGGTGGTCACGGCATCTGTGGCGATGGAGGGCGTCTCGTTCTGCTCGAGGATCTCCACGGCGCTGATAGTGGTGCCGTCGAAGGCCACCTTCACGACAATGGGGCCTTTCTTCCCGTCTGCCACGCCGAGGTACTCGCCGTCGCCGGCTGTGTACTGGGAGAGATCGACCTCTTCGCCGAAGACGGCCAGGGTCGTGGGCACAAAGGCGGCACCGTCTTCGATCACCGATTCCTGCAGGTTGTCGTCCTTGGCCGCCGCGGCATTGCGGCCTGAAATGCGCCCGAAGATCATGCCGCCGCCCAGGTTGCACGAGCCCTGGTAGTGGTTCGACCAAATGTCGCCGAGCTCACCGGCCTCGTAGAGGTGGGGGATGGCCTCGCCGCGCGGGGTCACGATCTGGCCCTGCTCGTTCTTCACGGGGCCGCCCTGGGTATTTACCAGGGTGTGGGTGAGCTTCACCGCGTAGAAGGGGGCCTCGGCGACGGGGGACAGATCGCCCTTGCGCCCGAAGGCCAGGTCGGTGCCCTCTTCGCAAAAGCGGTTCCACTTGGACACCTCGGCCACGAGATTTTGGGTGCCTTCCTCATCGAATCCCATGGCGGAGGCCAGGGCCTCTAGGGTGTCGGCCTTCAGGATCCAGCCCTTGGCGATTTCCTCCTGGCCGTCGGCCGACCAGGACTTATAGAGGGGTCCGCGGCTGAAGATGGCCTGGTCGAGCACTTCGTAGGTGACTTCGGGCAGTACGGGCACATGCCAGGTGCCGGCATAGTTTAAGTGCCCGTGGTTCGTGGCGCCGGTGTCGGTCTCGCTGATGAAGCGGCATCCGTTGCCGCCCACGAGAATGCCTTTCAGGTCGCTGTCGTACTTCCAAGTGCAGTCCAGGGTATCGGGGTCCACGAACTCGAAGTTGTTGGTTTGCATGTTGCCCATGTGCCACAAGTCGCAGCCCACCTCCATGGCCATCTTGATGCCGTCGCCGGTGTTGTGCAGCGCATGGCCGAGCGACTCCCATCCGTTATAGCCGTTGAAGCTTTGAAGCATCTCGTCGTTGGATTCGTAGCCGCCGCAGGTGAGGATCACGCCGTTCTTGGCGCGCACGTTCACCGTGCGGCCATCGACGGCCACCTCCACTCCGTGGACGATGCGCGTGGTCGGATCCTGGATAAGGTGCTGGCCGGCGGCTTCGTACCACACGTCGATATGGTCTGCCCGCGCTGCCACGGCCTCGCGGAACAGCTTGTAGGCCGCGCCGTCGCCGCGGCCCTCGTGCACCGTGAGCACGCGGAAGGACTGGGCGCCGGGCATCTCGGGGTACTCGATCTTCCCTTCCACGAACGCAGGGCTTTCAGCGCCGAGATACTCGATCCACTCTTTGTTCTTCACCATCTCGCCGCAATAGGCCTCGATGATGGCATCGCTGGGGGTTTCGTAGTTGCCGCGCATAGCCTTCACGTAGGAGATGGCGTCGTCGAGGCTCTCCGACCAGCAGAGCAGCTGCATGCAGGCGATGGAGTTGCCGCCCGCTTCCGGCTGCGGTGCCTTCTCCAGCAAGAGGACGCGGGCTCCCTCGTCCGCGGCCGCGATGGCGCTGTTGGCGCCGGCGCCTCCGAAGCCGACGACGATCACGTCGTATTCGGCGTCCCAGGCAATGGAGCGCTCGAAGGCGTCGCTGTCTTCTCCCGTAGTGGCCGTGGGTGTTTGCGGGGCGCATCCGGCAAGGGCGGCGCCGCCGAGAAGGCTGCCGGCTGCGAGGGCCGACCCGGTCAGGAAGTTGCGGCGGGAAAGAATGTCATTCATGGGTAACCCCTCCTTCGGGTTGCGGAACTTCGTCCGACGGGACTTGGCGGAGCTCGGGGCTTCGCTGGTTTCCCATCGTCGTCTTTTGCGACCTCCTGCGCATCCCATAAAAGCCTTTTCCGTGCGCTTTCCGTCTCCCATAAAACATGTAAATTTTCCTTCGACCACTTTGTTGGGCGCTGGGGCACCGGCGTTGAGGGGCTGTCGCTGCCTGGAACAGCGCTATACTTGTTTCTATGGAAAAGGGGGAACGCAACATTTTCATCGTGGCGGTGTTCGGCATGGCCTTCTGGTGGCCGATGCTGCGCAACAGCGTGGTGGGCTTTCTGCTCTCGCCCGATCGGGTGGGAGAGGCGTGGGGCCATGGCGGCGTGTGCCTTTTCCTCGTCTTGGCCGCTATTGCGGCAATCGGAATGGCACTGAGCCCAGGAAGGGAGCGCCTCTTCTCCGTGCCACTGCCCCTCGCGGCTGCGGTAGGGCTGCTCGTTGCCTGCGTGCTGGCAAGTGTTCTGGGATTACTGCTTGTTGAATCTCCAGTGCCCGCTCGCGGTGCCTTGGTAATCGCAAATGTGGTAGTGCTGGCTGCTGCCTACGTCGCGCTGCCCATAGCGTGGGGTGCTCTCTTGCTGGAGATGACAGCCTCTTCTCCCAAACGACTCCTGCTCGTCATGTCGGCCTCTTACGCGGTGAGTTTCCTCGTGGGGTACTTGTCCTATGCACCTGCGCCGTGGAATCTCATAAGGCCCGTTGGCGCCCCGCTTATCTCCGGTGCCGCGTGGTTCTGCTGCAGGATGATGGCGGCGAAGAGGGCTGGCTGCTGCATCGCTTCGAGCCCTGCGGTGCCTCCCTCCCGGGAAGGCGCCTCTAGCATTCGGAGCCTGTATGTGCTCGTGCTGGTTATCTTCCTCGTTAGCAGCGTTGCCACGGGGTTCATCAACTCGGGAACGGCGTCCTACGCGCCTTCGATGAACACGCTGGTGCGTGACACGCTCAACGTCATTGTGACACTGGCCATCATAGCGCTCATTGCTGCGTCTAAATCCTTGGAGCGCGTTAAGTTCACGCTTGTTGTCGTGCTGATCGTGCTGCTCTTCAGCGGCATTTTCTTGGCGACGTTGTTCCAGCAGAGTTGGTTCACGGTGGGCATTGGGCTTATGCAAACCAGCAAATCTTGCGTGTCGCTGCTTCTGCTCATGCTGGTGTTGCTGGAGAACTCCCGATCCGATGCGTCCATGACCGAGCGCTCGCTTCTGCTGAAGTTCGTGGTGCCCACCTTGGCGAGCACCTTCATCAGCTATCTGGTCGTTCCGCTCATTGCCGAGGGACTCGGGTTGGCTTACAGCGACTTCTGGGGCGTTCTTTCGCTGCTGCTGGGATTTGCCCTCGGCGTGTTTCTCTTCGTGTTCCTGTCTTCGTTGGTGATTCGCTATTTGCCGGGCGCGACATCTTCTTCGGAAACGTCATTGGGCTCGGAAGCGCCTGCTGGTCCTGATGCAACTGCCGGTGCTATGCGAGAGGTCTATGGACTTACCGAGAAGGAGGCCGAAGTGCTCGCGTTGCTTTTGGAGGGAAACACCTACAAGAAGATAGCGGCCCTCATGTATGTGAGCGACAGCACGGTGCAGTCCCACGCGAAGAGCATCTACCGAAAGGTCGATGTGCACACCAAGCAGGAACTGGTGGATCGCGCCATGGAGCTCAGAGGCCGGCGGACTCTTTGATTTCCCTACCAGCTCCATTCCAGCAGGCGGCTGAGGAGGCGTTGCAACTCGGGGGTTTCGGGGTGTTCGAAGATGCGCTCGCTGGGGCCGTATTCAGCGAGGCGGCCGCCGGAGAGGAAGGCCACGTGGTCGCAGGCGCGGCGGGCGAAGCCCATCTCGTGGGTGACGATGATGAAGCGCGTGCCTTCCTCGGCCAGGTCGCGCACTACGTCGAGCACTTCGGTGGTGAACTCGGGGTCCAGCGCGCTCGTGGGCTCGTCCAGCAGAAGCAGGCGGGGTCGGGCGGCGAGGGCACGAGCGATGGCGACGCGCTGCTTCTGGCCACCCGACAGCTGCGCGGGCCGCTTGGCGGCGGCCTCGGCGAGCCCCAGGCGCTCGAGCAGCTCGCGGGCGCGCTCCTCGGCCGCCGCCGGAGTCGCCTCGTGCACCACGCGCAGGGGCAGGGCCACGTTCTCCAACGCGCTCATGTGGTGGAACAGCCCGCTGTCTTGGAAGACGAATCCCAAGGTGGCGCGGTAGGCGCGCAGGCTCTTCTCGTCGGTGCCGATGGGGCGGCCGTCCACAGAGACGGTGCCGCAGGTAGGCGCCTCCAAGCCGCCGATGATGCGCAGCAAGGTGGACTTGCCGCCGCCCGACGGCCCGATGATGGCCAGTGCCCGTACGTCCTCGTCGAAGCTGATGTCGTGCAGCACCTCGGTGCCGTCGAAGGACTTGCTCAGGTTCGCCAGCGTTAGCCGCAGGGGCATGGCCGCCTCGTTGCGCTCTCCGACGCCGCGACCGTCCGCGGCCCTTCCCAGTTCTGCTTCGGGTTTAGTGCTCATAGTCGAGCCTCTTCTCGAAGTGGCGACTTACGGCCATGATGGGCAGCGTGAGCGCCAGGTACAGCGCCCCCAGCAGCAGAAAGCCGCCGAAGAAGTTGTAGTTCGTGGCCGTGATCTCGCGGATGGTCTGGGTCAGCTCGATGACGGCGATGACCGACAGAAGCGACGAGTCCTTGATGATGGACGCCACCTGGCCCGTCAGCGCCGGCAGGGTGCGCGCCACCAGCTGGGGCGCCACCACGTAGCGCAGGGTCTGCGCGCGGGTGAAACCCACGGCGCGGGCCGCTTCCAGCTGGCCGGCGTCGAGCGACAGCAGGCTGCCGCGCAGGATTTCCGCGATATAGGCGCCCGAGAACAGCGACAGGATGATGATGCCCGCCAGCACCCGGTTGTCCACGCCCCAGGCCGTGCCGATGATGTAGTAGAAGAAGTACACCTGCACGATGAGCGGCGTGCCCCGGATGATCTTCACGTACAGGTCGCACAGGTAGCGCACGGGCAGCACGCCCGCGCCTTGCCCGGCGGCCACCGCAATCCCGATGACGAGGCTTATGACCAGCGACGCCGCCGAGATACCCACGGTCATGCAGAAACCGTCCCAAAGGCGTACGCGGTACTGGGCGATGAAGTCGAAATTCAGCGCGATGCCCGCCGCCGCGAGCGAGGCCCACACCACGGCCACCACGACCATGCTCACGGCCAGGTAGTTCAGCGCGGCCTTTACCGGGCGTACTGGCGTGCCGGCGCGAGCGATGAAGGGGCGGAAGATGGCGGGTACGCGATTCATGGGGCTAGCTTACTCGAAGTCGAAGAACCACTTGAAGCCGTACTCGTCGAAGGCCTTCTTCTCCTCGGCGAGGTACTTCTCGGTCAGACGGTCGAACTCGCCGTCGGCCTTCGACTGGGCGATGAAGGCGTTCAGTTGGTCGAGCAGCGTGGTGTTGCCCTTCTTCACGGCGATGCCCCATTCCTCGGCATCCTGGAAGGGGATGAACACCGCCTCAGTGGTGTCGGGGTTCGCCTGGTGGTTGCGGTAGATGGTCAGCTGGTCGTACAGGAAGCCGTCGGCCTTGCCCTGCACCACCTCGGTCACGCACGCGCTCTCGTCGGCCAGCCGCACGATCTCGGCGTTCGTGAGGTTCTTCGTGGCGTACACATCGCCGGTCGATCCGGTCTTCACGGCCACCTTCTTGCCCGGCTGGTTCAAATCGTCAATGGAAGCCACCCCGGAATTCGCGTTCGCCAGAATAGCCAGCTGGGCCATGGCGTAGGCGTCCGAGAAGTCCACCGATTGCTTGCGTTCGTCGGTGATGGTCATGGAGCTGATGACCAGGTCGGCCTTGCCTGTCTGCAGCGCGGGAATGAGGCCGTCCCATGCGGTGTTCTCGATCTGCACATCGTAGCCGTAGGCCGCGCCGAAATCGCGGATGAAGTCGACGGCGAGGCCCTCGGGGTTGCCCGCGTCGTCCTTGGTCTCGAAGGGCGGGTAGGCCAGCTCCATGGCCACGCGCAGGGTGGAGCCCTGGCTGGCTGCGGCACCGTCGGCTGCCGGGGAGGTGCTGCTATCGGCGCCCGTGCTACCCGACGAGCAGCCGGCCAGCACGCAGGAAAGCGCCAGCAGGGCGGCGGCCGCTACGGCCATGAAGGCGCGGCGGACGCGCGAGCCGCGGATTGCGAAAGCGGTACGAGTGAGAGAAATGGTGCGGTTCATGGGTGCTCCTTACGGGTTGATGCGGGCGTTCACGTTCGCCTGCATGGCTTTCATGGTACGGCAGGTGACGGCTAGGTCCTCATCGCTGAGGCCATCCGTCAACGTTGCGATAAGTTCGTGAAATGCGGTTGCCGCGACAGCTGCCCGCAGGTGATCGTTGGCTGTGGTAGTTTCCGGGGAGGTTGTTGCGGGTGCTTCTAGAAGGGGACGGGTGAATATTCCGACAGCCGTGGGCATACAGTTATCGATTCCCGTTATAATGGCCGTAGGTGCCCCGTCACGCCTGGGCGGCTTCGAGAAAGGAGCTACCCATGGACACACAAACGGTAACTGCCTTGTGCGACCTCATGCTTGTGGTGATCGGAATCATCGGGCTTGTTCTGATGAGGAAGGAGTGACGGACGGTGTTTGGCCAAAGAAGAAGCCGGGCCACCTGTCGAAAGTAAACCCGGCTTAATCAAATAACCGACGCCGCCCGGCAGAACGGGGCACCGTCTGTTCGCATTATAGCATGGTGGCCGCGGCAGCACAGCCCCTGTTTTTGGTTCGGAGGGAAAGCATCATGGGCAGCAAGAAGCGCTCGGCATGGCAGAAGCAGAAGGCACAATTCGCCGCATCGCTCGGCGAGGGCGACTTGTTCGCGGAACTCGGCCTCGGGGACGATTCCGGCCGCGACCCTTTCGCCCGCGAATCGGCTGCCCGCGCCGCGCGCGACGAAGCTCACGAGGCAGCCTTGCGCCGCAGGGCCTGCGAGCGCAAGAACCGCTACGCCAGCCGCTACGAGGCGGAGCTCACCGCTGCCGAATGCGCCGAGCACGGCGCCCCTCTATTGCACGTGTACCAGTGTCCCTACTGCAACGGCTGGCACCTCACCTCCAAGCCCGAGCGGTAGGAGGCGGGTTGAGTGATCGCCCCATCTTCGTATTGCCATGCGAATTCCAAGGTGATATCATCGATATCACCTAATGAATCGAGGTACAGCATGGCAGATATTCTCATTCGCGATCTTGACGATGCCACGAAGCGGAGGCTGAAAGAGCAGGCATTGCGGCACGGTCGCTCGCAGCAAGGCGAGGCCCGGGCTATTCTCCAGGCATCGCTTCAGGATTCAGGATCTACGGGTTGGGTGGGGCGCCTGCGGAATGCCGCCCAAGCGGCGGATGGCATCGATCTGGAAGAGCCGATACGCCATCCCGCGCGGGAAATCGACGTGCGGGGGTGGCTGTGAACTTCATCGCCGACACCAACGTCGTATCCGAGCTCATGCGGCCCCAGCCGAACGATAACGTGATCGATTGGTTCTACGACCATGAAGGCTGCGTATATCTGACGTCGATTACCGTGAAGGAACTGTACTTCGGCATGTTGCGCCTGCCGGAGGGAAAGCGGAAAGACCGTCTGCGGCAGGCGATTACGGGCATTGTGATGGACTGTTCCGACAAGACGTATTCGTTCGATGCCTTTAGCGGATATTTGTGCGCCGAGCTGCACGAGAAGGCACTGTCCCAGGGGCGCACACCTACCATCGAGGACTTGATGATCGCCGCTATCTGCAAGCGCAACGACTGCGTGCTCGCGACACGCAACGTGAAGGACTTCGACTACCTGGACATCGACCTGGTCAACCCCTTCGAAGGGTAGCAAGGAAGAACGGCTGGCACCTCACCTCCAAGCCCGAGCGGTAGCGGAGAAAAGCCTCAACAAAATGTAGCGACGAGGGGAATCAGAACGAGGGGCCGCTGCGTTGCGTAGCAGCGGCCCCTCGTGAGGGGAGGGTGTGGGTAGGGCCTGGGAGAGCGAGCTAGGCGCGCGCGTCCAGGGCGGCAGCGTTGCGACCGGCTTTGCGGCCCCAGTGAACCGTACCGAGCACGGCCCAGCCGCAACCGGGGTAGAACGGCCCAGTGAACATGCCCGAGGCGATCTGCCCGGCGGCGAAGAGGCGCTCGATGGGCTCGCCGGCTGTGTTCAGCACGCGCGTCTCGATGTCGGTGCGCAGGCCGCCGCAGGCGCCAAGCGGGTTCTGTACGATCCGGATTGCGTAGAACGGGCCATTCTCGATGGGGCCGAAGTCGGTACGACGGTCGAAATCGGGATCGAAGCCCTCCTTCGAGTACTCGTTCCACTTCTCCACCGTGCGCTTGAGGTTATCGGCAGGCAGCTCGGCCGCGGCGGCGAGCTCGTCCAGCGTGTCGGCGACCTTCACGAAACGGCTCTCGGTATCCTGCTCGATCATCCACTGCACGACGCGCTCCATGTAGTCGGTTTGGTTGGAGTCGACGATACACCAGATCTTGCAATCGGGGCCGCCGCCCATCTTAGCGTTCTCGAAGTACTGCATGGTGCTGATGTAGCCCCAGTCAGCATCTTCCTGGACAAAGCGGTTGCCGCGGGGATTGACGATGATCGCGCCCTTAACCGGCGTGGACTTGTAGATGTTCTCGTCCTTGTTGCCGCGTCCCTCGCCCACGCCGCCGAAGTAGAGGGTGTCCAGCATGACGCAGGCCTCGCTGAGGGCCAGGTCGGCCCCTACTTCCAGACCCATGCGAATGCCATCGCCGGTGTTGTAGGGGCTCGCACCTACCTGTACCGGGGCCCCGTTTACCTCGCGCTGATACAGGCCCCAGTACTGCTGAGGGTTCAGGGCGCGGGCCATCTCCATGTTGTCGCCAATGGAGCAGGTGGCCAAAATGACGCCCTTGGCCGCCTTGAAGAAATCGTCGTCAGCGGTCTGCACGCCTACGACTTCCTTGCCTTCAGTGATGAGGTGCACCGCCTCGGTATTGGTCTTGACGGTGATGTTCTCGTAGGTGTCGGCCTTCTTCTGCAGGCAGCCGAAATGCGTCGCCGTGGGGTCGGTTTCCTCGCCGCGAATACTCGCTGTGAGAGCGTAGTAGTCCCAGTGAGAGCGCGGGTAGAACTCGTCGGTGTAGGCGTTTACGGGGGCGACGACGTCCACCGTGGCGTATACGCGGCCGCAGTCGTTCACAAGCCACTCGACGGCGGCGGCGCTCTCCATGCACATCTCGCGGATCATGTCCTCGTCACCGAAGCCTTGGGCGTAGGCGATCTGCTCCTCGGCGAACTTCTCGCCCGAGTCGTCGGTGCAGCCCTCGAGCTCTGCTTGCTGGGGAGTGCCGGCGCCGAGGATCATGCCGTTCGACAGGGCCGTGTCGCCGCCGCAGGTGCCAGATTTCTCCAAGATGACCACACTTGCACCTGCCTCGGCGGCTTCGATGGCGGCGCAGAAGCCGGCCCCGCCGCCGCCGACTACGACGACATCGTACTCATCAGTCCAATTCACATCGCTGGCGCTGGTGCCCGCAAGTTCCGTGGGGCCCGACTTGGTTTGCGGCGCGCAGCCGGCAAGACCGGCCACTACCGCGGCGCTCGCGCCAACGCATCCCAGTTTCAGAAAATCCCTTCGCTCCATGCTTTCTCCTCCTTGTCGATTTGCGTCCCTTAGGGAACGGCTGCATTGTAGGCAGAGGGGAAAACGGGCTTCAAGAAAAGTTATTTTCAGGAAAGTGCGCAGTTCAAAGTCAATTTTGCGAACAACTGAAAATAATTTTCAGAAGCCTTGGAGTGCTCCGAAGCAAAGCTGGCGCTATTATAGGGCGCACAGGGCAGGGGAAGTTTGCGGGGAGAGGTGAGGCTGCGGTGAGCGATTCCATGAGCATCAGCGAGTTCATTCGCAACGAGGAGGTTGCGGCTTTTGTGACGCGGCATGCCGGAGAGCTTGTTTCCTGGGATCAGTTCCAGGGCCTTCCCATGCCGGCCGGCTTGTCTCCCGAAACGATGTGGGAGGTCATCGAATTTGTCCGCTTGGTGGGGGTAGACGAGCAGATGCCGTTTAGCCAGTCTGATGAGGCATGTGTGGGAGAAAGCTCCTGGTACGGCATCTCCTCGGAGATGAGCGCCGTGCTCGCACGCTTGATGCATCGCGGTCGCACTGCCGGCACCCTTGACGCCCGCCTGGCTCAATACCGGAGCGCTTACGGGAAGTCTCCGTTTCTCGTGGCCGATCTTTCCGCTGCTGCGGCCCGCGATGGGGTTGAGATCGACCCCGATGCGGTAGTCGCTCTTGCGGCGGGGACGCGCACGCCTGCAACGCCGGCAGAGCGTCTGGCAGCAAACGCCCTCGCCGTTTTGCGGTCGCTCGACGAGTATTGCGACCGCGCCTTCGACGAGTCCCTCTACGGGGAGATCCAGTCTCGTCTCGATGAAGGCTGTGCGGCGCTGTCCTATCGGCCCATGCTCCGTCCGGAAACGAGCTATAACGCCTACGGGAGCGCCGACGGCAACGACCCGCTTTCGCGCTACGACGCCGAGCAGAAGAGCTGGTGCCTCGACCTGATCAGCACCCGTGTGAACGAGGTGTATCGGGGTCGCGCCGAAGGCATCGTGGCGGTTGTCATTGCCTGCGACCTCATTTGCGAGGAACTTCCCTTCCCGCGGTGGAACGGATTCATGGAGATCATTCTGCGGCGCCTGTTCTTCGAGCGTATCGGCATGCGGGCGCTGGCCTTCGTGCCGTTCTCTCGAGCGCTGCTCGATTGGGAGCTGGGGCTGCCTGCGGCCCAGGAACTGCCCTTTGCCTTCGGCCAAGCGATCCTCCACAGCCGCTACGGCAACAACACGACGCCCTATCTGAGGCAGCTGCTGCAGTTTCTAGAGCGCGGCCTCGACGACTTGGAGCGCGAAACCGACGCTATGGTTGCCCAGTTCGACCGACGCCGCGAGGCGCTGGCGGCCGATACGCGGCTTAACCATCGCCAGCAGAGCTTGCTTATGGAGTTGGTCATGAATCCGTCGGGAAGCATCGACGCAGCAACCTACGAGCGCCGCTATGACGTCACGCTCGTTACGGCCCGCGCCGATTTGAAGAAGCTCGTGCAGATGGGCTTTCTCTCCCTTGCCGAAGTCGGCAAGAAGCAGGTGTTCTCGCCGGTGCCTCGCATGGGGGATATGGTGTCCGCTCGTTCGGGCTCTGTGCCGCCCGCCTAGCATCTACTCCGCGGGGAACGAGTACACGTGGCCGCCGCCGTAGAACTTGCCGAGCAGGTACAGGTTGCTCGCCGATTCGCTGGCCAGGTATATCTCGCCGTCCACCTCGTCGATACCCTCGGCCATGGGCGGCACCGTCAGCGTCTGCACGAGCGTCGCGTCGTCCAGGAAGTACAGCGGGCAGCGATGGCCGTCCACCAGGTAGCTTCCGCCTCGGTGTGCTCCGGCCGGGTCGTAGATGTGCACCTCGGCATCGCCGAAGCCCCAGGACAGGCTGAGCGCGATGTTACCGTCGGGCGTCACGCATAGGCCCTGCACGTTGCCGGGAATGGAGTACACCGCCGCCGGATGCTCGCCGAAGCCGAAGGGCCCGTGGGCATGCGGCGCGTAGGCGTACACGAGAGCCGGGTTCGTCTCGCCAGAGGGACAGGTGAGCCAATGGCTCTTCGGCGTGGGATAGAACAGCCGATGCTGGAACTCGCCGATGTAGAGCATGCCCTTCTGCACGTTCATGAACGCGGGCTCAAGAGGGATGGCGCGGCGGTCGGTGGCCTCAAGGGTATCGCCGTCGGCCGCGGCGGCCAGGGCTGCGCGGTCGAGCACGACGAAGCCGTCGCGCACGGTAAGGAAGACGTAGGGGCCGGAAGCTGTGATGGCGGCGCCGTGTCCGCGGTAGAGCGACCCGTCGGGCAGCCGCACCTCGTGGCGCCGCACCTCGCCGTCTTCGCCCACTTGGAAGATGGGCGACGGCTTGCGGTTGGCCATGTATCCGCTGAACAACCATGTCTTCTCATCGTCCAGATAGAAGAGGTCCTGGGGCACGAAGCCGTGGTTGATGCCGGGAATCTTGAATCGGCGCGTGGCCTCGCTGTAGAAGGGCTTGCAGGTAGCACGCACGCGATGGCGCTTGGCAAGCACGGCAGCGAAGGCGACCGCGGCGCCTGCGACCGCAGCGCCAGCGCCGACGGCAATCTTCGCGGCCGCGGGCATGGTGGAGTGCTTCATGGCAACGCACCTCCTGGAGTAGACGGCAAGAGCGTCGGGTATGGGTCCCCGACGCTCCCATTGTCCCGCTTTCAATGCGAAGGGTGCGCGCTGCCGGGATGCTCGTTACGGGAGGGAAATCAAACTGACGTTCATTTGCGCTTATCGCCGAATAGCTATCAGTGCGCGCTCCAATGGCGGCAGGTGCTCCGTCACGCCCGGGCAGCTTCGAGGTTAAGGCTCAAAGGGGTTTCCAGGCTATTGTTTATTTGATCGGATGATCACTTGCGACTTATTTGCGCCTGGGGGACGGAGAAACAAATCAGGCCAGCTCGTTTTATCAAGCTGGCCTGGTGCTTTAAAGTGGTGCGGGCGAGAGGACTTGAACCTCCATGGGGTTGCCCCCATACGGACCTGAACCGTACGCGTCTGCCAATTCCGCCACGCCCGCAGGTGCTGCTTCGGTATCACCAAAAGAGCGTAGTAGATAATACCCGACTTAGGGGACCCGTGCAAGAATTTTTTTCGGGAAATGTCCGAATGCACCTATTCCCCGCGCAGAATGGCGTTGGCGGTCTCGGCAAGGGCGGCATCGGTCTCGTCCTGTTGGCGGCGACAGGCCTTCTTCTCGTGGGCGATCTCGTCGCCGATGGTCTCGTGCTCGCTATGGTCGGCGCGGTACTCGCGGTCGCGCGCGGCGCGTGCTTCGTCGCCGATGTGATCCTCGACGTGCTTTTCCTTCTGCTCTTCATGCTGGGCAAACGTTTGCTGGCTCATGGGAGCTCCTTTTCCGGGCAATGCCAAACGGGTTTCTGTGTCACTTAGATGCCGCTCATTGTGGGCCATAGGAGGCGGCTTCTCCGCGCTTCGCCCCAAGCGTCAACGAATTGCAACGACTCCGAAAGGTCGAGTGCGTCGCATGTTTGCTGATGGCCGGGGGGCGCCAAGTCGGCTCTGCAGATCCGCGATGCGGGAAACGCCCGCTGATTCGGGTCGCGAGTTTCTGAAGTGCCTGATTTTGTGCAGCAAACTCCGCGAAGTAGATTCGGGTGCGCAGTTTCGGGGTGTAGTGAAGGCAAAAAGCAACGGAAATGCGGTCTTTCTAGGCGAGACCGATGTGATGAAGTCTATTTCGCGGAGTTTGCTGCGCAAAAAGGCCCATTACGGAAACAGGCTTCCTCGGGCTCACGGCGGAGGGGCGCAGTGCGCTTTCCGCTGTTCCCGTTAAATTTGTCCAAAAGCGGGGAGGGCCGTTGGCTGAAACGAAATCTCCGTCCCCCTGCGTCTTCCGGCTTCGGCGGCTATAATAGCGAGGATCGAAGCACAAATCGATGGAGTGCAGACGCAGGCGCACGAGGAAAGGACGCGACCATGGCAAAGGCAACCCCGGTAGTGGGCATCATTATGGGATCGGAATCGGATATGCCGGCCATGGAGCCGTGCATGGCCCAGCTGGACGCCATGGGCGTGCCCTATGAGGTGAAGGTGGCCAGCGCCCATCGCAAGCCGGCCGTGGTGCACGAGTGGGCCGAAACCGCCGTTGATCGTGGCATCAAGGTGATCATCGCCGCCGCCGGCAAGGCCGCGCACCTGGGCGGTGTGGTGGCCGCCTTCACGCCGCTGCCGGTCATCGCCGTGCCCATGAAGACGAGCGATTTGGGCGGCCTGGACTCGCTGCTGTCCATGGTGCAGATGCCCTCGGGCGTGCCCGTGGCCTGCGTGGCCATCAACGGCGCGAAGAACGCCGCCATCCTGGCCGTGCAGATGATGGGCACGAACGATCCGGCCATGCTGCAGAAGGTGGCCGACCTGAAGGCGGAGATGGCCTCGTAGCTGAATGGGGCCCTTCTGCGCAACAAATTACGGTAAGTAGACAGCGGGGAAGGGCTTGGGGCCGAAAAGGGCGTCAAAACGCGCAATCTGCGCCTCTTTCGAGGTTTCGGCTGGAAGAAGCATCTATCTGGCGAAGTTTGTTGCGCAAAAACGGGCGAGAAGGAAACCGACCGCGCAAATGGGGATGGAAACGAGCTTATGAAGAAACTTCTGATGGGCAACGAGGCATTTGCCCATGCGGCCCTAGAGGCCGGGGTGAACGTGGTGGCGGGTTATCCCGGCACACCGTCGTCCGAGCTGGTGGAAACCGTGGCGAAGCTGCATGGGTCCGGCGCGGCCCGGGACGTGCATGTGGAATGGTCTACCAACGAGAAGGCGGCCCTGGAAATGCTCGCGGGCGCGTCTTACTGCGGAGCCCGGGTGCTGTTCACCTGCAAGCAGGTGGGCCTGAATGTGGCCTCCGACGCCCTCATGTCCCTGAACTACGTGGGGGTGGGCGGCGGCTGCGTGCTGTTTGTGGCCGACGATCCGGGCCCCATCTCGTCCCAGACCGAGCAGGACACGCGCCGCTTCGGAGCCTTCGCGAAGGTGCCCGTGCTCGACCCGGCCACCCCTGAGCAGGGCTTTGCCATGATGGGCGCGGCCTTCGACTTGTCGGAGCGCTACCACACGCCGGTCATCGTGCGTCCCACCACGCGCATCAACCATGCGTCCACGTTTTTCGAGGTGGCCGATGAGACCCACGGCCGTCCGCTGCCCGCCGAGGGCTTCCAGAAAGATCCGAAGTGGGTCATCTTCCCCAAGCGGGCCTTTGAGGGCCACGGCGAGATCAACCGCCGCCTGGCCCAGATTGCCTGGGATTACGCCTACGATCCGGCTCTGGCGCAGTTCAACGAGATGTTCGAGGGGGGCGGAGAGGGAGCCGCCGCAGCCGCCTCCGCTGCGACGACCGGCACGACCGGTGCCGTGCAGCCCACCGGCGGGGAAGGAGCTGGCCGCACTTCCGCTGCCGGCCAGGCCGCAAGAAATGCGGCTCCTGTGGCGGCGGCCCCGGAAGCGGGCGCCCCAGGGGTTGAAGAGCCCCGCGTGGGCATTGTGGCCGGCGGCGTGTCGGTGGCCTATGCCCGCGAGGCCCTGGCACTTTTGGAGCGGCAGGCCGCTCGGGCGGGCATTTCCGTGCCCCGTTACCGCTTCTTCGCCGTGGGCACGCCCTATCCCTTCCCCGTGGAAACGGCCGCGGCTTTTGCGGAGGGGCTCACCGATGTGATTGTCTTCGAAGAGCTCGATTCCGTGCTGGAAGAGGAGATGCAGAAGTTGGCCGGCGTGCGCCACCTGCCCCTGCGCGTGCACGGCAAGCTGACCGGTGCCGCCAACGACCGCGGCGAGAACACCGCCGAGAACATCGCCGGCCGCCTGGGACGGTTCTTCGATCGAACACGGGCTGCCCTTCCAATTTCGCCGCACGAGGACGGAGGCGCCTCCACGTGCTCAAACAAGTCCTCGCTTTCGGAAAAAATGGGATCAGAAGTGTATCCCATTTTTTCCGAGTCTGCGGAATCTGCGCGCGAGGAGGTGCCTCCGTCCTCGCGCTACTCGTCTGAGGTCGAAGGGACTGATTCCCTCGCCGCCCTTGCGGCCCGCACCATTGGCGGCGGCACGCTCAGCTACGACGGCCCCTTGCCCGTGCGACCTCCCGTGCTGTGCGCGGGATGCCCCCATCGGGGCAGCTTCTACGCCGTGAAGCAGGCGCTCAAGGGGCGCGAGGCGGTGCTGTGCGGCGACATCGGCTGTTACACCCTCGGCAATGCCAAGCCGCTCGATGCCGTGGACACCTGCCTGTGCATGGGCGCCGGCATCACCATGGCCCAGGGCTTCTCGGTGGTGGAGCCCCATAAGAAGTCGGTGGCCTTTGTGGGCGATTCCACGTTCTTCGCCAGCGCGCTCACGGGCATTGCGAATGCCGTGTACAACGGCCACGACGTCACCTTCGCCATTCTGGACAATGCCACCACGGCCATGACGGGCAGCCAGCCGCATCCCGGCACCGGCGTCACGCTCATGGGCGAGAAGCGGCGGCCCATTGTGATCGAGGAGGTGCTGCACGGCTTGGGCGTCCAGCACATCGGGTTCGCGAACCCGCACAGCGTGGAGATGTCCGTGGCGGCAGCCCGCGCGGCCATCGATTACGACGGGCCCTCGGCCATCATCTTCCGCGCTCCGTGCATTCAGCTGAAGAAGCCGGCGGAGCCGGTGCGCATTAGCACCGAGCTTTGCGCCGGTTGCAAGAAGTGCATCACCTCCATCGGCTGTCCCGGCATCGGCTTCGACGAGGGGCGGCGCGGTCCGAAGTCGGGCGAGCGCGGCCAGGCCTTCGTGGATGGCAGCCTGTGCGACGGCTGTGCCCTGTGCGTGCAGGTGTGTCCCTTCGGCGCCATCGAGGGGGCCGTGGGCTTCGGCGGTGCGGTGGCCGTGGAGCCGGCCATATACACTCCGAATCCCGAGCCGTTCCAAACGGGGGAAATCCCCGTGGTGCTTGCCGACGAGCGGAACGATTTCCAAGAGACGGAATTGCGCGGTGAGCTTGACCAGACGTCCGACGAGGTCCTGGGCGCGGCGGAAGGCTCGCTGGAGGAAGGGGGTGCCCGATGATCGACATTCTGTTGGCGGGTGTGGGCGGCCAGGGCACGGTGCTGGCGGCGAAGGTGCTGGCCCAGGCGGCGCAGTCCAGGGGCTGGCAGGTGCGCACGGCCGAGACCATCGGCATGGCCCAGCGCGGTGGCAACGTGACGAGCCATGTGCGCATGGGCTCGAACGGGGAAGCGGTGTTCTCGCCGCTTATCACGCCAGGCACGGCCGACATGGTCATTGCCCTGGAGCCCGGCGAGGCGGCCCGGGCGCTGCCGTTCCTGGCTCCGGGCGGCGTGCTCGTGACGGCCACGACGGCCATCCAGCCCGTGACCGCAGCCCTGGCCAGCCAGCCCTACCGCGCCGGCGACGTGGTGGCGGCCCTGGCGAACTCGCTTCAGGCCGAGGCCCCGCGCGAGCAGGCGGCTGCTGCCGCCGATGCGGCCGAAGAGACGGCTGCGAGCCTCGACGCCGCCGATGGGGCGGCCGGCGCAAAGGACACCCAAGCTCCCGGCGTGGACGGTTATCCCGTGCCTCTCTTCATCCCCGTGGATGACGAGGCGCTCGTGGCGCACCTCGGTGCCGGCTCCCGCAAGTCGCTCAACATGATGCTGCTCGCCGTGGCCGTGGCCCAGGGCCGCATCCCCCTTACCGTGGCCGAGCTGAAGGCAGCCGTGCAAGCCTGCGTGAAACCCCAGTTCGTCGCCATGAACCTCGAAGCCATCGACCACGCCGCCGACGCCTACGGGTAGGATCTACTCGAACGTCTCCTGCAGCGTCAGAACAGCGACGCCTATAGCCTCATCGAGCATCGAGGGTTTCCAGCGGAGCCCTCGGCCCAAAATCTTGTGTGCACTGCATCGGCTGTCTATAGAGAATCCGAAAAAGAAACTCCAATTTGGGAGAAAAATTCGCGAAAAAAATCTCCCAAAACGGAGATTTTTCATGCAGGTATGCTGCGGTGCTTCTCGCCGAACAGTGCCAAACTGCGCCCTTTCTGACGAATTAAGGGCAGCTGTCAAGGGGCGGAGCCCGCGCATCATCGCGCTTTTTGACGATGGTGCTGAACGGGGATTTTATCAAAATCATACCTTTCGGATGAGCGCTTGGGGGCAGATCACCGCTTTCGTGAGACTGACGGCGGTACCCAGAGACCCTAGGATGCAAGGGTACCCGAATCGGCAGGGACGCCGGTTCGCCGAAAGGAGGAATTTCATGGGAGACAACAAGGGAATGGATCGCCGCGGCTTTCTGAAGACCGCTGCATTTTCAAGTCTGGCGCTGGGCGGGGCTGCGGCCCTGGCCGGCTGCGCCCCGGCGGCGGGCACCGATGGCGGCGCCGCGCTGAGCAGCACCGGCGACATTGCCTGGGATAAGGAAGTGGACGTGCTCGTTCTGGGCTCCGGCACGGGCGCGTTCGCCGCGCTGGTGGCCGCGGCCAAGGGCGCAGGCTCGGTGTGCCTGGTGGAGAAGGGCACCATGTGGGGCGGCACGGCGGCCACCTCGGGCGGCGGCTTGGCCGTACCCCTGACCTACGCTGCCGCAGATGCGGGCGTCTCCGACAGCAAGGAAGAGATCGTCAAGTACTTTAAGAACGCCTCCGATGGCCGCGTTGACGAGGCCGTGCTGAACTCCTTCATCGACAACGGCAGCGACTTCATCGACTGGATCTCCGAGGAGATGGGCTGGAAGTTCGTGGCCTCCCCGCTGTTCGGCGACTACTACGAGCCCATGGAGGGCTGGATTCCCATGGGTCGCGGCAGCCTGGGCGCGGCCAACGCCGACGGCCCGCTGGTGGCCGTTCAGATGTGGGAGGAAATGAAGGCGAAGATGGAGGGCTACGGCGTCGAGATTCTCATGGGCACCGAGGCTACCGAGCTCATTACCGATGGTGCGGGCGCGGTGCTCGGCGCGGTTTGCGGCGGCCAGAACATCAAGGCCGGCGCGGTCATCGTGGCCACGGGCGGCTTCGACCACAACGATGAGATGCGCGCGAAGTACCACCCCTTCAAGATCATGGCCACCAATGCCGTGCCCACCAACACCGGCGACGGCCAGCTCATGGGCATGGCCATCGGCGCCAACGTGTCCTACATGGACCGCTGCTGGGGCGCCCCGGCCATCCTCACCACGGGCGACGACCCGGCCACGCTCATCGCCGAGGGCACCATTGCCCAGGAGATCGCCGGCACCGACTGGGCCATGTACCGCGGCCTGCCCGGTGCTGTGGTCGTGAACAAGAAGGGTCGTCGCATCGGCAACGAGGCCGGCCCCTACGACCTGTTCAACCAGGCCTTCGCCTACTATGACACCGGCGAGCCGGGCCATGTGAACATCCCCGCCTACTTCATCTGCGATGCCGCCTGCTGGGCCACCTATTCTCTGCCGGGGCACACTGTGGGCGCCGTGGGCGAAGGCGACGGCAGCTACTTCGACGAGACCTACGGCGGCGAGGCCACCGATCCCGCCGAGGTGCCCGCCCACTTCGTGCAGGCCGACACCTTGGAAGAGCTGGCCGGAAAACTGGGCATCGACCCGGCCGGCCTGACCGCCGAGATTGCTGCCTTCAACGAGAACGCCGCCCAGGGCAAAGACCCGGTGTACCACCGCGGCGAGAAGCATCTGGACATCAACACCACGGGCGTCATGGCCGGTAGCCGTACCGACCTGGCCAACCCGGTGCTCGCGCCTCTGGCCACCGGCCCGTTCTACGGCGCCATCTACGTGCCGGGCACCTGCGGCACGGCCGGCGGTCTCACCATTAACGAGAATGCCCAGGTCGTAAACACGGCCGGCGAGCCCATCGAGCACCTGTACGCCGTGGGCAACTGCTCCTCGGGCGTGTCCGGCGGCACCTACGTGCACGGCGGCATCAGCCTGGGTTCCGGCGGCGTTATGAGCTGGGTGGCCGTGAACCACGCGATGGGCGCCACTGCCTAAGTGCTTCTGTCGCGGGTCGGCGCCGGCCCCCCTCCCACCGTTGTCGACCCCTCTTTCATAGATCGGCCCCGCTTTTGCGGGGCCGATCTGCATAATGGGCCCTGCGCCTGATGCGCCCTTTGCCCAAGGGGCGCATCAGGTGCAGGGCCCCAGTCCGCGGGGTGCTTCGGCCGCGGGCCCCCGGTCCGCGGGTGCGCTTCGGGTTCGGGCCCCCGGCCCGCGGGGACGCTTTGGGCTCAGGCCCCTGAGAGGCGCTCTCTTGAAATCCCCGCATCCGAAGGGCCGCTCTCTACCCTTCCGGCAGGTGGCGCTTGAAGTAGTCGATGAGCTCCTGTTTGGAATGGACCCCCAGCTTCGCGTAGATGCGCTTGGCGTGGGTGCGGGCCGTGCCCTCGGAGATGAACAGCTCCTGCTGCACGATGCGCAGGGAGCGGCCCTCTAGCAGCAGGGCCGTCACCTCGGTCTCTCGCTTGGTGAGCCCGGCTTCCTGCGCCACCTCTTCCAAGGCCGTCTCCCGCCCCATGCTGGCTGTGCGACCCAAGGTATTGATCCACACACCGGAGAAGGCGAAGAACCCTACCAGGGTCAGCAGGCAGACGAAGGACGACAGGTCTACGAGCAGGGCTTCGGGGATCAGGGGGAACTGGTCGCGGACAAGGGTTCCCGCCACGATGCCGAAGCCCCAGCTAAAGTTCAGCAGGGCGAAGTAACTGGCCTTGCGCAGGTCTATGCCGAAGGCGGTTACGACACCGAGCATGATGAACAGCAGCTGGGAGATGAGAAACAAGGGCGCGGGGTGCGCAAACAGCTGACCGGGGGATGTGGCCATGGACACCGTGCCGAGGGCCACCACCAGGCCCGTCGCGGCGCCGGTTAGGCAGGGCGCGATGCTCGGGGGCGATAGGCGCACTTTCTTGGGCAGAGGTCCGAGGCGCTTGCAGGACGGCGCGGGCGTATTCGTGCCGAAGAGCATGGCCAGGGGCGCCATAACGACGAGGAAGTCGTAGACGGGCCGGGGGACGAGCAAGAGCACCAGGTTCAACAGATAGAACAGCAGCAATGAGCCCGAAAGCGCCACAGACAGGGTGGAGAAATCATCGCACTTCGCGAGGGTTTCCAAGCGCAGCAGGGCCGCAAAACCGCACAGCACGGCCAAGCCCAGAACCAGGGCCGAATGGGCGAACTCCGGGGCGGCGGGCAGCTGGGGCAGCAAGGTGAGCCCAAGCCCCACGACCGCGGCTGCCAAGGCGGTTCCCACGCGCAGTGCCCGGGGGATGCGATCCCATCGGGCCCAGGTGATGCCAATGACGAGGGCGCCGCTGAGCACGAAGCTCGGCAGCGCCAGCATGGCCGGCTCGATGAAGGACGCGGTGAAGAGGCTGTCGTAGTTTGCTTGGTGCAGCCATAGCCAGATAATGGCATCGGCCAGGGCGATTTTCGCCGCCTGCATGCGGTTGACCCCGTGGGCCCGTAGGTTGATTTGCATCGTTCCCTCCCTTGAAATCAGCAAATCATATCTTTTGGACGAGGGAAAACGCTGAAGTACCCGCTTTCGTGAGACAGACATTTTCCGGCCCGCTGGATATGCTTCCAATAGGTTCGGTCCTGGGTCTCAGCAGTATGTTTGTGGAAGAAGATAGTGCGAAAAACCTGGGGCCGAGCCTATCCGTTGGAGGATTCTTTGTCAAGAAAGGGGATATGCTATGAGACAACTCCCATCGCAGCTCTCGCGCCGCTCGTTCGTGGCCGCCGGAGCCTGCGCTACGGTGGCCTCCCTCGGCGTTCTGGCCGGATGCGCCACCGAGACGGCTGCCGCACCGGAGCCGAAGGAGGAGACGCCCGAGGCGCCCGAGCCCGCGGCCGAACCTGCGTCTGAGCCCGCGGCCGATCTGGCCGATACCGGGGAGGAGAACGTCATCTACATCGTGGACCGTCTGGTGGCCAAACCCGGCGACGGCAAGGCCGTGCTGGACGACTTCATGGCCAACATGAAGCCGCTCATCGAGGGCGCGGGCTGGACGCTCAAGCGCGTCACGGTGTCGCCGGCCATGTGGCTCGACACCGATTCCAACATCATCGAGATCGAATGGACCATGGCCGATATCGTGCAGGCAGCCTGGGCCTACTCCTCGGGTACGCGCTACAACCCCGAGTACGTGCAGTGGTGGGCGACCATGAGCGATCGCCTGGTGTCCAACGACCGCGTCTACTCGGCTCCCGAAGGCTACATGGAGGTGCTCAACAATGTTTAATGCGGTATTTTCGGTGACCCTCGCCGAGGGAGCCAACGCCGAGCAGTATGTGGCCGACGCCAAGGCGGCCGCCGAGGCCGTGAGCCCGGTGTTCCTGGCCGATATGGTGCTCGAGCCGCCCATGCCCGGCGGCAACTTCTTCTGCGAAGTGGGCTTTGCCGACCAGGCTGCCTACGAGGAGGCCAAGGGCGGCGAGGCCTGGAGTGCACTCACGGCGCTCATGAACGACAGCACGTCGGTGGCCAACTGCGAGTTCATTGCTTTTGGCGAGGGCACCCTCACCCTTCAGGAGAAGGAGAAATCCACCTGCCATCGCGTGCTGTTCTTCAGCATTCGCGAGGGAGCCGATCCGGCCATGGTGGAGAAGATGGAGGCTCACATGAACGATATGTGCGCCCATGTGCCCGGCCTGCGCAACTGCAAGTTCGCCCCGGTGGTGGAAAGCTCCGGCACCGATGAGTGGGCCTACGCCTACGAGTGCGACTTCGACGAGCCCATGACCTTCTTGGGCAAGTACATGTCCACGCCGTTCCACTTCCTCTATATCGACAAGTTCTTCGAGCCGGCTTGCGGCGAGTGGGTGGCCAACCCCAACTTGTGCACCCCCTATCTCGCCCAGGAGAAGCCCTTCCTGGCGAGCTTCGAGTAGCCGAGCCGACGCCTCTCTCCCGCGGCCGCCGGAGTCCCTCCCCTCCGGCGGCCGCTGTGCGCATTCTCCGGGATGTTCCCCTCTCGTTCTTTCCGCTCGCCACCTCGCCGTTCATACCGGCGTGATTGTCTTGATTCACAGGCGCTAACTGTTACGAATTTGTTAGAATGGAGCACACTCGAAAAACTGTGCCCTAAGGAGAGACGCGCACCCATGGAGATGACCGAAGAGCAGTTGGCGCTCATTACCCACGAGCTGGCCACTATCAAGGAACGCTCGCCGTTCTACGCGAAGAAGTTCGAAGGTATCGACGTGGCCGACGTGCGCACCCAGGCCGATTTCGAGAAGCTTCCCTTCTCCGAGAAGGACGACCTGCGCCAGGTGTATCCGTTGGGGCTGCAGGCTGTGCCCGATGAGGAAGTGGTGCGCATCCACAGCTCCTCGGGCACCACGGGCACGCCCGTCATCATCCCCTACACCCAACAGGACGTCATCGACTGGGCCACCCAGTTCGCCCGCTGCTACGAGATGGCCGGCATCACGCCCCTCGACCGCATCCAGATCACCCCGGGCTACGGCCTGTGGACCGCCGGCATCGGCTTCCAGCTGGGTGCCGAGCGCCTGGGCGCCCTGGCCATTCCCATGGGTCCGGGCAATACTGACAAGCAGCTCCAGATGATGCAGGACCTGAAATCCACGGTCATAACCGCCACTAGCTCCTACGCCCTGCTTTTGGCCGAGGAAATCTCCAAGCGCGGTCTGCGCGACAAGATCCACCTGAAGAAGGGCGTCATCGGGTCGGAGCGCTGGGGCGAGAAGATGCGCAACCGCATCCAAAACGAGCTGGGCATCGAGATTTACGACATCTACGGCCTCACCGAGGTGTACGGCCCCGGCATCGGTATCTCCTGCGATGCCCACGCCGGCATGCACATCTGGGACGACTTCGTCTACATCGAGATCGTGGATCCGGAAACCGGTGAGAACCTGCCCGACGGCGAGGTAGGCGAGCTGGTGCTTACTACGCTGCGCAAGCAAGGCGCCCCGCTCATCCGCTACCGCACCCACGACCTCACGCGCATCATTCCCGGCGACTGCTCCTGCGGCTGCCGCCATCCGCGCATCGATACGCTCACGGGCCGCACCGACGACATGTTCAAGGTGAAGGGCTGCAATATGTTCCCGGCCCAGGTGGAGGAGGTCATCAAGGCCACCAACGGCACCAGCTCCGAGTACCAGGTGATGATTGAGGCTGTGAACGGCCACGACGTGCTCACCGTGCTGTTCGAGACGCCCCTTGAGGGCGAGGCGCTCGCCCGCTGCGAGGAGGAGCTCGCGCTCATCTTCAAGGCGAAGTTGGGCTGCACCCCCGAGGCCAAGGGCGTGGCCGTAGGCGAGCTGCCCCGGTCCGAGAAGAAGACCAAGCGCATCTTCGACAGCCGCTATTAAGGTACGAGAGCGGAGGAGGCGCCATGACGTTTGAACGCAGGGGGGGGGTGCTCGTCTTTGCCGAGCCGCCCGCGGAATTTCCGCGAATCGGCCGGTGACGCCCCTCGGATTGCGGGGACGCGCCAGCGCCCCATCGGTAAACGGGAGCTCGAATGCGGGAGCACGCGAGCGCGAAGCCCGGGATGGAAGGAGTTAGCCATCGCTACGAGCTTGAACCATAGCAAGCAGACGATCCTCATCGTCGATGACTCGATGCTCAATCGGGCTCTGCTCGCCGACATGATCGGCGATGCCTACCGCATCATCGAGGCTGAGGACGGCAAGCAGGCCGTGGCGGCGCTGCAGAAGGAGGGTACGGGCATCTCGCTCGTGCTGCTCGACTACGTCATGCCCCAGATGAACGGCTTCGATGTGCTGGAGGTCATGAACCGCAACGGGTGGATCAAGGACATCCCGGTCATCATGGTGTCCGCCGAATCCGATGCCGCCTATATCGAGCGGGCCTACGAGCTGGGCGTGACCGACTTCATCAACCGCCCCTATGACGTGAACATCGTGCGCCGCCGCGTCATGAACACCCTCATGCTGTACCAGAAGCAGCGCACGCTCATGGGCATGGTGGCCGATCAGGTCTACGAGCGCGAGAAGTCCAACAACCTCATGGTGTACATCTTGTCGCACATCGTGGAGTTCCGCAACGGCGAGAGCGGCATGCACGTGCTGAACGTGCAGGCCATGACCGAGATGATCCTCACCCAGCTTACGGCCATGACCGACCAGTACGCCCTCACGGCCGAGGACATCTCGCTCATCACCATGGCCTCGTCCCTGCACGACATCGGCAAAATCGCCATTCCCGAAGAGGTGCTGAACAAGCCGGGCCGCTTCACCGACGAGGAATTCGCCATCATGAAGACCCACTCCGCCGTGGGCAGCGACATGCTGGACGATCTGGAGCTGTACAAAGACGAGAAGCTCGTGAAGCTGGCCCGCGAAATCTGCCGCTGGCACCACGAGCGCTGGGACGGGCGGGGCTACCCCGACGGTCTAGCCGGCGACGAGATTCCCATTTCGGCCCAGGTAGTGGCCTTGGCCGACGTGTACGACGCCCTTACGAGCGCTCGAGTGTACAAGCCCCCCTTCAGCCACGACGAGGCCCTGCGCATGATTCGCGAGGGGGAGTGCGGCGCCTTCAACCCGCTCATCCTAGAGTGCCTCACCGCGGTGGCCGATGACCTGGAGAGCCGCCTGAACCGTGGCGTCACGGGTCGCGAGATATCCGTGGATAGCCTGCGCGTGGTGGATTCCGCTCGCGAGGCCGGCGAGGCCGAGGCCTCGAGCCGCACCCTGGAGCTGCTGGATTACGAGCGCATGAAGTACCACTTCTTCGCGTCCATGAGCAACGAGGTGCAGTTCGAGTACACCGCCGAGCCTCCCATGATCGTGCTTTCCGACTGGGGCGACCGCAAGCTGGGGCTTCCGGAGATCATCATGGACCCCTACCAGGACGAGGCCTTCTGCGCGGTGTTCGGCGCTGGGAACCTGCGCGACCTATGCCATCGCCTGCGCGCGACTACGCCCGAGGCACCCTTGGTCGACATGGAGATGGAGGCCACGGTGGGCGGCGAAACGCGCTGGCTCCACGTTCTTGCCCGGGCTTTGTGGTCCGACGAGAATCCCCCCACGTACCTGGGGTCTCTCGGCAAGTTCGTCGATATCGACGACCGCCAGGCCGAGCTTCACGACCTGCAGTTCAAGGCTTACCACGATCCTCTGACCGAGGTGGTGAACGGGGCGTTTGCCCGCAAGGTCATCACCGAGCGCCTGGGCGCGGAAGGCGAGTGCGACCGCCATGATGATCGGCACGTGCTCATCGTATGCGACCTGGACTTCTTCAAGCAGGCCAACGACACCCACGGCCATCAGTTCGGTGATCGGGTGCTCCAGCACTTCGCCGACCGCCTGCGGGACAGCGTGCGCAGCGATGACGTGGTGGCCCGCGTGGGCGGCGATGAGTTCCTGCTGTGCATGGGCTGCTCGGTGGACCCGCGTCCCCTCGTGGAGCGCATCCATCGGTCCTTGGAAGGGGAGTTCGAGGGCTTCCCGCTGTCGGTGTCCATGGGCGTGGCCACCACCGATGGCGGCGTGCGCGGCTACGACGAGCTGTTCCGCCGCGCCGATGTGGCCCTCTACCACAAGAAGCGCGATGGTCGTGGCGGCTACGTCTTCTACGACGATTTGAGTGACCAAGAGCGGGCGTTCTCTCTCGATGAGCCCTGCACGGCACTTTCGGGCATAGACAGAAACGATTCAGACCAGTAGACTGCTGGGGAGGGTCACGTTAAAGGAGAACATCATGTCTTTGGAAATTGCCTATGCTGCCATGGGCGGCGATCTGGAAACCGTGCGCGGCCGATTGCTGACCGACGAGCGCATCGAGAAGTTCGCGAAGATCTTCTTGCAGGACACCTCCCTGCAAACGCTGGAGAATGCCCTGGAAGCCGGTGATTTCCCCGAGGCCTACCGCGGTGCCCACACTCTGAAGGGCGTGAGCCGCGATCTGGGCTTCACCCCGCTGTACGAGGCCTCCTGTGCCCTGTCCGACGCTCTGCGTCTGGACGATGCCGGCACCCCCGCCGACCTGGCCGCCGTGCCCGAGCTGCTGCCGGCAGTACGCACAGCCCACAGCCTCGTGGTGGATTCCATCGCCATTATATAAGTAGGGAGGGCATCGCAAGGGTCCGCGCCGACGCCGGCGGGGCCGTGGAGGCACGAGGCCGAGGAAGCCGCAGCACGACTTCCGAAAGGAACTGAGACGAATGACTGGAACTGACAACAAAGTAAGACGCGGGCGCATTATCGTGATCCTGGCCGCCCTGGCCGTGGTCATTGCCGCATTCGTCCTGTTCACCTCTATGAATAACGAGCGCATTTCCGAGCAGAACGCCAAGTACCTCCAGGGATCTACCGAGCAGTCGGCCCGCCGCATCAACGAGTGGATGACCGACTCGCAGACCGAGGTGAAGCTGCTGGCCTCCATGTACGAGAGCACGCTTGAGAGCGTGGAGGATATCGACGTCGACAGCATCAAGCAGCTGGCCGACTACACGAAGTTCGACTACACGACCATTTCCCTGGCCGGCGGCCGAACCTTCGACAACACGGGGAAAGAGGGCGACGCCTCCGACCGCGAGTACTATCTGCAGGGCATGGAGGGCGCTTCGGGGGTGTGCGCCACCGACCACTCTCTGTTCTATGACGATCTGTCCGTGATCTTCTACACGCCCCTGTACTTCCAGGGCGAGGTAGTCGGCGTCATCAGCGGCGCCTACCGCGAGGGCTCCATGGAGGAGTTCCTGCGCACCTACATCTTCGACGAGCAGACCAATACCTACCTCGTCGACCGCGACGGCGCAGTGGTGGCCCATTCCTCCACCACCTACAGCAACAACGTGCGCAACGCCGTCGATCTGTACCTGGAAGGGGAGGGCTCGGGTAACATCTCACGCACCGAGCTGGAAGAGGCCTTCCGCAACGGCACCTCGGTCACCTTCAGCTACCAGGGCGATTCTGGCTCCGGCACGGCCTATGTGATGCAGGTGGCCAACTACGACTGGATGCTCATGCGCACCTTCCCCGCCTCCATCACCGACGCCATGCAGGCTCGCGCCAATCTGGCCGGCCTCATGCTGGTAGCCCTGGTGGGCGGTGCATTGGCCCTGGTGGCGGGCTTCCTGCTCGTGCAGACTATGCGCCAGCGCCGTAAGCTCATCAGCGAGAGCGAGCATGTGACGAGCATCGTATACTCATCGCTGGCCCTGTTCCAGCGCTTCGCTGTGATCGATCTGGAGAACAACACCTACGAGTACCTGAAGGACGAGGGCATCAAGGACGATCTGCCCCGCAACGGCGAGTACCACATGTTCCGCTACTATTGGGAGACGCGCTTCTGCGACGATGGCGAGCGCGAGCGCATGAAGGCGGAGCTGACGCCCGAGTACGTCCGCGAGCATCTGACGCCCGAGGTGCCCTACCTACACTTCGAATATCGCCTTAAGGATCAGGAGACCGGCGAGGTGAAATGGAACCAGGCCTCCATGATCCCGCTGCAGCGCAACGGCTCCGGCGTGGTGACGAGCGTGCTCTTGTCAGTTCAGGACGTGACCGATGTGAAGGAGCGCGAGATCGCCCAGCACAACGCGTTGCAGGACGCTTTCAACGAGGCTGAGCGCGCCAGCCGCGCCAAGACCGACTTCCTGAACTCCATGAGCCACGATATTCGCACGCCCATGAACTCCATCATGGGGCTGACGGCCATTGCCTCCATGTACGTGAACGATCCGGAGCGGGTGAAGGACTGCCTCACGAAGATCACCACCTCGAGCCGACATTTGCTCGGCCTCATCAACGAGGTGCTCGATATGGCGAAGATCGAGAGCGGCAATTTGGGCCTGTCCGAGGAGGACTTCGATTTGCCCGAGACCGTGGAGAGCCTGCTGTCCATCATGACGCCGCAGATCAACGACAAGAAGTTGAACCTGAAGGTGGAGATTGCCGACATCAAGCACGAGCATGTGGTGGGCGATCCCATGCGCCTGCAGCAGGTGTTCGTGAACATCATGGGCAACTCGGTGAAGTTCACCCCCGAGGGGGGCACCGTGAGCCTGCGCATCAAGGAGCTTCCCAGCCGGGTGAAGGGGTCGGGCTGCTACGAGTTCACCTTCTCCGATACGGGCTGCGGCATGTCCGAGGACTTCGTGAAGACGGTATTCGAGCCCTTCACGCGGGCCAACGATTCCCGCGTCACCAAAGTGGAGGGCACCGGCCTTGGCATGTCCATCGTGCGCTCGGTGGTGAACCTCATGAACGGCACTATCGACGTGAAGAGCAAGCTCGGCGAGGGCACCACCTTCACGGTGACCGTGTACATGAAGCTGCGCGACGGCGACGACCAGGATCTCACGCCCCTGGAGGGCTTGCGCGTGCTCGTGGCCGATGACGAGGAGGCGGCTGCCGAGAGCGCGTGCGAGGTGCTGCGCTCCATCGGCATGGAACCCGATTACGTGATGTCGGGCGACGACGCTGTGACCGCCGTGCGCGATGCCGAGAAGAACGGCCGCAGCTACGTGGCCATCATCCTGGATTGGAAGATGCCCGGCAAAAGCGGTATCGAAGCGGCCCAGGAGATCCGCGAGATCGTGTCCGACGATATGCCCATCATCATTCTGTCGGCCTACGATTGGACTGCCGTGGAACAGGAGGCGCGCGCCGTGGGCGTGGACGCCTTCATTGCCAAGCCGCTGTTCCGCAGCCGCCTCGTCCATGTGATGAGGGGGCTGCTGGTGTCCGAGGAGGTCGAGCCGGCCAGTGAGTACGAGGTGCTCCAGCAGAGCGACTTCAGCGGACACCGGGTGCTCTTGACTGAGGACAACTCCATCGCCGCGGCCATCGCTCTGGATATCATGGGCATGACCGGCCTGGAAGTGGATCACGCCGAGAATGGCCGTGTTGCCGTGGAGACGCTCCTGCGCGCCGAACCGGGCCATTACGACCTGGTGTTCATGGACATTCAGATGCCGGTGATGAACGGCTACCAGGCCGCGAGCGCCATCCGCGCCGCCGCTGAGGGAACGGGTCTCGACGGCGAGGCCATCGATCCCCGGCCCGATCTGGGCACCATTCCCGTGGTGGCGCTGACGGCCGATGCCTTCGCCGACGATGTGGCCCGGGCCCGGGCAGCGGGCATGAACGCCCATATGTCCAAGCCCATGGAAATTGAGCTGCTGGTGAAGACCTTGAAGGAGTGGCTGTAGGGCCATGGCTCATCTGCGTCGCCATAGCGCTCCGGTGGCCGCCGCCCTGGCGCTGCTGCTGTGCGCGACGGCCCTCGCCGGTTGCGGCTCCGGCGGCGATGGCGGCGGGGGCGGCGGCACGCCGGCGGCCCCGGGCGCTTCGGAGCCGGCGGCCGAGGGCGACGGGGGCACTACGGCGGGCCCGGCCTTCACGGTCCCGGGCTCGGTGGCTCTCTCTGCCTTTCACGGAGACTTCGCCGAAACCGGCAACGGCTGCTCCATCGACGTTTCGGCGGTGGCCGACGGCTACGTGGGGGCGTCGGCCAAAAGCGATAGCCGGCTCAAGTTCCAGGTGAGCAAGGGCGAGGCCAGCTACAACTACGATCTGCCCAGCGATGGCACGCCCATCGTGGCGCCTCTCAACATGGGCAGCGGCTCCTACAGCTTCCGCGTCATGCAGAACACCTCGGGCAACAACTACGTCGAGCTGTTCGCCACCACGGCCGACGTGTCGCTGGCCAGCGAGCAGGCTCCCTTCCTCGTGCCCAATATGTTCGTGAACTACGACGAGTCCTCGGCGGTGGTGGCCAAGGCCCGCGAGCTGGCCCAGGGCGCTGCCAACCAGGGCGACGTGGTGCGCAGCATCTACCAGTGGGTGGTGGCCAACATCTCCTACGACCATGATAAGGCCGCCGAGCTGGCCTCGGTTACCGGCTACGTGCCCGATCCCGACGCCACCTTGGCCGCGGGCACGGGCATCTGCTTCGATTACGCCTCGCTTGGTGCCGCCATGTTGCGCTCCCTGGGCATTCCCTGTCAGCTCATAACGGGCTACGTTGCCCCCGATGACATCTATCACGCTTGGAACATGGTATATATTGACGGAGAATGGGTGAGCGTGGAAATTAGCATACAACCGAACAGCTGGACCCGGGTGGATCTGACCTTCGCCGCCAGTGGCGCGAGCAGCACCATCGGCGATGGGACCGGCTATACCGACCGTTACACGTACTAGGGAGAGGCAAAAGGACATGGCCAAACCGAAACTCGACAGCGCGGGCATCAGCCTTTTCTGCGAGAGCGTCGCCATGATGCTGGCGGCGGGCATCCAAACCGACGAGGCGGTGGGGATGCTGTCCGAGGACATCGGCGACACCGCGCTGCAGGCTACTTGCACGACGGTGTACCGCAGCCTGAACGCGGGCGAGACCCTGGCCCGCTCCATGGAGGCGTCGGGGGCCTTCCCCCGCTATGCCGTGGATATGGTGCGGGTGGGCGAGAATGCCGGCCGCACCGAGGAAGTGCTGCGCTCCTTGGGCGTCTACTACGACGAGGAGGACCGCCTGTTCGCGAAGATCCGCTCGGCGGTGGGCTATCCGGCGGCGCTGCTGTGCATCATGTCCATTATCCTGGCCTTCACGGTCATCATCATCCTGCCGGTGTTCGAGGACGTGTACGTCTCCATCGCCGGCTCGCTCACCAACGGCTCCTCGGGGGCCGTGGGGCTGTCGGTGGCCATCGGCTGGGTGGCCCTCGGCGTGACGCTGGCCTGCACCATCGTGGCCCTCGGCGCCGTCATTGCCTGCCGTTCCGAGGCCGGCCGCATGGCGGTGATGAGCCTGTTCGAGAAGGTGCCCGCTACGAAGGGGGCCATGGAGCAGCTGGCCGTGTCCCGCTTCGCCTCGGCCCTGGCCGCCTACACCGCCTCGGGCGTGAACACCGACACGGCCATGAAGGAGGCCATGGAAGTGGTGGAGCACGCCGGCCTGAAGCGCAAGGCCGCCGGCGCCTATGCCCTCATGATCGACAGCGACGAGCCGCGCTCCCTGGCCCAGGCCATCAGCGAGGCTGCGGTATTCGAGCAGATTCACGCCCGCATGCTCACCATCGGCACGCGGTCGGGCTCCCTGGACGCGGCCCTCGATCGCCTGTCGGCCAACTTTTTCGACGACGCCATCCTGCAGATCGACTCCGCCATCGACAACATCGAACCGGCCCTGGCCGCCTTCCTCACCGTGGCCGTGGGCGCCACGCTCATCTCGGTCATGATGCCCCTCATCGGCATCATGGGATCGATCGGATAGCCCTATGATCCACGGGAAGACAGCCCAGATGAGAAGGGACCGCGCTCGGCGCACGGTGGCGGTCGTCGCGGCCTGTGTGCTGGCTGCGGTGCTGTGGTTCGCCTGGGATACGGCAAACGCCCAGACTGCGGCCCAAAGCGCCGTGTCGGTGCGCAACGCCGTGCTGGAATCTGCCATGCAGTGCGCCGCTGTGGAGGGGGCCTATCCTGCGAGTCTCGATTACCTGGAAGAGCATTACGGGCTCATTGTGAACCATGCCGACTATGTGGTCACCTACGAGGCCTTCGCCGCTAATCAGCCGCCGAGCGTGGAGGTGAGGCCCCGATGAGCCCGTGGAATCCCGCCCGTATGCCCGGGGCCGATGGTCCGGGCACCGCGAAGGCCTACGGCGGCAGCCCCCGTCGCCAGGAGCGCGATTTCGGCCGCGTGTTCACGGGGCTTCTGTTCGCGCTGTTCGTGGCCACGCTGCTCATGGCCATCCTCGTGGGCACGGGCGTGTACCGGGTTCTGCACCAGGAGGGGGCCGTCGCCGACAACCAGCGCCTGTCGCTGACGCTGCTGGCCAACGATGTGCGGGCCAACGACCAGATCGACGCCGTGGCCCGGGCCTGGGTGACCGAGGATGCGGTGTCCGTGGAAGTGGCCGGCGCCGACGGCTTTGAGGCGGCCGCCGCTGCAGAGGACGGCCGCAGCCTCTTCCAAGGACCGGCCCTTGTGCTGCGTGAGACCCTGCCCAGCGGCGTGTACGAGACGCGGCTGTACCGCTACGACGGCACCATTATGGAAGAGTACGCCCTGGCCGATGCCCCCTACGATCCCCTGAAGGCCACGGCCATCGTGGATTCCTCGGTGTTCGCGTTCTCCTACGAAGACGGTCTGCTCACCATTGAGACCGATGCCGGCGCCACGGCGGTGGCCCTGCGCAGCGGGGGAGGTGAGCGCTGATGGCTCGGGGAAATGCCCGCCGCTCCATGGCCGACTACTCGGTGGCCTCCCACGCCCGGGGCGTGGCGGCCGGCGATGAGCGCCTGGAGCGCTATCACGAGTACGTGGGCCGCCACCGGGCCGAGCGCCGGGTGTGGCCCGGTGCCGCCTTCATCGTGGAGGCCCTGTTGCTGCTCGTGTTCCTGGCCGGGTCCCTGGCGGTGCTCATGGATCTGAACGCCGACGCCGACGCCGCCGGCGCTCAGAGCACCGACCTCATGGGTGCTCTGGTTCTGGCCTCCAACGTGGCGGAAGAATTCGCCGCCGACCCGGTGGTCCTCCAGGAGGCCTACGCCGCCGACCCGGCGGCCGACCGGTGGTTCTCCTGCCCGCTAGACGCGGTGGAGAGCGGTTCCGGTATCCTCCGCGCGGAGTGCACCTTCGCCACCGAGCCCACCGAGGGCGGCCTGCTGCATCGGCTGACCCTGACCGTGTGGAAGGAGCGCGTGCTCACCGATCGGGAGCAGGCGGCGGATGAGGGCTACGTCATCAACGATCCCGAGGGTGCTGTCTTCGAGCGCTGGGAAGAGGAGCCCGTGTACACCGTGGAAACGGCCCGCTACGTGGCCAGCGCCGGCACTCGGCCCGCCCTCCCGTCCGCCGATGGTGCGGGAGCGGCTCCGACCGAAGGGGAGGTGTCCCATGGCTAGACCCCACGGATCGGTGCGCATCGGCCCTATCAGCCTGTTCACCCTCATCATCATCTTGTGCCTGGCAGTGCTGGCCGTGCTGTCGGTCACGACGGCTCGGGCAGAGCTTTCGGTCACCGAGCGCCAGGCGGCCACCACTACGGAAACCTACCAGCTGGAGGTGCGGGGACAGGAGTTCCTGGCGGCGGTGGACGGCTCCCTGGCGACTGGCGATGCCGCGGCTCTGGAAGCGGTGCTCGCGGACTACGGCGTGGAAACGACGGCCGCGGCCCCCGGCGCTGACGGCGCCGCCGCGACCGCCGCGCCCGACGCCGCCCCGGCCGGCGAGACCATCGAGGACGAGACCCCCTCGGGCACCACAGCCCCGGCCGCCGGTGTGACCATCGTCGATGGCGACGGGAGCGCCGGCTCCATTACGGCATCCGGCACCTTCGACGGCGAGCTCATCTCCGCGACGTTCGCCATGGACAGCGGCCGCACCCTGGCTCTGGCCTTGCGCCTGAACGACGACGGCACCTATCGCATAGAGCAATGGAAGATGACGACCCAATGGATTGACGACGGCACAGGCGAAACCCTGTGGCTCGGCTAGAGATAGGAGAAAGCGAACCTATGGAACTGAAGACACTGCTGCAGGAAATGATCGACAAGAAGGCCTCCGACGTTTTCATCGTGGCCGGTCTGCCGCTGACCTACACTGCCGACGGCCGCCAGATTCGCATGGACATGGCGCCGCTCATGCCCGCCGACACCCGGGCGCTCGTGGAGGCCATCTACGGGCTGTCCGGTCGCGACATGGCCCTATTCGTCGAGGGCCACAACCACGATGACGACTTCTCCTTCGCCGTGGCCGGCATGGGCCGTTTCCGCGTGAACGTGTTCCGCCAGCGCGGCTCTCTGGGCGCCGTCATCCGCGTCATTCCCTTCACGCTGCCGAACCCCGCCGACTACCACATTCCCGACGATGTCATGGCCTGCGCCGACTTCCAGAAGGGCCTCGTGCTCGTGACCGGCCCGGCCGGCGCCGGCAAGTCCACCACGCTCGCCTGCATCATCGACAAACTGAACAAGGCGCGCTGCGGCCATATCATCACCATGGAGGACCCCATCGAGTACGTGCATCGCCACGAGGGCTGCATCGTCACCCAGCGCGAGATTCCCTCGGACGTGGCCACCTACGCCGAGGCCCTGCGCTCTGCCATGCGCGAGAGCCCCGATGTGATCCTGCTTGGCGAGATGCGCGACCAGGAGACCATCGGCACGGCCATGACCGCCGCCGAGATGGCCCAGCTTTTGTTCTCCACCTTGCACACCACAGGCGCATCCTCCACGGTGGATCGCATCATCGATGCCTTCCCCGCCAACCAGCAGCGCCAGATTCGCATGCAGCTGTCCATGGTGCTGCAGGCTGTGGTGTCCCAGCAGCTGGTGCCCACGGTGGACGGCGGCATCGTGCCGGCCTTCGAGATCATGACCGCCACGCCGGCCATCCGCAACCTCATCCGCGAAGAGAAGACCCACCAGATCGACTCGGTCATCGCCAGCAGCGCCGGAGCCGGCATGCGCACCATGGACCAGAGCCTGTACCGCTTGGTGAGGGACGGCATCGTGGCCCGGGAAGTGGCCCTGCAGCACGCCATCCACCAGGAGGCCCTGAAGAAGCGCTTCGAGAGCGAGGGCATGTAGGGAACTGCCAGCCAGGTCTCGGCACGGTCGCGCCACCGGCATCGCCCGGGGCGGCTGTCGAGACGAGCGCGTAAACCCATGAGACGAGGGCGCCTCTTTGAGCGCCCTCTTCGTTCTCGGGATCAGTGGGATTCGCTTTGAGGGCTGGACCCAAAGAGGCGTCCTTGGAAGCAGTGGTCGAACATTGCCGCATTTGTGGGGGTAAGGCCCTGGAAGTTGAGTCGTTGAATGACGGTGATGATGCCGAATCGGTCAATGAGGCGTACGAGAAGTTCGTCCGCAAAAGACGCACTTACCATGGAGATGCCATTGAAGTTTAGTATGCAAATGCCTGGGGCCGATTCCATAAGGTTCCCAGCTATGTTGGCAAAGGCTTTCGCCTCGTAACGACTGGCGCAGCCGCGAGATTCTTGGGCAACTGAGATAAGAAGTGCTTCGTTGGATTGGTTTGAGGGAATTTGCAGGTCGATCAGATGATTATCTACCCAAAGGTTGACGGGGTCGGCATTGAGCGCCGTTTGAATATCAAGAGGGCGTGATGTGTGGAGTTGAAAATCGACCAGAGTCGTGCCCGACTTGAAAGGGGTTACTGCGGAAATGGCGGGCACGGCGGCTTCCGAATTCTGGTGGTGCCGCACGGCATAGCGCGCTCCGTCAGAAGTCAGTTCGAAGGAGCCGGAGGAGCAGCTGACGATTTGCTTCATCATCCAAAGTCCGTTGCCAGCTCCTGCACCGTCGCCGACACCGCGCTGAATGGCTGCGCTAAGGGCCTCCGAAGGAGAGCTCGCCCGAATCCCTCCCTTTGCCAGGGAGGAGGGGATTCCCTGACCCAGGTCAAAGACGGCAACGGCGATCCTCTGCTCCGATTTATGGTACTGGGCCATTACATAACCAGCGGCATTGGGCGAGTTGGTCTCGTCTTGAGAGTGGAGGAGAATGTTGTCGGTGACTTCATAGAGAGCGAGCTCAAGTCCCTGTAGAACTCCTCGGGGCATTTCGCCGGCCCGCTGCATGGAGCCAATAATGCCGTGAACGACATCATAATGGTCGTCGGAAGAGAACTTCCATACCTTGCTGAGGTGACTGGAGGGGGAAGCAAGGGGATCGTGAACATAAGGATGGATGGTTTCTGATTGATTGAGAACAGGAGCGTTTCTCCAGCTAGCTGCGGGAGAAAACGAGCAGCCATGCTCAATGGTGAAATAATCGATGATGCCCGCAATAGGAACGCAAATATTGGGATAGCAAGCGCTCTGTCCCGGTCGCACTCTCAATTTGAAGGAAGTGATTCCATCGGCAATGCCTTTGAACACTTTGGCGGCTAAAAACTGAGGAGCTCCTTTGCGGTGAAGATCGAGATAGACGTTGACATGCGGCTTCCGCTCCTCGGCCGGTGGTGTGCTCATTGCAAATAAATCCTTCTCTTTGGGAAAGTACATGCTATCATAGGCAATGCGAAATCCCCCGGGCCTCTGCTTTGCATGCAAACTTCGGGGGATATTTTATTGTGCGGCATGTGGTCGTTTGGCTGAGAGCGGTGTTGCGGGTTAAGGCTCAAAAAGTGTGCTCTTAGCATTATTCACTGTCTGTACCGGGTTGGCATGTGGAACTCGTTCCAGTCGATGCCGGACCCGTACTCCTCGGGAGCCCCGTCATCCCGCCCGCGCTTGC